>NZ_JAGEKI010000001.1:0-726436 GCF_049887815.1 Pseudomonas sp. NFXW11 | reverse complement strand
AGGGAGGCGCTCGCAAGCTTGAATGACCGCCTCTGCGAGGCGCCGCGTCATGCGCGCATAGCGATCCAGCCAACTGACGGCCTCCATGCGTTTGCCACAATCACGGCAGCCGACCCGCCTGAGCAACACGTTGAGGCATACCGCACGACCGAGAATCGGCAGGTCACGCACAGCGCGCTGGCAATACTCATGCGTGGTTGAGCAGGGTTTTTGGCAGCCGCTACAGGCAGGGAGTCGGGTGGGGTGGGGAATCAGATCGATCTGGAGAGCATCGCCATCAGACTTCATTGTGACGACAGAAAAGCCCTCCCAAAAAGGAAGGAAAGTATTAATATCACGCATAAGAACGCCGGTTTTTTAGATCTGTTTGCTCGCACGAACATCATCTATCAAATCGGCGTTTTTGTTTCTGAGTTTCCCGGGATTCCGTGAAGAACCATAAAAAAGGCAGCCCGCGGGCTGCCTTTTGGTGGGGGCGGGGGGGCTCAGGAGAGGAAGCCGCCGTCCACATTCAGCGAAACGCCAGTGGTGTAACTGGAGGCATCGCTGGCCAGGTAGAGCACCGCGCCGGCCATTTCGCTCGGGTCGGCCACGCGCTTGAGGGGGATCTGTGCCAGGGCGGTCTTGAGAATGGCGTCGTTCTTCACCAGGGCCGAGGCGAACTTGGTGTCGGTCAGGCCCGGCAGCAGGGCGTTGCAGCGGATGCCGAACGGTGCGCATTCTTTGGCGAAGACCTTGGTCATGTTGATCACCGCGGCCTTGGTCACCGAGTAGATGCCCTGGAAGATTCCCGGCGACACGCCATTGATCGAAGCCACGTTGATGATGCTGCCGCCGCCGTTGTCGCGCATCAGCTTGCCGGCTTCCACCGACATAAAGAAATAGCCGCGGATATTCACGTCCACGGTTTTCTGGAAGGCCCCGAGGTCGGTGTCCAGCACATTGCAGAACTGCGGGTTGGTGGCGGCGTTGTTGACCAGGATATCCAGGCGCCCGAACTGTTCGCGGATACCGGCGAAAACCTGGCTGATCTGCTCCATTTCACCAATATGGCAGGCAATCGCCGTGGCCTTGCCGCCGGCGGCGATGATGGCATCGGCCACGTGCTGGCAGCCTTCGAGCTTGCGGCTCGAAACGATCACGTGGGCGCCTTGCTGGGCCAGCAGCTTGGCAATCGCCTCGCCGATACCGCGGCTGGCACCGGAGACGAATGCGATCTTGCCATCGAGGTCGAACAACTGAGTCTTGGACATGGTTTTTCCTTGTTTTGGCTGTCGGGCGCCGGGGCGCGGTCAGAGGCTGGATTTGCCGATCACCTGCAGGCTCATCTGCTCCAGCAGCTTGTTCATGTGAATGAACTGCGCAAAGCGTTTGTCCTGGGTCTGGCCGTGGTAGTAGCGGTAGTAGATCTGCTGCACGATGCCGGCCAGGCGGAACAGGCCGTAGGTGTAGTAGTAATCGAAGTTGCCGATCTGGATGCCGGCGCGCTCGGCGTAGTAGTCGACGAATTCCTGGCGGGTCAGCATGCCGGGGGCATTGCTCGGCTGGCGGCGCATCAGTTGCACCGGGGCCGGGTCGCCGGCTTCGATCCAGTAGGCCAGGGTGTTGCCCAGGTCCATCAGCGGATCGCCCAAGGTGGTCAGTTCCCAGTCCAGCACACCGATGATCTGCATCGGGTTCTGTGCATCGAGGATCACGTTGTCGAAGCGGTAGTCGTTATGCACGATGCTCGAGGTCGGGTGGTCGGCGGGCATCTTGTCGTTGAGCCAGGCCTTGACCGCCTGCCACTGCGGGGCATCGGGGGTCAGGGCCTTTTCGTAGCGCTCGCTCCAGCCCTTGATCTGGCGTTGCACATAACCTTCTGGCTTGCCCAGGTCGCCCAGGCCGCAGGCGTTGTAGTCGACCCGATGCAGCTCGACGAAACGGTCGATGAAGCTCTTGCACAGGGCTTGGGTATTGCTGGCGTCCAGCCCCAGTTCCGGCGGCAGGTCGGAGCGCAGGATGATGCCCTTGACCCGCTCCATGACATAGAACTCGGCGCCGATCACCGACTCGTCGGTGCAGTGCACATAGGCCTTGGGGCAATAGGGGAAACCGTCCTTGAGCTGGTTGAGGATGCGGTATTCGCGGCCCATGTCGTGGGCCGACTTGGCCTTGTGGCCAAAGGGCGGGCGGCGCAGGACGAATTCCTGTCCGGGGTATTCCAGCAAGTAGGTGAGGTTCGAGGCTCCGCCCGGGAACTGGCTGATCTGCGGCGTGCCGGTGAGGCCGGGGATATGCGCCTTGAGGTACGGATCGATCAGGTTGGCATCGAGTTCCTCGCCGGAGCGAGTGCGGGTGGATTGGTCTGTAAGCGCCATGCTTATCCCTTCTGCTTATTCTGGAGGCCAGAGATTATTGGCTAATCTAATGTGCCTAGGGGGCCCTCACAATCGCCGAAGGCCTTTATAGGTGCGGGTGTTGCTGGGCAATCATTGCTTTTGATACAGGCGTTTGAATCCCCCTGCAAACCCTGCAATCGCCGCAAACCTGTAGGAGCCGGCTTGCCGGCGAAGAGGCCCTTGAGCCTTGCGCAACGGCGGACGACGCCTTCGCGGGCAAGCGGAACGCCGCCCGGCCCGCTCCTACGCCAGCCGCTGCGGTGTTACGAGCATAGGCGTTGTAGGGACGCGGATCAGCTTGGCGGCGGCAGGACCAGTGGGGTCAGCAACGGCTGGCCACTGAAGTGGGCCTGCAGATTGCGCCCGACCATGGCCACGGTGTCCCGGCTGGCCTGGGGCGACAGGCCGGCGACATGGGGTGTCAGCACCACGTTGTCCAGCTGCTTGAAGGCGTCCGGCACCTGGGGTTCGTCATCGAAGACATCCAGCGCCGCTCCGGCGATCTGCCGCTGTTGCAGGGCCTGCAACAGGGCATCGGTATCCACCACACTGGCCCGGGCGACATTCACCAGGAAACCCTTGGCGCCCAGCGCCTCCAGCACGTCCCGGTCTACCAGGTGACGGGTTTCGGCGCCGCCGGGCGTGGCGATCAGCAGCACGTCCGAATCCTCGGCCAGTTCCTTGAGGGTCGGGCAAAAGCGATAGGGCTGATCCGGCCGGGGCTGACGGCTGTGGTAGCTGACCTGCATCTCGAAGCCCAGGGCGCAGCGCCGGGCGATGGCCTGGCCCACGGCGCCCAGGCCGAGGATGCCCAGGCGCAGGCCGGCCACGGATGGGCGCGTGACCTTCGGCCATTGCCCCAGGCGCACCGCCGCATCGGCCTGGGGAATGCCCCGCACCAGGGACAACAGCAGGGCCAGGGCATGATCGGCCACGGACGAGGCGTTGACCCCGGCGCCATTAGTCACGGCGATGCCACGGTTGCTGGCCGCTTGCAGGTCGACCTGCTCATAGCCGGCGCCGATCACGCAGATGATCTGCAAACCGGGCAGGGCAGTGATTTCCGCCGCCGTCAGGCCCAGGGGGCCGCGGGTCAATACGGCGTCGATCTGCTGCGCGTGGGTCTTGATCGCCTCGGCCCGAGCCGCGGGAGTGGGGGCCAGGATCAGCTGGAAACCCTGCTGTTCCAGCAGGGGCAGGTAGGCATTGACGTTCTCGACCAGCACCAGGACGGTGGCGTGCATGGGGGCTTCCTCGAAAGGGTTCAGGCCAGGGGCTGGCGCAGTTGAAACACATTGCCTTCCGGGTCGACGCCGTCGCAGACCCGCGCGCCCTTGAACGACCATTCCCGTTCGGCGCCGTACAACCGGCCGCCGGCGCTGGCCGCGCGCTGCCTGGCCTGCTCCAGGTCGGCCACCTGGAACAGCGGCTTGCATGGCGAATCGCTGCGGGGCAGGGGCGGGTCCTGCAGCACGATGCGCGCGGCAATCGCCGCGGGCACCTGCACCAGGGTCAGCTCGTAGCCCTGGTGAGCCAGTTGCAGGTAGTCCGGTTGCTGGTCGCTGATCGGCCAGCCCAGCAGCTCGGCATAGAATTGCCCCAGGCGCTGGGGGGCCAGGCTGTAGAGGATGCAGCCAGTCAGGCTCGTGGCGCTCATCGAACACTCCGTGCAGATTGGGCGAAGGCTCAAGGGTGCGGTTTGCCAGGCGTTTTGGCAATGCTTGCCGACACCGTTCCCGGGGCGTCACGCCGTTGCCGGCGCACCCGGGGCAGTGCAGGCGGTGCCGCGTCTAGAAGCTCAGGTCCGGGGTCTTGGCCAGGCGCACGAAGGGGCCGTTCAGGGTGGCGTTATGGTGGGCGATGATCTTCTTCGCCCCCAAAATCGGCGTATCCATGCAGGTGTGGGCGTCTTCCACCAGTACCGCGGCAAAGCCCAGGTCGCCGGCGGCGCGGCAGGTGGCATCGATGCAGTACTGGGTCTTCATGCCGACAATCACCAGCTCAGTGACCTGGGCGTCGCGCAAGCGTTCAGCCAGTGCGGTGCCGACAAAACAGCTGGGGCGGGTCTTGTCCAGCACGCAGTCCTGTTGTTCATCCAGCTCCAGGGTCGGCAGCAATTGCCAGAGCGGGCTGCCGGCGGCGATCGGCGATTCGGCGGGGCCGGTGTGGCGCATGGCGAAGATCGGCGCCCCGGCCTGGCGTGCGCGGCGAATCAGCTGATTGATGTTTTCCAGCACTTGCTCGCGCTTGTAGGGCTTGTCCGGTCCGTTGAACAGCCCGACCTGCATGTCGATCACCAGCAGGGCACGCTTGGCGTTGAGTGAAGGCATCTTGTCTCTCCTTGTAATGCCAGCTGGACGGAGAAACAAAAGGCCCCGTCCATTGCTGGCGGGGCCTTGGTTTTACTGTGCTTGCCTTACCCTGCACAGCCACCACACGACCCGCCAGAGGCAGTCGTGGTATAGCGGGAGGCTGGGTTCAGCGCGTAGATATTCATGGGGTCCGATCATGCCGCCTGGCGATCGGCACTGTCAACGCAAGGGCAATCGCTGTCCATTCGCCGTGAAGATCGTCGGCAGGCTCCGGCGAAAATCCCCAGGGGCCGGGAGAAGCCCGGGCCAGACGCTTCGCTATCGATGAAAAAAATCGCTGCGGCGCACAAACCGTTCCTCAGCTGAGTCTATGCAGCGCCCGTGGAATCCCGGACAATCGCGCCCCCTCTGTTGGTGCGGGGTTTGGTCTGCCGGGTATTCCGGCGCGCCCCAAGCCAATGGCAAACGACCGGAATGTGGAGATCCCACCGGATGAATGATCAGGCCAACAGCGTTGATCAACGCTTTGAAACGGCGGCCCCAGCGGCCCTGAGCAGCTGGAATCGCCAAGACACCACCTGGATGCTGGGCCTGTTTGGCACCGCCATTGGTGCCGGTACCCTGTTTCTGCCCATCAATGCGGGCCTCGGCGGCTTCTGGCCGCTGCTGATCCTGGCGTTGCTGGCATTCCCCATGACCTTCTTCGCCCACCGCGGCCTGACCCGCTTCGTGCTCTCCGGTCGTGACGGCGCGGACATCACTGAGGTGGTGGAGGAACATTTCGGGATCAAGGCCGGTGCCCTGATCACCTTGCTCTACTTCTTCGCCATCTTCCCCATCTTGCTGATCTACAGCGTGGCCCTGACCAACACCGTCAGCAGCTTCATGACCAACCAGTTGCACATCGCGCCGCCACCGCGGGCGATCCTGGCCCTGGTGCTGATCTTCGGCCTGTTGGTGGTGGTGCGTTGCGGCGAGCAGGTGATCGTCAAGGCCATGAGCCTGATGGTCTATCCGTTCATCGTTGCCCTGGCGTTTCTCGCCGTGTTCCTGATTCCGCACTGGAATGGCGGCATCCTCGCCACCGTCAGCGATGTGCCGGCGCCTTCGGCCTTCCTGCATACCCTGTGGCTGGCGATTCCGGTGATGGTGTTCTCCTTCAACCACTCGCCGATCATCTCGGCCTTTGCCGTTGATCAGAAGCGTCGCTATGGCGTGCATGCCGAGCAGCGCAGCTCGCAGATCCTGTCCCGCGCCCACCTGCTGATGGTGGGTATGGTGCTGTTCTTCGTCTTCAGCTGCGTGCTGACCCTGTCGCCAGCACAGTTGGCGGAAGCCAAGGCGCAGAACCTGTCGATCCTGTCCTACCTGGCCAACCACTTCCAGAATCCGACCATTGCCTTCGCCGCGCCGCTGATTGCCTTCGTGGCCATCGCCAAGTCCTTCCTGGGCCACTACATCGGTGCCAGCGAAGGCCTCAAGGGCCTGATCATCAAGAGCGGCCGCCGCCCTGGGGCCAAGGCCCTGGACCGTATCACCGCGGCGTTCATGCTGGTGATCTGCTGGGCCGTGGCAACCCTCAACCCGAGCATCCTGACGATGATCGAAAGCATGGGCGGCCCGGTGATCGCGGCCATCCTGTTCCTGATGCCGATGTACGCCATCCGCAAGGTGCCGGCCATGGCCCGCTATCGCGGCCAGGCGTCCAACGTGTTCGTGACCCTGGTGGGCCTGGTGGCGATTACCGCCGTGGTGTACTCCCTGGCTTCTTGAGTGCTGCGGCGCGCTTGTCGGCGCCTGCCAGACCATGATGCAAACAACGCCGCCGGTGCTTCACAGCTCCGGCGGCGTTGTGCTTCTGGGCCCTGGCGCGTGGGCGCGACGGGTTTGGCCTGGCGGTTGTTCAAGCCCTTGACCTGGGTCGGCCGGCCTGCGGAATTAACGTCTAAGCTGATGATTTTGCTTTCGCCTGGAGTCATTTCATGGCCCGCGCCCACCCGCAGTTGCTGCATGCCCGGCTGGACAGTCTGCACCCGACCCAACTCACCGTCGGCCTGGCCGAAGTCAAGGCCAAGCGCCAGGAGTGGCGGCAGCTCAAGCGCAAGGCGCGGGCCGCGGCCCTGGATGATCACTGGTTTCCCTGCGTGCTGGGCCCCCAGCAGCGCTACTACATAGTCGATCACCACCACTTTGGCCTGGCGTTGCTGGAGGAGGGGGTCAAGGAGGTGCCGCTGCTGGTGCTCAAGGACCTGTCCTTTGTCGAGCCCGAGAGTTTCTGGGAGGTGATGGGCTTCTATCAGTGGGCCCACCCGTATGACGCCCAGGGCGTTCGGCGCTCGTTCGAGCGGATTCCCGGGCGCATCGGCGACCTGCAGGACGACCCCTACCGCAGCCTGGCGGGCCTGCTGCGCCGTGCCGGCGGTTTTGCCAAGGACGCCACGCCGTTCAGCGAATTTCTCTGGGCCGATTTCTTCCGCCGACGCATCGAGATCCAGGCCCTCGGCAAACTGGGGGCCAAGGTCCAGGCCCGGGCGATGAAGCTGGCGCGCAGCCAGGACGCACGTTACTTGCCAGGGTGGGTGGGGCAGATTGTCAACTGATCGAGGCCCGCTTGCGGCCACCCCCCAAGCCGCCAAGCCGCGGCGCACGCGAGACCTGCTGGCCGGGCTGTCCATCGCCGGCCTGCTGCTGCCGGAGGCGGTGGCCTATTCCAGCATCGCTGCCTTGCCGCCCCAGGCCGGGGTGATTGCCCTGTTCGCCGGCCTGCTGTGTTACGGCCTGCTGGGCAGCAGCCGCTTCGCCATCGTTTCCGCCACCTCGTCATCGGCGGCGGTGCTGGCGGCGGCGACCTTGTCCCTGGCCACTGGCGATGCGCAGTTGCGCTTGAGCCTGGCCTTTGCCCTGGTGCTGCTGAGCGGCGCCTTCTTTCTGCTGGCGGGGCTGTTTCGCCTGGGCGGGGTCACCGCCTTTATTGCCAAGCCGGTACTGCGCGGCTTCGCCTTCGGCCTGGCCCTGACCATCATCCTCAAGCAATTCGCCACGGTGGTCGGGGTGCACCTGAGTACCGGCAACCTGGTGCGCTTCCTGCCGCAGTTGCTGGAACAACTGCCGCAGTGGAACTGGGCCGGAGCCGCGGTGGCGGGGCTGGCCCTGCTGGTGCTGGCAATCTGTTCGCGGATTCCCTACCTGCCCGGCGGGCTGGTGGCGGTGCTGATCGGCATCGGCGCCGGGCAATGGTTCGACCTGCCGGCCCATGGTGTCGAGCTGATCGGGGTGATCGAGCTCAGGTTGGAGGTGCCGAGCCTGCCGGACCTGCCGTTTGCCGACTGGCTGCGCCTGGGGGAGCTGGCCTTTGCCCTGGTGATGATTCTGTATGCCGAGTCCTATGGCTCCATCAGTTCCATGGCGCTCAAGCATGGCGATCGGGTGTCATCCAATCGCGACCTGCTGGCCCTGGGGGTGTCCAACCTGGTGTCGGGGCTGTTCCATGGCATGCCCGCCGGCGCCGGTTACTCGGCCACCTCGGCCAATGAGGAGGCCGGTGCGCGCTCACGCCTGGCGGGGCTGACGGCCGCAGCGGTGATGCTGCTGATTGTGCTGACGGTGCTGCCCTATATCGCCCTGACCCCGGAGCCGGTGCTGGCGGCGATCGTCATCTACGCCCTGGGCCATGGCCTGAGTTTGCAGCCGTTGGGGCGCTACTTTATCTGGCGCCGCGACCGTTTGCTGGTGCTCTGCGCGGTGGCTGCGGTGCTGGTGCTGGGGGTGCTCGATGGCCTGTTGCTGTCGGTGGGAATCAGCATCCTGCTGATGCTGCGGCAGATGTCGGCGGCGGACATGCAGATCCTCGGCCAGCTGGGCAGCGGCCACGACTTTGTCGACCTGAGCCGCCATCCCCAGGCCCGTCAGGTGCCGGGGGTGCTGATCCTGCGGCCGGGGGAGGCGCTGTTCTTCGCCAATGCCGAACGCATCCTCGGCGCGGCCCTGCGCCTGATCCGGCATGTCGAGGCGCCGATCCACAGCATCATCCTCAGCCTGGAGGAGTCGCCGAACCTGGACGGCACCAGCATCGAGGCCCTGGACCAGTTCTTCCGCCAGGTGCATGAGGAAGGCAAGCACCTGGCCCTGGCTCGGCTCAAGTACGAGGTCAAGGAAGTGCTGGCCAGCCTGGAGTCGAGCCGCCAGTACCAGGTGCTGCTCAGCGGCACCAGCGTCGACGACACCTTGCAGGAAAGCCTGCACGGCTGGAACGGCCAGGCCCAGGCCGGGCAGTGAGCAGCGGCGCCTTCAGGCGCCGGGCCGCACCGCGAAGTAGCGGGCGGGGGAGTCGCCGAAGGCCCGGCGGAACATGGCGATGAAGTTGCTCGCCGAGGCGTAGCCAAGGGCATCCGCCACCTGATTGACCGCCACCCCGCGCGCCAGCATCTCCAGGGCCAGCGCCAGTTGTGCCTGCTGGCGCCACTGGGCGAAGTTCAGGCCGGTCTGTGCCAGCATCAGGCGCCGCAGGGTGCTGGCCGACATCGCGCCCCAGGCTGCCCAGTCCTTGAGCGTCCACTGGCTGTCGCGGTTATCGAGGATGGCCTGGGCGATCTTCAGCAGACGAGGTTCGCTGGGCAGCGGCAAGTGCAAGGGCTGCGGCGCCGCGCTGCGCAGTTCGTCGAGTATCACCGCGCTGATCCGCGCCTGCTCGGGGCTCAGGCGGGCCTGGTCGTTCCAGCCCGCAGCGCGCTCCACCAGCACCCGCAACACACTGGAGATTCCCAGTACGCAGGGCCTGTCCTGCAACTGCCGGCTGGCGTTGGGCGAGAGCAGCAGGCTCCAGCCGGTCATGGCGCCGCTGACGCGGATCTGATGCGCCACCCCCGGTGGCATCCAGCCGGCGCGTTGCGGCGGCAGCAGCCAGGCGCCATGAACGGTCCTGACCTGGATCATGCCGGTTTCCACACAGAACACCTGCCCGCGGGCGTGCTGGTGCCAGTCGTATTCCCGGGTGCCGAGACGAAACTCGTTAGCCGGGCGGTCATCGCCACGCAGCGCGATGACATCGGGTCCTGCACACCATTCGCTGAGGTCGTCGGGCACGGCGGCGTCGAAGTTGGTCATCTTGAGCACTTTTCACTATTTATCGAAGAGTTGCCGTTACCAGGTCATTGTCTTCCAGGGCGCAGAATTCGGTCCAGACCCTTACCGGCTGCCTGCCAGCCCATGACTTCGAGGAATGCCCATGTCATCCGTTTCCCTTTCGGCTGCACCCGCTTTGTTGAGGCGCGGCACCCCTGCCTGGGTGGCGACGCTGGTTGCCTGTGTCTGCGCCTTTATGGTGGTGATGGACGGCGCCATTGTGAATATCGCCCTGCCGGCCATGGCTCAGGAGCTGGCGCTGTCGTCCGTGCAAGTGCAGTGGGTGGTGGACGCCTACCTGTTGCTGCTGGGTGGTTTCATGCTGTTGGCGGCCCGCGCCGGTGACCTTTACGGGCGCCGGGCGCTGCTGTTGGGGGGGCTGGCGCTGTTCAGCCTCGCCAGCCTGGCCGGGGGCATGGCCCAGAGCGCCTGGGTTCTGCTGGGCGCCCGCGCGGTCCAGGGTTTCGCTGCGGCGGCCCTGGCCACTTCACCCCTAGCGGTGATCATGGCCGGGCACCCCAAGGGCGCCGGGCGTGAACGGGCCATTGGCCTGTGGGCGGCCTGTGCGGCCATGGGCTCGGCCTTTGGTGTGGTCGCCGGAGGGCTGTTGACCAGCCTCTACAGCTGGCGCTGGGTGATGTGGGTGAATGTGCCGGTGGGGCTGTTGCTAATGGCGGTGGTCGGGGCCTTTCTCAACCCGCGGGCTGCCGATGTTCGCCGCCAGAGGCTCGATGTTCCCGGTGCACTGAGCGTGACCCTGGCGCTGGGGGCCTTGATCTTCGCCCTGGCGCAGTCTACCCGCGACGGCTGGGCCAGCCTCTGGGTGCAGCTTGCGCTGGGGGTGGCACTGCTGGCATCGGTGCTGTTCGTGCTGGTGCAGCGGCGGGTTCCGGAGCCCCTGGTCAGGCTGGAGATTCTGCGCCTGCGCAATGTGTCCATCGGCATGTTGATGATCGGCGGCCTGGGTGCGGTGCTGACCTGTTCCACCTATTTCCTGTCCCAGGCGTTACAGCGGGTGGTCGGGCTCGATGCCTGGGATACCGGGCTGGCGCTGTTGCCCCTGGCGCTGGCCCTGGCCATTGCGGCGATGCTTTCGCGGCGCCTGCGTGAGGCGGGCTGCACGCGCTTGCCATTGTTCGGCGGGCTGATCTCGGCGCTGGGCCTGGCCTGGCTGCATGGCTTGCCGGCACAACCTTCAATGCTGCAAGACCTGCTGCTGCCAACGCTGTTCACTGGAGTGGGCTGCGGCCTGACCCTGATGAGCGCCACCCAGGCGGTGCTTTCAGGGGTGCCGCAAGCGGATTGCGGGTTAGCGGCGGGCCTGCAGAATGCTGCGCGGCAGTTGGGTGGGGCCATTGGCCTGGCGCTGCTGGTGGCTCTGGCCCATGGCGTCAGTGGCGATATGGCGGGCGCGGCGCTGCCCGTTGCGGCGGAGCTGGCCGGCTATCAGGCGGCCTTTCTGGCGGCAGCGCTGATCAGCTGCGCTTCGGCGCTGTTGTCCCTGGCGCTCAAGCAGGGCGAAAGCTGAGACAAAGCGCAGGCATAAAAAAACGCCGCGTATCGTGGAATACGCGGCGTTCCTTTTTACAACGCTAGAGCCTTAGGCTTGCACCACCGGGATCTTGGCGTTGGCGGCCGCTTCACGGAACTCGGCGATCTGGTCGAAGCTCAGGTAGCGGTACACGTCCGCTGCCATGCTGTCGATCTTGCCGGCGTAGTCCATGTACTCCTCGACGGTCGGCAGGCGACCGAGGATCGAAGCCACCGACGCCAGCTCGGCCGAAGCCAGGTAGACGTTGGCGCCATCGCCCAGGCGGTTGGGGAAGTTACGGGTCGAAGTCGACACCACGGTGCTGTTCGGTTCTACACGTGCCTGGTTACCCATGCACAGCGAGCAGCCCGGCATTTCCATGCGCGCGCCGGCCTTGCCGTAGATGCCGTAGTAGCCTTCCTCGGTCAGCTGGTGAGCGTCCATCTTGGTCGGCGGCGACAGCCACAGGCGGGTCGGCAGCTGGCCCTTGACCTGATCCAGCAGCTTACCGGCAGCGCGGAAGTGGCCGATGTTGGTCATGCAGGAACCGATGAACACTTCGTCGATCTTCTGGCCAGCGACGCTGGACAGCAGGCGGGCGTCGTCCGGGTCGTTCGGCGCGCAGAGTACCGGCTCGCTGATGTCGGCCAGGTCGATTTCGATGACCTCGGCGTATTCGGCGTCGGCATCGGCTTCCATCAGCTCAGGGTTGGCGATCCAGGCTTCCATCGCTTGAGCGCGACGTTCCAGGGTACGTGCGTCACCGTAGCCTTCGCCGATCATCCAGCGCAGCAGGGTGATGTTGGACTGCAGGTACTCGGTGATCGACTCTTTCGACAGCTTGATGGTGCAACCGGCAGCCGAACGTTCGGCCGAGGCGTCGGACAGTTCGAACGCCTGTTCCAGGGTCAGGCCTTCCAGGCCTTCGATTTCCAGGATGCGGCCGGAGAAGGCGTTTTTCTTGCCTTTCTTCTCGACGGTCAGCAGGCCGTTCTGGATGGCGAAGTAAGGAATGGCATGCACCAGGTCACGCAGGGTGATGCCAGGCTTCATTTTGCCCTTGAAGCGCACCAGGATCGATTCCGGCATGTCCAGCGGCATAACGCCAGTGGCGGCGGCAAACGCTACCAGGCCGGAACCGGCCGGGAACGAGATGCCCATCGGGAAGCGGGTGTGGGAGTCGCCGCCGGTGCCGACGGTGTCTGGCAGCAGCATGCGGTTCAGCCACGAGTGGATGATGCCGTCGCCCGGACGCAGGGAAACGCCGCCACGGGTCATGATGAAGTCGGGCAGAGTGTGGTGGGTGGTCACGTCGATCGGCTTTGGATAGGCCGCGGTGTGGCAGAACGACTGCATCACCAGATCAGCGGAGAAGCCCAGGCACGCCAGGTCTTTCAGTTCGTCACGGGTCATGGGACCGGTGGTGTCCTGAGAACCCACGGTGGTCATTTTCGGTTCGCAATAGGTGCCAGGACGAATGCCCTTGCCTGCTGCCAGGCCGCAGGCCTTGCCGACCATTTTCTGCGCCAGGGTGAAGCCCTTGGTGCTTGCAGCCGGAGCTTCAGGCTTCTTGAACAGGTCGAACGCTGGCAGGCCCAGTTCGGCGCGAGCCTTCTCGGTCAGGCCGCGGCCGATGATCAGCGGGATACGACCGCCGGCACGTACTTCGTCCAACAGCACTGGAGTCTTCATTTCGAAGGTGGCCAGGACTTCGTCGGTGCCGTGCTTGCAGACTTTGCCAGCATGCGGGTACAGGTCGATCACGTCGCCCATGTGCATGTTGGAAACGTCGAACTCGATTGGCAGGGCGCCGGCATCTTCCATGGTGTTGTAGAAGATCGGAGCGATCTTGCTGCCGAAGCAGAAGCCGCCGCCGCGCTTGTTCGGCACGTAGGGGATGTCGTCGCCGAAGAACCACAGTACCGAGTTGGTCGCGGATTTACGCGAGGAACCAGTACCCACCACGTCGCCAACATAGGCGATCGGGAAGCCTTCGCCGCGCATGGCTTCGATCTGCTTCATCGGGCCGGTCTTGCCTTGCTCGTCCGGAACGATGCCGTCACGGGCCATTTTCAACATGGCCAGGGCGTGCAGCGGGATGTCGGGACGGGACCAGGCATCTGGAGCAGGGGACAGGTCGTCGGTGTTGGTTTCGCCGGTGACCTTGAACACCCGCAGGCTGATCTTGTCTGCCAGTACCGGGCGCTTCTTGAACCACTCGCCTTCAGCCCAGGATTGCAGCACGGCCTTGGCGTGAACGTTGCCGTTCTTGGCTTTTTCCGCCACGTCGTGGAAGGCATCGAACATCAGCAGGGTGTGCTTGAGTTCTTCGGCGGCCACTGGCGCCAGTTCGGCGTCGTCCAGCAGTTCAACCAGGGTCACGATGTTGTAGCCGCCCTGCATGGTGCCGAGCAGTTCTACAGCGCGCTTCTTGTCCAGCAGAGGGGAGGAGACTTGACCCTTGGCCAGTGCAGACAGGAAACCGGCTTTTACATAAGCCGCTTCGTCCACGCCAGGTGGAATACGGTTGGTGATCAGGTCAAGGAGGACGGCTTCTTCGCCAGCCGGGGGATTCTTCAGCAGCTCGACCAGGCCTGCAGTTTGTTCGGCGTTTAGCGGCTGGGGAACGATACCCAGTGCTGCACGCTCTTCGATATGTTTGCGGTAGGCTTCAAGCACAGTATTACCCTCATCAGTGGTCCCAAATGGGTGTCCGGGACGCTCATCCCGAAATTGCCGCACTCATGCGCTGCGTGGCGTTGTGCGCCACTTAGCCAGAATTACCGACAATTCCTTACAGAAGCTGCTTTCAAAGTTTTACGCCTGCAGAACGGGAGCTGATGAGGGTTGGCACCGGACTTTTCCCCGCTGGAAAAACCCGGCACCAACACCGTTCTGAAGGAACGACTGTGCTCGTGACGCTTTGAAAACAGCTTCAAACGGACATTGGTGCCTAAAAAGGCTGGCTGATTCTACGGCAAAAAAAGTCTGAAGGTAAGTTAGCGTATTGAAGTTTGAGGGGTGATCAAGCTTAGACAAAGGGCTAACATGCCCGCCTGTTTTGCTTTCACGTGTGCTGTCTATCTATGCCCAATCAGATCATCAAGACCCCCTGCGTGGGCCTTTGCTCCACTGTCTACGGCGACCTGGTGTGCCGTGGCTGCAAGCGTTTCCACCATGAAGTGATCAACTGGAACGGTTACAACGAAGAGGAAAAACGCGCGGTCTGGTTGCGTCTCGAGCACCTGTTGGTGCAGGTAATGGCGGCCAAGCTGGAGGTTTTCGATGGGGCGCGCCTGCGCCAGCAACTGGAGCAGCGCAAGATCCGCTTCGTGCCGCAACAGTCCGAATACTGCTGGGCCTACCAGCTGATTGCCCGTGGTGCCCGGGTGATCAACCAGCTCGACGCCTATGGCATGGCGCTATTGCCAGAGTTTCGCGATTGGGGCCTGCCGGAATTGCGCGACGCCATCGATCGGGAATTCTTCCTGCTGTCCGAAGCCCACTACCAGCGCTATATCGCCCCGGGCTTTCTCAAGGACGCCCTGGGTCCCTGACACGGCTGGTTGACCAGGGTGGTTGCTGACGGTTGGGCTTGGGGCCGCGTTGCGGCCCGGCGGGAGCGAGCTCCCTCGCCACAGAGGACTCAGGCCTTGGCCGCCAGCTCTTCGAGGTGATCCATGATCTCGCTCGGCTTGAGCACCAGCACATCGCTGTCCAGGGCGTCGAGCACCACCTCGGCGGTATTGCCGATCAGCGCCCCCGAGAGCCCGGTGCGGGCCACGGTGCCGATGATGGTCAGCGCCGCGCCGAGCTTGTAGGCCATATGGGGAATCAGCACGTCCGCCGGGCCTTCCTCGATATGCAGGTGGGCGTCGTCGATATCGAACTCGGCCTGGAAGGCCTGGCACGCCTCGCGGTAGCGCGCCTCGATGGTTTCCTTGAGCTGGAACACCGGGTCGGCCGACGACAGCATCGGTGACGGATGGGCGCTGATCACATGCAACTGGGCCTTGGCCAGGCTGGCGATATCGAAACCATGATCGACAATGCTGGCGTGCAGCGCCCGATGCTCGCCGTCCAGGTTGCCCACGTCGATCGCCGCCATCACCACGCCACCGCTCCAGGGCGTGGCGCTTTTCACCAGCAGCACCGGGGTCGGGCAATAGCGCAGCAGTTTCCAGTCCGCCGGGGTCAGCAGGGCCTTCTTCAGCGGGCTGTCGGGCAGGTGCTGCTTGATCACCAGGCCGCAGCCTTCGGCCTGCTGCACGTCGATGATGGTTTCGTGCAGGCTCTCGTTCCACGCCTGCTCGGTGGTCACGCTATAACCTTCGCCGCTCAGGCTGCTCTTGAGGACGCTGAGCAGCGCCGAATGCTCGTGCTTCTTGTCGCACACCAGCAGATGCAGGTGCGCCTGGGTCACCCCGGCAATCAGCTTGGCACGCTTGAGGGCCAGGCTTTCGCCGGGCGTGGGATCGATGACCACCAGGATACTGCGGATGCTTTGCATGATCGGGATCTCCGGAAAAGGGATAAGCGGCTGATTGGCACAACTATAGTTGCTGGCGCCCGAGCCGTTTGTTGATGCATATCAAACGCGCTTGCTGGTGGTTCGCGGCGTGGCCGGTATAATCGCCGGCCTTTCGCTGTGAAGCCTTATTTGTCTCGTGAGCCTCATGTTATCGATCACTGATAGTGCCGCCATCCCGCTCCCGGCTGTGGCGGATTGCTCGGAAATGCACCAATGAACTTTCCGGAAATTCATGACTTCCTCGGCTGCCGCACCCCGGACGCCTGGGTCCAGGCGGCCCTGGCCGACCAGGAAACCCTGCTGATCGACCACAAGAACTGCGAATTCAAGGCCGCCAGCACCGCCCTGAGCCTGATCGCCAAGTACCACTCGCACGTTGACCTGATCAATATGATGTCGCGCCTGGCCCGGGAAGAGCTGGTGCACCATGAACAGGTGCTGCGCCTGATGAAGCGGCGCAAGGTCGAGCTGCGCCAGCTGCACGCCGGGCGCTATGCCTCGGGCCTGCGCAAGGTGGTGCGCAGCCACGAGCCGGTGAAGCTGGTGGATACCCTGGTGGTGGGGGCCTTTATCGAGGCTCGTAGCTGCGAGCGTTTCGAGGCCCTGGTGCCGCACCTGGACGAAGAATTGGGCAAGTTCTACTTCGGCCTGCTGAAAAGCGAAGCCCGGCATTACCAGGGCTACCTGAAGCTGGCCTACCAGTACGGCGAGGCCAAGGACATTGCCCAGGTGATCGAGCGGGTGCGTGCCGCCGAGCAGGAACTGATCGAATCCCCGGACCCGGAGTTCCGCTTCCACAGCGGCGTGCCGGCCTGGTGAAGCGCTGCCCCTGTATAAAAGCAGGGGCAAATTGTTAAAAACTCTTAAAAGAATGAAATTTCGCGAATAACCAGGCCAGGTCCCGGGTTTTGTGCTGCGCGTTAGCCTTTCTTTAATCCGTTGCCCTCTATAATGCGCGCACTCAAATCGTGCATGAACAGACTGGCAACTATGGATAACCTGGGTCTTGGCAAAGTACTGCTGGTGGAAGACGACGAGAAGCTCGCCGGGCTGATCGCCAATTTTCTCTCCCAGCACGGCTTCGAGGTGCTGACGGTGCATCGCGGCGATGTGGCCCTGGCGGCATTTCTCGAATTCAAACCGAAACTGGTGGTACTCGACCTGATGCTGCCGGGCCAGAGCGGCCTGCACGTGTGCCGGGAAATCCGCGCCGTGGCCGACACCCCGATCGTTATCCTCACCGCCAAGGAAGACGACCTGGACCACATTCTCGGCCTGGAGTCCGGCGCCGACGACTACGTGATCAAGCCCATCAAGCCGGCGGTGCTGCTGGCCCGCCTGCGCGCCCTGCAGCGCCGCCAGGTGCCCGAGGCCCCGGCCCAGCGCGGCGCCCTGGAATTCGGCGTGCTGAGCATCGACCGCAGCAGCCGCGAGGTGCGCCTGGCCGGCGAGCCGATCGAGCTGACCACCATGGAATTCGAGCTGCTGTGGCTGCTGGCCAATGCGGCGGGCAAGACCCTGTCCCGCGATGACATCCTCAACCGCATGCGCGGTATCGAGTTCGACGGCCTGAACCGCAGCGTCGACGTCTACATCAGCAAGTTGCGCGGCAAGCTCAAGGACAACCCGCGTGAGCCGGTGTGCATCAAGACCGTGTGGGGCAAGGGTTACCAGTTCAATCCATTCGCCTGGGAGATCTGAATGCTACGGCTGTTTCTGGGGCTCTACCTGTTCCTGGCGCTGGGCTTTGCCGGGGCCATGACGGCCGTGCAGCATATTTTCCTCACCTACCTGGCGGCCGACCTGATCGAGTCCTACAACCGCGATGCGGTGCGCGGGCCGGCCTATAGCCTGAGCGAACAGCTGCGGCCGTTCGACGAGGCCGGGCGCCAGCGCCAGCTGGAACTGCTCAAGCCGCACTACGGCTTGCTGCTCAAGCTGGTCAAGGCCGAAGACCTGGCCCTGAGCGAGCGCGAACGAGCCCTGCTGGGCTCCAACCAGCTGGTGGTGCGCGATGAGTTCACCGAGTTCATTTCCAGCATCGATGGCGGCTCGCAGCTGCTGAGCATCAAGCTGCCGGAAGACCCGCCCCTGACCCTGCTCTACAACATCGCCGCCTACGCCTTGCTCGCGGCGCTCCTGGGCATAGTGCTGTACTTCTGGGTGCGCCCGCACTGGCGTGACCTGGAGCGCCTGCGCCTGGCCGCCGAGCGCTTTGGCGGCAATGACCTGGGCACGCGCCTGCACCTGTCGCGGCGTTCCAACATTCGCGACCTGGCCCAGCACTTCAACCGCATGGCCGCGCGCATCGAGGGCCTGATCGCCAACCAGCGCGAGCTGACCAACGCGGTCTCCCACGAGCTGCGCACCCCCATCGCCCGGCTGTCGTTCGAGCTGGACCAGCTGCAACAGCAGCCCGACCCCGAGGAAAACCGCGAGCTGATCGCCGACATGTACGCCGACCTTGGCGAACTGGAGGAAATGGTTTCCGAGCTGCTGTCCTACGCCAGCCTGGAACACGGCGCGGCCACCATCAACCGTGAAAGCATCCAGGCCCAGAGCTGGCTCGACAGCGTGGTCGGCAGCGTGGCCCTGGAGGCCGAGGCGGCGGGGGTGCAGCTGTTGATCCGCTCCTGCCAGGTGGATTACGTACGCATCGAGCCACGCTTTATGGCGCGGGCGGTGATCAACCTGTTGCGTAACGCCATTCGCTACGCCGACCGGCGGGTGGAAGTGTCTCTGGTACGCCTGGAGCAGGGCTATGAGGTGCGGGTCAACGACGACGGCCCCGGCGTGCCGGTGGACGGGCGGGAAAAGATCTTCGAACCCTTCTCCCGACTGGATGCCAGCCGCGACCGCCGCACCGGCGGCTTCGGCCTGGGCCTGGCCCTGGTACGGCGGGTTTCGCAATGGCACGGCGGCAAGGTCGAAGTGCTGGAGTCGGAGTGGGGCGGCGCCTCGTTCCGCCTGACCTGGGCGCATATCGATTAAGAGCAGCTGCAAGTTTCGAGCGGCAAGCGGCAAGTGGGTAACTTGTAGCTTGCCGCTTGAAACTTGCCGCTGCTTTAGAAGCTGTATTCGATCTGGGTGCCCAGCACTGTTTGCAGGCGCCGGTCGACGATCGGGCTGTTACCCGCTTCCTTGCCCAGGTACTGCATCGACAGTTGGGTCGAGAGCTTGGTCTGTTCGTTGAGCGGCAGGCTCCAGGTCAGGTCGCCGCCGCTGCTGACCAGGCCGCCCTTGGCGCGGTAGGCGCCGAAGCGGCTGTTGGCCGCCTGGGTATCACTCACGCCATACCAGGTCTGCATATAGTCGGCATTGCCGAACTGGCTGTTGAGGCTGGCATCCAGGCTGCCGTAGCTGCCTTCATACAGGTTGGTGCCGACGCTCAGCGTCAGCTGGCTGTAGGCCTTGCCGGTATCGCGGTTGTCGTTCTTCTTCACCGCGTGGGTCAGGGTGGCGCCCAGCTCGAACGGGCCCAGGTCGTAGCCCAGGTGCGCGCCGAACTGCGCCCGCGACTTGATCTGGCCCATGCCCTTGAGGCGCTTGGAACCCTGGCCCATGTGGTTCTTGTCGCGACGTTCCTCGCTCGGGCCGACCCAGGTGCTGAACGACAGGTCGCCCCATTCATTGCCCCAGCCCAGGCCCTGTTCGGTGTTGAGGAAGACGCCATAGGGGCTGACGATCTCGCCACCCAGCAGCGGCATCACTGCGCGTTCGTCGCTGCCGCTGTAGCGCGGCACGCTGGCGGCGCCGGCGTGCAGGCCGAATTTCCAGTCTTCGGCGTGCAGCGTGGCAGGGACTGTGGTCAAGCCCAGGGTGCCGACCCAGAGGGCCAGGGTGGTGGAGCGTTTGAAGGTTGTCATGCCGGTTTAGAACCTCAGGTGGTTGGCGTTGTAGGTGCGTTTGAATGAGTAACCCAGGACATTGATGCCGTTGATCTGGCGACGCACGGTGTCGCCCAGGCCCGGGCCGTGGCCGGCGATCACCGCATGGGCGTTGTCCACCGGGGTGAGGATGTAGTCGCTGAGGGTGCGCCCTTGCTGCAGGCTGCGGATCATCAAGAAACCCTCTTCCAAAGCGATGCTGATGCCATTGATGGGGGCGTCGGGTTCGTCGTCGTGCAGGCTTTGGTAGGTGCCCACCGTGGTCAGCCAGTTGTCTGGCAGCGGCACCGGCTCGATGCGCTCGCCCAGTGCTTGCAACTGGCCGTGGCTCTTGGCGGTGAACACCCGATGGCCCTGGACCGAGAGCACGTCCAGTTGCACCCGCCCGAGGTTGCCCAGGTCCACCGGCCAGATCCCCAGCAGGCGCCGCTGCGCCCGCAGCCAGCCGTGCTCGTCGCGCAACAGCTCGAAACGGCTGCCGGCCAGCTCGCCGAACAGCCGCTGGCCCTGCTCGCGAATGCGTAGCACGCCCCAGCTGGTGGCATAGAATCCGCTCAGGTGCTGGCGGTCGGCGGCTTCCGGCACCCGGCGTTTCTGCCGGGCCGGCACCGGCGGCGGTGGGTGCGGTGTGTCGGTCTCGCCGTGGGCCTGGAGCAGCATGCGCAGCGCCTGGGGCACCAGGCTCCGGGCCAGGGCTTCAGCGCTGGCGCTGTTGCTCATCACGATCACCGCCAGTTGCGGCTCGGCAAGCACGCTGATTTGCGCATGGAAGTCATCGCCGGCCGCGCTGTGCTGCCAGGTACGAATGCCCGGGCGCACCCATTCGTCGCCGCAGGGCGAGAGGAACCAGCCCAGGCCCACCTGGCAGTCGAAGTCCAGCTGGTTGCCGCTGTTCTGCGGCCGCAGCATTTCCTTGACCGAAGCCGCTGACAGCACCTGATGCTGCTGGTGGCGGCCCTGGGCGAAGAGCATGCGCAGGTAGCGGCTCAGGTCCCGCGGGCTGCTCCACAGGCCGCCGGCAGAAATGTCGCGCAGCGGCACATCGGCGCTGCGTACCCCGTTCTGGTAGCCCCGGGCACGGAAAGGCTGGCTCTGCGCATCGCCGACAAAGCTCGACTGGCTCATGCCCAGCGGCCGCAGCAGGTGCTTTTGCAGCTGCTGTTCGAAATCCTGGCCGCTACTGCGCTCCACCGCGGCGCCGAGCAGGGCGTAGCCGAGATTGGAGTAGGCGGTCTGGGTGCCCGGTTCGTTGCTCAGCCACAGGCCGCTGGCCTTGCGCGGCAGCTCGCCGAGGGCCAGGGGCGTGCGCAACTCGCGCAGGTATTCGCTGGGCAACCCGGCCTGGTGGCTGAGCAGGCGACGCAGGGTAACCGCCTGGTCTGCGGCGCTCTGCTCTTGATGAAAGCGCGAGCGCACATAGAACTCCTTGAGGCTGTCCTGCAAGGGCGCATCCAGCTGCAGTCGGCCCTGATCCACCAGTTGCATCACCGCCGTGGCGGTCAGCAACTGGCTCAGGGCGCCGGCGCGAAACGCAGTGTTCTCGGTCACCTGCAGCCCGCGAGCCTGGTCGGCAAAACCAAAACCCCGGGCCCAGATCAGCTCCTGGCCGTCCACCAGGGCAATCGACAGCCCCGGCACTTGGTGCTCGGCCATCTCCCGGGGGATGTGCTGCTTCAGGTAGCGGATGATGCTGGCGTAGTCGCCGGCCGCGATCGACGGCGGTACCGGTGCCGGACCATTGCAGCCCAGGCTGCCCAGCAGGATGCCCAGCAGCGGCAGGCCGAGAAGTTTGGCAGACATGGAAAATCCGAGCGCAAATTCAATGGGCGGATGCTAGGCAAGGGGGGCAAGGCAGTCTTTGGCAGCTTTGTCGGGAAACTGTCAAAGAGTGTTAAGGCGGGGGTGAGGTGTTGCAGATGTCTGGATCGGGGTTGCGCTTGATGCCACCGCGCCTCGGGTCGAGGCGCGGGGTTCAGGGGAGGGGGCGTTACAACGCCAGGCTATGGATCACCTGGGTGGCGTCGTCGGGGTCGATGACGCTGCGCATGCCCAGCTGCTTGGCCAGGCGGCGCATGTTGTAGTTGGACGCGGCGTCCACCGAATACATCTGCTGGTAGCCATGCAGCCGGGCTTCGTCGATCAGGTGCTGCATCAGCAGGCTCTCCAGGCCCTTGCCTTGCCATTCATCGGCGATGGTCACGGCGAATTCGCATTGCTCGGGCTGGTCGTCCACCTGGGCATAGCGGCTGATGCCGACTTCGCGCAGTTCACCGTTGTCGTGCACCAGCGCCACATAGGCCACCCGCTGCGGGGTGCCGACGTCCATCAGCTGGTTCAGCAACTGTTCGCCCACTTCCTTGACCTCGCCGAGAAAACGCTGATGGCGGGTCAGCGGCGAGAGGTTTTCGATAAAGGCCTTTTCCCGACCCCGGTCCTGGGGCCGCAACGGGCGAATCAGTACGTGGCTGCCATCGGTCAGGGCGTCGATCCAGTACTGGCCCTGCTGGTCGGGGAACGGCGGGTGAGGGAGGGTATCGAGAGCGCTGTTGGGCATGATCAAGTCTCCGCAAAGGCAAAAGGATTGGCACTTGCCCCAAGCTTTATCCCGCTGGCGATCCGGGCTCTTGACCGGCATCAATATCTGCAGCGGTTGGTGCATCCGCGTCGATCAGTGGCGTTGCCACGCGGCGCTTTGGCTGTGGCGGCCGAGGCCGCCACAGGTTGCACCGGGAGACCCTTCAGTTGCGGTAGCCGGCCAGCGCCACCTCGGCATTGCGTGCCGGTGGCTTGCTGCCGCGGGTGCGCCAGTGCTCGATCAGTGCCCGGCCATGGGCCAGGCCGGCCTGCAGCGCCGCTTCGGTGCTGGCGTAGTCGTTGCCATAGGGCGGGCAGGCGAAATGCACCGAGAAGCAGGGGTGCTGGCCATGCCCGGTCAGGCGCCCGACATAGCTGTAGCTGGCGCCGGACTGATGGGCGTACAGGCTCGGCGAGCTGGGCTCGCGGATGATCATCACGTAGATGTCGTGATCGAATTGGGTGTCTTGGTACCAACTGCTGGAAGAATCCATGGTCCACCTCCTTGTCCGTAAAGCGACGCTGTCTCGGGCGTCAGCGGGTTGTTCAGTGCGGTTAGCGCCCGGGGGCATCAAGCAGTCCGCAGGGCTCTGCGAACAGCCCTTCGGGCAGCAATTTTTCCAGGGCCCGGGCGGCCCGCAGTACCAGTTGGTCGCGGCCGAAGCGGGCGACAATCTGCAGGCCGATGGGCAACCCGGCGGCGCTCAGGCCGCAGGGCATGCTCAGCGCCGGTTGGCGGCTGAAATTGAACGGGAAGGTGGTGGGCTGCCACATGGCGCTGATGGTTTCAGGCCAGTCGGGGGGCAGCAGGCGCTCCACGGCGAAGGGCTCGACCACCGCGGTGGGGGTCAGCAGCAGGTCGTAATCGGTCAGGAAGGCATGCAGCTGTTGCGCAACCTGGTGCCGCTCCTGTATCGCGGCGGCGTAGTCCAGGGCGCTGAGCTGGCGTGCCTGCGCCTGGCACTGCTGGAGAAAGTCGCCAATCAAGTGCTGGCGCTCGGCAGGTATCTCCTGGGCCACGGCGCTGGCCGCTTCCACCGGCCAGGCCCGCAGGTAGTTGGCCGCCGGCTGGCCGATATCCGGCGAAGCCAGCACCAGGGTGGCCCCGGCCTGTTGCAGCAGGCGGGCGGCGGCCAGGCAGCTGGCGGCAATCTGTGGGTCTACCTGGGCGGCATGCCCGAGGTCGGCGCTGAAGGCGATGCGCAGGCCGGCCACGCCGTCTTCGATCTGCCCGAGGAAATCCTCCGCCGGGCGAGGCCAGGCGAAGGGTTCGCCCGGCTCATGGCGGCTGATCAGTTCCATTAGCAGGGCGATGTCGCGCACATGCCGGGCAATCGGCCCTTCGGCGGACAGGCCGCCCGGGTCGATGCTCGGGCTGGCGGACACCAGGCCATGGCTGGGCTTGAACCCTATTACCCCGCAAAAGCTCGCCGGGGTACGGATCGATCCGGCGGCGTCATTGCCGGTGGCCGCCGGCGCGAAACCTGCGGCCACCGCGGCGGTGCTGCCGCCACTGCTGCCACCGGCATGCAGGGCCAGGTTCCAGGGGTTGCGGGTGATGCCGGTCAGCGGGCTGTCGGTGAGGGGCGTGGTGGCCAGCTCCGGCAGGGTGGTCTTGGCGATAAAGATCGCCCCGGCCTCGCGCAGCCGTGCCACCAGGGCGCTGTCATGTTGCAGGGGCGGGCCTCCGGCCAGGGCCTTGGAGCCGTTACCGGTGTGCCAGCCTTGAATATCGTGGTTGTCCTTGACCAGGATCGGAATGCCGTCCAGCCGGCCCATGGGTTGCCCCGCCGCCCAGCGCGCGCTGCTGGCCTGGGCGGCGAGCAGCGCGGCCTGGTCCTGGCGTTCGCACAGCGCGTTGAGCCCTGGCTCGTGGCGCTCGATGCGGGCCAGCACGGCCTGCAGCAGGTCCACCGGGGTGAACTGCAGGCTGGCAAAACCCTGCAGCAGTGCCTCGATGGACAGCAGGTGCAGGGCCGGTTGGCGGGATGGGGACAAGGGCATGGACAACTCTTCTTTCAGGGGCGCCGGGCGCGATTCGCGCAGCGCCGTTGAAGGCCTGCACAGGCACCGCGGGCGGCGCTCCGGCAGGACTTCGCGGTGAGTGACTCAGCGCCCACTGGTGACCTTGACCCAGGTACGGGTGCGGGTGCGTTCGGCCTTGGCCGGCAGCGGTGCCAGGGGGAACAGCCGGGTCATGGTTTCGGCGCCGGGGAACAGGTCCGGGTTGTCCAGCAGGCTCTGCTGGATAAAGGGTTTGGAATCGCTGACGCCGTTGGGGTAGCCGACGAAGTTGCTGATGGAGGCAATCACTTTGGGTTCCATCAGGTAGTTGAGCACCGCGTGGGCGGTGTCCACGTGCTTGGCCCCGGCAGGAATGGCCACGGTGTCGATCCACACCAGGGTGCCTTCCTTGGGAATGCGCATTTCGATGTGCACGCCGTTCTTGGCTTCATTGGCGCGGTTGGCCGCCTGCAGGAAACCGCCGGAGTAGCCCACCGCCACGCAGATGTTGCCGTTGGCGATATCGCCCATCCACTTGGCGCTGTGGAAGTAGCGCACATAGGGGCGCAGCTTGAGCAGCAGGGCCTCGGCCTTCTGGTAGTCGGCGGGGTTCTGGCTGTTGGGGTCCAGGCCCAGGTAGTGCAGGGCCAGGGGCAGCATTTCCGCCGGCGAGTCGAGGAAGGTCACGCCGCACTGGCTGAGCTTCTTCAGGTTCTCTTCCTTGAACACCAGGTCCCAGCTGTTGACCGGTGCGTCCGTGCCCAGCAGGGCCTGGACCTTGTCGCGGTTGTAGCCGATCAGGTTGGTGCCCCACATGTAGGGGATCACGTAGCGATTGCCCGGGTCGCTCTGCTCCAGCAGCTTCATCACCGCCGGGTCGAGGTTCTTCCAGTTCGGCAACTGGCTGCGGTCCAGGGGCTGGAAGGCGCCGGCGCTGATCTGCTTGCTGACGAATCCGCTGGAAGGCACCACCACGTCATAGCCACTGTGGCCGGTGAGCAGCTTGGCCTCGAGCACTTCGTTGCTTTCGAAGATGTCGTACTTGACCTTGATTCCGCTCTCGGCCTGGAAATCCTTGATGGTGTTCGGGGCGATGTATTCCGACCAGTTGAAGATGTTCACCGTGCGTTCGGCGGCGGCCTGGGCGGTGACAGAGGCGGTCAGGGCCAGGGCACCGAGGGTGCAGGCCGTGGCGAGGCGGGAGAGGGCGGTGTGCAGCGCTTTCATATGACAACTCCATGTCCGAAATGAGCGGTACCATCCGAGGCGGACATTTTTCGTCGGATAGGTCTGAGAGAGAATGCTGGCAACGGTCAATAGGGGATATTTGACGTCATTCTTGCGCACTGTCCGCCAGCGGGCCGAGTTGCCCGGCCAACTGACGGAAGCGCCCGGGGGCGACGCCGCTCCAGCGCTGGAAGGCGTGGCGGAAGCTGGCGGTTTCCTTGAAGCCCAGGGCTTCGGCGATGCGGTACACCGGCAGGCTGTGCTGCCCCAGCAGCTGTTGCGCACGGGCGTAGCGCAATTCGTCCAGCAGTTGCTGGTAGCTGGTGTCCTGGGCCCGCAGGCGCCGGCGCAGGGTGCTGGGTGAACAGTGCACCTGGCGCGCCAGGCTGTCGAAATCCGGCACCGCGTGCAGCTGTTCATTGAGGATGCGCCGCACCTGGTCGATCCAGGTGGGCCGTGCGCTGAGCTCCTCATTGAGGCGGATGCAGCGTTGCAGCATGTCGTTCTGGGTTACCAGGTCGGCCAGGGGTAGGCGCCGGTCCAGCCACTCCAGGTCGAAGCCGATGGCGTTGCGCCCGGCGTTGAAGTGCACCGGGCAGTTGAAAGCCTGCTGGTAGCTGTCCAGGTAGGGCTGCGGGGCGTGCTTGAGGTGCACCTCGCGCAGCGGCAGCGCGCAGCCCAGCAGGTCCTGGCAGGTGACGCGGTACGACGACATGCAGAAATCGGTGTTGAACACCTCAAGCTCGCTCTCGCTGTAATGGTCGGCGGTGAGCCAGGCCAGGCCATCGCGGATCTCCAGGTCGAGGTCGAAAAAGGTGCCCAGCAAAAGCGGGTAGCGCAGCGCCAGGGACCAGCCTTCGCGCAGGGTGGCGCTGGTCAGCAGGGTCAGGCCGAACATGCCGTAGGCGCTGATATGCAGGTTGCGCCCCAGCTCCAGGCCCAGGTCCTGGCGGAAGGCCACGGCGTTGCTGAACACGCGCATTTCCTGGCTGATATTGATCAGGCTGTTGGGCAGCTCCAGGTCTGCCAGCTGGATGCCGCTGCCCTCCAGCAGTACCTCGGGGGCTACCTCACTGCCACTAAAGGCATCCAGCACCGCTTGGGTGGTGTGCAGGGTGGTCAGGCGAAGAGCGGCCATGGGCGATCTCGGGTGGCGGGCAAAGGCGTGACTTTAGGGGTTACGCGCCCGGGGTTCAATTCCATGCGCTCCTTAGGCGCTGGCTTGCCAGCGAAGGCATCGGTTGGGTCGTTGCAAGGCTTGCGCGCCCCTTCGCCGGCAAGCCGGCTCCTACAGGGCCGGGCGCGATGTTCAGCCGCGCCAGGCGCGGTAGGCCGCCGGCAGGCAGCGGGCGCAGGGCCGGTAGCCGGCGGCGATGGCGCTGGCGGCATCGAGGAAGAACACTCGCTGGCGCACATAGCCGCCCCGGGCGATGGCCGCCAGGGCGCAGGGGCAGTCCAGGCGGCCATAGATACGGCTGCGTCGATGGCCGCCCAGGGTGCCCGGGCAGGGGCTGGCGAAGGCGCGACCCTGGGCGTCGAGCAGGGTCCAGCTGCGCTTCTGGCTCAAGGCCCGGGCACCCGCCACAGGTACCAGGCCGCGGTGGTGCGCCAGGGGCTGAAGGCCTGGCCGATTTCCCGCAGCTGCCGCGGGCTGGGCTGCTGCTCCAGGCCCTTGAGGCGGCGGTAGCCTTCGCGCACGCCAAAGTCATCCACCGGCAGTATGTCCTCCCGCTCCAGGCTGTAGATCAGCAGCATCTCCACGGTCCAGCGGCCAATGCCGGGCAGTTGGGTCAGGCGCGCGATCAGCTGTTCATCGTCCATCTCCCGAGCCGCTTGGGCACTCGGCACGCGGCCGTCGAGGCGGGCCTGGGCGATGCCTTGCAGGGTCGCCACCTTGCGCGCGGAAAAGCCGCAGCCACGCAGGCTTTCCTGGCTGGCGCCGGCCAGTTGCCCGGGCGTGGGGAACTCCTGCCCGGGAAACAGGCCCCGCAGCCGGCCGAGTATCGCGTCGCCGGCACGGGCGTGCAGTTGCTGATAAGCCACGGCCCGCACCAGCGCCTGATAGGGCTCGCGCTCCGGGCGCGGTTGATGCAGGCAGGGGCCGACGGCCGCAATCAGCGCGGCCCAGTCGGCGTCCAGTGCGGCAAGAAAAGCGGTGGCGGGGCAGGTGGGCATCGAAGGTCCAGGGCAAGTGGCGAGGCGAGGGGCAGATTAGCCCGCGGCTTAACCTCTTGCACCCGGTCTCTTGCGCTGGAATTCGTGGCCTGGGCGCTGATTCCAATCCGTGTTCGCAAGCAGGCAGCGCCGTTAATCGGTCGGCGCGGTGCCTGGTTAACAAAAAATTGAATATTCAACAAAGTGTTGATATTTTTCCTGCCTGTTTTTTCCGCCGAGCTGCCCATGAACGCCGTCGCCGATTCTGTTGTTGCCGAACGCCAGTTGGTCTTGCAGGTGCTGCACAGCACCGTGCAGATGCTGGGCCCCGTGGTGGGCGCCCATGTGGAGATCGTGCTGCACGACCTTAGTCGCCCCGAAGCCTCGATCGTGGCCATTGCCAATGGCCAGGTGACCGGGCGCCGGGTCGGTGGCCCGGTGCTCGGCGGGCCGCGCCACGACCTGGGCTTCAGTGCGGTGATGCGCGCCTTGCAGGACCGCTCGGCGAGCACCCCGCTGGTGCTGGAGAACTACCCGACCCTGGCCCCCGACGGCCGTGAGCTGCGCAGCTCGACGGTGATTTTCCGCGACCGCGACGGCCAGCCCTTCGCCAGCCTGTGCAGCAACAGCGACCTCAGCGGCATCGCCGCCGCCCATGCCTGCCTGGGCCAGTTGCTGGGCCTGGGCAGCGCCCCCGAACCGCTTCCGGACAGCGCCCAGGAGCGACCCCAGGACATGGAGCAGCTGTTGGCGCAGATCATTCACAGCGCCTGCCCGGCGGGCACGCGCCTGAGCAAGGGGCACAAGCTCGAAGCCGTGCGCCAGATGCAGGAACGCGGGGTGTTCATCGTCAAGGGCGGCATCGAGAAGGCCGCCGCAGCCCTCGGGGTGACCCGCTACAGCATCTACAACTACCTGGAACAGATTCGCGCCCAGAGCGCCGAGGAATGACCGTGATGCAACTGGATATCTTTCAAGTGGATGCCTTCAGCTCCAGCGTTTTTGGCGGCAACCCGGCGGCGGTCTGCCCCCTGGATGCCTGGTTGCCGGACGCGCTGCTGCAACGCATCGCCGCCGAGAACAACCTCTCGGAAACCGCGTTTTTCGTGCCCAGCGGCGAGCTGTTCGAGCTGCGCTGGTTCACCCCCACGGTGGAGGTCGACCTCTGTGGTCACGCCACCCTGGCCACCGCCTGGGTGCTGTTCGAGCAGTTGGGCGAGGGCCGTGACCTGCTGCGTTTTTCCACCCGCAGCGGCGAGTTGCGGGTCAGTCGCGAGGGCGACCTGCTGTCCATGGACTTCCCCGCCAAGCAGCCCGAGGCGGTGGCAATTCCCCCTGGCCTGCTGGAGGCCCTGGGTTTGTCGACGGCCGAGGCCCTGTACCAGACCGACGACTACCTGCTGGTGCTGGACGACGAAAGCCTGGTTGAAGGCCTGGCGCCGGATTTCGCCGCGCTGGCGGCCTTCGATGTGCGCGGCATCGCGGTGACCGCGCCGTCCCGGGCGTTCGACTTTGTCTCGCGCTGGTTCGGCCCGCGGGTCGGGGTCAATGAAGACCCGGTGACCGGCTCCGCCCATACCTCGCTGGCGCCTTACTGGGCCGCGCGCCTGGGCAAGGCTCAACTGCGTGCGCAACAGGGCGGGGCGCGCAAGGGCCAGTTGCAGTGCCAGGTGCTGGACAACGGCCGGGTGCTGATCAGTGGTCGGGGCGCCCTCTACCTCAAGGGTCGGGTGTTTCTCTGAGGCAGCCATCGGGGCTTCGGCACGGGGATTTGTCTCCAGGCCGCTAGGGGTTTAGAGTCGCGCTTTTTTAGCCTGACCAGGACGCCCCGGACAATGGACCTGACCCGCCACCTCTTTCGCCCTTCGGCCACTTCGCTGCTGGCCGTGCTGCTGACCCTGGGGGCCGCAAGCGCCCAGGCGACGAGCCTGACCCAGAGCCTGAGCCAGTGCCAGCCGGACTTCTTCAAGACCCTCTACCAACAGCGCGCAGCGCTTGGGCAGGTGGCCCAGCTGGCCCAGGACGACCGGCAAGGCATTGCCTGGGTGCCGGTGCGTGACCGCCGTGACAGTGACACGGCCCTTAGCGCGTTCTCCAGCCCGCTGCTGGACCAGGGGCTGCGCCTGAGCGGCTATTACGACCGGGTGTTCGATCTGGGGGCGCAGGGCATCTACTATTTCTGGGGCCTGCAAATCGACGCCAGCCGCGAGGCGGTGATGGCCGCCATGCCCCAGGCGGGCTGGCAAGAGGCCGGTGAATATTTCATTTCCCGGCCGCAGATCAAGGCCAGCGCCGATGCGCCCTGGAAGGACAACCCGGCGGCGGTTTCGGGCATTGCCCCGGCGCCCGGTTCCGCGGAAAAAATCCTTATGCTCAGCGTCGAGGACGGCAAGACCCGCTTGCTCTGCTCGCTGCAGGGCAGTGTCGATACTCGCCTGTTGCACCAGGAGCGGCCGGACCTGGCCCAGGGAGCCAAGCCATGAACAAGCTCTGCCTCTTCAGCGCCGCGTTGCTGCTTGCCGGTTGCGCTGCTCACGACGCCCCCCAGGAAACCGCCCAGGACAGCGCCGCGCCCGCCCCGGAGCCGGGCCGCCCGGAGGCCATGTTCAAGGTCATGGAAACCCCGGAAAGCACCACCTATTTTGCCGCCAACTCCCTGGCGCTGTACCAGGGCAATACCCACCTGCGGCAGTTCTACCTGATCAACAACTACCGCCAACCCACGGTGTTGGGAGAAGGCAAAGCGCCGATCCGCAGTTCGCGGGTGGTGCGCCTGATCAACTGCGAACGTGATGAAACGGCGCAGTTCGGCCGGGTGTATTTCTCCGAGCCCTTCGCCCAGGGCGTCGAGGTCACGCGCAAGGAAAGTGCTCCGCAATGGGCCGCCTTCCCCCGGCAGTCGGTGATCGGCGAGCTGCGCAACATGGCCTGCGCCATCGAACCGGCACGGCTTATTGCTCCCCCCTTCAAAGCCCCGGAGCAGCCTTGAGCGGGGCTGATGGAAAACGGCCAGGCGCCGTGCTGCGCGACAGCAACCTGCGCATCAGCCTCAGCGGCGAGCAGGCCCTGGAGGCCCTGGCCGAACTGGAGTTCATGCTGCTGTCGCTGCACCGCATGGGCAGCCATTACCAGGGCCGGCCAGTGGCCGACTACCAGCGCGCCACCACCGAATTCATCGACCAGCAAGGCGTGACCCAGCGCCTGGCCAAGGTCCGCCGGATCCTCAGCGAGCCGTTCGACCGGCGCCTGGGCGCGGACGATATGGACGATATCGAGCGCCATGTGCAGGGCATCGAGTTGTGGCGGCCGGAACAGGAGTAGACCCATGTGCAGAATCAGTATTGCCCTGGCCAGCCCCAGCACCGAGCCGGTGTTGCTGAAGTTTCTCCACCAGCGCCTGGGGTTGTCGCTGCTGACCGCTCGCGGGCATCTGGCCAAGGGCCCGCAGGGGCTCTTCTACAGTGAGTTGTTGTATGGCAACGACCACCCGCAACGGGACGCCGAGATCCGCGACATCATCGCTTTCTTCGACGCCCGCCAGGTGCCGCTGGTGTTCTTCGAAAGTGACGAGCAGGCCGACCCGAAGGAGGGCGAGCCACTGGAGCAGGAGGTGCTGATCAATCAGCTGGAGGCAGCCCGGGGGCGCTATGCCTGACGCCGCCCAATGTTGAATGGCGGCCAAAGGAAACGCCGCGTGTCGCCAGAGGCCACGCGGCGTTTTTTATGCACGGAGCAGGGCCGCGGTCAGCGCCGGCTCAGCCAGTAACCGTGCAGCTCGCGGGCGGCGGGCTCGATGGCGGCCACTTGCTGGCGCTGCTGGTTGAAGTCGAGGTCGGCCGGCAGTTCGAAGTTGTCCTGCTCGGCGCAGTCGATGATCAGTTGCAGCAGTTGGGTCTGTGTCGCGGGCATCTCCGGCCAGTTGCCCACGGCCACACCGCGCAGGTAGCCAAAGCACCATTCCTCGGCCAGCAGCAGGTCCTGGCCCTGGTGTTCGCTGTGCTCGAAGCGCGCGCTAAAGCCCGCGGCATCGCTACTCAGTTGCTCCGCCAGGCCATTGATATGGCGCACGCAGAGGTCGATGAACTGCCGGCATTCCTGGGGATCGTCCCAGTTCGGGTTTTCGCCGCCCCAGATGCCCGGGAACCATTCGGCGATATCCACCTGGGCCGGCCCCGAGACCAGCGCGGTGAAGTAGCCGTCCAGTTCGCAGGGGTTGAGCACCGAGTGATCGTCGCCGTACTTGAGCAGGGTGTCTTCGAGCACCTCGAAGTCGGCGGCGTTGAGTGGAGTGTTGTGCATGATCTAGATCCAAGAAAGGCAGCGGCAAGTTTCCAGCTTCGAGCGGCAAGACTCAAGCGCCAGTCTTAAGCTTGCCGCTCAAGCGCAAAGCGCTTGCGGTCAGGTGTTATGCAGCAAGTCTTGGGCGTCGAGCAGGCGGTAGGCGATTTCCGGGCGGCTTTCCATGGCCCGGCGAATGGCGGCGGGGATCGACTGGCGGGTCTTGCGGCACAAACCGGGATGCTCGTCCAGGACGATGGCGATGCCGCGCATGCTGCGCACGACATTGTCGCTGGGGGTGATCTGCACGCGGATGCCGAGCTTGGCATACATCTGCCGCTGCATATGTTCCAGGTCCGCCAGGTCCTTGAGGTTCTCCAGGCGTTCCACCAGGCGTTTTTCCTCCTGGCGCGTGAGCATCAGGATGCGCAGGTCGGCGCCGGGGGTTGCCAACAGCTGTTCACGCTCGCAGATGCAGGCGCCGGGGGGGCAGGGTTGGCGAACGGGAAGGCTGTCGGTCATGGTGAAACATCATAGCCAGCGCATGTAGCGGCTGACCACAGGCATCTGTAGGAGCAGGCTTGCCTGCGAAGGCGTCCACAAGGGCGATGCAAGGCTTGAGGGCCTCTTCGCCGGCAAGCCGGCTCCTACCTGATACAGCGCAGGGGCCTGTCCTTGATCCTGATCAAGGCACTGTGCTGCCGAGGATTCTAAGTTGCAGGTTCTATCCCAACTGCCGGGACCTGCCATGGCCAAGCCCTTTCCCCAGAACCCCAAGCACCCCGAGCGCATTTGCTGGGGCTGCGACCGTTATTGCGCGGCCAATGCCCTGGCTTGCGGCAACGGTGCGGACCGCACCATGCACCCGGCGGAAATGTTCGGCGAAGACTGGAACCAGCAGGGCGACTGGGGGCTGCAAGTGCCGGCCAGCGAGGCCGTGGTGCCGCAGCAGAAGGACCGCTGAGTTCCCGAAGGCATCGCCTCCAGGCTAAGGCATTCCGCGTGCTGTTCCTCGACTCCGGGCAAGCCCCGCGGGATGGCCTTGTGCGGGTCTGGCGGGCTGTTTATATTTTCCACTGCCCAACAGTCCCCTGCGGTGCCACCCCCATGAACCTCGCTACCCTGGCGTTATTCCTGCCTGCCTGTTTCGCCCTGAACATGGCCCCTGGCCCCAATAACCTGCTGTCGGTGAGGAATGCCACCGCCTACGGTTTTCGCACCGCCTGCCTGGCCGGCGGCGGGCGCTTGCTGGCCTTCGCCCTGATGATCGCCCTGGCCGCGGCGGGGCTGGCAGTGGTGCTGCAGGCCTCGGAACTGCTGTTCCACGGGATCAAGATTCTCGGCGCCGGCTACCTGCTGTACCTGGCCTATCAACTGTGGACCGCCGATACCCGGGGCGAGGCCCAAGGACGCAGCACGACCCTGGGCCTGGGGGCCCTGGCGCGGCAGGAATTCCTGATTGCCATTGGCAACCCCAAGGCGATCCTGATCTTCACCGCCTTTCTGCCGCAGTTCGTCGACCCCGGGCAGCCGGTGCCGGGGCAGTTCCTGATGCTGGGGCTGTTGTTCCTGGCGCTGGAGTGGATTGCCATCAGCGCCTACGCCTGGATGGGCCTGCACATGCGTCGCTGGTTCGCCCAGCCGCGGGGGCGGCGCCTGTTCAATCGCGGTTGTGCGCTGCTGCTGTCGGCTGCGGCTTCGGTGTTGCTGCTGGCACGGCGTAGCTGAGCCCAGATTTCATCGCGGTGCGGTGCGTTCTCCCCGGCGAACCGGGGAGAACGCCTGGGTTCACGCACTGATATTGAAGTAGGGGTCCCAGGAGCAGTAACCCAATACCTTGTTGCTGCTGTCGACAATCATAAAGCTCCAGGTATAGGTGATGCCCGTGTAGGGCAGGGTGGCGTTAGCCTGCCAGTAGAAGTTCTTCACTATTTGCGCGGTCGGCTGGCCGGAATAGTCGTTGGGGTTGCTGGTATTGATGATGGGCAGCGGCGATTTCGGCAGCGTGTTGGGGGCGATCTGGGTCAGGCACTCGCCGACTGCATTCGGGTCGGGAAAAGTCTGGACGTACTTGTACAGAATCACCGAATAGTTCATGTCCTTGGTCAGGCTGGTGGAGCGCCAGTGAACGATGTCTCCCGAGTTGAGGTTGACCGCCAGTTCGGCGGTGCCCTCGCCGCTGTCGGCGTAGTCACGCCGGGCGCTCATGAACACCACCTTGTCGGAGAGCTTCACGTGATCGCTGTCGATGAAGTTGTAGAGGTTGGTGGGGTGGTGCGGATCGCTGCTGAGTTCGAACGTGCCACCTATGAACGACTTGCCTTTGCTTTCGAGAATGGTCCCAACATCGATGATGACCATGATGTCCACTATCTTGGAGGCGGGCATAATCAGCTCCCTGCTGTCATTGTCGGCTACCTGTCCGTCCAGGCGGCCCGGGCATTGGTTTTTGGGGTGCGACTGCTCGCTACCAGGGGCCTGGGTACGGATTGCGCCAGGCCAGGGTCCATGCACGTGCAGCAGGTCGCGAGTGGAATCTAGATCCTGGCGATCCAGAGTCAAATCGGCGGGCGGAAAAAGCCGCAGCGCTGGACGAGCGGCAAGGCCGCGCCACACGACCTGGCAGCGGCGGTTTATCATGCAATGCCGTCGGCTCCTGGGCCCGTTGGCGGCCACTCCCTCTCGCCCAGCCCGGAGGCGCCCGCCATGCCCGATCCGTCTGCCCCATTTCTCGAATTCCCCGTGTGCCACGCCCGGGGCGGTACTTCCACCGGCCTGATCCTGGCCCGGGAAACCCTGCCCCCTGACCAAGCCCTGGTAGAGGAACTGCTGCGCCACCTGATGGGCGTGCCCCTGGCGGGCGAGTGGCCGGGCAACAACCAGATCACCGGCCTGGGGCGTGGCGGCCCCACCAGCAACAAGGTGTTTATCGTCGAACGTCGCCCGGGCGAGGCGCGGATGATCAGCACCCTGGCGCAGCTGGCGGCGGGCAAGAGCGCCATCGACTGGAGCGTGAACTGCGGCAATATGTCGGCGGCCCTGCCGCTGTATGCCCTGCAACGGGGCTGGCTGCAGCCCGAAGACGACGGGCGGATCGAGATCTACAACAGCAACACCCAGACCCGGATGTTCGCCCGCCTGGGCCTGAGTCATGGCCAGTTGCAAAGCGACACGCGGATTCCCGGGGTCAATGGGCTGTTTCCCGGGGTCGACCTGTTTCTCGACAACCCGGTGGGGGCCAAGACCGGCGCGTTGTTTCCCAGCGGGCAGCGGGTCGATCTGCTGGATGGCATCGCCGCCACCTGCATCGATGTGGCGGTGCCCATGGTCATAGTGCGGGCGCAAGACCTGGGCCAGAGCGGTACAGAAACCCCGGCGCAGTTGGAAGCCGACCCAGGGTTCAAGGCGCGCTTGCTGGAATTGATGGTGTTGGGCGGCCTGCGCATGGGCCTGCGCAAGCCGGACGGCAGCCTGCTGAGCGCCGAGGAACTGCGGCGCAGCGAGACCATTCCGAAGATCTGCATCGTCAGCCCGGCACGCGAGGGCGGGGATATCGCCACCCGCTACTTCACCCCGCAGAACGCCCACCCGTCCCTGGCGGTATCCGGCGGCTGCTGCCTGGCGGCGGCCTGCCTGGCCGAGGGCACCGTGGCCCATGAGTTGCTGAAGGCGGCACCACAGATAGGTGAGAAGCAGGGCGAGTACCCGCTGGCCATCGAGAACCCGGCCGGGGTGCTGGAAACCCTGATCAGCGCCCGGCGAGTGGCTGGGGAGTTGTTGATCGATGGCGCCGCTTACCGGCGCAGCGCGCAGATTCTGCTGCGGGGGCATACGCCGTTGTACAACGCATCCCCAGCCTTGCACGCGGCTTTGCTGGAACTTGGCTCAGCGGCCTAATAGCAGCGGCCTCTCAGCGATGCGGGTGCTGTTCGGGAAGAAAGGGCGGAACCTTCTGCTGCAGCAGCTCGATCAGCGCCGGGTCCATGAATTCATAGTCATCGGGAATATTCAGGCAAACCACCTGCTGCTGGTGCAACTGCGCCTTGAAGCGCTTGCGCAGTTTTTCCCGGTGGCGGCTTTCCATCACCACAATCAGCCCGGCCCATTGCACCAGCTCCGGGCCCAGGGGCACCTGGGCGTCGTGGTTGAGCCCGGCGGAGGCGGTCTCGATGCCCGGCCAGTCGGCGAAGAGTTGCTCGGCGGTGGGGCTGCGCAGGCGATTCTGGCTGCAAACGAACAGGACATTGAGCATCGGGGGGCCGGATTCCATGGCAAACGGGCGAGGGAGGCCGAGTCTTGAGGGCTTTGTGCCTCTTGTCCAGCCCTATGCCGCGGCAATTGCCTGCCAGTGGCGAGCGCTGGCAGACTGGCGCTCCGTTTTTCTGTCCGTGTCGGCTGCCATGTCCTTCAGCACTCCCCACCTGGGCCAAGCCCTGCGCCGCTGGCGCCTGTTGCACCGGGTCAAGCAGCAGCACGCCGCCGAGCTGTTCGGCGTGGCGCAGTCGAGCATTTCCCGCTGGGAAAACGGCCAGTTGCAGCTGGAACCCCAGCAGCAGGCGCAGCTGGAGCAACTGCTGGCGGCCCACCTCAGCGCCGCTGCCGATCAGGCCCTGGCCCGGCTGATTCAGGACAGCCCGAGGCCGGTGCACCTGGTGTGTGACCTGACCCATCGCCTGCTGGCCAGTTCGCCGAGCCGCGCCGCCGAGTTCGGGGTGCCCTTGAGCGAGCTGCTGGGGCGTTCGTTATGGGGCTTCTGCACTGAAGAGATAGTGCGCAGAGAGGCCGCCCTCGACGACTTGGGCTGGCGTAGCCTGCTGGCGCCGCCGTCCCTGGAGTTCTTCAGCGGCCACAACCAGTCGGCCATAGTGCCCATAGTGCCGAGCCACTGCCGCTGGACCCGGCTGAACCTCTCCGACGGCAATGCCGTGCGCCTGGTGGAAACCCTCTGAGGCGCGGCGCGGATATTTTATCCGTGGACCCAGGCAGCGCTGCCCACTAGCCTGGGCCTTTGTGTCCCTCTCTCAGGCTTTACCCATGAACAGCGAACTTCTGCGTGGCCGTCTCGATTTTCTGCGTGAGGCGGAGCGCCTCAAGGATGTGCTGCGCAGCGCCCACACCTCCAGCGGCCGCCAGGAAAGCACCGCCGAGCACAGCTGGCGCCTGTGCCTGATGGCCCTGTTGTTCGAGGACCAACTGGGCGAACTGGACCTGCTGCAAGTGCTCAAACTGTGCATCGTGCATGACCTGGGCGAGGCCATTCACGGTGATATTCCGGCGGTGCAGCAAGCCGCCCACCCGGACAAGAGCCAGCAGGAGCGCCAGGACCTGGAGCACCTGGCCCGTACCCTGGACGCCCCGGCCCGCCAGCGGCTGCTGGCCCTGTGGGACCAATACGAAAGCGCCGGCAGCGCCGAGGCCCAGGCGGTGAAGGCCCTGGACAAGCTGGAAACCCTGCTGCAGCACACCCAGGGCCAGAACCCGGCGGATTTCGACTACCGCTTCAACCTCGGCTATGGCCGCCGCTACACTGGCGCCCATCCATTGTTCCAGGCCCTGCGCGAGCAGATCGATGCCGACACCCAACGCCGTATCGACGCCGCCGGCTGAACCTGGGCCCGATGTTTTTCAAGGAGTAGCCACAGCCCATGACGCTGATCATCAGAAGCGAACGCCCGAGCGACATCCCGGCCATCGAACAGCTGACCCGTGAAGCCTTTCTCAGCGAGGCCCATTCCAGCCACACCGAGCAGTTCATCATCAACGCCCTGCGCGCCGCCGGGGCCCTGACCCTGTCGCTGGTGGCCGAGGAGCAGGGCCAGGTGCTGGGCCATGCATCGATTTCGCCGGTGACCTTCAGCGGTGGCGAGCCCAGCTGGTATGGGCTGGCGCCGGTGTCGGTGCTGCCCGGGCAGCAGGGTCGGGGCATAGGTTCGCAGCTGATCCGCCAGTTGCTCGAACAACTGCGCGAGCTGGGCGCGGCGGGCTGCGTGGTGCTGGGCGAGCCCGGCTACTACGGGCGCTTCGGCTTTAAAGCCGAGCAGGGGCCGGTGTTGCCCGGGGTGCCGGCCGAGTACTTCCAGGCCCAGGCCTTCAAGGGTGACTGCCCCAGCGGCGAGGTGAGTTTTCACCCGGGCTTCGACGCCCAGGCCTGAAGCTCGGGCAAGCCTGACCCCCGGGCGGAAAACCGCCCGGGGTGATGGATATTTTCTGCCGCCGCCATCGAGCGAAGCTATTTTTACCTTCGATTGCCGTTCACTAGGCTTTATTCGAAAGCCCTGCCTGGGGCCAGCCCGAGCGGCAGGGTAGCGCTGATCGAAGGAGAGCATCATGTCCGACCAAGGCAAGTGTCCATTCCACCCAAGCGCCGGCCAAGGCACCCGCAACCAAGACTGGTGGCCCGGCCAGCTGAACCTGAAGATCCTCCACCAGCAATCCTCACTGTCCGACCCCATGGCCGCGGGTTTCGACTACGCTGCCGAATTCAACAGCCTGGACCTGGCCGCAGTGAAGCGCGACCTGCTGGCGCTGATGACCGATTCCCAACCTTGGTGGCCGGCGGACTTCGGCCACTATGGCCCGCTGTTCATTCGCATGGCCTGGCACAGCGCCGGCACCTACCGCATCGCCGATGGCCGCGGTGGCGCCGGCAGCGGCCAGCAGCGTTTCGCCCCGCTCAACAGCTGGCCGGACAACGTCAGCCTGGACAAGGCACGGCGGCTGATCTGGCCGATCAAGCAGAAGTACGGACGGAAGATTTCCTGGGCCGACCTGATCATCCTCACCGGCAACGTCGCCCTGGAGTCCATGGGCTTCAAGACCTTCGGCTTTGCCGGCGGCCGCCCGGACGTCTGGGAACCGGATGACAGCGTGTACTGGGGCAACGAAACCACCTGGCTCGGCGACAGCCGCTACAGCGGCGACCGCCAGTTGGAGAACCCCTTGGGGGCGGTGCAGATGGGGCTGATCTACGTCAACCCGGAAGGCCCCAATGGCAAGCCCGACCCGCTGGCGGCAGCGCGAGACATTCGGGAAACCTTCGCCCGCATGGCCATGGACGACGAAGAAACCGTGGCCCTGATCGCCGGTGGCCACACCTTCGGCAAGACCCACGGCGCCGGCCCGGCCAGCCATGTCGGCCCTGAGCCCGAAGCCGCCGGCCTGGAACAGCAGGGCCTGGGCTGGCGCAGCAGCTTCGGCAGCGGAGTAGGGGGCGATGCCATCACCAGCGGCCTGGAAGTGATCTGGACCACCACCCCGACCCGCTGGAGCAACGACTTCTTCAACCACCTGTTCGGCTATGACTGGGAACTGACCACCAGCCCCGCCGGTGCCCATCAATGGAGCCCCAAAGGCGGCGCCGGGGCCGACAGCGTGCCCGACCCCCACGACCCGGGCAAACGGCGCACGCCGTCGATGCTCACCACCGACCTGGCGCTGCGTTTCGACCCGGCCTACGAGGCCATTTCCCGGCGCTTCCACCAGCACCCCGAGCAACTGGCCGAGGCCTTTTCCCGGGCCTGGTTCAAGCTCACCCACCGCGACATGGGCCCGCGTGCCCGCTACCTGGGGCCGGAAGTGCCGAGGGAGGAGCTGATCTGGCAAGACCCGATTCCAGCCGTGGATCACCCATTGATCGATGCCCAGGACATTCAGCAGCTCAAGGCACAGCTACTCGCTTCGGGGCTGAGCGTGGCGCAGCTGGTGTCCACCGCCTGGGCCTCGGCCTCGACCTTCCGCGGTTCCGACAAGCGCGGCGGCGCCAATGGCGCACGCATTCGCCTGGCGCCGCAGAAAGACTGGGAGGTGAACCAGCCGCAGCAACTGGCCCAGGTGCTGGGCACCCTGGAAGGCATCCAGAGCGCCTTCAACAGTGCCCAGGCCGCTGGCAAGCGCGTGTCTCTGGCCGACTTGATCGTGCTCGGCGGTTGCGCCGCAGTGGAACAGGCAGCGCAGAATGCCGGCCATCGCATCAGCGTGCCCTTCGCCCCGGGGCGCATGGACGCCAGCCAGCAGCAGACCGATATCGATTCCTTCGCCGTGCTCGAACCCCTGGCCGATGGCTTTCGCAACTACCTCCGGCCGGGCCAGGGCGCCAGCGCCGAAGCCCTGCTGGTGGACAAGGCGCAACTGCTGACCCTTACCGCCCCGCAACTGGTGGTGCTACTGGGTGGCCTGCGGGTACTGGGGGCCAATGTCGGGCAGTCGCCCCACGGCGCGTTCACCTCGCGCCCGGGTACCCTGAGCAACGACTTCTTCGTCAACCTGCTGGATATGGGCACCCAATGGCAGCCCCAAAGCGACAGTCACGAATTGTTCGACGGCCGCGACCGCGCCACCGGGCAGGCCAAATGGACCGGCACCCGGGTCGACTTGCTGCTGGGTTCCAATTCGCAACTGCGGGCCCTGGCGGAGGTGTATGCCAGCGCCGATGCCGAGGGGCAGTTTGTCCAGGACTTTGTTACGGCCTGGGACAAGGTGATGAATCTGGACCGATTCGATCTGCACTGAGAAGGCGGCAAGCTGGCTGAAACAGCGAGTGCCTCACCAGGGGGTCATGCTGTTCAGCCCAGCAACCGCCCAAGCGAAAAGCACCCGTGGCGAGGGAGCTTGCTCCCGCTGGGTCGCAAAGCGACCCCAACAATGGGACTGCTACGCAGCCCAACGGGAGCCAACTCCCTCGCCACCCAACCAAGGCTTTAGCGAGTCTTCAGGTAGTCATTGAGAAAGGCCTGGGCATCGCCATAGCTGGACTGGTTGCTGTCATAACCCACCCGCAGCGGCTTGGCCTGCCCCGGCAGATGCAACTCGCCATAGCCATCCTGCAGCACCAGCACCACGAATTTCTGGCCATCGACCGTGGTGAAGTAACGGGTGTCCTTGGCGGTTTGCTCTACGCTCATTTTCTGGATGCGCATATTCCAGTCGTGGTCCACATCTTCCAGCTGCACCAGCGCCTGATTGTCGCTGCGCTCACCGATGCGTAAGGTCCAGACCTTCGCCCCCTGGCCGAAATAGGCCATCATCTTGTCCGCCACCTGTGGCCGTTCCTCGGCCTGGGCCAACCCGGCCCCCAGCATCAACGCCATGGCCCACAGGGCCGCCCAACGGCTAAAAAGCTGCATCCTTCAAGCTCCTGAAAAAATACAAGGGCGGTTATTGAAGCGAAGCTGCACGGCGCTGCCAAGCACCTGAGTGCCGCAGGCAATAAAAAAACTGCTCTCACCACCCACCGTGCACCCAGCACAAGTGCGCTACCATCCGCCGGCCCGGCAAGGTAGCCGGCAAGCCCAGCTTTTTCAGGACCACACCCCATGAGCCAATTGACCGCGCTGATCGAGCAAGCCAGAGCAGGGCTTAGCGTCCAGCAAAACATCCCCGCCGCCGCTTGGGAGGCCATTGCCAAACAGTGCGCTGAAGCGGAAGTTGCCGACATCAAAACCCGCATCGCCTCGCTGAAAGCCGCCAGGGAAGCCGTCGAAGACTGGGATGGCGATACCCGGGATGACCTGTATTTTGCAATTGCCAACTTCAACCGCTTGCTGGAATTGGCCCTGGCCAATGGGCAGGGAGAATAAGCATGGCGATTGCAGATGCAGGGGATTACTTCGAGAGCAGTGATGGCGAGGTGCGGTTATGGATAGAGCAGGGCAGCTCGATTCAGATCAAGGCGCTGAGCGAGCAGGGCGATCCGGTTGAGTTGAATGTGCAGCAGGCGTTGGAGTTGGCGAGGGTGCTGCAGGTGTTTGCGGGACGGCTGCAGGAATAAATGCACTTTCTAGCCGGGCGCCGTGACATAACCGGCGACGCATTAGCGGTTGTTCCATGCTGAGCACCGGCCTAGTCTGCTTCGGTCGCTGCAACGCCAGCGACCGGGCCTGAGAACCCGATCAGATACAGGCATATTTTTGATCAGGGAGTATCAATTATGTATGCCGGTAATCTTTCTGGGCTTTGCTGCTGCACCCTTCTTCCTTCCTCGCAAAACCGCATCCTCTGCCCGCCTTTGGCGGGAGGTGCCCGATGAGCACTGCAACTCCGATCAAGACCCAGGGCTTTGTCACCTTTGGCAGTTGCGCCGACCCTGAACTCACACTGTTTCGCGTCAATGCGGATGTGCCTTTGCAACAGGCGCTGGAGCAGGCTTCAGTGCTGCTGTACTACGCCAAGAAACTCGCGCTGGATGCGGCCATGGAAGAGCAGGGCGAGCGCTATGCCTGGGCTGCGCATTTTTTGGTGGAGATGGGGAAGGCGGTGATTGATGATGTGGGGTTGGGGTTGGGGGAAAGAGGGAGTGAGGGAGGGGACTGAGTTAGGGCTATACCGTACTACGTAGATAGAGGCGCCGCTTATTGCTGGTTGGTAAGCGGCGTTTTTATGACTTCAGGGGCGGCTTTCGGCCATAAGCGGACGCTCAGCAATGGCCGCCCCATAGTGGATCAATCTTCAAGCTGGCCAGCTGTCTATGTCGGAGCGAAGGATGTCCGGCACCGCGAATGGAACGCTAACTCAAACCGATTTGCCATTCATGAGCCATCCTCCGCTTTCTTCGGAGACGAAAGCCGGTTCCTGGACCAACTCTTGGAACACATCAAGTGCTGGGAAGCTCAGCTGGCTGACTAGGCTGGGCAAGCTTTATGATGTCAGTTTGTGCAACTGGGCCCTGCGGGCCCCTTTCTGGAGGAAGGAATGCTCAAGTGGTGGTGGAAAGATCGCTGGGAAAGGAAGCTGTTTTATGGTTTTTTGGCAAGCTTCACCTTTCTCTTGATGGTGAAGATTAAGTTTCCCGTCCCTACCTTCATGGCATCACCTAACTGGGCATACTTGATTTCAGCTCTCCAGTCCAAAGCCTTCGAGGACATCGTCGGCGACCTTATGACCGGTATCGCTGCGGCTTACATCTTCTACATCTTCATTGAAATTTTTCCGAGGCATCACCGGGAAAAAAATTCACTGCGCGCCTTGAATTACATTCTGGCATCTGTAGTGGACTCGTATGTGAATATCAGGACGTTCGGCCACGAAGATCTTATTAGCCATAATGATCTGGCGCTGCTTGAATCCCAGAGCACAAAAAAACTGATTGACGAGCTACAAAGAAAGCGTGAGAGGCGGAAATTCAGCGTTCAAGATTTTGCTCGGCTCAGGGTGATGCTGGGGTGTGTGAATTCACGAATCCAAGACATCCGCTTAGCTCTCCCAATAGCTGCAAGCCTTTCTCCAGAGCATGCTCTTCAGTGGCTGCAACTGTCTGACAGAGCCCGATTAATCCATGAGCAATTCGGCAAGGAGCCTGTTGGAATGGATGGCTGCTTTGAGCCCGAGCATGTCTTTGGAACCCCTAGTAAGGGAATGAATGATAGCAATGACTTGTATGTTGCTTACAGGCAAGGCTTGACGTTCTATGCAGATGGCTTGGCTCAGCGGCTTGTGCAATTCGTTACGGAGATCGAGGCGTGGATAAAGCTGCCAGTTGAATCAGATATTAACAGGCATGAAATCCCTTCAGCTAGCTGATCGACGTCGTGAAGCGAGGAGCTTCAAAACATTGTAGATTCGCTGCGCGTAGTGTCCGCACTGGAAAGATGGCGTTGTCGTGGCCAGACATTAAAAATCAGGTAACCTGCGTGCTTGGAGCGCTGGAGAGACCTCCAGTGCAAAGCAGCTCATCAAGGACCTAACGGGGGCAGCAGATGGATTTGAGCTTGGATAAAGAGACAACTGGCGCGTGGATTATTCACCACTCTAGGAAAATTGCTTCGGATACTGCAGCACCGGCAGAGTATTCAGTTCTAGACGAAGCCGGAAAGGCTGCACAGCTTTTAATGCGGCTCGGAGAAACTAACGAATCCAATCTTGGGAAGCAGGAGGTTGCCGCAATCGCTATGGCTACCGGCCTGAACCCTCGGGTTGAGCTTCCGCACTACCTAGAGCTCCTCAAGGCTAAGCGTTTGATTGATACCGGCGGGGATGAAATTCAAGTTATAGGTGTGACGACCCGCGCAGTTTTGTCACATGCAGCCGACATTTTCAAAGATGCTCAACCGGGTATGCATGAGCATGCAGCGATTGCTATTGGGGAAATGGCGTCTCAAGCTCCAGTCTCGCTCATCATTGCCAAAGAGTTCGTTGGCGACAGTTACAGAATGAAGTCATCTGACGTTGATGATTTCATACGGCGCTCCACTGAGATTGGCTTCATAGATCAAGAGGGCGATGACCCTTCGAATATTTTGCTATTTAATGGAAACCTATTCAAAAAGGACTCAGTAAGCAAATCCGCCAGAGTACTCTCCTCTCTTTCAACAGCAGAGCAAAGTAGTTTTCTATCAATAACAGAGAAACTTAAAGGCGTAGGCTGCATTTACGCTGACAATTGCGAAAGGGAGCTTGGAGTACCACTTTTTGAGAAACTCAAGGCGGCTGGCGTTCTAGAAGTAAACACAGTTTCTAACGAGCGAGGTGATCACGCTTTTGTGACGCTACCTGGTGCTTTCCACAAATATGTAAGCCCATTGATCGACGACACTTTCGACATGGCAAAAGCCCTCGTGTCTGCCTTATCATATGGAATGCAACTACGCCCAGCCTCACAAGGGCGGATTCTTAGTTTCGACTGGATCTTGGACGCTCTGATTGCGGGCCGGACTATTGGCCCCGCTTCTGCAATCGGCGCAGACTATCGCGTTTTGGAGCAGAACCGAGTCATCCAATTGTTCCCCGCTAGTTCTGGTATGTTCCGCATGAAACTGCTAAAAAAAGAAGTTGGTGAGCTTGCCCTTCAAGTTCTCAAGCGCGGGAATGCAAATGCGGAAGCAATAAATACGCCCCCAAGCGCTCCTATGACTAATTATCAAGGGCCAGAGTACGCACGCGAGCAAACAAGAAAAAGACAATCACAACCGAGCAAGCGCCATACTCATGATATCCTGAGTACACTTCGGAGCAAGAGAGGAATCTGATAAATGGCCAAGACTGGAGATAAGGGCTACGTACTAGAGGAGCTTCTTCGAGCTTACTTTCTTCGAGCGGGAATGTACGCAGTCCGCGGTGTGCCACTACAACTCGATGGCGACGACTTAACAGATGTCGACATATGGATCTATGAGCAATCAAATGGTTCTTCTCGCAGACGTCAGATCGTGGACGCGAAGTCAAAGCTGAAGCCCAAAGCTATCGAGCGCGTATTGTGGACTAAGGGCTTGCTTGAATTACTCCAGGTTGATGGGGCACACGTCGCCACGACTGATTGCAGGTCTGTAATTAAGGACGTTGCAACGCGCCTTGGAATATCGATCCTTGATGGCGCGGATCTCAAGCGAATGTCGGAAAGTGAAAAAATTATATTTCCAGAAAGACTCAGCGAAGAAGATCTCGACAAGTTAATAAAATCGATAGATAAGGGCCGTAGGAGCAAAGAATTTCAAACTGGCTACCAAGACCTAAAGGCTGGGTTAATTGATGAATTTGGCCCAGGGACGGTGAACAGATCGCTAGATCACTTCATTGCCTTTTCACGTTTATTAGCGTCCAGTCACCCCAGTAGTCCTGCAGCCGAGACAGCGCTGCGACTAGCATATATTGCTGCATCAATAATTGCGCTGACATTAGATTTCTGTCTTGCAAAAGTTTTCTTTAAATCAGCAGAAGACAGACGAAAAACCATCTCCAACATCATTAGATTCGGCGATGAAGAGGAAGGCTCTGGACTTGAAAAGGTTCGAGTTGCTGCTGCTCTGATTGAACGCTATACACCGAATGGCCGGGCAGTTTCGCAATCAATGCTTAACTCGATACGTACAGACCTCCAAAATATCCCTGCCGAAGTGATCACGGATCATGTGTTGACGCAGATGAAAGGCGTTTCGCTATTTCAATTAGCACGCTCATTAGAATCCGAAGGATTTAGGATAAAGCCACGAGGGTTCGACCAACTAAAATTGGAGGAGAAATCCTTCCTCGGGGTGCTACTGGATTTCGCAGGGCTGGAGCGCTCAGCATTTGCGGATTCTTGGATTGGAGGCTCTGCACAGATACAGGAGGCTCCGAAAAGTACCGAGGCTAATGCGACAGGCTCACTTTTTGAAAATCTTTATTAACTGAAAGCTGGAGCATTGTCTGTTCGCACGGACAGCAATGCTCCCCAAACATGTTTTCTTATGCCCAGCTTGCCTGACGACCGATACCGGACCCTTCTAATGAATTGAATATTGATTTTGACGAGCCGGCGAACAAGTTCGGTAGCGGCGAGCTAACATGCCACGGTGTTGAGGTACAGCTACATGAACGTCCGCTTTTGGCCGAAAGCCGCCGATCAAGAGAGGCAGCAGACGGCCAGAAGCGACCTCTCAGACATTTGAACAGTCAGAGTTAGCTAGCTGGCTAAAGTAAAGATCGAAAATGCCGACATAGTGAGACGATCGCTATCATTATATTTATAAGGATGTAATTCAATGTGGGCAAAAATCGTAAGTATTTTCTTGTCTTTATTCGAAACTTGGTCAAAGCTGCCTGACGAAACAAAAGAAAAAATCATAGATTCGATTGTAGATGTTTTCAGCGATCTATTTCGCCAGCAATATAGATCATCAAAAGGCGGTTCAAGTAAGGAGCAAGGTGACGCATGAGTACAAAAGACTACTTGGTTACTAAAGCCAGTACTCAGGTATTGGCTAATGCACTGACAGATGTGGAGTTTTCGGTAGGGTCAGCAGCTATTGCAACGTTGGGCAAAACGAAGGCTGGCGAGTTTGCTGGGGAAGTTGTGGAGCTTGTAAGCAATAAAGAATTTTTGTCACAGCTAAGTAATGATATCGGTGAGCCTGCCGAAGCTGAAACTGAAGAGCAATTTATAGCGCGTGCTAAAAAAACCATGAAAGCACTTTTGAAGTCTAAGCTGAAGTAAGTTTGTTGGTGTCTTTATGGTATTTACCAATATTCCCTAGCCATACAAAAATCGAGGTCGTGTAAAGCCTTACAGTTTTTTCGCTGGCGGCACTAAGCTTTATAAATTTGACGCAAGGAGTAGGAAGTTGACCGAAAGCCCCGAGTCGCCCTCAAAACATCATGTATTTGGTCGTGCTTTGAATGATGTCGAGCATGCCATAAGTATGTATGCCTACAGTTATTGCACTATGCCTGCTGAAGCTATTTACGACAAAGCCATTTTGCAATCTATGATGAGCGTCATTGAAACGTGTCACATTTACTGCATCGGATACACACCAATTGTGGATTTCACTGGTGCAAGCCAAACGGGAGATGAACTTAATATACAACTGAATGTATTAAGCAAAGAATACACCGTAACGTACTCAATACCTGGTTTAATCTATAAGGTGGAGGACGGTTATAACTTCCTGGAGGATGCGAGCGGAGAAAGGTTTTGGCCTGATATGGAGCATGTACAAGCTCGTTTAAGCAATGAATTTAAAGCTGTTACTTTCGACGTAAAGTATATTGGCCAAGCATACGGTCAAGACGGCTCAAGAAACGCCATTGATCGACTTCTTAAACATGAAACCCTGCAAAAAATAGCGCTAAAGGGAGTTCCATTAGGATACAAACTGACTCTGCTATTACTTTCCATTCAGCCTAGCAATCAACTTATTACAATTATGAACCCATTTGCTAAAAATGGTGATAGCGGTGAAGCACGGATAAAACAAGGATTGGATAAAGCGCAAAATACTACAGAGGCGGAAAAAATTTCTCTGTATGAAGCAGCGCTAATTAGATATTTTTATCCAGAATTTAATAAGGAATTTAAGGACAGCTTTCCGTCTACTAATCTAAAAATTCTTCAAGATTGCTATGATAAGGATTTTGGCGCCGTTGTAGCTGAAATCTGCATAGATGAACTACCTTTCATGTTGTTTTCAGATAAGATTGAGCCAAAATTTTATCACGTCGCAAAGCATAACTTGCACAAGAGTGAAGATCGAAAAATGTTCTTTGGCATTTGATCTTTTGTCAGAATGAATTGCCCCTGATTTTTAGACATGGGACAACTGCTTTTGGCCGATTCCTGTCATTTGAAAAGGACATCTGCTCCCAAGACTCAGCAGCGAATTAGGGGTCTTGTCGTTATGCTCAGACACCGAGAAAGGTAGTCTCTCCTCGCTGCCACGCGAACCCAATTCTCAGTCAAGCCTGCCAATAGCACGCCCAAGATTCTCCCGCGCCTGCCGCTCAAATGCCTCGAAGTAAGGCGCACTGGTATAGATGCGCCCACGACCCAGAAACCCCTCCAGTACCTGGCGTCGCTTCAGGCGATACACCGACAACGGAACATATTGATACTCCCGGCGAACTTGCCGGTCATACTCCTCAAACCGCTCAATAGATGCCCCAAGAATCGCCAGATCCGTATCCACCAGCACTGCTTCATCCACCGACGTCGGGGCGCTGGCGTGTCGGGTCACCATGATCAGCTCGTAAAGCCTGCGTCGTACTTCTTCCGCAAGGCCGCTATCACTAGCCACCTGGTCCAACCACTGTGCGCTGCGCAGTTCGTTGTCGCTGCGCAGGGGGTCGTAGATGGCGTCGTGGAACCAGAGTGCAAGGTCGATTTCGGCAGGGGCCTGGCAGGTGGTGTTGAGCTGGCGGCGCACTTGCAGGCATTCGGCCAGATGCTGGCGGTTATGGTAGACGCGGTGGGGCTCGTCGTAGTGTCGGATTAGTTGTTCGTAGGTTTCTCGCGACGGGGCTGTGGCCCCAAGCTCCGTCCAGAGCCGAGCCCAGGCGGCAAAACTCACCGCTTCAAGGGGGCCGAGGTCGTCTGGCTCCCTGGCGTGGAATAGGTTGCTGGCTGCTGTCTGTTCGGTCATAGCGCTTGCTCCGCATCCATATAGCGCTCCACCCAGGCGATCAGGGTCGGTGCGGCGAAGGCTGTTGGCAGCAGCGGTCGAGCGCTGGTGGAGAGGGTGAAGGCGCCCTGGATAAAGCAGCTGATGCCCGCCACCAATGAGTCGAGCCCCCGGGCGCGGCGGCCGCGTTCGGCGAGGCGCTGGCGCAGCAGTTTTTTCAGCAGTTTCATCTGCGCCGCCAGCGCCGCCTGGTACACCTCGCGTACATCAGGGTCGTGCGCTGCTTGCTCGCCAATCATCACCCAGGCTGCGACCGCATCGGGCTGCGCATCCTCGCCGTAGCCCAGGTGGGCGGTGATATAGGCCTCAAGCCGTTGCTCGGCGGTTGCGGCCGAGGCGGCCCGGGATTCGTAGCGCTGCTGGGCGTAGCCGGCCAGGGCATCCACCAGGGCCACCAGGATTTCGCGCTTGTCGCGGAAGTGGTAGTGCACCAGGCCAGGGGTAAGGTCGGCGTGCCGGGCGATGGCCGCGATGGTGGCGCCCGGGTAGCCGGTGTTGGCCATCACGGCCTGGAGTGCCGCCACGATCTGGCTGCGTCTTTCATCGGTGTTCGAGCGCCGTGCCATGTGCGTATTTCCAATATTGGTCACACAACCAGCTTAGCATTGACATTGATCTTGCGGCACCCTAGCTTTCGCAATATTGGTTGTGAAACCAACTTTGGAGAGTGCGATGAATTCCTTCGCTGAACTGCTGCTGGCAAGCGCCGCTGTACCCTCGGCCTCGGTCGAGCTGCCGTTGGGTGACTCGGTGCGCTGTGTGCTGGTCCACGGCTTTCTCTCGGCCAGCGAGTGCCAGGCCCTGATAGAGGCAACGGAGAACTGTGGGTTCGTCAGCGCCGGGCCCGACTATCCGTCTTCCTACCGCGACAATGACCGGATCGTCGCCGACGACCCGGCCCTGGCCCAGCGACTGTTCGAGCGCTTGACCCACTGCGCCTCGCGGTTGCCGGAGCTGGGTACTGTGCTCGATGAGGACGGCTGGCGCCGGGTCGGCATCAATGAGCGGCTGCGCTTTTGTCGCTACCGGCCCGGCAGCCAGTTTCGTGCCCATCAGGACGGGGTGCACCATCGCCAGGGCAGCGAGTCGCGCCTGACCTTTATGATTTACCTGAATGACCATGCCTTCAGCGGCGGCGAGACGCTGTTCTTCGAGGAGCGCTCCGCGGCCATGGCGAACCAGGGCGTTACCCTCAGCCTACGCCCGCGCCAGGGCAGCCTGATCCTGTTCGACCACCGGCTCTGGCACGCCGGCGCCATGGTGGAGTCCGGGCAAAAATACGTGATGCGCAGTGATCTGATGTACGAGCCTGAGCATTGCCCACAAGCCGAGGGGCCCTTCCAGCCGGGCCACCGCGGTTACCTCTGGGCCCTGGCCGACCTGGGTGACAGGGGTTTTGCCAGTGCCGGGCGTGACGCCAGCATCCGGCTTTGGGATCGCCAGGGCAGCGGGCTGGGGCAGCTTGAGGGGCATACACAGTCGATCCTGGGGCTGGTGGAATCTGCGCCGGGCGAGCTGGTTTCCCACTCGCGGGACCGTACGATTCGCCATTGGTGCTTGGCGAGTGGGAAATCCAAAGTACTCGGCACAGCGGATTCGGCCGTGCTGTCCTCGGCAAAATTAAGCTGTGGCCGCCTGGTGACCGGGACCGCTGACGGCAGTGTGACGCTGTGGAACCTGGAGACAGGTGCCGCGGATAGTGTTCAGGCCCACGACTGCTGGGTCTGGGCGCTCGCGCCTTTGGCTGACGGTGGTTTCGCCAGCGCATCGGAGGATGGCAGGGTCAAGCTGTGGCAGCCCGAGGGCTGGCGCTGTACTCAGGTGATCGATCTGGGCCGGCCGCTGCGGACGCTGGCGACTTGGGTCGATAGCGAGGCGGGCATCATCCTGGCCGCGGGCGATATCGACGGCAGGGTGCATCTGTTGGCCATCGACCCGACACTGAAGCACCTGGATAGCCTTGACGCCCACTACGGCCCGGTTCGGCGTGTGCGATTTGAAGCCAGGCAGGTGCTGCTGACTTGTGGCGAGGATGGATTGGTTCGACGGTGGGATCTGCGATCACGCCAGAGTGTTGTGATTGGGCAACATGAGAACTTTGCAACCGATGTTCTGCCAATGGGCGGCGGTGGTTGGATCAGCTGCGGATATGATGGCCGGATAATCATGCAGGGCGCCAAGGCCTAGCGCTTTGAGGTCGGCAACAGGGAAGGAAACAAATGAAGTTTAAAGACGGTGACAGGGTAAAAATCAAGCCCCACTTGTGGTGGCCGAATGGCGCAGTTGGGGTGGTTTCCTTACCTCCAGAGTTTATAAACGAAGCCATGGCGGGTGAGGTGGAGCTCACGGGTACTCAGCGAACCATTGCTGGAAAAGACCGAATTATTACCAGTATTTGGATCAAATTTGACGAGCCGACGATGGATTACAGTGATGACGGCCCCTACACCGGCGGAGAGGTTCGCATGGAATATTTGGAGCCTATATGAAACAGCTCGGTGTTATTTTCCCGTCCCGCGGTATCTGCTTCCGTTAAGCCAGAAGCGAATCTAAAGGCGTTTGCATAATATCTGCCTCTATCTCCCATCTACATGAGGTGCCTGATGTCTGGCCGCTACTCCCCGTCCCCAACAAGAGCTGCACAGGACCTGCAGAACGCACGCACGCTTTTGGGAAAGCGACTGAGCTTGCTGCTGCACAACCAGTATTATTTCAATGAGGAGAGGGACCTGAGAGACATAGGCTCTCTAGAGTGGCGTTTTGGCGATCGAGAAGTTTTGTCCATGTATCTTCTGAGTGATGGCGAGAGAGTAGGAGCGGACTTACTGCCATCTGATACGCCAGATTCCTTCGAGATAGAGCCGAACCAGACCTGCTCCTGGAAGAGGGAGAATCTGCTTGCAGGTTTATCAGCAACCCGCCTCGAGAACACAAGAATTTGCGCAGTTGAGGGGATTCTTGACTCCTTCAACGGGCAAGAGCCCTGGTTGGCCGGATTCAGAGTTACGTTCGAGACCAATGACTCTTTGATCTACCTTAACCAAGGCGACGATGCTGTCGTATTGATTAATACACTACCGCCAGTAAGTCCGGACCTCGAAACCCGCTACGTTAGTTTCATTTAATGGCAGCTCCGGGTTGACCGCGGCCCTTGGTGAGGAGCGGCTTTCTACTGTGAGGTCAACCAGTTGACACCATTAGCTAAGTCGCCCTGCGGGTGTTTCTTAGCCCAGTGTTTCTCGAACTCGACATCATTCTGAAGTCTGTATAACTAAACCCTCTGTTTAAGAAATCAAACATGGCCGTTGCAATCATCGAGTTCAGAAAAATGCTTGAAGCCGCTCGGCGCTATCTAGCGGGAGTCGGCACCCTCGCTGAGTTGAACGGTCGGGTAAGGGCGACATTGGAGGCCGGTCATTTCTGGAGAGCAGCGGCGCCGCTAATGGAAACTGCCCGAGACTGGGAACGCATGGTTAACCGCACTTGGAATGAGATGGGTGAGCAAGGTGCTCCGCTGAGCGAGATCCAGTTCAGCGAATGGTTGCGGCAACAGTTCTATTTCCCCGCCCGCGATATCCAGTAAGTCACTCAAGCCCCCTCAAAACGTCGGCGGCGTAATCACCCACAACACCACCGCATCCTCCTCCCCAGGATTCCCATACTTGTGCGGCTCCTGGCTGGAAAAACTAAAGCTATCGCCCTCGCTCAGCTGAAAATAGCGTTCCCCCACCCACAGCTCGAAGCACCCCGACAGCACATACCCGGCTTCCTCGCCCTCGTGGCTGTAGCTCTCCTTGCTGTAGGTGCCCGGGGGAAAGCGTGAGTGCAAAAACTCCAGCTGGCGGGTCGGCTGCGGGGTCAGCAGTTGGTCGACGATGCCGTTTTCATAGTTGACCTGCAGCCGCTGTTTCTTGCGCACCACATAGCCTTGGTCTTCCGGTGCGGTCTGGGTTTCGCTGGCGAAGAACCATTGGATGGTCACCCCCAGGCTACGGGCGATATTGAACAGGGCGGGGATGGAGGGGTAGGCCAGGTTGCGTTCCAGCTGGCTGATGTAGCCGGCGGTGAGTTCGCTCTGCTTGGCCAGTTCACTCAGGGTCAGGCCGCGGCGTTTGCGCAGGCCACGAATGCGCGTGCCGAGAAACTGCGGGCCGCCGGGGGCGCCCAGGGCCTCGCTGTCGGTGACGGACCGGGCCTCGGGCGACGGGGCGGTGGGCGGCGTCTTGCTGCGGTTGTTCATGGCGGGCTCCAGGCCGGGAAGGCGGGCGCATCCGAGCGCCCCGCCTGCAAAAGCCCTGGAGTATAAAACAGCCTCAAAGCGCCCAGGCGACTTTCAAGCCTTCATGGATGGCTTCTTCCACGGTGCGCGGCGCCAGGCAGTCGCCGATGCGCTGGAATGGCACCAGGCCCTGGAGTTGCTCGCCCAGGTCGTCCACCGCTTGATGGCCCTGGCACAGCACCAGGCTGTCGACGTTTTCCAGCAGCATGGGTTCGCCGCTGGCCGTGTGTTGCAGGTAGACCGTGCTGTCGTCGCAGCCGTAGAGGCGGGCGTAGGGAATGATCGGAATCGCCAGCTTGTGCAGCTCCCCGGCCAGTTGGTCGCGCACATACAGCGGCAGGCTTTCGCCGCAGTGGGTGCCATTGACCGCCAGTTGCACCTGGTGCCCGGCGCGCACCAGGCGCTCGGCGATGCCGGGGCCGATCCAGTCGCAGCGCCAATCGACCACCACCACGCTGCGGCCCAGTTGCACTTCATCGCGCAGTACTTGCCAGGCGTCCACCACTTGCAGCTCGCCGCCGCGCTCGAAGTTCGGCCAGTAGGGCTGGGCGCCGGTGGCGATGATCACCTGATCGGGTTTTTCCCGCTCGACCAGGGCGCGGTCGACCCGGGTGTTGCGCAGCACCTCAACGCCCGCCAACTGCATCTCCCGTTGCAGGTTGGTGCTGGCGCCGCCGAACTCGCTGCGCCGGGGCAGCAGCTGCGCCAGCAGTACCTGGCCGCCGAGCTGGCTGCCGGCTTCGTAGAGGGTCACCTGGTGCCCGCGCTGGGCGGCGACGGCGGCGGCTTTCATCCCGGCCGGGCCGCCGCCCACCACCATGATCCGCTGGCGCCGGGCAATGGCCCGGGGTTGGCCGTAGATCAGTTCGCGGCCGGTTTCCGGGTGCTGGATGCAGGAAATCGGCAGGCCCTTGTGGAAGTGGCCGATGCACGCCTGGTTGCAGGCGATGCAGGCGCGCACATCCTCGACACGGCCGCTGTCGCTCTTGTTGGGCATTTGCGGGTCGCAGATCAGCGCCCGGGTCATGCCGCACACATCGGCCTGGCCCCGGGCGATGATCGCCTCGGCTTCCTGGGGCTGGTTGATGCGCCCGGTGACGAACAGCGGAATGCTCAGCCCGGCCTTGAAGCTGCCGGCCTCGCGGGCCAGGTAGGCCGCTTCCACCGCCATGGGCGGTACGATGTGCACCGCGCCGCCGAGGGAAGCCGAGGTGCCGGCCACTATATGTACGTAGTCCAGCTGCCCTTGCAGGTGTTGCACCGCCGCCAGGGATTCGTCCTCGGTCAGGCCTTCGGGGTCACGCTCATCGGCGGAAATGCGCAGGCCGATGATGAACTCGGCATCGGTGCTGGCGCGCATGGCGTCGAGCACTTCGCGGATAAAACGCAGGCGCTGCTGCAGCTCGCCGTTGTAGCCGTCAGTGCGACGGTTGACCCGCGGGTTGAGGAACTGCGCCGGCAGGTAGCCGTGGCTGGCCACCAGCTCCACACCGTCCAGCCCGGCCTGATGCAGGCGCCGGGCGGCGTCGGCATAGCCCTGGATGATCTCCTCGATCATCGCCTGGTCCAGGGCCCGGGGCATCACCCGGAAGCGCTCGTTGGGCACCGCCGACGGCGCGTAGGCCACCGCCAGCAGGCCATCGGCCGACTCCATGATTTCCCGCCCGGGGTGGAAGATCTGCGACAGCACCACAGTGCCGTGGGCGTGGCAGGTGTCGGCCAGGCGCCGGTAGCCGTCGATGCAGCTGTCGTCGGTGGCCATCAGCACATGGCTGGTGTAGCGCGCACTGTCATGCACCCCGGCCACCTGCAGCACGATCAGGCCGACACCGCCTTCGGCCCGGGCCCGGTGATAGGCAATCAACTGTTCGTTGACCTGGTTGTCGGTGGGCATCGAGGTGTCGTGGCCGCTGGACATGATGCGGTTCTTCAGGCGTTTGCCGCGGATCTGCAACGGCTCGAACAGGTGGGGAAAGGCGGGCGCGAGGGTCGTCATGGGGCGGGGCTCCAGGCTGGCCGGCGGAATGGGGCAGGGCCGCGGCGTTGTTATTATGAGCCTATACAAATTTACCTGTAGTAAAAAATCAACTTGTTTTTTTACTGGTGCTTGCAGTAGCTTCGATCCGTGCCCGTTTCCGGGGCCCACCTCACAACAATAAAAAAGGGCCATGCCGCCGCGTGCGGCGTGGCACCGCGACGAGGAACCAGCGATGAAAGCGCTCTCTTGCAAGTGTGTTCGTTCTTTCCTGGCCCTGAGCCTGGCCACGGGGCTGACCCTGGGGCAGGGCAGCGCCCAGGCCGCCCCCGACATGGTGGTCGTGGGCTACGGCGGAGCCGGCCAGAAAGCCCAGGATGTGGCGTTGTTCCAACCCTTCAGCCAGGCCGATGGCAGCAAGCTCATGCAGAGCGAGTACAACGGCGAGATGGCGCGGATCAAGGTCATGGTGGACACCGGCAATGTCGACTGGGACCTGGTGCAGATCGAAGGCCCGGACCTGATGCGCGGTTGCGACGAAGGCATGTACGAGCGCCTCGACTGGAAAGCCCTGGGCCGTGCCGAGCAGCTGATTGCCGATGCCGCCCAGCCTTGCGGTTCGGCGGTGCTGGTGTGGAGCGTGGCGATTGCCTACGACCGCAACAAGCTGGCCCAGGCCCCCGCGTCCTGGGCGGATTTCTGGAACGTCAAGCAGTTCCCCGGCAAGCGCGGCCTGCGCAAGCGCGCGGTGTACAACCTGGAGTTCGCCCTGCTGGCCGATGGGGTCAAGGTCGAGGATGTGTACAAGGTGCTGGCCACCCCCGAAGGCGTGGACCGGGCCTTTGCCAAGCTCGGCGAGCTCAAGCCCTATATCCAGTGGTGGGAAGCCGGGGCCCAGCCGGCGCAATGGCTGACCGCCGGCGATGTGGTGATGACCTCGACCTACAGCGGGCGCATCGCCGCCGCGGCCCAGGGCGGTGCGCCGCTGGCGGTGGTCTGGCCCGGCAGCCTGTACGGCATGGACTACTGGGCGATCATCAAGGGCTCGAAACACGTGGACCAGGCCAAGCGCTTCATCGCCTATGCCAACCGCCCCGAGGCCCAGGTCAAGTACGTGCAGCAGATCCCCTACGGCCCCACCAATACCCAGGCCGCGGCCCAGCTCGACCCGGCCCTGGCACAGTGGGTGCCCACCTCGGAACAGAACCTCAAGGGCGCCCTGGCGATGAACGTGGAGTTCTGGGTCGACCATGGCGAGGAGCTGGAAGAGCGCTTCAACGCCTGGGCCAGCAAGTAGCCCAGACGGGCTGGACGTCGCCCGACGTCCGGCCCTATTGTTGCCCGGCCCACCTGCCTGGAGAAAACCAATAATGAACAAGACCGCTCCCAGCTCCGCCCCCAGCGCCCCGGTGCGCGACGCCAGCGAACAGCGCCTGCGCGAAGAGTTGGCGGCCTGCTACCGGCTGATCGCGCACTTTCGCATGACCGACCTGATCTTCACCCATATCTCGGTGCGCCTACCGGGCCCCGAGCACCATTTCCTGATCAACCCCTACGGCCTGATGTTCGACGAAATCACCGCCTCCAACCTGGTGAAGATCGACCTTCACGGCCAGGCCGTGGAGCCTTCGCCCTACCTGGTCAACCCCGCGGGTTTCGTGATCCACAGCGCCATCCACGGCGCCCGGGAAGATGCCCAGTGCGTGCTGCACACCCACACCAAGGCCGGTTGCGCGGTGGCGGCGCTGAAGTGCGGGCTGCTGCCGGTAAACCAGATTTCCATGGAGTTCTATGGCCGCGTGGCCTACCACGACTATGAAGGGGTGGCCCTGGACCTGGCCGAACAGCAGCGGCTGGTGGCCGACCTGGGCAACCACAGCGTGCTGATGCTACGCAACCACGGCCTGCTCACCGTGGGCGAGACCGTGAGCCAGGCGTTCCTGCGCATGTACTACCTGGAGAAGGCCTGCGAAATCCAGCTGGCGGCCCAGGCGGCGGGGGAGATTGTGCTGCCCCCGGCGGCGGTCTGCGCCCATACCGAACGCCAGTTCAACGACCCGGGCCGGCCCTTGCAGGAAGGCGAGCTGAACGACCCGGACGCCATGCAGCTGGCCTGGGGCGCGCTGTTGCGCCTGCTGGACCGGGTGGCGCCCGACTACCGCGAATGAGCCCGAGGGCAGGGCTGGATCAGCGTGGGCGGCCTGCTGTACAGTCGTTCAGTTTTCGCCCTCCGGCCACTGCCCAAGGAACCTGCCCATGAGCCAGGAAGCGCGCTTTTCCCGCCTCGAACCCGACCTGCGCAAGGCCGAGCTGATCGAGGCGACCCTGGTCTGCCTCAAGCGCCACGGCTTCCAGGGCGCCTCGATCCGCAAGATCAGCGCCGAGGCCGGGGTCTCGGTGGGGCTGATCAGCCATCACTATGCCGGCAAGGACCAGCTGGTGGCCGAAGCCTACCGCGCCATCACCACTCGGGTGATGAACCTGCTGCGCGAGGCCATGGCCCAGGCCGCGCCCGATCCGCGGCAACGGCTGTCGGCGTTCTTTCGTGCCTCGTTCTGCGCCGAGCTGTTGGACCCCAGGCTGCTGGATGCCTGGCTGGCGTTCTGGGGCGCGGTGAAAACCGCCGAGGCAATCAACCTCGCCCATGAACATTCCTACGCCGAGTACCGCAACGAACTGGCCGGGCTGCTGGGCCAACTGGCGGGCGACCAGGGCTGGGCCGGGTTCGACGCTGACCTCGCGGCCATCAGCCTCAGCGCCTTGCTCGACGGCCTGTGGCTGGAATCCGGGCTCAACCCCGGCACCTTCAGCCCCCAGCAGGGGGTGCAGATCTGTGAAGCCTGGGTCGAGGGGCTACTGGCCAGCCAGGGGCGCGGTTTCATCAGGCCGACATAGGGCTGTTGATCGGTTGTTCAGTAATGGCTAGGCTGCTGCGTTGTAAGTGATCTCTCTAATAAAAATAATCAGGAACACAGGCGATGACTCCTCGGGTTTTGATCGTCGACGACGATCCGCTGATTCGCGAATTGCTCCAGGCTTACCTCTCGCAAGAAGGTTATGAAGTGCATTGCGCCGCCACCGCGGAGCAGGCCGAGGCCTTTCTCGGCGAGCACACGGTGGACCTGCTGATGCTGGATATCCGCCTGCCGGGCAAGGACGGCCTGACCCTGACCCGCGAGCTGCGGGTGCGCTCGGAGGTGGGGATCATCCTGATCACCGGGCGCAATGACGACATCGACCGCATCGTCGGCCTGGAATGCGGCGCCGACGACTATGTGATCAAGCCCCTCAACCCTCGCGAACTGGTGTCCCGGGCCAAGAACCTGATCCGTCGCGTGCGCCATGCGCGCCAGCCGCAACCGGCGGCGGTGAGCCCAAGTTCGGTCAAGCAGTTCGCCGCCTGGGCCCTGGACACCGACCGCCGCCGGCTGATCGACGCCCGGGGCGGCGAAACCCTGTTGACCCACGGCGAATACCAGCTGCTGAGCGTGTTCCTGCGCAACAGTGGCCATACCCTGAGCCGCGACCAGTTGATGGACCAGATCCGCAACCGCGAATGGGTGCCCAACGACCGCTCCATCGATGTGCTGGTGGGCCGCCTGCGACGCAAGCTGCACGACGACCCCGCCGAGCCGGAGCTGATCATCACCATCCACGGCGCCGGTTACCTGTTCACCGCCAGCGTGGCCGCCTGAATTGCGCCACCGTGCCCTGGGTCTGGGTCTGGGTCTGGGTCTGGGCCTGTTGCTGCTGATGGCCCCGGCCTGGGCCCGGCCGCTGGCGCGCTATTGCGATTACCCGGTGTACCCGCCGATTTCCTGGAGCGATGGCCAGCAGGTGCGCGGCCTGGCGCCGACCCTGGTGCGCCAGGTGCTGGAAGGGCTGGGTTATGAGGTGCAGATCGTGGTGCTGGGCAACTGGAAGCGCTGCCTGCTGGACGCTGCCGCCGGCCGGGTGGATGTGGTGCTGGCCTACAGCACCGGCCAGCGCCAGCAGGACCTGCTGTTCTCCCGGGTGCCGGTGCTGCGTGAAGAGGTGGCACTGTTCGTCAATCGCCGCCGGCCGCCGCACTTCCTCCAGTTGCAAGACCTCACCGCCTACCGTGGCGGGCTGCTGTTCGGCGAAAGCTACGGCCAGGACTTCGACCGCGAGGTGGTGCAGCACGGCAATATCGAGTGGGTGTCCAGCAGCCAGCAGAATTTCGGCAAGCTGATCCGCCAGCGCATCGATTTCATTCCCCATGAGCGCCGCACCGGGCAGCTGTTTATCGAGCGCTTGCCCGGTGCCCAGGACATAGTCGCCTTGCCCCAGGCGGTGAGCGTCGACTACCTGCGCCTGGCCCTGTCGCGCCAATCGCCGCTGGCCCCGCGCATGGCCGAGATCGATGCACGCCTGCAACAGTTGAACGACAGCGGCGCCATCCAGCGCTGGCTGGAGCAGAGCCAGGCCGACTACCGCGCCATGCTCAAGGCGCAAGCGGCGGCTGCGCCATGATGCGCCTGCACCCCGGTGGCCTGCTGCGACGCCTGCTGCTGTTCATCCTGTTGTTCAGCCTGTGCTTCACCCTGATCGCCAGCGCGGTGCAGCTGTACTTCGAATACCGCCGGGAAATGCGCGATATCGACAGCCGCATGGAGCTGATCCGCGCCGGCTACCTGGGCAGCCTGGAGCGCAACCTCTGGGACCTCAACCAGGAGCAACTGACCGTGCAATTGCAGGGCCTGGTGGACTTTTCCGATGTGGCCCGGGTGCACCTGGTCAGCAGTGATTTCGACTTGCAGCAGGGCAGCGCCACGCTGATCGGCCCGCTGCGGGTGGAGCGTTTCCCCCTGGGCTATCAGCCGCCGTCGGGGCCACGGCGGGAGCTGGGCGAGCTGCAAGTCAGCACCGACCTGGGGGCGGTGTATCGGCGCCTGTATGCCACCGGGCTCACCAGCCTGCTGTGGATGGGGGTGTTTCTCTGCGGCCTGGCCCTGGCCCTGTCCGGGCTGTTCCATCGGCTGGTGACTCGGCACCTGGAAGTGCTGGCGGCGTTTGCCCGGCGCGTGGCTGGCGGTGATTGGCACGAGCCGCTGCACCTGGACAAGCGCCAGGGGGGCGAGGGCGATGAGATCGACACCGTGGCCCGGGCCCTGGACGAGATGCGCCGCGCCATCCTCGCCGATATCCAGCGCCGCGAGCAGGACCGCCTGGCCCTGCAGGACAACCGCGACGAACTGCAGAAAAGGGTCCAGCGGCGCACCGCCAGCCTGCTGCGGGCCAAGGACGAAGCCGAGGCCGCCAACCGCGCCAAGTCGCGTTTCCTGGCCACCATGAGCCATGAACTGCGCACCCCGCTCAACGGCATCCTGGGCATGGCCGAACTGCTGCGCGACGCGCCTCTGGGCCGCCAGGACCGGCAGCGCCTGCAGGCCCTGCACAAGGCCGGCGAAGGCTTGCTGACGATTCTCAATGAAGTGCTGGCCTTCGCCCGCCTCGAAGAGGGCCAAAGCCGCCCTGAAGCCCGGGACTTTTCCCTGCGCCAGCTGCTGCAGGAAGTCACCACCCTGTTGAGCCCCCGGGCGCTGGAACATGGCACTGCGCTGGAACTGCAGGTGGACCCGCAACTGGCCCCGCTGCAGCACGGCGCCGAGCAGTACCTGCGCCAGGTGCTGAGCAACCTGCTGGCCAATGCCATTCGTTTTACCGAGGGCGGCTGGGTGCGGGTCGAGGTGCAGGTGTTGCCGGGTATGGGCCCCGGCCAGCAACTGCGCTGCTGCGTGCGCGACAACGGCATCGGTATTGCCGAGTCGATGCGCGAGAAGATCTTCGAGCGTTTCGTCCAGGCCAGCGACGAGGTCAGCCGGCGCTATGGCGGCACCGGCCTGGGGTTGGCGATCTGCAAGCACCTGCTGCAACAGCTGGACGGTCGCATCGGCGTCGACAGCGAGCTGGGGCAGGGCAGTTGCTTCTGGTTCGAGCTGGCCCTGGGCATTGGCCGCGAGCAGCCCTCGACGCCCGCGCGCTTGCCATCGCCGGTGGGGCTCAAGGTGCTGGTGGTGGAAGATGTGCCGCTCAACCGCGAGGTGGCGCGCGGCCTGCTGGAGCGTGACGGCCATCAGGTGTGGCTGGCGCCGGACGGTGAAAGCGCCCTGGAACTGTGCCGGCAGCAGGGCTTCGACCTGTTGCTGCTGGATGTGCACTTGCCGGGTATCAGTGGGGTCGAGCTGTGCCGGGAAATCCGTCGCCAGCCCGGGCCCAACCGCCAGGTGCGGATCTTCGCCCTGACCGCCAGCGTGCAGCCGTCCCTGGTGCGCGGTTACCTGGAGGCCGGCATGCAGGGCATTCTCGGCAAGCCCCTGCAGCTCGACAAATTGCGTCAGGTGCTGGCCGGGCAACTGCAGCCAGAGCCCGCGGACAGCACCGCCGCGCTCCTCGACAATGAGTTGCTGGCCACCCATCGCAGCCTGCTGGGGCCGCAGAAGTTGCAGGGCCTGCTGCAGGTGCTGGCCCACTCACTGGACCAGCAGCAACCCCTATTGGCCGAGGCCCTGGCCGCCGAAGACTGCACGGAAATCTTCCACCTGGCCCATCGCCTGGCCGGCAGCGCCGATTCCATGGGCTTCTGCGCCCTGGCCCAGGCCTTGCGGCAACTGGAAAGCGCGGCCCAGGCCCAGGATCGCGGGGCGCTGGGCAACCTGACGCCGACCGTGGAGCAGGCCTGGCAAGCGTCCCGGGCCTTGCTGGAGGAGTTGCTGGGGGCTTGAGCGACAAAATCCTTACGACTTTTTACATCTTCGATCTTTTGCGTCAAACCCACCTTACATGGCTTTCCAATAATCGCTGAAGCCGCGCTCGCCGCGGCCCTCGAAGCTTATTGGAGATAATAATAATGAACTGCCTGCAAGCCGCTTCCGCCTCCCGCACCACCCGATCTTCCCGCGCCCTGCGCCTCACTGACTGCTGAGGTGCGCCATGACCACCCGTACTGAACGTAAAGGCATTCAACTGACCCGCTCCTTGAAGAGCCGGCATATCTTCATGCTGTCCCTGGGCGGCGTGATCGGCACCGGGCTATTTATGGGTTCCGGGGTAACCATCAACCAGGGCGGCCCCTGGGGCGCGATCCTGTCCTACTTGGTAGCCGGGTTCCTGATGTACCTGGTGATGGTCTGCCTCGGCGAGCTGTCGGTGCAGATGCCGGTGTCCGGCTCGTTCCAGGCCCACGCCACGAAATACATAGGTCCGGCCACCGGTTTCATGATCGGCTGGGTGTACTGGATGAGCTGGGCCACCACCGTGGGCCTGGAATTCACCGCCGCCGGCATGCTGATGCAGCGCTGGTTTCCCGCGGTGCCGATCTGGTACTGGTCGGCGCTGTTCGTGGCCTTGCTGTTCGGCATCAACGCCCTGGCCACCCGCGCCTTCGGCGAGGCCGAATACTGGTTCGCCGGGGTCAAGGTGCTGGCGATCCTCAGCTTTATCGTGGTGGGTGCGCTGGTGATCTTCGGCGTCATCCCGCTGCCCAACAGCGTGCCGGCACCGATGTTCGACAACCTCAAGGGCGACTCGCTGTTCCCCAACGGCTTGCCGGCGGTGTTCGCGGTGATGATGACCGTGGTCTACGCCTTCCAGGGTTGCGAGATCATGGGCGTGGCGGCAGGGGAGACTGACCAGCCGGAGAAGAGCATTCCCCGGGCGGTGCGCAATGTGGTGTTCCGCGTGCTGATCTTCTATGTGCTGGCGGTGATGGTGCTGGCGGCGATCATTCCCTGGCAGCAGGCCGGGCTGGTGGAAAGCCCCTTTGTCCAGGTGTTCGACATGGTGGGCATTCCCTACGCCGCCGACCTGATGAACTTCGTGATCCTCACGGCGATTCTCTCGGTAGGCAACTCCGGCCTCTACGCCTCCACGCGCATTCTCTGGGCCATGTCGAAGAACGGCATGGCGCCCAAGGCCCTGTCGCCCCTGAGCCGGCAAGGCGTACCGCTGCGCGCCCTGGCGGTGACCCTGTGCTTTGCCCTGATTTCGCTGATGACCAGCTTTATCGCCGCCGACACCCTGTTCATGGTGCTGATGGCAGTCAGCGGCATGGCCGGCACCGTGACCTGGATCGTCATTGCCCTGGCCCAATACCGCTTCCGCCGCCAGTTCCTGGCCGAGGGCGGCCAGCTCGAACAGCTCAAGTACCGCGCCCCCTGGTTCCCCCTGGTGCCGCTGCTGTGCATCGTGCTGTGCAGCTCGCTGTTCGTGTTCCTGGCCCTGGATGAAACCCAGCGCCCCTCCCTGTACTGGGGCTCGGGCTTTATTGCCCTGTGCTATGGCGCCTACTTCCTGATGCAGCGCAAACGCCAATTGCAGCCCGCCACGGCGCTCTAGCATCGAGCTGCACGTAGGAGCCGGCTTGCCGGCGAAGAGGCCCCTGAGCCTTGTGCCGCTCTTGCGGACGCCTTCGCTGGCAAGCCAGCTCCTACACGCCGGTAGCTGCACCTTGGTGCTTTGTCGAGGGTTGTTCGAAGTTGTAACAGCCCTCTCGCAACAACGTCCAAACCTCCGAATATTTTCAAATAAAAACAATGGGATACATCAATTTTCAGGCTGCATTCAGTCTCCGCTCCAGCCAATTGCCGCCTTGTTGAACACTCGTTTAGTATGGCCCCACTCCCTCATCCCAAACACAATAATTCGAGGACGCACATGAGCCCTTCATCATCCCTGCAGATTCGGCTCGAAGCCGGCGTAGCCTGGATCACCCTCAACCGTCCGGAGCAACGCAACGCCCTGGACATCCCCACCCTGCAAGCCCTGCACGCACAGCTCGAACGCTGCAACGCCGACCCCGCGGTGCGGGTGCTGGTGCTCACCGGCAGCGGCCGCAGTTTCTGCGCTGGCGCCGACCTGGCGGAGTGGGCCGCGGCCGAGGCCCGGGGCGCCCTGGAAAGCTACGGCTGGACCGAAACCGCCCATGCCCTGATGAGCCGCCTGCACAGCCTGGACAAACCCACCATCGCCGCCATCAACGGCACCGCAGTGGGCGCCGGCATGGACCTGAGCCTGTGCTGCGACCTGCGCCTGGCCGGGCAATCGGCGCGTTTCAAGGCCGGCTACACCAGCATGGCCTACTCGCCGGATGCCGGCGCCAGCTGGCACCTGCCACGGCTGATCGGCAGCGAACAGGCCAAGCGCCTGCTGTTTCTCGATGAACTCTGGAGCGCCGAACGGGCCCTGGCAGCGGGGTTGGTGGGTGAAGTTTGCGCCGACGAACAATTGCTGGCCGTGGCCGGGGAGCTGGCGGCACGCCTGGCCACAGGCCCGACCTTCGCCTACGCCCAGACCAAGCGGCTGATGCGCGAAGGCGCTGAACGCAGCCTGGCGCAGCAGCTCAAGGCCGAGCTGGCGGCCGGGCTGCTGTGTGGACGCAGCGCCGACGGCGCCGAAGCCCTGCGCGCCGCCACGGAAAAACGTCCACCCCATTTCACCGGGCTGTAGGCGCGGCCGGGCGGCGTTCCGTTTGCCAGCCAAGACTCCTACGAGAAACGCAAGATCCGCAGCTTTTGCACCGTCACTCAATCACAGGTAGCGCCATGAATTTCCAACTCAGCCAAGAACAAGAAATGTTGGTGGACGCGGTACGCAGTTTTGTCAGCAAGGAGTTGCTGCCCCACGAAGAAGCGGTGGATCGCGCCGATGAAGTGTCGGCCGACCTGGCCGGGGAAATCCGCAGCAAGGCCATCGCCGCCGGTTTCTATGCCTTCAACATGCCCGAGGAGGTGGGCGGTGGCGGTCTCGACTACCTGTCCCAGGCGCTGATCGAACGCGAGCTGGCCAAGTGTTCCTGGGCCCTGCATGTGTTCGTTGCGCGGCCGTCGAAAATCCTTATGGCCTGCACCGGCTCGCAGATCGGCGACTACCTGCTGCCCTGCGTGCAGGGGCGCAAGGTCGACTGTTTCGCCTTGACCGAACCTGGGGCCGGCTCCGATGCCAATGCGATCAAGACCCGTGCGGTGCGTGATGGCAGCGACTTCGTGCTCAATGGCAGCAAGCATTTCATCAGCCATGCCGGGCACGCGGATTTCGCCATCGTGTTCGCGGTCACCGGCACCTATGAGCACAATGGTCGCCAGCGCAACGCCGTGACCGCCTTCCTGGTGGACCGCGACACCCCAGGCCTGACCATTCGCCGTGGGCCCAAGTGCGTGAGCAACCGCGGCTACCACACCTTCGAGATGTTTTTCGACGACTGCCGGGTGCCGGCCAACAAGGTGCTGGGGGAGGTGGGCAAGGGCTGGGACGTGGCCAATGCCTGGCTCACCGCCGGGCGGGTGATGGTGGCCGCCAACTGCGTGGGCCAGGCCCAGCGCGCCCTGGATGCCTCCCTGCAATGGGCCGCCGACCGCAAGCAGTTCGGCCAGGCCATCGGCAGCTACCAGGGGGTGTCGTTCAAGCTGGCGGACATGGCCACGCAGATCCGCGCCGCCGAGCTGCTGACCCTGCACACCGCCTGGAAGATGGACCAGGGCAGCATGACCGATGGCGAGGCCGGCATGGCCAAGCTGTTCGCCAGTGAAGTGCTGGGCCGGGTGGCCGACGAGGCGGTGCAGATCTACGGCGGCATGGGCCTGATGGATGAAGGGCCGGTGGAACGCATCTGGCGCAATGCGCGGATCGAGCGCATCTGGGAAGGCACCTCGGAGATCCAGCGCCACATCATTTCCCGTGAACTGCTGCGCCCGCTGATGCGCTGAGCCTGTGGAGATTGACCATGAATGCTTCTCTGCGTGACAACCTCAAGCGCCTACTGGCGCCCCGGCACCTGGCGTTTGTCGGCGGCCGCAGCATGGCCCGGGCCCTCAAGCGTTGTGCCCAAGGCGGTTTTGCCGGGCCCCTGTGGCTGGTCAACCCGCAGCATGCCGAGCTGGAAGGCGTGCCCTGCGTGGCCAGTATCGAGCAACTGCCCTGCGCCCCGGATGCGGTGTTTATCGCCACCAACCGCGAGCTGACCTTAAGCTGCGTGGCCGAGCTGGCGGCCAAGGGCGCTGGCGGGGCCATCTGCTATGCCTCGGGTTTTGCCGAATCCGGCGCCGAGGGCCAGGCCCTGCAACGGCAACTGCTCAAGGCCGCGGGAGACATGGCCCTGCTGGGCCCCAACTGCTACGGCCTGCTGGACTACCTACACAACGCCGCGCTGTGGCCGGTAGCCCACGGTGGCAAGGCGGCGCAGCGCGGCGTGGCGGTGCTGACCCAGAGCGGCAACTTTGCCTACAACCTGTCCATGAGCGACCGCTCGCTGCCAGTGGCCTATATGGCCTCGGTGGGCAATCAGGCGCAGCTGGGCATCGCCGAGCTGATGGACGTGCTGCTGGACGAGCCCCGGGTCACGGCCATCGGCCTGCACCTGGAAGGCCTGAAGAATGTGCCGGGCTTTGCCCGGGCGGCGTACAAGGCCCTGGAAAAGGGCATTCCGATCATCGCGCTGAAGACCGGGGTGTCGCAGATCGGCACCGAGCTGGCCTTGAGTCATACCAGTTCGCTGTCGGGTTCCGATGCCTTGTACGACGCACTGTTCCAGCGCCTGGGGGTGATCCGCGTCAGCGGCCCGGTGAGTTTTGTCGAAACCTTGAAAGCCGCCTCCTGCGGCCAGTTGCCTAGCGGCCCGAGGCTGCTCGCCCTGGCCTGTTCCGGTGGCGATGCCGGGTTGATCGCCGACTACGCCGAAGGCAACGGCCTGAGCCTGCCGCCGCTGGACGCCGGGCAGTGCGTCGAGCTGGCCCGGGTACTGCCGCGCTACGCCAACCTGGTCAACCCGCTGGATTTCACCACCGCCATCTGGGGCGATGCCCAGGCCCTGCAATCCATGCTCGATACCGCCCTGGGCAGCGAGGCCGATGCGGCCATGCTGGTGCTGGATTACCCGGCCGAATTCACTGGTGAGCGCAAGGAGTGCGACCTGTTGCTGGAGCTGTTCTGCGCCGCGCTGCAAGGTTATGGCCGGCGCGGTTTTGTCACTTCGGCCTTTCCCGAGCTGCTGCCGGCCGCCGCTCGGGAACGCCTGCATGCCCTGGGCATTCCGGCCCTGCAAGGGGTGGAGGAGGGATTGGCGGCCTGGGGCCGGATAGTCACTTATCAAGGACGACGCCAGGCGCTGCTGGAACTGGGTGAAGCGGCGCTGGTGCCGCTGTGCCCGCAGGCCTTTGAAGGCCCGGCCGAGCTGCTGGATGAATGGCAATCGAAACAGGCCCTGGGCAGTTTTGGCTTGCCGATTCCGCAGGGTGTTTTGAGCACTCCGGAACAGGCCCTCGGCGCCGCCGCGGAGGTGGGTTATCCGTTGGTACTCAAGGCGCTGAGCGCACAGTTGCCGCACAAGACCGAAGCCGGGGCCGTGGCCCTCAACCTGCAGCACCCGGAAGCCCTGGAAGCGGCCCTGCGCCTGATGCGCACGCGGATCGCCGAGCATGCGCCCGGCGTGGCCTTTGACCGGGTGTTGCTGGAGCCCATGGCCGCGCCGCCCCTGGCGGAGCTGATTGTTGGCATCAAGCGCGAGAACGACTTCGGCCTGGCCCTGGTGATCGGTGCTGGCGGGGTGCTGGTGGAACTGCTCAAGGACAGCCGCAGCCTGCTGTTGCCCACCACTGAAGGGGCGATTCGCCAGGCCCTGCTGAGCCTGCGCAGCGCAGCCTTGCTGCAGGGCTTTCGCGGGCGTCCGGCAGCCAACCTGGAGGTCCTGGTGGCGGCCATCGGCGCGGTGGCGGCTTATGCGTGCGAGCACGCCGGGCACTTGCTGGAGCTGGATGTGAACCCATTGTTGGTCGGTGCTGAAAGCACCGTCGCGGTCGATGCGCTGATCCGCCTTGGCCAGGCTTGAGGAGAGAGACATGCACAATCAGACCTTGACCGGTGGCCAGGCCCTGGTGCGGCTGCTGGCCGGCTACGGCGTCGACACGGTATTCGGCATTCCCGGGGTGCACACCCTGGAGCTGTATCGCGGCCTGCCCGGCAGCGGTATCCGCCATGTACTGACCCGCCATGAACAGGGCGCGGGGTTCATGGCCGACGGTTACGCTCGGGTCAGTGGCCGGCCCGGGGTGTGTTTCGTGATCAGCGGCCCGGGGGTGACCAATATCGCCACCCCCATCGGCCAGGCCTATGCCGACTCGATTCCGCTGCTGGTGATTTCCAGCGTCAACCACAGCGCCAGCCTGGGCAAGGGCTGGGGCTCGCTGCATGAAACCCAGGACCAGCGCGCCATCACCGCGCCGATCACCGCCTTCTCGGCCCTGGCCCTCTGCCCGGAAGACCTGCCGGAGTTGATTGCCCGGGCCTTTGCCGTGTTCGACAGCCAGCGCCCGCGGCCGGTGCATATCAGCGTGCCCCTGGATGTGCTGGCGGCCCCGGTGGCCCGAGACTGGACCGGCGAGGTGGCGCGGCGCCCACGGCCAGGCCCGGCGGCGGCCGCGGATATCCAGGTGGCGGCGGACAAGCTGCGCAGCGCCCAACGGCCGATGATTATCGCCGGCGGTGGCGCGCTGCACGCCGCCGAGCCGTTGCAGGCCCTGAGCCGTCGCCTGGGGGCGGTGCTGTTCAGCAGCGTCGCCGGCAAGGGCCTGCTGCCGGACGACGCGCCGCTGAATGCCGGTGCCACCTTGTGCGTGGAGCCCGGCTGGCAGTTGATCGCCCAGGCCGATGTGGTGCTGGCGGTGGGCACCGAGATGGCCGACACCGATTACTGGCGCGAGCGCCTGCCGCTGACCGGCGAGCTGCTGCGGCTGGATATCGACCCGCGCAAGTTCAATGATTTCTACCCCTGCTCGGTGGCCTTGCAAGGTGACGCCCAAGCCACCCTGGAAGCACTGCTGCAGGCCTTGCCGCAACAGGCCCAAGCCGCCACGGCGGCAAGCCAGGCAGTGGCCGAGTTGCGCCGCGCGGTGCAGGACGGGCAGGGGCCCTTGCAACAGATTCATCGCTCGATCCTGCAGCGGATTGCCGCCGAGCTGCCGGAGCAGGGCTTTATCGCCAGCGACATGACCCAGCTGGCCTACAGCGGCAACTACCTGTACCCGACTCGGGCCCCGCGCAGCTGGTTGCACCCCACCGGCTACGGCACCCTGGGCTACGGCCTGCCAGCGGGCATTGGTGCCAAGCTCGGCGCCCCCGAGCGGCCGGGGCTGGTGCTGGTGGGCGACGGCGGTTTTCTCTACACCCTGCAGGAACTGGCCACCGCGGTGGAAGAGCTGCGCAGCCCGCTGGTGGTGCTGCTGTGGAACAACGACGCCCTGGGGCAGATCCGCGATGACATGCTCGACCTGGACATCGAGCCCATTGGCGTGCTGCCGCGCAACCCGGATTTTGCCGCCCTGGCCCGGGCCTTTGGCTGCAGCGTCAGCCAGCCGGCCAGCCTCGACGCCTTGCAGCAGGAGCTGCGCAGCGGCTTTGCCCGCAACGGCGTGAGCTTTATCGAACTCAAGCACGCTTGCGCGCGCTGAAGCCCTGACCCCTTTTCTGGAGCATGCCATGCGCTATTCCAAGCTGACCCAACGTATCGCCGGCGACGGCGCCGCCGCCTGGGACATTCACTACCGGGCCCTGGCCAAGCGCGAGCGCGGCGAGCCGGTGTGGCTGCTGTCGGTGGGCGACCCGGATTTCGACACCCCGCAGCCCATTGTCCAGGCGGCCATCGACAGCCTGCACGCCGGGCATACCCATTACGCCGACGTGCGCGGCAAGCGTGCCCTGCGCGAGGCCATTGCCCGTCACCATCAGCGGCGCAGCGGCCAGGCGGTGGACGCCGAGCAGGTGGTGGTGCTGGCCGGCGCCCAGTGCGCGCTGTACAGCGTGGCCCAGTGCCTGCTGGACCCGGGCGACGAGGTGATAGTCGCCGAGCCGATGTACGTCACCTATGAAGCGGTGTTTGGTGCCTGCGATGCCCGGGTGGTGCCCTTGCCGGTGCGCGCCGAGGACGGCTTTCGCCCACGGGTGGCCGAGGTGGCCGCGCGCATCACCGGCAACACCCGTGCCCTGGTGCTCAACAGCCCGCACAACCCCTCGGGGGCGAGCATTCCCCGGGCCACCTGGGAGGCCCTGGCGGCGCTGTGCATCGAGCATGACCTGTGGCTGATCTGCGACGAGGTCTACAGCGAGCTGCTGTACGAGGGCGAGCATGTCAGCCCGGCCAGTTTGCCGGGCATGGCCGGGCGCACCGCGACCCTTAACAGCCTGTCCAAGTCCCATGCCATGACCGGCTGGCGCCTGGGCTGGGTGGTGGCGCCGATGGCGCTTGCCGCGCACCTGGAGAACCTGGCGCTGTGCATGCTCTATGGCTCGCCGGAATTTATCCAGGACGCCGCCATAGTCGCCCTGGAGCAGCCCTTGCCGCAGTTGCGGGAAATGGCTGAGGCCTACCGCCAGCGCCGCGACCTGGTGTGCGACTGCCTGGCCGATTGCCCGGGCGCACGGCCGCTGAAGCCGGATGGCGGCATGTTCGTGATGGTGGATATCCGCGCCACCGGGCTCAGTGCCCAGGCCTTCAGCAAACGCCTGCTGGACGACCATGGCGTTTCGGTACTGGCCGGCGAGGCCTTTGGCCCCAGTGCCGCCGGGCATATCCGCCTGGGGCTGGTGCTGCAGCCGGAAGGCTTGCGCGAAGCCTGCCGGCGGATCGCCCGCTGCGCTGAAGATTGCCTGGCCCAGCGGGCCGCTCCTGCCACTGTGCACACTGTTTGAGGACGCTTTATGAATGTGTTGATCGTTCACGCCCACCCCGAGCCGAACTCCTTTACCGCCGCCCTGCGGGACCAGGCGCAGCGCACCTTGCAGGACCAGGGGCATCAGGTGCAGGTCAGCGACCTGTATGGGATGGGTTGGAACCCGGTGGCCAGCGCCGCGGATTTCGCCCAGCGGGAGAACCCGGACTACCTGGTGTATGCCCTGGAACAGCGCCTGGGGGTGAAGAACGCCAGCATTGCCGCCGACATCCAGGGCGAGCTGGAAAAACTGCTGTGGGCCGACCTGCTGATCCTCAACTTCCCGGTGTTCTGGTTCTCGGTGCCGGCCATGCTCAAGGGCTGGATCGACCGGGTGCTGGTGTCCGGCGTGTGTTATGGCGGCAAGCGCTTCTATGACCAGGGCGGGCTGGCGGGCAAGAAGGCCCTGGTGACCCTGACCCTGGGGGGGCGCGAGCATATGTTTGGCGAAGGGGCGATTCATGGGCCGCTGGAGGACATGCTGCGCCCGCTGCTGCGCGGCACCCTGGCCTATGTCGGCTGTGAGGTGCTGGAGCCTTTCGTGGCCTGGCATGTGCCCTACATCAGCCACGAAGCGCGGGAGGACTTTCTGCACAGCTACCAGCAGCGCCTGCAGGGCCTGATGAACGAAGCGCCGCTGGTGTTTCCGCGCCTCGATCAGTTCGACGAGGCCCTCAGGCGCAAGCGCTGAGCGGCAAGCTCCAAGCTCCAAGCTCCAAGCTTGAGGCTTGCCGCTTGAAGCTGCTTCTCAGAAACGCAGGGTGGCGCCTGTGGTCAGCCAGCGTTCGCGGCCTTCGGTCAGGTGCTGGCCGAGGATCAGGTCCAGGTCCAGGTGCTGGCCCACATGCAGGCGCGGCCCGGCCTGCCAGCCTTGTTCGCCGCCGCGCTGGCCATAGCGCTCGGCGATCAGGGTCAGGCTTTGCACCAGGTCGTATTCGACCCCGCCGCCCCAGGTTTCACGGTGCTTTTGCTGGCCGTCGTCATAGGCGTGGCTCCAGCCGGCATTCAGGTTCAGCCGCAGGCGCTCGCTGGCGCTGAAGGTCAGCGGCAGGCTCAGGTCGCCGCCGTCGAAACTATGCTGGCGGTGGGTCGCCCAGTGCGCGGAACCGGCCAGGGCCAGTTGCAGGCCCAGGTCTTCGCGGTTCAGCAGTTGCAGCTTGATTTGCGGGCTGAGCTGGGTTTCGCCATGGCCGTCGGCCTGTTGGCGCTGCAAGGCCGCGCCCAGTTGCACCCCGGGCAACTGGCTGAAGGTACAGGCCGGGGCGAGCACGCTGCCGTGGGTGGAACCCTGGTGGCGCTGGCTCTGGTACCAGAGGTCCACATTGCATTCGCCAGGGGCATTGATGGCGCCGTCGTCCACCACATAGGCACCACCCGCGGCCTGGGCCTTGGAACACAGGGCCAGGGTGGCGGTGGCGCCGGCGGTGAGGGCGAGGAACAGCAGGTTGCGCTTGAGCATGCGGGTCTTGGCCGCAGGCAGGGACTGGCCCCAGGCATTGGAGCGCGAGGGGCGGTGTGGACGGTGGTGGGACATGGCAACTTTCCTTGGGTGACAGGCAGGGAAGGGCGCCGGGGCGTTTGGGCCCGGGGCGTGGTGCTTGGCAATGGCCGTGGATGGGTTATCAGGTAGGCGCGGGCGCGGGGCGGCTAGGGATCGTCCACCGACAGGCAGCGAATGCCACGGGCCCGGGCCTGGGCCAGCAGCTCTTCGGTGTCGTCGCCACCGGGCAGGGCGAGGACGATATCGGCGCGGCTGTCGGCCAGCATAAAAGCGTTGCGCAGGCGCTCGGCGTGCTTGCCGTGCATCTGCCAGTTGGGCGGGTAGCGGACGATATCGGCACCGGTTTCCCGGGCCCAGTCCTCGATCTGCGCGCCGAGGAACTGGCTGCCGCCATGGATCACCACCCGCACCTCATGCAGGCGCTGGAAGGCCTGCAGCACCTGGCGGCACAGGCGGCCGTTGCTGTAGTGGCGGCCGGCACAGATCAGTACGCGCATGGGTTGTGCTCCTGATGGCTGGCCACTGGCGTGGTAGCGGCCTGGTGTTCGCGCTCCCGCTCCCCGGCACGCTCCAGGGCCGGGTAGGCCAGGGCGGCGATATGGTGGTGAACCCGGCGATAGTCCCGCAGCAGACGCTGGAAGATATCCCCGGACTCGGCCCAGGCGCTCTGGTCCTCGCGCAGCTGGCGAAAGTGCTCGCGGCCGGCGGCGGCTTCCAGGCGCCGCACATTTTCCTTGCGTGCCAGCAGTTGGTGGGCGGTGGGCAGGTCTTCCCGCAGGAACACGGTAACGGCCAGGCTCAGGCTTTCCAGCAATTCCTGGTGCAAGGGGTAGAGGGTGCCCAGCTCGAAGGCCGAGAACGGCTCGCCGCGGCGCAAACGTCGTGCCGCCAGTTGCGCCAGGCTGCTGGCGAGAATGTCGCCGGCGTGCTCCAGGTTGATCACCAGCAGGAGGATCTCCTGGGAGCGGTCGGCGTCCTGGTCGCTGATGCCTTCCTGGCCGATGTCCGCCAGGTAGGCACGGATTGCCGCGCTGAGCAGGTCCAGGGACTGGTCGGTGTGGCGCACCTGCTCGGCATGGCCGAGGTGGGCGCTGCGCAGCAGTTGCAGCACCCGGTCGAGCATGCCCGAAAGCATGTCGGCCATGCGCAGGGCTTCCCGGGCGGCGTTGGCCAGGCCGATATTGGCCACTTCCAGGCCGGCCTGGTCCAGGTACAGCGGCATGCCCGGGTCGCTGGCCACGGGTGGCGCCGGCAGCAGCCGGGTCAGCAGTGTCGCCAGGGGCCCGGTGAGGCCGATAAACAGCAGGCCCAGCACCAGGCTGAAGGCGCTGTGCAGCAATACCACCAGCAGTTGCGGTGGCAACTGAGCGATGCTTTCCAGCTGAGCCAAGTAGGTGATCCACGGCATAACCAGGGCCACCCCCAGCAGGCGCACCAGCAAGTTGCCCAGGGGCAGGCGCCGGGCCACGTTGCCGTCGGCGCCCAGCAGCGCCGGCAGGGTGCCGCCCAGGTTGACCCCCAGCACCAGGGCCATGCTGGTGGCTGGCGACAGCAGCCCGGTGGCGGCCAGGGAGGCGATCAGCAGCACTACGGCGACGCTGGAATGGCACATCCAGGTCAGCAGCATGGCCACCAGCAGCGCCAGCAGCAGGTCGCCGTCGAGGCTGCTCATCACCAGCTGGAACACAGGCGTGTTTTCCACCGCCTTGAGGGTCGAGCCCAGCTGGCCCAGGGCCAGGAGCATCAGGCCCAGGCCGATCAGCGCGCAGCCGAGGCTTTCCAGGCGCGAATCGTCACGCAGGCGCAGGCCGAGGAAACCGCACAGCAGCAGGATCGGCGCCAGCAGCGACAGGTCGAGGCTGAGCAGTTGGACCACCAGGGTCGAGCCGATATTGGCCCCCAGCATCACCGCCAGCGCCGGGGCCAGGCCCAGGGTGCCGGCGGCGCTGAAGGAACTGGCCATGAGGCTCACCGCGGTGCTGCTTTGCAGGACCCCGGTGATGCCGATGCCGCACAGCAGCGCCAGCCAGCGGTTGTTCAGGTGTTGCCCGAGCCAGCGCCGCAGCGGGCTGCCAAAGCCTCGCAGGAGTGAGCCGCAGATCATCTGCGAGCCCCACAGCAGCAGCGCGATGGCGCCGGCCAGGTTGATCAGAAGAGTGGTGCCCGACATGAGTATTCTCCCGGGACTGTCTGGGCTTCAGGCAATCGCCAGCCGCACCGAGGCGCGGGTGATGGCGGCGCTGGCGCCCAGTAGCAAACGAATTTCAACCGCGCTCAACAGGCCGCGGACATACAGCCGGACGCTGAGCCGGGTCAGCAGGCCGGCGCTGGCGCTGAGGCAATAGACCAGTAGTGCGCGGGGCGCACGTTGTAGCGATGCAAATGGCTGAAAGTGCATGGCGCGGCTCCTGGCAGGCGAAGCGGGTCGCCGTCGGCGTGGTGCCGACGTTGGCGAGGTGTCTGGGTAGCCCGGCGCGAGGCGTGCCCCGCGCTGGGTTTCAGGCCCTTAGAACCACTGCTTGAAGCGGCGGATGTACAGGGTCTTCATGGTCTGGGCGACCACGCAGTAGGCGAGCAGGGTGCCCACCAGCCATGGGAAGTATTCCCAGGGCAGCGGCACCAGGCCGACCATGCTGCCCAGTGGCGAGAAGGGCACGTAGATGCCCAGGGCCATCACCAGCCCGGTGGCCAGCATCACCGGCAGGGCCGCGGTGCTCTGGATGAACGGGATCTTGCGGGTGCGCAGCATGTGCACCACCAGGGTCTGCGACAGCAGGCCTTCGATAAACCAGCCGGACTGGAACAGGGCGGCCATTTCCACGCTGTTGGCGGCGAACACGTACCACATCAGGGCGAAGGTGGTGATGTCGAAGATCGACGAGGTCGGACCGATCCACAGCATGAAGCGGCCGATATTGTTGGCGTCCCACTTGCGCGGCTTGGCCAGGTATTCCTTGTCCATCTTGTCCCAGGGCAGGGCCAGCTGGGAGAAGTCGTACATCAGGTTCTGCAACAGCAGGTGGATCGCCAGCATCGGCAGGAAGGGGATAAAGGCACTGGCCACCAGCACCGAGAACACGTTGCCGAAGTTGGAGCTGGCGGTCATGTTCAGGTACTTCATGATGTTGCCGAAGGTCTCGCGACCCTTGATCACCCCTTCCTCCAGCACCATCAGGCTCTTTTCCAGGAGGATGATGTCTGCCGATTCCTTGGCGATGTCCGTGCCGCTGTCCACCGAGATACCCACGTCGGCATCCCGCAGGGCCGGGGCGTCGTTGATCCCGTCGCCGAGGAAACCCACGGTGTGGCCGTTGGCCTGCAGGGCCTTGAGCACCCGGGACTTCTGCAGTGGGGTGAGCTTGGCGAACACTGTGCGCTCTTCCACCAGGCGCGCCAGCACCTGGTCGTCCATGTGCTCGATGTCCCGGCCCAGCAGCGGCTCGCCGGCTTCCAGGCCGACTTCGCGGCAGATCTTCGCGGTGACTATGGGGTTGTCGCCGGTCAGCACTTTTACCGTCACGCCGTTGTCGCGCAGGGCAGCAATCGCCGGGCCGGCGGTTTCCTTGGGCGGATCGAGGAAGGTCAGGAAGCCTTCGATCACCAGCTCGCGCTCGTCGCTGGCGCTGTACTGGCTGCGGGCCTCGCCCTTGGCCAGCTCGCGGGTGCCCACCAGCAGCACGCGGAAACCGTCGCGGTTGTAGTCCTCGGCCAGTTGCAGCAGGGCCTGGCGGCGCTCGGCGTCGAGCGCCACGGCGATGCCGTCCTGGCGCACCCGGGTGGCGGTTTCCAGCATCTCTTCCACCGCGCCCTTGCACACCATCAGGTGCTGGCCGCGGGCGTCGGCGAGGATCACCGACAGGCGCCGGCGGACGAAGTCGAAGGGCAGCTCGTCGACCTTGCGCCAGGCAGCGGGCGGGGTGAACTGCGGGTTGTCGGCGGCGAAGCTGACGATGGCGCGGTCCATCAGGTTCTTCATGCCGCTCTGGTGGTGGCTGTTGAGCCAGGCCAGTTGCAGGACTTCATCGCAGCGGTTGCCGCTGATATCGACATGGTGCTCGAGGATGATCCGGTCCTGGGTCAGGGTGCCGGTCTTGTCGGTGCACAGCACGTCCATGGCGCCGAAGTTCTGGATCGCGTTGAGGCGCTTGACCACCACCTTGCGCTTGGCCATGGCCGCGGCGCCCTTGGCCAGGTTGGCGCTGACGATCATCGGCAGCATTTCCGGGGTCAGGCCCACGGCCACCGCCAGGGCGAACATAAAGGCCTCGGCCCAGTCGCCCTTGGTGAAGCCGTTGATCAGCAGCACCACCGGCACCATCACCAGCATGAAGCGGATCAGCAGCCAGCTGACGCTGTTGACCCCGCGATCGAAGGCGGTCTGCGAGCGTGAGCCGACGATGGAGCGGGCCAGGGAGCCGAAGTAGGTGCGCCCGCCGGTGGCCACCACCACCGCCGTGGCGGTGCCGCTGACCACGTTGGTGCCCATGAAGCAGATGTTCGGCAGGTCCAGCAGGTCTTGCTGGTCGGCGGCCAGGGCCTTGGCGGATTTCTCCTGCACGGCGCCCAGGGTGTCGTACTTTTCCACGGGCAGGGCTTCGCCGGTGAGCACCGCCTGGCTGATGAACAGGTCGCGGGACTCGATCAGGCGGATGTCCGCCGGGATCATGTCGCCGGCCGACAGCTGGATGATGTCGCCCACCACCAGCTCGCGCATCGGCACTTCGCGCACCCGGGCCTGCATGCCCATCTGCTCGCGGCGCAGTACCGCAGCGGTGGTGCGCACCATGGCCTTGAGCGCTTCGGCGGCCTTGGCCGAGCGGTGTTCCTGCCAGAAGCGCATCAGGCCGCTGGCCAGCACCATCACCAGCACGATGATCACCCCGGTGAGATCGGTTTCTTCGCCGGCCTGCAGCGGCAGCCAGAAGTCGGTGAAGAAACTGATACCGGTCAGGGTCATCAGCACATAGATGAAGGGGTTGTTGAAGGCTTGCAGCAATTGCACCAGGGCGTGTGGCGGACGGTCGTGGGCGACCTCGTTGTGGCCGTCCCGTTGCAGGCGGCCTTCGGCGTCCAGTTCGGTGAGGCCGGCGGTGCTGGAGTTGACGTTGGCCAGGGTCACGGCCAGGCCGTTCTGGGCCTCGCGGGCGGCGCGCATCGACAGTTTCTGGCTGTCGTTGCTGGCGCTGGTGCTACGGGAAGTTGCGGTTTTTACAGTCATTGTGTGTGCTCCTGCCGCCTGGCTGCGGCTCAACACACCGACAACTCAACTAATTAAAGGCGAGCGCAAGTATGTCGAACCGCAGATGAGCGATCGATTCTGATCTTGGCGTTTTTCAGGTTTTAACGTTCGCTGGCCAAACAATGAAATTGCCTGGGCAGCGAACCTACTACTGGCCTCTTCCATAACCTTCTCCAATGAGACTTAGTTGTTTAAAGGCAATAAGGGGCCCGCAAGTTTCTGAACTAGGAAACTTGTCTGGAAACTGCGGAAAGTGTCCGTCAGATGCGGGTCAGGCGCGTGCCCCGAGGTACAGGCCGAGGATCAGCCCGGCCTGCTGCAAGAGCGCCAGCGCGCCCCGACACTGCGGGTCCTGGCTGTCGTCCAGGCTCCAGCGCTGCTGTAACTGGCCGCTGATCGGGCAGACGCGCCAGTTGGCCCGCAAAGTGGTGCCGGTCGAGGGGGCGGAAGGGGCATAGGGCGAGCGCGCCAGAACCTTGGGCTCAGGGCGCAGCCTGACCCGCATGGTGGCCGCAAAGGCGCGTACGCCGGGCATTACAGAAGTAGTGAAGTGCATAACTTGTGCCTCGTGACCGGAGCGTTTCCGGGGAGGCAAGTTACGTTGGAGCGTCAAGCCCTAGCGCAGCTCACCCGACCGCGGAGTCGAGTCCCGTCATTTTCAGGGGTGCCTGGCAGCTGCGCAGCGGCAGTGACCAGACAGCGTCTAGATACTGTGTCCATTGGCTTCTTTGGTGAGTTGAAAAAGGGCCGGATTTACCGGCCCGCGCAATTTACTCAGGGGGCTCTGGGGAGTCAAGTATAAATTGCCCGGGAAAGTTGCTGGCTGCTGAAGTTTCAGCTGAGGTTCAGCCAATAGCGACAGTTAATTAACCGAGGAAGGGAATATATAACGGGCCAAATAAAAAGTGCTCATGACCGATGAAGGCTTCATGAGCACTGGATATAACCGGTAGGAGCATCAGTTCAGCAAGTGCCGGGAGATGTCCTTGTAAGTGTCGCTGTCGGTGGCGGCCATCAGTTGCCGGCCATCCTTGAGGGTGCCGATAAAGGTCACTTCGTTTTCCGTACCGGCCATCAGATACCCGGCAATCGCGCCCACCGGGCCCAACAGCATGGCGCCGGCAATGCCGTAGCCCAAGGCGTCCTTGTTGGCGATGGGACTTTCAGTGGCGATTTCCAGGCTCTTGAACGCCGATGCCTTGATATCGACACCGGTGCTGTTGAATGGCGTCTTGAGCCTGAAGGTGCCGTGCCGGTACTCGCCGGCGCCTTGCAGAAAATCACCCGATAACACTTCGATCTTTGCCATGTTGAACCGTCCTTATCCAAGCATAACTAGATTAACCATTGAGCTCTCGGTGACCGGGAGCGTCAACGCAGTGGCGATGAAGGGTGCTACCGCCAGTCTGCCGCCCTCATGTCCTGAGCCTCTGCCTGGATGGGGCGCTCAATGCTGATCCAGATCAGGGCTGTGAAAGGTTGTAGCAGCCCCCACTGGCCGGCCCCCGAGCTTCCGACCAGCGGTGGCCTGCACAGGGGTGGGCCGGGTGCCTGAGAGTGATGTTAAAAAATGTTAGATTGAAAAATGTCTTCACATAATCCGTTCATTGGTGGATGATCGCCAGCAGCCCGATCACAACTTCTGGAGTCCCCATGAATAACAACAATGTCGGTGTCATCGGTCTTGGCGCCATGGGCCTGGGCATCGCCCGTTCGTTGCTGCGCAACGGCTTCAATGTGCATGCCTGTGATGTCCGCAGCGAGGTCAGCGCACAGTTCGCCAGTGAAGGCGGCGTGGCCTGCGCTTCGGCGGCGCAACTGGCCGCCGAGTGCGAAGTGATCATCACCGTGGTGGTGAATGCCGAGCAGACCCACAGCGTGCTGTTCGACGAGGGCGGGGCGGTGGCCGCCTTGCGCCCCGGCAGCCTGGTGATCGGCTGCGCCACCGTGGCCCCGACCTACGCCGTGGAACTGGGCCAGCGCCTGCAGGCCCTGGGCCTGCAGTACCTGGATGCGCCGATCTCCGGTGGTGCGGCCAAGGCCGCGGCGGGGGAGATGACCATGATGACCTCGGGCCCGGCTGCCGCTTACGCCAAGGCCGAGGCCGTGCTCGCGGGCATGGCCGGCAAGGTCTATCGCCTGGGGGAGGCCCATGGCCTGGGCTCCAAGGTCAAGATCATCAACCAGTTGCTGGCCGGGGTGCATATTGCCGCTTCCGCCGAGGCCATGGCCCTGGGCCTGCGCGAAGGGGTGGACGCCGACGCCCTGTACGAGGTGATCACCCACAGCGCCGGCAATTCCTGGATGTTCGAGAACCGCGTTCCGCACATCCTCAAGGCCGACTACACGCCGCTGTCTGCGGTGGACATCTTCGTCAAGGACCTGGGGCTGGTGCTGGATACCGCCCGCGCCAGCAAGTTCCCGCTGCCGCTGTCGGCCACCGCGCACCAGATGTTCATGCAGGCCTCCAGCGCCGGTTTCGGTCGCGAGGACGATTCGGCGGTGATCAAGATCTTCCCCGGTATCGACCTGCCGGTGGCCAAGCCCGATGTCGAGTGAGGAACCTGTGATGACCACTGCCAATCCACGCCCATTGCTGGGCTGCATCGCCGACGATTTCACCGGTGCCACCGACCTGGCCAATATGCTGGTGCGTGGCGGCATGCGCACGGTGCAGAGCATCGGCATTCCCGGCGCCGAGGAGGCCGGCGGGCTGAATGCCGACGCCCTGGTGATTGCCCTGAAATCCCGCACCACGCCAGCCGCCGAGGCGGTGGCCGAATCCCTGGCGGCGTTGCACTGGCTGCGGGAGCAGGGCTGCGAGCAGATTTTCTTCAAGTACTGCTCGACCTTCGATTCCACCGCCGCGGGCAATATTGGCCAGGTCAGCGAGGCCCTGCTCAAGGCCCTGGGCGGCGATTTCACCCTGGCCTGCCCGGCGTTCCCGGAGAACGGCCGCACGGTGTTCCGCGGCCACCTGTTCGTGCAGGACCAACTGCTCAACGAGTCGGGTATGCAGCAGCACCCGCTGACACCCATGACCGACGCCAACCTGGTGCGCGTACTGCAGGCGCAGACTGCGCTGCCAGTGGGCCTTTTGCGTTATGACAGCATTGCCCTGGGGGTGGACGCGGTGCGGGGCAAGATTGCCGAGTTGCGGGCAAAGGGCGTCGCCATGGCGATTGCCGACGCGCTGTCCGATGCCGACCTCTACACCCTTGGCACAGCCTGCGCCGACCTGCCGCTGCTCACCGGCGGTTCCGGGCTGGCCCTGGGCCTGCCGGAGAACTTCCGCCGCGCCGGCAAGCTGCGCCACCGGGATGCCGCAAGCCTGCCCCAGGTGGCAGGCGGCGAAGTGGTGCTGGCCGGCAGCGCCTCGCTGGCCACCAACGCCCAGGTGGACGCCTGGCTGGAGGCCGAGCGTCCGGCCTGGCGCATCGACCCGCTGGCCCTGGCGGCCGCTGAGCCGGTGGTGGCAGAGGCGCTGGCCTTTGCCCGGGAGCAGCAGGACACGGTGTTGATCTACGCCACCAGCACCCCGGAAGAGGTCAAGGCGGTGCAGCGCCAGCTGGGTGTCGAGCGTGCCGGAACCCTGGTGGAGAACGCCCTGGGCGAGATTGCCCGAGGCCTGCGTGACAGCGGTGTGCGGCGCTTTGTGGTGGCCGGCGGCGAAACCTCCGGCGCCGTGGTCAAGGCTTTGGGGGTGCGCCTGTTGCAGATCGGCGCACAGATCGACCCCGGGGTTCCGGCCACGGTCAGCAATGGTGCCGAGCCCTTGGCCCTGGCGTTGAAGTCCGGCAACTTCGGCGGCCGCGACTTTTTCAGCAAGGCCCTGGGCCAACTGGCGGGAGGTCAGGCATGAGCCGGGAAAACGCTCTGCGCGAAGAAATCTGCGACGTTGGCCGCAGCCTCTATCAGCGCGGCTATACCGTGGGCAGCGCCGGCAATATCAGTGCGCGGCTCGACGATGGCTGGCTGATCACCCCCACCGATGCCTGCCTGGGGCGCCTGGACCCTGCGGCCATCGCCAAGGTCGATCGGGCGGGGCAGTGGCTCAGTGGCGACAAGCCGTCCAAGACCCTGGCCCTGCATCGCCAGGTGTATGACCGCAACCCTGCTGTGGGCGGGGTGGTGCATACCCACTCCACTCACCTGGTGGCGCTGACCCTGGCCGGAGTCTGGCGGCAGGATGACATCCTGCCGCCGCTGACGCCCTACCAGGTGATGAAGGTCGGGCACATTCCGCTGATCGGCTACCAGCGTCCGGGTTCGCCCAAGGTCGCCGAGCAGGTGGCGCAACTGGCCAACCAGGTACGCGGGGTGATGCTCGAGCGCCTGGGGCCGGTGGTCTGGGAAAGCAGCGTGTCCAAGGCCAGCTACGCCCTGGAGGAGCTGGAGGAAACCGCACGCCTGTGGTTGCTCAGCCAGCCGCGGCCGGAACCCCTTGGGCGAGCCGCCCTGGAGGAGTTGCGCAAGGCGTTCGGCGTTACCTGGTAAACGCACCCCTGTAATAACAAGGCTTTACTCCAGCCTGTGCCCGGGAGCCGTCAGCGGCCTCTCGTCGGGGTCGGCTGGCCGCTAAAAAACAATAACAACAGGACATCCCGAGATGAATGACTGCACCTGCTTTACGGGTTCCCGCGCGATCTGCCACACCCGCCCGCAACCTTGTGGAGGGCTGTCGCTATGAGCCCATTGTTGCTGATGATCACTGCTGGGGCCGGCATCGCCCTGTTGCTGTTCCTGGTGCTCAGGTACAAGTTCCAGCCCTTTGTGGCGCTGATGCTGGTGAGCATTCTGGTGGCGCTGGTGGCCGGGGTGAAACCCGCCGATCTGGTGGCCACCATCGAAGGCGGCATGGGCAAGACCCTGGGCCATATCGCCATCATCATTGCCCTGGGCGCCATGATCGGCCGCATCATCGAGCTATCAGGCGGCGCCGAGGCCCTGGCCAAGACCCTGATCCAGCGCTTCGGTAACCGGCGCACGCCCCTGGCCCTGACCATCGCCGGTTTCATTATCGGCGTGCCGGTGTTCTTCGAGGTCGGGGTAATCATCCTGATGCCCCTGGCCTATGGTGTGGCCCGTAGCGCGCGCAAGCCGCTGCTGGTGTTCGCCTTGCCGATGTGCGCTGCACTGCTCACCGTGCACGCCTTCCTGCCACCCCATCCGGGGGCGGTGGCGGCGGCCAGCCAACTGGGCGCCGACCTGGGCCGGGTGCTGATGTTCGGCCTGCCGCTGACCGCCTTGCTGTGCTACGTCGGCTACCGGGTGGCGGCGCGCATGACCCGGCGCAACTACTCTATGACCGACGATATCCGCGCCGAGGTCTATGGCCCGCACGTCACCAATGAGGACCTGGCCGCCTGGAACAATGGCGCCGAGCAGCCCGCCAGCCCCCAGGCAATGGCGGCGGTGGCCCATATGGGCCTGGAGGAATCCACCGGCAACCTGGCGGCGAAACTGCCAGCGGCACCGCCACCGGGGTTCGGGCTGATCGTCAGCCTGATCCTGCTGCCCATCGTGCTGATTCTGCTGGGCACCCTGGCCACGTCCATGCTCGCCCCGGAGTCGACCCTGCGCGCGGTGCTCACCGTGCTCGGCGCGCCCCTGGTGGCGCTGTTGCTGGATACGCTGCTGTGCGCCTGGCTGCTGGGTTCGCGCCGTGGCTGGAGTCGCAGCCAGGTGTCCGATGTGATCGGCTCGGCGCTACCCGGGGTGGCCATGGTGATTCTGATTGCCGGCGCCGGCGGGGTGTTCGGCAAGGTGCTGGTGGACACCGGCATCGGCGCGGTGGTGTCCGAGATGCTGCGCACCACCGGCCTGCCGGTGCTGGCCCTGGGCTTTCTGCTGACCATGCTGCTGCGCGCGGTGCAGGGTTCCACCACCGTGGCCCTGGTGACCACCGCCGGGATCATCGCGCCGCTGATCGCCACCCTGAACCTGAGCCCCAACCATATGGCCTTGCTGTGTCTGGCCATGGGCGGTGGCGGTCTGGCCATGTCCCATATCAATGACGCCGGGTACTGGATCTTCACCAAGCTGGCCGGGCTCAACGTCGCTGACGGCCTGCGCACCTGGACCCTGATCACCACCTTGCTCGGCACCCTGGGGTTCTGTATTACCCTGCTGCTCTGGCCGTTTGTCTGACCCTCGTTTCCAGGAGTTCACATGCCTCGTTTCGCTGCCAACCTCAGCATGCTCTACCCGCAGCATGACTTCCTCCAGCGTTTCGCCGCCGCCGCGGCCGACGGTTTCACTGCGGTGGAGTACCTGTTTCCCTACGACTACAGCCCCCAGGTGCTCAAGCAGCAACTGGACGACCATGGCCTGCAGCAGGCGCTGTTCAATGCCCCGCCCGGTGACTGGGCGGCGGGGGAGCGGGGCATGGTTTCCCTGCCCGGGCGCGAGGCCGAATTCCGCCAGGGCTTCGAGCAGGCCCTGGAGTACGCCGCAGTGCTGGGCAACTCGCGGGTCCATGTGATGGCCGGCTTGCTGCCTTCGGAGCATGAGCGCGCCCGGCACCACGGGGTGTACCTGGAAAACCTGGCCCATGCCGCGGCCCAGGCGGCCAAGGTGGGAGTAACTGTGCTGCTGGAACCGATCAACACCCGGGACATGCCGGGCTTCTTCCTCAATCGCCAGGATCAGGCCCAGGCCATCTGCCAGGAGGTGGGGGCCAGCAACCTCAAGGTGCAGTTCGACTGCTACCACTGCCAGATCGTCGAAGGCGACCTGGCGGTGAAACTGCGCCGCGACCTGGCCGGAATTGGCCATGTACAGATCGCCGGGGTGCCGGATCGCCACGAGCCGGACCTGGGCGAGCTCAACTATCCCTACCTGTTCCAACTGCTGGACGATCTGGGCTATGACGGTTGGGTCGGCTGTGAATACCGCCCCCGTGGCGACACGTCCGCCGGCCTGCAATGGCTGCGGGACTGGCAGGCGCGCTGAGCGTTTGCCGCCCCCTGGCGTACCGGGGGGCTACTCCCATAACAACAAGCACAGGAGTTTCCCCATGCAGCGTTTTGCCTGCCGGGCCGCGCTCGGCCTGATTTTGTCCCTGGGCGGCGCCTCCCTGGCCAGCGCCGCCAGCCTGCCAGCGGCCACCCAGGGCGACTGGGTGGCCCCGCTGTTTACCTTCCACAACGGTGAGCAGTTGGCCAACCTGAAGCTGCACTACATCACCCTGGGGGACCCGAAGCATCCGGCGATCCTCTACCTGCACGGCACCTACCGGCCGGCCAGCGACCTGTTGAGCAAGGATTTTGGCGGTGAACTGTTCGGCCCCGGGCAACCCCTGGACGCCAGCAAGTACTACATCATCGCCACTGATGGCATCGGCGTCGGCCAGTCGAGCAAGCCCTCGGACGGCCTGCGGACGCGCTTTCCCCAGTACAACTACGAGGACATGGTCCAGGCCCAGTACCGGCTGCTGACCGAAGGGCTGGGGGTCAAGCACCTGCGGCTGATCATCGGCAATTCCATGGGCGGCATGCAGGCCTGGATCTGGGGCCAGAAGTGGCCGCAGATGATGGATGCCCTGGTGCCCATGGCTTCCCAGCCGGGGGAAATGTCCTCGCGCAACTGGATGATGCGCCGCCTGCTGGTGGAGTCGATCAAGCAGGACCCGGCCTGGGAGCAGGGCGACTATCGGCAACAGCCGCCATCCCTGCGCCTGGCCAACGCACTGTTTGCCACTGGCACCAGCGGCGGCACCCTGGCCTATCAGGCCCTGGCGCCGACCCGGGCCCAGGCCGACCAGTTGGTGGAGCAGCGCCTCGAGGCCAGCCAGGGGGCCGATGCCAATGATTTCATCTACCAGTGGCAGTCTTCGGCGGACTACAACGCCGCGCCGGGGCTGGGCAAGATCCAGGCCCCGGTGCTGGTGATCAACGCCGCGGATGACGAACGCAACCCGGTGGAAACCGGCACCCTGCAAGCGGCGCTGAAACAGGTGAAAAATGCCCGCCTGCTGCTGATTCCCGCCAGCGCCGAAACCCGCGGCCACGGCACCACCGGCATGGCCCGGTTCTACGCCCGCGAACTGGGACAGTTCATGGCCGAAACCGAGAAGACCCACTAACGGCCAATGGGTACTTTTTGTGGCGAGGGAGCTTGCTCCCGCTGGGAGGCGCAGCCGCCCCAAACCCGGACGGCGCGATTTTCCAGGGATTGAGGGGCGTCAGGCATTGCGTCTGCTGCGCAGACGAGCGGGAGCAAGCTCCCTCGCCACGTTCAGGGTTGTGCTGGCAGCAGCAGTTCCACGCCGTGCTTGCGGATACCGTCCGCCGCTGCGGGGGCCAGGGCGGCGTCGCTGATGATGATGTCGAACTGCGCCAGCTCGGCGATCTTGTACATGCTGAAGGTGCCGTACTTGGAACTGCTGGCCACCAGCACCACCTGGGTCGCCGATTGCATCGCCACTTGCTTGACCTCGACCTTCAGCGCCGAGGGGGTGGTGATGCCCCGGTGCAGATCCCAGGAACTGGTGGAGATAAAGGCCACGTCGGTGACCACCTGGCGCAAGGTGGCCACTGCCAGCCCGCCGACACAGGAATGGTTGGAGTGGTCCAGCTGCCCGCCGGTGTGGATCACCGTCACCTGGGGGGCATCCATCAGGGCCTGGGCCACGCCGAAATCGTTGGTCACCACGGTCATCCCCGACAGGGCCTTGATGTAGGGCACGATTTCCAGGGTGCTGGTACCCGCGTCCAGGTAGACCGTCATGTCCGCGTGCAAAAGGCTCGCCGCCAGCTTGGCCATGGCCTGCTTCTGTGGCAGTTCCACCACCGCCTTGGACTGATGGCTGGGCTCGCTGTGCAGCTGGCTGGCGATGCGCACCCCGCCGGTCACCGAATGGGCGCGGCCTTCCTGTTCCAGCAGGGCAATATCCCGGCGCACGGTCATGTGCGAGCAGTCGAACATCTCCATCAACTGATGCACGCTGAGCACCTGGTGCTTGCGCAACTGGCGCAGGATCTGCTCGCGGCGCTGCTCGGGAATCATCGGCGCGCCGCTGTCACTGGCAAGGTCCTTGGGGGTAGGCATTGAAGCTCCGGTTTGGCGGGTCGGCAAAGGCAGAAATCGGCACGCCATAGTAGCGAATGTAGCCGCCGCGGACGAGATTTAGTGCCGTGTGCAAGTCAGGAAATTCAAGCGACGGGGTAGGAGCCTCAGCCTGCGGTCAACAGGCGCTTGAGCAATCGGGTCAGCGGCTGGCGGGCCTTGCGGTGCTTGAACGGCCCCGGGATGTGCAGCAGAAAGCTGCGCCAGGGATAGCCACCGGGATTGCGCTCCACGGACTCCAGGTAGTCATGCAGGGCCAGGGCCGATTCGCGGTTGAAGGCCCAGAGCATCTGGCCTCTGTAGGCCACGGAAAAATAGGCTTCGCTGGGCCAGTTCAGGGGGTGGCGCGCCGAGTAGTGACAGTGCTCGCAGTGCAGCGACCCCAGGTCCAGGCCGTGATCGCGGTACCAGTAGGCCGAACGCTGCCAGTGGCTGGGGCTGTAGCCTTCGGGCAACTGGCCCAGGCTCTGCGTCGGGTCGCCATGCAGGCCGGGAAAGTACAGGGCGTAGTGGCGGTAGTGGCCGCAGCTGTCCTGCTCACTCCGGTACTCCAGCAATGGATGGGCCTGGAAGAACGGCACATCGACCTTGCGCTCGATGGCCCTGGCCACGACGAAATCGAAGCCGGCCCGGCCGCCGCACTGCGGGCAGTTGAGCGCCAACTGATGGGGCATGGGGCGCCATGGGTTAAGGCTAGTCATGGGTGAATCAATCTACCTGTGGCGTGGTCTGGTCGATATGCCAGCGCTGCTTGAGCTGCTGCAGGCTGCCATCGCGCTTCATTTCATCCAGGGCTTGCTGCCAGCGGGCGACCTGCTCGGCATCGACCTTGGGCGAGAAGGCGATATAGGCGTCCTGGTGCATCAGCGGCATCTGGTAGCGCAACTGGTCGAGGGGCAGGCCCTGTTCGGCGGCGAAGGTGCCCACGCTCATGGTGTCGGCCACCACGTACTGCACGCGGCCGATCTGTAGCAGGCGCATCATGATTTCCGGGCTGTCGACGCCCCACAGGTTGTCCAGCCCCTGTTGCTTGAGGTAGCTGTAGACCAGCCATCTGCGTGGCACGGCGATCTGCCCCCGGGCCTGGCGCAGGTCGCTGACCCGGGCGGCATCGCTGCTGCGGGCGTAGAGCGCGGTTTCGGTGCGCATCAAGGGGCCGACCCACTGGTAGCGCGATTCACGCTCGGCGGTGCGCAGGATGGTGAACACCGCGGTATCGGCGTCCTTGCCGGCATCGCGCAGGGCCCGCAGCATCGGCAGTTGCAACACCTGGATGCGATCGCCGCTGCGTTGCGCCAGGGCCTCGACCAGATCAACGCCAAAGCCGGTCATGTGCTCGCCCTGCTGGAAGTGCAGGGGCGGGTGATTGTCGGTCAGCATGCGCAGCTCGCCGGCATGGGCCGTGAGGCTCGACAACCACAGCAGCGCCCACAGAATCCGCATCATGCAGTGACCTTGAAAATCCAAAGTGCAGAGCTTAGTACGACTGGCCATTGGCTGTCGCCGATAAACCGTGCTGGATCTGCAGTCTTTTCGAGCGGTCGGCCGGGGCTGTTTGCTGCGTCTCGGGGGTCGCTGCAAAGCGCGCTCTGCGGGTATCCTTGCGCCGCCTTTTGCAGAATGGACTCGCCCCATGTTTATCCCTTCCCGCCGCGTATGGCCGGCCAGCGCCCTATTGCTCGCAACCCTGGCCTGCACCCCGGGCGTACAGGCCAGCAGCTTCGACTGCAGCAAGGCCACCACTCAGAGCGAGCAGGCCATTTGCGCCGACCCTTACACCGCCGGGCTCGACGCGCAGCTGGCCCAGGCCTGGAGCCTGGCCCTGGGCCAGTCCAAAGCGCCCAAGGCCCTGCGCCAGGATCAGCGCCAATGGCTCCAGCAGCGCGAGCAGTGCGCGGCGAACCTGGCCTGCCTGCGGGGCAGTTACCTGAGTCGCCTGATCGAGCTGCGCTATGTGAATCAGCCGTTCAACTGGCCGGGCACCTGGCAGCGCATGTCCCTCAGCCCCTTCTACGCCGGTGAGCTGGTGATTCGCAGTCTGGGCGGCGAGCGCCTGGATTTCGAGATCTCGGGCATGGGGGGCGCCAACTCCGGGGCGCTGCAAGGCGAGGCGCAGCTCAAGGGCGAGCAGGCCAGTTACGCGGCCGAGGGCTGTCGCCTGACTTTCAAGCGCCAGCAGGCGTTTATCGAGGTCAGCCAGGAGGGTGAGTCATACGATTGCGGCGCCGGCATGGGGGTTTCCTATGCCGGGCGCTATGTGCCCTCCAAGCGCGAACTGGAGCTGCACTACGACCTGCTGAGCAGTGCCCTGGTGCGCACCGAAGACGAAGACCGGCAAGCCCGCCAGCTGCTGGGGGCCGACTATCAGGCGCTGCTCGACAGCGGTTCGCTGTTCACCGCGGAAAACTCCGCCGACCTGCCGGATGCCGAGGTCACCGAGCTGTGGCTGCGGGGGGCGGCCAATACCAATGCGGCGATTTTCGTCCGTGGTGCCCAGGGCCAGCTGTGGGTGGCCCTGCTGGTGCTGGTGGACGATACCGATGACGTGCGGGTGCGCTACTACACCACGGTCCCGGAGTGGAGGCAGAGCCTGCCGGACGTGGTGCAGAACTGGTACGAAGCGCGAATCAAGGGCAAGATCAGCCGCCCGGCGCTGGACATGATGCCCTGAGTGCCGGCGCAGATGCCTGGCGGATATTTCGCCGGATGGCGGCTGAAGCCGGCCGGCGCAACTGCTAGAGTCTTGCCCCTGGCGACAGGCCGCCGGCGGCCCCTGGCGGACAAATTCTGACGGTTGGTGACGCGAAGCCTTGGCGAGCGTCTACGACTAGTGCAAGTGACACTGCCGCCGCCGTTATCGGCGTCTGGCACATTGAAATTGGGAGAGTGTGAATGGTCATCAAACCCCGCGTTCGCGGCTTTATCTGTGTGACGACCCATCCGGTGGGTTGCGAAGCCAACGTCAAGCAGCAGATCGATTACGTCACCCAGCAGGGCGCCATTGAAGGCGGGCCGAAGAACGTACTGGTGCTCGGCGCCTCCACCGGCTACGGCCTGGCTGCGCGCATCACCGCAGCCTTCGGCTGTGGCGCCAACACCCTCGGGGTGTTCTTCGAGCGCGGCAGCGTCGACGGCAAGCTGGGCACCGCCGGCTGGTACAACACCGCGGCCTTCCACAAGTTCGCCGAAGCCAAGGGCCTGTACGCCAAGAGCATCAACGGTGACGCCTTCTCCGATGCGGTCAAGGCCGAGACCATCGAAGCCATCAAGCGCGACCTGGGCAAGATCGACCTGGTGGTCTACAGCCTGGCGGCGCCGCGCCGCACTCACCCCAAGACCGGTGAAGTGCTGAGCTCGACCCTTAAGCCCCTGGGCAAATCGGTGACCCTGCGCGGTGTCGACACCGACAAGGAAGTCGTCAAGGAAACCACCCTGCAGCCGGCCACCCAGGAAGAGATCGACGGCACCGTGGCGGTGATGGGCGGCGAAGACTGGCAGATGTGGATCGACGCCCTGCATGAAGCCGGCGTGCTGGCCGAAGGCGCCAAGACCACCGCCTTCACCTACCTGGGCGAGAAGCTGACCCACGACATCTACTGGAACGGTTCCATTGGCGAAGCCAAGAAGGACCTGGACCAGAAAGTCATCGGCATGCGCCAGCAACTGGCCGACCTGGGCGGCGACGCGCGGGTGTCGGTGCTCAAGGCCGTGGTGACCCAGGCCAGCTCGGCGATCCCGATCATGCCGCTGTACCTGTCGCTGCTGTTCAAGGTGATGAAGGAGCAGGGCAGCCACGAAGGTTGCATCGAGCAGGTCTACGGCCTGTACAAGGACAGCCTGTACAACAGCGAGCCGGTGATCGACCAGGAAGGCCGCCTGCGCGCCGACTACAAGGAACTGCAACCCGAGGTGCAGGACCGCGTGAAGCAGCTGTGGGACCAGGTGACCAGCGAAAACCTGTACCAGATGACCGATTTCGTCGGTTACAAGCAGGAGTTCCTGCGCCTGTTCGGTTTCGAGATCGAAGGTGTCGACTACGAAGCCGATGTCGACCCGGACGTGAAGATCAGCAACCTGATCCAGCTGTAATCCGGCTCCCGCGTCACCCCAGCGCCCCTCCCTCGTGAGGGGCGCTGTCGTTTCCGCCCGGGTATTTCCTGTAGGAGCCAGCTTGCTGGCGAAGGGGCCCACGAGCCTTGCATCGCCCTTGCGACCGAATTCGCGAGCAAGCTCGCTCCTACGATGGCCCGACACACCCCACAGTTTTTTGTAGGAGCCGGCTTGCTGGCGAAGGGGCCCGCAAGCCCTGCACCCGGCCAGCGCCTACGAGGGCAGGAGGCAATTGCGCAAGATCGTTCAAGCCAGGAGCCTGGGCAACTGGCACAGTCAGCGTCCGTTCTTTGTGTGCAGGGTGTCATGTCCAGCGTTCTTCTACCGCGCGCCGCCTTTGTTCGCGGCGCCATCGCCATCGTCCCGCTGTCCCTGGCCACCGCGCCCTGGGGGCTGCTGGCCGGTTCCATGGCCATCGAGGCCAATCTTTCGCCGCTGCAGGGCCAGGGGCTGTCGAGCATCGTGTTTGCCGGCGCCGCGCAATTGGTGGCCATCGGCATGCTCAAGGGCGGGGCGGGGATCTTCTCGATCCTCTTGACCACCTTGCTCCTGACTTCCCAGCACCTGCTCTACGGCATGAGCATGCGCTCGGTGATCTCGCCCTTGCCGGGGCGCTGGCGCGTGGGCCTGGGCTTTCTGCTCACCGATGAGCTGTTCGCCCTCACCAGTGCCCACGACAAGCAGCAGTTCGACCGCTGGTACGCCCTGGGCGTGGGCCTGACCTTCTACGTGGCCTGGAACCTGTTCACCCTGCTGGGCATCGTGCTGGGCAAGAGCATTCCCGGGCTTGAACACCTGGGGCTGGATTTTTCCATCGCTGCCACCTTTATCGCCCTGATCACCCCGCTGGTGCGCAATGTGCCGACGGTGGTCTGTGTCGCGGTGTCGCTGTTCTGCTCGGTGCTGTTCAGCTATTGGCACTGGGGCTCGGCGCTGGTGCTGTCGGGCCTGGCGGGCATGACCGCGGGTTTTCTCTGCAACAAGCTGTATCGGGGGCGCGCATGATGGTCTGGGCAGTGATTTTCGGCATGGGCCTGCTGGTCTTTCTCAATCGCTATGTGTTTCTCGAACCGCGGTTGCCGCTGCGCCTGAGCAGCAACGCCCGGCAGTTCCTGGGGTTTGCGGTGCCGGGCATGCTCACGGCGATCTGCGGGCCCATCGTGTTCATGCCCGACCACCAGTTGAACCTGCAGTGGCACAACCCTTACCTGCTGAGCTCCCTGGTGGCCATCGCCCTGGTGATCTACACCCGCAATACCCTGGTCAGCATGCTGCTGAGCATGGGTTTCTTTTTCCTTCTGCGCTGGTGGTTCTGAAGGCGGTTTGCGGTAGCCTGTTGCACCTTCGGCGCAGGCCAACCCACAACCCCAGGAGCAGCAATGACCGAGGAAACGATCCGCATCACCGCTGAGGAAACCCTCTCCAGCAACTGGTACCTGCTGAAGAAGTACAGCTTCGAGCTGCGCCGCCGCGACGGCAGCTGGCAGCCGCAAACCCGCGAGGTCTACGATCGCGGCAATGGCGCCACCATCCTGCTGTACAACCTGGAGCAGCGCACCGTGCTGCTGACCCGGCAGTTCCGCATGCCGGCCTTCGTCAACGACCACAGCGGCTACCTGATCGAGACCGCCGCCGGCCTGCTGGACAACGCCAGCCCCGAGGTGCGCATCCGTCAGGAAGCGGAGGAGGAGACCGGTTACCGGGTCGGCGAGGTGCAGAAGGTGTTCGACGCCTTCATGAGCCCGGGTTCGGTGACCGAACGGGTGCATTTCTTCATTGGCCGCTATCAGGCCGGGGACCGGGTCAACGACGGCGGCGGCCTGGAACACGAGGGCGAGGATATCGAGGTGCTGGAGCTGGATATCGACCAGGCCCTGGGCATGATCCAGACCGGGGAGATCGCCGACGGCAAGACCATCATGCTCCTGCAATACCTGCAACTGCATGTGCTCAAGCCCCGCAGCCTGATGGTGCTGGTGGCCGGCCCTTACCGCTCCGGCACCGGTGACGACCCGGCGCTGCTGGAACGCAATGTAAAGGCCATGGAGCAGGCCGCGGCCCAGGTGCTGGCGGCGGGGCACTTCCCGGTGCTGGGGGAATGGGTGGCGCTGCCCCTGACCCGCCTGGCGGGTTCGCGGGCGGTGGGCGATGGGGTGTATCAAGCGCAGTTCCATGCCTATGCCGAACGCCTGTTGCAGCGCTGCGACGCAGTGCTGCGCATCGGCGGCGCCTCGGCCGGGTCGGACGCCATGGTAGGCATTGCCCAGGGCCTGGGGCTGGCCATCTATCACCAGCTGGAGCAACTGCCCCGGGTCGCTCCCGGCAACTGATGCCTGCCGGCCGCCGCGGCGGCCGGAATTCCCCGATCTCCATGCCCCGGGCCTTTCTTCAGGCCCGGCGGGCAAATACTGTCTATCGTCAATAGGCAAGCGCAGGCTTGCTCAAGCTTCGCGTGGGCTGGAACACACCGCTCGGTTTATCGCTATGGCGCCTGGAGCACTATGGAAAACCTCGGTCTTGATCCTTCTCGGAGGCACGGCACCTCCAACCAGGCGCTGACCCGGGCCACCTTGCTGGGCTGTTCGGGGCTATTGCTGGCGCTGTTCCTGTTCACCGGGGTGCTGCTGGTGTACATCGCCCTCGAGCAGAACCATGACGCCGAGCAGCACAACCGCCTGGATCTCGACAGGGCCCTGCAGGCCTTCGACAGCAGCGCCCGCACCACCCTCAAGGACTACGCCCTGTGGGGCGACGCCTATCAGCACCTGCACCTGCAGGTCGACCTGGACTGGGCCTTCACCCGGCAGAACTTCGGCCCCACCCTGTATCAGGAGCTGGGTTTCGACGGGGTGTTCGTAATCGATGGGGCCGGCCGCACCCGCTATGCCCTGGTGGCAGGGCGCTTGAGCTCGATCGATGCCCGGGACTGGCTCGGGCCGCAACTGGCGCCGCTGGTGGCTGCCACGCGCGAGGCGGGCGGCGGCAAGGCCCTGGGTCACTACCTGGCGATTGGCGACACCCCGGCGCTGGTGGTGGCCGATGTGCTGAGCCCGGGCAACGACCCGCAGGTGCGCCCCGACAGCGGGCCGCAGTCGGTGCTGATCTTCGTTGCCCGGCTCGATCCGCCGCGCCTGCTGGCCCTGGGCCAGGGGTTGGGCATCGAGCAGTTGCAAGTGGCTGCGGCCAAGCCCAGGGACGCGCTGCCGACCCTGGCCTTGCCCGATGGCGCCGGCACCCTGCAATGGCAACCGGCGCGCCCGGGGCACCAGTTGCTGCTGCTGGTGATGCCGCTGCTGTTGCTGGCGGGCCTGCTGGTGGGGCTGATGGCCGGCGTCCTGCTGCGCCGGGCGGCATCAGCGGCGCGGATCATGGACCAACAGGTGCAGGCCCTGCGCGCCAGTCGCTGGGCCCTGGTCAACAGCGAGGAGCGCTTTCGCGATGTCGCCGAAGCCGCCTCCGACTGGATCTAGGAAGTCGACTCACACCTGTGCTTCATCTACCTCTCCGAGCGTTTCGAAGCGGTCACCGGGCTGGCCCGCGAGACGGCCCTGGGGCGGCCGCTGGACGAGTTGCTGAGCGCCGAGCAAGGCTCGTTGCGCCATTGGCTGGCCGCGCCGGAGCGGCGCCAGCAGGGCATTGTGCATTGCCGCTACCTGGACGGCCGGCAGCAGCCGCGGGTCTGTCGGCTGTCGGTGCGGGTGCTGACGGGCGGGGGCTATCGCGGCACCGCTAGCGACATCACCGAGGAAGTCGCGGCCCGCCGTCGGGTCGAGTACCTGTCGCAGCACGACGCCCTGACCGGGCTGGCCAACCGCACGCGCATGCAGGAATTTCTCGAGGGCAAGTTGCTGGCCCTGCCAACCTTGCAGGAACCCCTGCTGATGCTCAGCGTCGATCTGGATCGCTTCAAACCGGTGAATGACCTGCTGGGCCACGCCGCGGGCGATCAAGTGCTGCATGAGGTTTCCCAGCGCCTGTCCCAGTGCCTGCGCAGCGAAGACCTGGTGGCCCGGGTTGGCGGCGACGAATTTGTCCTGGTGGTGCCGGGGCAGGTCAGCCAGGCGGAGATCGAAGGCCTGTGCCGGCGCCTGATCGAACAGATCGAGGAGCCGTTCTACATCGCCGGGCAGGAGGTGTTTATCAGTGCCAGCATCGGCATCGCCCGGGCCCCGACCGATGCCAGCCTGGCCGAAGAGCTGCTGCGCTTTGCCGATATCGCCCTGTACGAGGCCAAGGCGGCGGGGCGCAGCACCTGGCGTTTCTATGCCGCCGACATGAATGTACGGATCATCGAGCGCCGGCGCCTGGAGCAGGACCTGCGGCACGCCATCGAGCAGGACCAGTTGCTGTTGCAGTTCCAGCCACGCTATCGGCTCGGTGACGGCCAACTCATGGCGGCCGAGGCCCTGGTGCGCTGGGAGCATCCGCGCCGCGGGCTCCTGGGCCCGGAGGACTTTATCCCGCTGGCCGAGGACACCGGGCTGATCCTGGCGCTGAGCAACTGGGTGCTGCATGCGGCCTGCCATGCCGCGCGCGCCTGGCCGGAGCGCCTGCCGGTGGCGGTCAACCTGTCGCCCGTGGAATTCCAGCGCGGGCAGTTGCTGGCCAGGGTCGCGGCGACCCTGGATCAGAGCGGCCTGGAGCCCGCGCGGCTGGAACTGGAAATCACCGACAAGGTGCTACTCGATGACACCCGTCCGGTGCTGGCGATCATGCAGGGGCTCAAGGCTCTGGGGGTGCGCCTGCTGCTGGACGATTTCGGCACCGGCTACTCGGCGCTGCAGCACCTGCGCTCCTTCCCCCTGGACGGCCTGAAGATCCACGGCAGTTTCGTCGCCGGGCTGCAGCGCGACCAAGTCGGCCGATCGCTGGTGGAGGCCATCGTCGATCTGGGGCACGCCCTGTCATTGCGGGTGGTCGCCGAAGGCGTGGAGACGCCGCAGCAACTGCAGGCGCTGCGCGAGATGCACTGCGACGAGGTGCAGGGCTTTTACCTGGGGCCGCCGCTGGACGCCGAGGCCTTGTTGCAGCTGTGCCGCCAGCACGCGGATTCCTCACCGTCGATTACCTGAAACCGTCTCAAGCCGCGGTGTCGGGCACTGGCTCGCGGCGCTGGCGGATCGGCAACTCCAGGCGAAAGGTGGTGCCGCTGCCCGGTTGGCTGCGCACGCTGATCTGCCCGCCGTGCTTCTTGACGATGCCATAGGACAGCGACAGCCCCAGCCCTGTGCCCTGGCCCACCGGCTTGGTGGTGAAGAAGGGGTCGAAGATCTTCTGCAGGTGCTGCGGGTCGATGCCGCAACCGCTGTCGCTGACCTCCAGCCACACCTGTTCGCCCTCGACCCCGGTGCTCAGGGTGATGGTGCCGCGCTCCTCACCCATGGCCTGGGCGGCATTGACCACCAGGTTCATCACCACCTGGTTGAGCTGCGAGGGCAGGCACTCGATCTCCGGTAGCTCCTGGTAGTGCTTGATCACATCGGCCTTGTACTTGATTTCGTTGGCGACGATGTTCAGGGTCGAATCGATGCCCTGGTGCAGGTTGGCCAGCTGCCACTGCTGGTCGCTGTCGACCCGGGAGAAGTTCTTCAGGTCCTTGACGATCTGTTCCACCCGGCCGATGCCCTCCTTGGACTCCTTGATCAGCAGCGGCATGTCTTCACGGAGGAACTCCAGGTCGATGCTTTCCCGCAGGCTTTGCAGGCGCTTGCGGATTTCCGGCGCGGCGATGGCTTCCTCGCTTTGGCGATAGGCGCCGAGCATCTGCTCGAGCTGGCCCAGGTAGCCGGCCAGGCTGCCGAGGTTGGAGGAGACGAAGCCGATGGGGTTGTTGATCTCGTGGGCGACCCCGGCCGCCAGCTGGCCCAGGGACGCCAGTTTCTCCGATTGCACCAGCTGGATCTCCAGCTGCTTGCGTTCGTCGATCTCCTGGCGCAGGGCGCTGCTGGTGCGTTGCAGGTCGCTGGTGCGCTGCTCCACCAACTGCTCCAGGTGATGCATTTGCAGTTCGGCGCGGGCGGTCATCTGCCATTTGCTGGTCAAGGTACTGGCCATCTGTTGCACCTCGATATTGTCGAAGGGCTTCTTCAGGATCAGCAACCGGTCGTGGCCCTGCAGGCGTTCGAGCAACTCCTCCCAGGAGTAGTCGGAGTAGGCGGTGCACACCACCACTTGCAGGCGCTGGTCGGCCTGCCACAGGTGTTCGATGGTCTGCACCCCGTCCCAGCCCTGGGGCATGCGCATATCGACGAAGGCCAGGGCATAGGGACGGTCCTGTTCCAGGGCCTGGCAGAGCTTGGCCAGGCCTTCCTGGCCGCCGTAGGCCGAATCCAGCTCGAAGGCCTGTTGCATGGGCTTGGGCGCGGCCCCGAACAACAGGGCCTCGAGGCCGTCCAGGGCACCGTCCTCGGCCGGCGGCGGGGTGAGGATCTTGCGAAAGTCTTCATGGATCGACGGGGTGTCGTCGATCAGCAGGATGCGGCGGTTGCGCAACACGTCCATCTATTGGCCCTCGGCACTGATCAGTGGAACGTCCAGGGTGAAGGTGGCGCCCAGCCCGGGCCCATCGCTGTGCACGCTGAGGCGGCCGTCCATCTCGACGGCCGCCAGGGCGCAGCTGTGCAGGCCGAAGCCGTGACCGTCCTTGCGAGTGGTGAACCCGTGGCTGAAGATCCGCTCCAGGTTCTCGGCGGCGATGCCTTCGCCCTGGTCGCGGACGCTGATGCGCAGGGTTTGGCCATCCACCACTTGGGCGCTGAGGGTCAGCACCCGCAACTGCTCGGCGAGGTCGGACATGGCGTACTTGGCGTTGCTGATCAGGTTGATCAGGATCAGCAACAGGCGGTGCTTGTCGCCCATGATCGGCGGCACCTGGCTGTAGTCACTGACCACCGTGACCTGGTGCCGGGCCAGGGCGCCGGAGTTCATGCGCAGGGCATCGTCCATCAGGTCGGCGACCTGCAGCGGTTCGATCAGGCGCGAAGCCCCGGCGTAGGACTGCTGGGTGGCGACGATTTCCTTGATGTGATCGACGCTGCGGCCCAGTTGCGCCAGCTCCTCGGCCATGCCTTGCTGTTCCGTGGCGATGGCCTCCACCAGCTGGTTGAGGTAGCCAGGCAGCAGCTGGCCTTTCTCGTCCTCGCTGAAGAAGCGCCCCAGGTCGTGCTGGTGCTGGTTGACCAGTTGCATCGCCTTGCCCAGGCCCTGGGCCTTGCTCGAACGCAGGGTGCGGCTGAGGATCTCGCTGGAGATGTTCACGCTGTTGAGCACGTTGCCGACGTTGTGCAGGACATTGGTGGCGATTTCCGCCATGCCGGCCTGGCGCGCGGTGTCCAGCAGCTCGCTCTGGGCTTCCTTGAGCTCGCGGGTGCGTTCCTCGACCCGCTGCTCCAGGTGTTCGTTGGCGCCTTGCAGGTCGGTGTTGACCCGGCGGATCACTCCGTAGCTGCGCACCAGGCGCAGCGCCAGGTAGAGGATCAGCAGCACCAGCAAGGCGGAGAACAGCAGCAGGTACTGGTGCGACCTGTGGTCCCGCAGGTCGGCCTGCAACTGATCGCGGTTGAGCAGGGCGGTGATGTCGTCCAGGCGTTCGGCCACCGGGATCGAGGTGATGCGCTCCAGCAACTCGTTGACCACCGGCTGCTCGCGCAGGATCACCGCCACATGGTTGCTGAGGATATCCACCGGCTCGTGCATGGCCGCGGGCAGGCGTTCCTTGTTGACCGCCAGCTTGTTCAGGCCCACCAGGATGTCCGCGGCCTTGTCGTCGCTGGACACCTGGGCGAACTCCAGGCTGCTGAGCAGCAGGTCGTAGGTATCGATGGCAATGTTCTGCTGGGCCAGGCGCTCGCTGTCATCGAGGTCGGCCAGGCGGCGCTGGATGTCGTCCTCGGCGGTGGGCAGGAAGGCCAGGGAATTGCGCAACACCGAGTTGTGCGACTTGAAGCGCTCCACCAGCCCGGCCTTTTCCTCGAAGGCGGCGAGGAACGCCTGGCGGCTGGCGTGCCAGGCCGTCGGGTCGCTGTGGCCCTGCTGCGAGATCTGCTCCAGGCGGCTCCAGAGTTGATTGATCTGCTGCACCGGGGCCACCAGCGGGTCGTAGTTGTGGGTGATGGCGATGCGCGCCTTGAGCACCTCGGTTTCCCACTGGGCGTTGAGTTGCTTGATATGCCCCACCAGGTCCCGGGACAGGGCGTAGTTCGAGGTCTGGTCGATCACCGTCTTCAGGTAGATAAACGCCAGGGCCATGACCATGCCCAGGGTCAGCAGGGCCAGCAGCAGGTTGGGCACGCGGCGCGACAGCTTCATAGCGGCTTGCCTTGCCACTGGCCGGTGAGGGTCTTGAGAAACTTGACGATCAGGCTGGTGTCCTCGGGGTTGGGCGGGCGCCCCAGCTGGTACTTGAACATCACCTCCACCGCCTGTTCCAGGGTCTGTGCCGAGCCGTCGTGGAAGTAGGGCGCGGTAACCGCCACGTTACGCAGGCTGGGGACCTTGAACACATTGCGGTCCTGTTCGTCGCCGGTGATCAGGAACCGCCCCTGGTCGGCCTCGCTTGGGTTGCCCCGGGCGGCGAAGTAATCGCCCATCACGCCGAACTTCTGGAACATGTTGCCGCCGATATTCACCCCTTGGTGGCAGGCGATGCAGCCGTAGTCCTTGAAGCGCTGGTAGCCGTACTTTTCCTCGATCTCGAGGATTTCGGTGTTGCCCTGCAGGTACTGGTCGAACCGCGAGTTGCCGCTGAGCAGGGTCCTTTCGTAGGTGGCCAGGGCATTTTGCACATTGGCCGCGGTGAGCCCGTCCGGGTACAGGCGGGTGAAGGACTGGCGGTATTGCGGGTCGTTGCCCAGGGTCTGCAGCAGGTTGGGCCAGGTGTTGCCCATTTCGATCGGGCTTTGCAGCACATCGTCGATTTGCGCTTCCAGGCTCTCGGCGCGGCCGTCCCAGAACTGGCGAAAGTTCAGCGCGGCGTTGAACACGCTGGGTGCATTGACCTTGGTGGTCTGCCCCTTGATCCCCAATGACCTGGGCAAGCCGTCGGCGCCGCCCTGGGACAGTTGATGGCAGCTGGCGCAGGAGCGGCTGCCATCCACGGACAGCCGTGGCTCGTTGAACAGCTGGCGCCCCAGCTCCACCCGTTGCGGGTCCAGCTCCGGTGGCGGGGGCAGGGGCTTGAGCGGTTCGTCAAGGGGCGCGGCCCAGGCCACAGTGGTGTACAGCAGCAGGGTTGCCAGCACCGTGAGCCAGGGGCGCGGGCGATGGTGCTGGTCAGCCGTGCTCATGGGGCGCTCCTTGGGCAAATGGGCCCGAAGACTGCAACAACCGGGCGAAGTCGGCCGCAGGCAGGGCCTTGCTGAAGTAATAGCCCTGGCCTTCCTCGCAGCCCTGCTGGCGCAGGAAGGTCAGTTGCTCCAGGGTTTCCACGCCTTCGGCGATCACGTTCAACTCCAGGCTGCGCCCCAGGTTGATGATGGCGCTGACCAGGACCGCGTCCTTGTGGTTGTGGCTCAGGCCGTAGACGAAGGACTGATCGATTTTCAGCACGTCCACGGGAAACTTGCGCAGGTAGCTCAGGCTTGAATAGCCGGTACCGAAATCATCGACGGCCAAGCGCACCCCCAAAGCCTTGATGGCTTGCAGGGTATCCAGGGTGCTGTCGGGGTTCTGCATCAGCACCCCTTCGGTGATTTCCAGCTCCAGCAGCCTGGGGTCCATGCCGCTGGCCAGCAGTGCCGCCTGCAGTTGCTGGAGCAACTGCGGCTGGCGGAAATCGCTGGCCGATAGATTCAGCGACAGGCGAATGGCCGGCAGCCCGGCCTGTTGCCAGGCATGGGCCTGGCGCGTGGCTTCACCCATTACCCACTGGCTGACCCGGTTGATCAGGCCGCTGTCCTCGGCCACCGGAATGAACTGGGCGGGGCTGATCCAGCCCTGTTGCGGGCTGTACCAGCGAATCAGCGCCTCGGCGCCCACCACCTTGCCGGAGGCCAGGTGAATCTTGGGTTGATAGTGCAGGCAGAACTCCTCGCGCTCCAGGGCACGGCGAATACCCGACTCCAGTTGCTGTTGCTCGCGGGCGCGATGGGTCATGTCCTCGGTGAAGAAACCGTAGCTGCCCGGGGCCTGCTCCTTGCTGTTGCGCATGGCCATCTCGGCCTTCTTGACCAGTACCAGGGGGTCCTGGCCATCCTCGGGATAAAGGCTGGCCCCCAGGCTCGCACTGACCCGCAGGTTGTGCCCGGCGATCTCATGAGGCTGGCCCACCGTGGCCAGCAGTTTCTCCGCCAGCGCCCGCACTTGCAGCGGCGTTCGCTGGTCGTGCAGCAGCACCACGAATTCATCGGAGCCGTAGCGGAACACCGAGTCCGACTCACGCATGGCATGCTGCAGGCCATGCGCAGTGCGCTGCAGCAACTCGTCGCCTGCCGGGTAACCCAGGGCATTGTTGATTCGCTTGAAACGGTCGAGCCCAAGGAACATCACCGCCAGGCGCTGGCTGTAGCGTCGGGCCCGGGCCATGGCCTGGCCCAGGCGATCGCCGAGCAGGGTGCTGGACGGCAGGCCGGTGAGCACGTCGTAGTGCAGCATGTGCGAGACCTTGAGCAATTCCTCCACCCGTTCTTCGACGCTGCGTTGCAGGTCGTCGAGTTTCTGCCGCGCGTCCTTGGACAACTGCCATTTCCAGGTCAGGGCGCTGGCCATCTGGCGGATCTCCAGGCTGTCGAAGGGTTTCTTGAGAATCAGCAACTGGTCGTCGAAGGCCAGGCGTTCGGACATTTCCTCGAAGGAGTAATCGGAATAGGCGGTGCACAGGGCAATCTGCAGGTCTGGGTCGGCCTGCCACAGGCGTTCGATGGTTTCCAGGCCATCCCAGCCCGGAGGCATGCGCATGTCGATAAAGGCCAGGGCATAGGGCTGGCCAGATTCTCGGGCCGCCTTGACCTTGCTCAGGGCCTCGCGGCCCTGGAAGGCCGAATCCAGGCTGAAGACCTGCGGCGCTTGGGCCAGTGGGCTGCCGAACAAACGGGCTTCGGCGCGATCCAGATCCTGTTCGGGGCGGGGGCCAAGAATCTTGTGGAAGTCCTCGTGGATCGAGGGGCTGTCATCCACGATCAGCACCCGTCGGTTGACCGGCGCGGACAGCGGGCCCGAAGCGTCCGGCAATCTTTGCTGTGCGTCGCAGTCAGCGTCCATTGGCTTTCCCTAGCGCTCAGAGCCCAAGTTCAACGTTGTCAGCATAGTTACTGGAGCGGCGTTCGCGAGGGGTTTTTTCATCTCATCGGCCCCGGGAAAAAACGCCAAACCTGACTAGGATTGTCTTGGCAATTGTGCCGTTGTCGGTGTTGGAAAAGGGGCGGCGGCGAACGCGATCCAGCACAGGGAGAGGTGATATGGAACAACTGCAACCTGCTGAGCCGGTTCAGCGCCCGAGCCTGTTGCTGGTGGATGACGAGGCCTCGATTCTCAGCAGCCTGCGCCGCCTGTTGCGCAGCGAGCCCTACGAGGTGCTGCTGGCCGAGAGCGGCGCCCGGGCCCTGGAGATTCTTGCCGAGCGCCCGGTGGACCTGGTGCTGAGCGATGCGCGCATGCCGGGCATGGACGGCGCCGCCTTGCTGGCCCGGGTGCGCCAGCTGTACCCGGCCACCCGGCGCATCCTGCTGACGGGCTACGCCGACCTCGACACCATCGTCAAGGCGGTCAACGACGGGCAGATCCACCAGTACCTGAGCAAACCCTGGAATGACGAAGAGTTGTTGCTGATCCTGCGCCAGGCCCTGGCCCTCCAGCAGGCCGAGCGCGAGCTCAAGCGCCTGCAGCAACGGGTGCTGGAACACAACAGCGAACTCAAGGCCAGCAACGCCAACCTGGAAAAGCGCGTGGCCGCGCGCACCGCGGAGCTGCAACAGACCGCCGACATGCTCGACCTGGCCTACGAGGAGCTCAAGCACAGCTACGTGACCGCCACCGAAGTGTTCTCGCTGCTGGCCAACCTGCGCCTGCCGGCGAACAAGCAGACCAACCGCAAGCTGATCGAGCTGGTGCGTGCCTACTGCAAGAGCCATAACCTGGACGAAGCCGAAAGTCGCGACCTGGCCATGGCCGCGGCGCTGTACAACATCGGCAAGCTGAGCTGGAGCGATGCCATGCTGATGGCTCCGGCGGACCTGTTGCGCCATACCGAGCAGGCCCGCTACCGGTCCTATCCCGAGCAGAGCGAATCGGTGCTCCTGGCCCTGGAGCCCATGCAGGACGCAGCGCGGCTGATCCTCCATCACCAGGAACGCTGGGACGGCAGTGGTTTTCCCCAGCGGCTCAAGGGCGAGGCGATTCCCTGGGGGTCGCGCCTGCTCAAGCTGGCGGTGGATTTCATCGAGCTGCAGTGCGGGCTGGTACTGGAGCGTCACCTCAACAGCGACGAGGCCTTGCTGTTTATCCGCAAGTACGCAGGGCGCCTCTATGACCCGGAGCTGGTGGAACCCTTTATCCGGGTCTGCGCCGACTATTTGAGCGACGTGACCCTGGAAGACCCGACAGTGCAGATGCTCGGCACCCGTGAACTGCACGCCGGCATGGTGCTGCGGCGAAACCTCAATGCCGACAATGGCATGTTGCTGCTCAACGCCGGCAAGGTCTTGAGCGAGCTGCTGGTGCAGAAGCTGATTGCCTTCGAGGCGATGGAAGGGGCCAAGTACAGCGTCTTTGTCAGCGTGCCGGAACCTGCCAATCCGCAAACTCGGGAGGGTGGCTAGCCGGCACCGGTGTTTTCAGGAGGTGTTTTGTCTGCGTCGCAGGCAGAATGCCTGGCCGGTTTTCATGGGACCCGGGGCCAGGGCTGTCATGTTCACGCAATCTCCCCATGCCATGAAAGCCTGGTTGCCTGCAATTGCGCTTCACCAGCCAGGGTGGAGCCTATGGATTTCCCAAGGAGAGGTTGTGATGAAAAAAATCTTTACCCTGTTCACCGCCCTGGTGCTGACCCTGGGCCTGGTGGGTGTCAGTGACGCGCGCCAGCCCAAGCAACAGCGGGACTCGGTGGCCGGGGTCTTCGACTATTACCTGCTGACCCTGTCCTGGTCGCCGACTTTTTGCCTGATGCACCCGGACAACGAACAGTGCTCGGGCAAGGGCTATGGTTTTGTCCTGCACGGCCTTTGGCCGCAATACGCCAAGGGCGGCTGGCCGCAATCCTGCCCACCGCTCACGCCCCTGACCGAGGCAGAACGGGCCAAGGGCCTGACTCTGTTCCCCACGGCCAAGCTGATGAACCACGAGTGGAGCAAGCACGGCACCTGCAGTGGCCTGGGCGGCATGGGCTACCTGGAGGCGGCGGACCGGGCGCTGGCCAAGGTGCAGGTGCCCGAGGCCTTGCAGCCTTCGACTGCGGTGCGCTACTTCGAGGCGACGGAAATTGCCCGGCAGTTCCGCCAGAGCAACCCGGGGATGGCCGACAACGGCATCGCCATTCTGTGCAGCGGACCCGAGCTTTCCGAAGTGCGGGTGTGCCTGGACAAGGACCTGGAATTCGGCGCTTGCGGCAAAGGGGTGAAAACCCAGTGCCGCGCCGGACAGATCCGCGTACCGCCAATCCGCTGAGCCCGCCATTGCCCCGCGTAGGAGCCGGCTTGCCGGCGAAAGGGCCCGCCAGCCTTGTAGCGGCCGTGCAGACGCCTTCGCTGGCAAGCGGAACGCCGCCCGGCCAGCTCCTACAGAAGGGGGTTGGGCAACGGCTACAGGTTGCCCAGCAGCAGGCGCAAACGCTCGGCGGTGGCGGCGCTGCAGGGCTGCATCGGTTCGCGCAACTCCGGCCCGATAAACCCCTGCTGGGCCAGCAGGGCCTTGACCGGCGCCGGGTTGGGTTCGGCAAACAGCGCCTGGATCAGCGGCGCCAGCTGCATGAAGGTGGCCCGGGCTGCCAGTAACTGCTGGTCGCCCACCTGCTGCAGCAGTTGCACATACAACTGCGGCTGGATATGCGCCGCGGCCGCAATGGCCCCCGAGGCGCCCAGGCACAGGGCGTTGAACAGTTGCAGATCCTCGCCGCACAACACTTCCACCGCACCGCTGGCCAATAGCGCCAGGGTCTTGTCCAGGCTGCCGCCGCAATCCTTGACTGCGGCAATGCGCGGGTGACGGACGATATTGAGCAGGGTGGCGGTGTCCAGGGTCACCCCGGTGCGGTAGGGAATGTCGTAGACGATCAGCGGCACGCTGGAGGCCTCGGCGACCGTATGGAAGAAGCTTTCCAGGGCCGCCTGGGACGGCCGGATGTAGTAGGGCGCCGGTACCAGCAGGGCCGCCACCGGGCGTTGCAATATGGCCTGTTGACGCGCCAGCAGCGACTTCAGGTGGTTACCCGCCAGGCCCATGATCACCCGCTCGCCGGGGACCACTTGCAGCACTGCGTCGAGCACCGCCAGCTGTTCATCCTGATCCAGCGCCGCAGCCTCGCCGGTGGTGCCGCACACCACCAGCCCGCGCACCCCGCTGTGCAGCAGGTGCTTGCAGAGCCGCTGCAGGGCTTCGAAATCGATGGCGCCGTCGGCGAAGGGGGTGACGATGGGGACCCAGATACCTTGAAACGATGACATGCCTAACTCTCCTGATAGTTGACCGTCGGGTCGTCGTCAGAAGAGTAGAAGGGCAGTAAGCAAGGGGGGAGATCCGTAGCGCTTGGTGTCCTGTCAGCTCATCTGACGGGACACAGCGCCCCGGTCACATGAGCGACTGTTTCTTCGATTTGGAGCTGCAGGCCACACGCACTTCGGCCTTGGCCGTAAGGCCAATGACAGGGAAGCGCAAGGTGATGGCGTTGGACATGGTCGCTGCAAGCTCGAAAAATCAGGCGCTCAGTTTTAAAAGTTGACCCGGGCTTTGTCAATGCCCCCGGTTTGGCAATCGGTGTGCGGTATGGCCATGCACCCCTCTGAAACTGCGCGAGCATGGACATGCTTGCCTGGCTAAGGGTTGATCCAGGTCAGGTTTTCTCGTTCTAGGCCCTTGCACGGCAGTTGCCGGGGCAATCTTTCCCTGCGTTGTGCCTGGCCGAATCTAGACTCGAAGCGGTTGGACCTCGGGTGGCCATGGCCCAAGAGGTCCAGGAAAGTTCTGCAGGCAGGCAGAAGCAGTCTTCGGGAAATCGCAGGATGCGCAAGTTGCTGTTTGGGCAAGACAGACACTTATCTACTTTCCTGCGAGGTTTTTCCGATGAAAAACAATCTCCCGGTGACTCAGAGTGAGCGGGTGTTTCCTGGCGAGCAACGGTTGATCTCGGCCACCGATACCCACGGCAAGATCACCTACTGCAATGATGAATTTGCCGCGGTCAGCGGCTTTTCCCGGGAGCAGCTGATCGGCAGCCCACACAACATCGTGCGCCACCCGGACATGCCCGAGGCGGTGTTCGCCCATATGTGGTCCTACCTCAAGGACGGCAAGAGCTGGATGGGCATCGTCAAGAACCGCTGCCAGAACGGCGATCACTATTGGGTCAACGCCTATGTCACGCCGATCTTCAGCAAGGGCGTGATCGCCGGTTATGAGTCGGTACGGGTCAAGCCCGAGCGTCGCCAGGTGGAGCGCGCCGATGCCCTTTATCAGCGCCTGCGCGGCAAGCAGCAGGCACTGCCCTGGGGCCACAGGGCGGCGCGGGTCGGGGATTTTCTCCTGGCACCGCTGCTGGCCCTGGGCACCACCCTGGGTGCCTATTGGCTGGGGGGCACCTGGGCGGCGCTGCTGGCCTTGGCGCTAGCCTGTTTCGCCCAGCAAGGCTATGCCAGCTACCGCACCCGGCAGATGTTGCGGCGGATCGGCGAGGTGTCCCTGGGCAGTTTCGACAGCGAGCTGATCGCCCGCACCTACACCGACGAGCGGGGGCCGGTGGCGCGCCTGCAGATGATCCTGATCAGTGAGTCGGCGAAAATCCGCACCGCCCTGAGCCGCCTGGGGGACTACGCCAACCAGGCCGCGGCCCTGGCCTCCACCAGCCAGGAGCTGTCGCGCCGAGCCGAATCGGCCCTGGGCCAGCAGCGCGACGAGGCCGATCAGGCGGCCACTGCGATGAACCAGATGGCCGCGTCCATCGCCCAGGTGTCAGTGCATATCCACGACACCGCCAGCGCCGCCGACCAGGTCAACGACCTGACCCGGGTCGGCTCCGAGGAAGTGCGCAACACCCGCCTGATGATCGAGAAGCTGGCAGACACCGTGGATGCCGTCAGCCGCTCGGTGCAGGGTCTGGCCGAGGAGACCCAGTCCATCCAGCAGGCGGCCAACATGATTCGCTCGATCGCCGAGCAGACCAATCTGCTGGCGCTGAACGCTGCCATCGAAGCCGCCCGGGCCGGCGAGCAGGGGCGGGGCTTTGCGGTGGTGGCCGATGAGGTGCGGGCCCTGGCCTCCAAGACCCAGGAGTCGACCATGAGCATCCAGCGCATCATCCAGAGCTTGCAGGACGTGGCCAGCCAGGCGGTGCAGGTGGCGCACCAGGGCAGTGTCGAGGCGCGCTCGGGGGTGAGCCAGGTGATCAGCACCCAGCAGGCCCTGGACGGGATCAACAGCGCGATGGAGCGCATCCAGCAGATGAGCCAGCAGATGGCCACCGCTTCGGAGCAGCAGGCCCAGGTGGCCGAGGAGATTTCCGCGCAGATCACCCGCATCGCCCAGGTTTCGGACCAGAACGCGGAGATCGCCGTGCATTCCTCCAGCGTCGGGGGCGACCTGGCCGTCACCGCCCACGAGCTCAATGCTCTGGTGATCAGGTTCAACGGCTAAGCGCGGCAGGGTAGTTTTGTTCAATACCCCAGGCGGGGCGCTACATACCCTGTTGTGCGATCGATTCGATCCACAACCGAGAGATGAGCCTATGAGCCTGGTACTTTCCATGGCGGCCTTTGCCCTGGCCGCGTCCATTACCCCGGGGCCGGTGAATATCCTGGCCCTGGGAGCGGGGGCGCGCTTCGGCTTGCGCGCCAGCCTGCGGCACGTCACCGGGGCCACCCTAGGCTTCACCCTGCTGCTGGTGCTCACGGGCCTGGGCCTGCATGAGCTGCTACGCCAGTGGCCGCTGCTGACCCAGGGCATCCGCCTGTTCGGCGTGGCCTTCCTGTTGTACATGGCCTGGAAGCTGGCCTGCGACGATGGGCAACTGGCCGGCGAGACCCGGGTGCGTGCGCCCTCGGCCTGGTATGGCGCGTTGATGCAGTGGCTCAACCCCAAGGCCTGGCTGGCCTGCGTGGCCGGCATGGGGGCCTTTGCCGCCGATGGCGAGGTGCGCCTGGTGTGGTTGTTCGCGGCGGTGTACGGGGTGATCTGCTACCTGTCGATTGCCTGCTGGGCCTACGCCGGGAGCTTTCTGCGGCATTACCTGGACAACCCCGCGGGCCTGCGCCGCTTCAATCGCAGTATGGCCGCACTGCTGGCGGCCAGTGCCGCCTACCTGTTGCTGTGAGCGGCATGCTGTTCAGGCCAACGCCGGCCCCTGGTATTGCCCCGGGGTGGCCGCCAGGTGTTGCTTGAACACCCGCTGCAGGTGCGCCTGGTCAGCGAAACCCGCGGCTTGCGCCACCTCGGCGATGGCCGCGCCCTGGCGCAGGCGGGCCTGGGCGTACTGCACCCGCTGGTTCACCAGGTAGGCGTGGGGCGCCAGGCCGTACTGCTGCTTGAAAGCGCGAATCAGGTAGGACGCCGACAGCTGCGCGGCCTGGCAGATCTGCGCCAGGTCCAGGGGCTCGGTGCAGTGCTGGCGGATAAAGTGCGCGGCCCGCTCCAGCTTGTGATTGCTGTAGCGCGGGCTGCTCGGCGCAGGGTTGAGGCGCTGTTGCAGCTCGCTGAAGAAGGCCACCACCGCACTGTGCTTGTGCAGGGTGTCGTTCTCCGGGTTCACCAGGGCCTGGTACAGCTGCTGCAGCTCGGTGAACAGCTGCGGGTCGCGGCTGTGGGTTTCGGCAAAGGGGCGAAAATCCAGTTGCGGGCTGAAGCCCAGCTCGTGCTGCAAGGCGGTGAGCCAGGGCGTGTCGACATACAGCATGCGATACGACCAGGGCTGATTGTCGATGGGGTTGCAGGCATGCACCACGCCGGGGTTCATCAGCACCAGGGTGCCGGCGCTGACCCGGCACTGAGTGTGCCCGCTGAGGTAGGTGCTGTGCCCGGCGGTAATGCTGCCGATGGAAAACTGCTGGTGGGCGTGGCGGTTGTAGCAAACCAGGCGCCCGTCGGCGATGGCGCGGGCTTCGATAAAGGGCAGGGCCGGGTCGCGCCAGAACTGCGGGGCCTGATCGGGAGCGGGTTTCATGCTGGGCTTTCCATCGCTGGGGGAACTGCCGGCGAGTGTATTAGTTCTAGCCGTCGAAGGCGCGGCTTGATCACGCTTGCTCAAGCGTAGTCAAGCCGGGCGGTTGCCGGTGCGCCGCAGATCGGCCACCGGCCGGCGCTTCAGAAGTCCCAGCGGGTGGCCAGTTGCAGGCTGCGGGGTTCGCCGTAGAAACCGGTGCCGAAGTTGCCGATGCCGGTGTAGTACTTCTTGTCGAACAGGTTCTTCACGTTGAGGGTGGAGCTCAGGTGCGAGTTGAACTGGTAGCGGGCCATGGCATCCACCAGGAAGTAGCCGTCCTGGGCGATGCGCGAGTCATGCCCGCCATTCAGCGCATCGTTCGGGTCGGGCTGGTAGACCTTGCCGAGGAACTGGCTCTGCCAGTTGACCCCGCCGCCCAGGGTCAGGCGTTCCCAGGCGCCGGGCAGGCGGTAGGTGCTGAACAGCCGGGCCACCTGCTGCGGTTGGGTGGTTTGTAGCACCGAGCCGAAGACCCGTTGGTGATTGGCGTCGCGGGTGTGGTTGTAGCTGTAGCCGGCGGAGAGGTTCCAGCCGTCCAGCAGCTCGCCGGCCACCTCCATCTCGAAGCCCTTGGTGGTGGCGCCCTTGGTGGGACGGTAGACGGCATCGATGCCCCAGCCGTCCACCAGTTGCGCAACGTTGTCCTGCTGCACATGGAACACCGCGAAGCTGGCATTGACCCGGCCGTCCAGGTACTCGGCCTTGATCCCGGCCTCGTAGCTGTCGCCTTCCACCGGGTCCAGCAGCTTGCCGCTGACGTCCTTGCTCATCTGCGGCTGATAGATGCTGGTGTAGCTGGTGTAGACCGAGTAGGTGTCATCCAGGTCATAGATCAGCCCGGCATAGGGGGTGACCACGCCGGTCTGCTGGTAGCGCTGGCGGGCGTCGGCGCGGCTGGGGTCGAAGTAGCGGGTGTTGTCGATGCCCTTGAAGTCGCTGACCCGGGTGCCGAGGATCAGCGCCAGGTCGTCAGTGGGCTTGAGCCGGGTGGCCAGGTAGGCGCCGGTCTGGCGCTGGAGGATGTCGTTGTCGCCGATCTTGGGGATGTCCGGCTTGGCGAACTCGCCGCGCCAGTCGTAGATGCTGCCGCCCACCGGTGGGTACACCGAACCGTGCACCGGGATGTCCTGCTTGGCGTTCATCAGCATGAAGCCGGCGATCAGCTCATGCTCGCGGCCGAACAGGCTGAAGGGCCCATGCAAGTTGATGTCGAGGTTGTCCTGGCGCTGCTCGCCCTTGAACTTGCCCATGTACATGAACATGCCGTTGCCGCTGGCCTGGTCCGGGTTGCCGCCGCTGGCCGAGCCCAGCAGGGTGTCGTGCTGGCGGCGCAGGTGGTCGTAGCTGACCTTCAGGGTCCAGTCGTTGGTCAGTTGCTGTTCCAGGGAGGTGAACAGGGTCTGGTTGCTGAAGTCGCGGCGGCTCCAGTCGGTGGCCGGGTTGAACGAGCGGGAGAAGTGGGTGCGCGAGCCGTTGCTGAAGTACATCGGGAAACCGGTCCAGGTGGCGCCCCGGGAGCGGGTGTTCTGCTGGTCGAGGCCGATGGTCAGCAGGGTGTCCGGGGTCAGGTCGGCCTCGAGCACGCCATAGGCGATGTCCTTGGTGTTCTGGTAGTGATCCAGGTTCGAGCTGCGGTCCTGGTAGACCCCGACAAAGCGCCCGCGCAGGTTGCCGGTGTCGGTCAGCGGGCCGGAAATATCCCCTTCGCTGCGGTAGTTGTCCCAGGAGCCGACAGTGCCGGTGACCGAGGCCTTGAAGGCCTTGGTCGGCCGCTTGCGGATCAGGTTGACGGTGGCCGAAGGGTCGCCGGAGCCGGTCATCAGGCCGGTGGCGCCCTTGATGATTTCCACCCGGTCGAAGGTCGCCATGTCGGTGCTGGTGGTGCCGTAGTCGTAGACCCCGTCGTAGGTGGCATTGACCCCGTCGTACTGGAAATTGGTGATGGGCATGCCGCGGCTGGAGAACTCCCAGCGCTCGCTGTCGTAGTTCTGCACGCTGACCCCGGGGGCCCGGCGCAGGGTGTCGGCGATGCTGGTGGCGCCCTGGTCGTCCATCTGCTGGCGGGTGATCACCGTGACCGTTTGCGGGGTTTCCCGCAGCGACAGGTTGAGGCCGGTGGCCGAGGCGCTGGCGCCGGTGGTGTAGCTGTGGCTGTCCTCGGTGATGGCGCCCAGGCCCTGGGCGGAAACCTGGGTGGTGCTCAACTGCAACGGACCGTTGGTGGCGGGTAGCGCCTTGAGCACATAGCCGCCGTTCACCGCCTGGGCCTGCAGGCCGGAGTCGGCCAGTAGCCGTTGCAGGGCCTCGGCGACGCTGTAGCGACCGTTCAGGCCGGGGCTTTGCTTGCCCGCCGCCAGGTCATTGTGCCCGGCGATAAATACCGCGCTCTGCTCGGCGAAGCGATTGAGCACCGTGACCAGCGGCCCGGGGCCGATGCTGTAGGGGCGGCGCAGGGCTTCGCTCTGGCTGTCGGCGGCCGCTGGTGCGGCATCGGCCCAGGACGCGGCGCCGCAGAGCAGCGCGGTGCACAGGGGCAGGGTATGGAAGGGCAGGCGCGAACGGCGGGGTGATGGCATGGGGTTCCCTTGTGGGTCGGTAGTCTGAAGGCTGTTACCGGGTTAACCGAACCAGAAGGAAAAAAGGGAACCAGGGCCTTGAATATTTTTTCTCCGGGTCAGCCCCGGGGCTCCAGGGTTACCCACCAGGAGGCCAGGCGCTCCACGCGCACCGGCAGCGCCGCCTCCAGCAGCGCCAGGGCCTGGTCGGAATCGTGCAGCGGAAAACTGCCCATCACTGGCAGTTGGCCAATGGCCGGATCGCAGCCCAGATGCCCCGGGCGATAGCGCCCCAGCTCTTCGAGCAACTGCGCCAGCGGCAGGTTGTCGGCCAGCAACAGGCCACGGCTCCAGGCTTCACGGGCGGCGCTGGCGCCCAGCAGCGGGCCCAGCCCGGCGGCGTCGAAGGCCAGTTGCTGACCGGCCTGCACCACCTGCACCTGGGCGCCGTTGGCGCTTTGTACCTGCACCGCGCCGGCGTAGACATTCAGCAGGCTGCGCTGGGCCTCGCGGCGCACGCTGAAACGGGTGCCCAAGGCTTGCAGCCGACCGTGTTCGGTGGCCACCCGAAATGGCCGCTGCGGGTCCTGGGCGGTGTCGATCAGGATCTCCCCCTGGTGCAGCCACAACAGCCGCTGCAGAGCGCTGTAGCGCACATCCAGGGCCGTCAGGGCATTGAGCCAGAGGTGAGTGCCATCGCTGAGCCGGGTGTCGCGAATTTCCCCGGTGCCGGTGGCGTAGTCCGCGCGCCAGCGTTCCAGCGCCTGGGGCAGCGCGGTATTGCGCCAGGTGCCCCAGCCCAGGCCCATCAGCAGCAGGCCGCCGAGTACCTGGCGCCGCGCCAGTGGCTTGCGTCGCTCGGCCCGCAGGGCCTGGCTGGCGGCTTGCTGGGCGCCGGCTTCCTGCAAGGGCAGCAGGCGCTGGCTGACCCGCTGCACATAACCCCAGGCCTGGCGGTGTTCCGCGGCCTGGTCGATCCAGGCCTGCCAGTGCCGGCGCTGCTCGTCGCTGACCGCCGCATCCTGCAGCTGCACGTACCAGTTCGCCGCCTGTTGCAGGCTGGCGTGGCTCAATCGGTTGACCGGGGCTGGGTTCATGGCGGCTTACTCGATCAGCAGGCCGTCGAGTTCGGCCTCCAGCAGTGCGCAGTGCATCAGGGCCTGGGCCAGGTATTTCTTCACCATGCGCAGCGACACCCCCAGTTCATCGGCAATCGCCTGGTAGGGCCGGCCGTGCAGCTGCGCCAGGATAAACGCCTCGCGCACCCGCTGCGGCAAGCGCCCGAGCATGGCGTCCACCTGGTGCAGGGTCTCGACGATGATCGCCCGTTGTTCGGGGGAGGGCTGCAGGGCTTGTGGGCGTGCCGCCAGGGCCTGGAGCCAGGCCTGTTCCAGCTGGCGGCGACGCCAGTGATCGATGCACAGGCCCCGGGCAATGGTCGCCAGGTAGGAACGTTGCTGCACGTCGTCCTCGAGCTGCGGCGGACGCTTGAGCACCCGGACGAAGATCTCGTGGGCTAGGTCCGCGGCATCCCAGGCGTGGTTCAGGCGCCGCCGCAGCAACTCGTAGAGCCAACGGTGATGGCTGTCATACAGGGCATGGACCAAGGCGGTGCTGGCGGGCGGAGTGGAGGGCAAGGGCGTGGTCCGGTGGCGATCGAGTTGTAAATGGGAATTGATCGCGATTAAACCAAAAAGCCTCGATCCCGTGCAAATGCTATTGATTGGCGATCACTGCCCTGGCAACCCCCGCCGGCCTGACGGCAAGTACGCCAAGCTAAATGCCGAAGGGATAAAAGACCTGGAACACTGGCATTCGGGGCTTGCTGAGCGGGGTTTCTTCAGTGGTATCTTCACCTGCATTCCCGTCGCGATACCTGGCAGCGTGCTTGCCTGCCGGTCTGGGCGGGGCCGTCTGCAGGAAGTCGGCGCGCAGTGGCGCAGGGGAAGGTTGATGGGCTACCCACGGATCAGGCTGTTTCTCACCCACCGCCTGGCGCTATTGGCGGGTGCCGAGTCTTTGCGTTCGATCCGCGAGGGCCTGCTCTGGCTATTGCCCTGCCTGCTGGTGTCGGCGGTGATGCTGATTCTTGCCCAATGTGCCCAGGCCCTTGGCGCACCCGGTAGCCTGGTGGAGCTGCTGACCGGGCTGCATAACCGCCTCAGTTCGATCATTCCCCTGCTGGTGGCGGCGTCCATCGGCTACATGCTGGCGTTGCAGTACCGCCTGCCGCAGTTGCCGGTGGCCTTCCTGTGCCTGTCCCATGTGGTGATCGCGATCTTCCTGATGCGCGACTACCCCCTGGCCGCGGCGACCTTCGTGCTGTTTATCGCCATCGCCTCGCCGCTGCTGAATGTGCCGCTGATGGCCTGGCTGCACCGCTGGCGCTGGACCCGGCTGGTGGACGAGGACCTGGTGGGGCAGAACCTCAAGGGCACCATCAATATGGTGCTGCCCGGGGTGCTGACCTCGCTGATGCTGGTGGTGGTGCTGCAGTTGCTGTTGCAGGTGCACGATGTTGCCTATGTGCAGCGGCCGTTGGATATCGACAGCCTGGAGCACCCTTACCTCAACGCGATCTTGCTCACTTCGAGTAATTCCTTGCTGTGGTTCTTCGGCATCCATGGCACCCATGCCATGCAGCCCTTGATGGACGTGATGGAGCAGGCAGTGGCGCTGAATGCCGCCGAGCAGGCCGCCGGGCAACCGGCACGGCATGCCCTGAATAGCGGCCTGCTGGGCTGCTTCGCCTTTATTGGCGGCTCCGGTGGTTCCCTGGCGCTGGTGCTGGCGATCCTCGGTTTTTCGCGCAATCGTTCCATGCGCCTGCTGGCGCTGGCGAGCCTGGCGCTGTCGCTGTTCAACGTCAACGAACTGCTGCTGTTCGGCCTGCCGATCATCCTCAATCCGCGCTTGCTGGTGCCCTTTATGCTGGTGCCGATGGTCAACGTGTGCCTGGCGCTGCTGGTGGTGCAACTGGGCTGGGTCGGCCCGGCGCTGGTCAGCGTGCCCTTCACCTCGCCGGTGCTGCTCAACGCTTACCTGAGCACCCAGGGCGACTGGGGCGCGGTGCTGCTGCAAGTGGCCCTGCTGGGGGTCGGCACCCTAATCTACAGCCCCTACGTGCGCAGCCTCCAGCGTCAGGGCGAAGGTGCCGACCAGGTCTACCTGAAGACCTTCGACACCACTTTCCGCGCCCTGGAAGAGCGCGGCCGGCTGTTCGAGCTGGACCCGATGGTGGCGTCCTACAAGCAGGCGGCCCAGCAGTCTTTGCAATTGGCGCGCATCCAGCAGTTGAGCGAGTACGACTTTCATCTGGAATACCAGCCTCAGGTGGTCAAGGACAGCGGCCTGTGCAATGGCTGCGAGGCGCTGATCCGCGCTCGCGACCGTGACGGCCAGGTGCGGTCGCCCTGGGAGTTGCTGCAGTGGCTGGGGCAGGCCGGGCTGATGCCCGAGGTGGACTTCTGGGTGGCCACCCAGGCGGTGCGCCAGCAGCAGGCTTGGAGCCGGATCGGCTTCGAACTGCCCATCACCATCAATATCTCCAGCGCCACCCTGGCCTCGGCGGAGCATGGCCGGCGCCTGCTGGAGATTCTTGCCCGGGCCCATGGCCGAGTATCGGTGGAGATCACCGAGGATGCCCTGGTGGGCGATGCGCTGCTGACCCAGCAGTGGATCGGCAAGCTGCATGCCCTGGGCGCACGGCTGTATATCGACGATTTCGGCACCGGTTTTTCCGCCCTGAGCTACCTGCATCAGTTTCCGGTGGATGGGATCAAGATCGACCGCAGTTTCGTTCTTGCCCTGCGTGAGCCCAAGGGCGCCCAGGTGCTTAACGGTCTGCTGCGGTTTTGCGAGACGCTCAAGCTCAAGGTGGTGGTGGAGGGGGTGGAAACCCGCGAGCAGCTGGATTTTCTTGAGTCCAGTTCCGAGCTGACTATCCAGGGTTGGTACTACAGCAAAGCGCTGCCCGGGGAGCAGATCCCCGGGTTTGTCAGCCAGCTCGCGCGCAATGCCCTAGCGCCCAGCGAGGAATGACTAGACGCCCAGCGAGGACTGACCTAGCGCCCCCTCAGGGGCGGTGAAAGGCCGGGTGATCCGGGCGCTTGAGCACCTGCCAGGCAGCGGCCTGGGGCCAATCGGCGGCGCACAGCCAGAGGCCCTGGGACTCGCGCAGGGGCTCGGCGGGTAGGCGCAGCAGGGCTGCCAGTTGCCACTGCAACGGGCGCCCCGGGTCGGGGTCGTCCAGGGCTTCCCAGTCCCGTTCGAACAGCCGCAGTTCCAGCTCTTGGTCGTCGAAGCGCTGCAGCAGCGGTCGATGGCGCAGCCAGTCGGGGGCGATGCGTAGGCTGCGTTCCTCGACATCCAGCACCAGCAGCTGCCAGGCGCGATAGCCGTCCTCGACATCCAGCCTGAGCCGGGTCAGGGCCAGGTAGCGGGCGTTGCTGCTCCAGATCAAGGATGGCGCCAGGTCCGCCAGGGCGCAGCCGGAAGCGGTCAGCAGGTGGCCGCCGAGCCGCGGGCTGGTTTCCCGCAGCCAGCTGTCGGCGTATTCGGTCTGGCTGCCGAACAGCCAGGCGGCGTCGCGGCCAGTGGGCGCCAACTGGATGAAATCGCCCTCGGCGACCGCTACCTGGGGCCGGTCCACCAGGCGCCAGTCGGCCAGGCGTTGCAGCTGCTGCTCGCCCACCTGCAGGGTGCAGCGCTGGTAGTACAGGCGTGAATCCTCGTGCTCGGCACAGAAGGCCGCGGCGTGCTTGGCGGCCGGCGCGGGCTGGTCGAAGCGTTGCAGGGGGCTGCTGGCCAGGTCGCGGTGCAGGCGTCCGGCGACCAGCGCCAGGCTCAGGCGGCCCTGGCGAAAGTCCAGCAAACGCGCCACCAGCAGTTCCTCGCTGCACAGCAGGGATTGACGCTGGAGGTCGGCCACCACCACTCCGGCGCAGGCCGCCGGTGCTTCGGCAAAGGGCAGCAGGGCCAGGTAGCGCTGGCAGTCGGACACCCGATGATCGAGCTGCCAACTGCCGGGCAGTTGCCAGTCGCCAATGCGGCAACTGTAGGCGCCCAGGCCCTGGTCGCTGTCTTTCAGCCAGGTCAACAGGGCGCGCCGGCCGCCCAGCAGCGGCGCCGATTGGATCTGGCTGGCGCCGCGCTGGCCGCTGCCGTCCAGGGCTTGACGCACTCGGGTGCGGGCCAGGGCCAGCGGCACCACCTGCAAGCGGCCCTGGGGGTCGTGGCCGTGGCCGATTTCGCTGTCACTGTGAATGCTCTGCAGGCCATAGCCGTAGCTGGCGTGGTCCGGCTCGGGGTGGTCCAGATAGGCCGCGTGGTACAGGTGATGAGTGTCCAGTTCGAGCAGCGCGCCGGGGTAGAAGGACGGCTCGGTCGGGCTGGCGACCCAGGGCGCGGGCAACAGACGCCAGCCGTGCTCGGCCTGCCATAGCCAGCAGCCGACGGCTTCTGGCTGCTGTTCCAGGCTGGCCATGCAGGCCAGGGCCTGGCCGTTGGCGGCCCACAGGCGTGAAGCCCGGGCGCGGATCAGCAGGCCGCTAGGCTGGCCGTCGAGGCTCAGGCAATAGGGCGCGTCGCGCAGGCAGTCCAGGGGCTGGGGCAGGTCCCGCAGGCTGGCGGGCAGGGCCAGCTGGGCCTGGAGTTGGTGCTGGCCGTCGGGGGACGGTTCGACAAAGCCCTGGCGTTCGAGCTCCTGCTGCCAGTCGCCGGGCTCCAGCCACAGGTCGGCCACCGCCACCAGGTCGATGGCCTCGGCTTGCTCCAGCAGGGCCGTCAGGCTGGCTTCCCGGGCGCCGTTGTCCAGCAGCGGGCTGTGACGGCCGCTGAGGCGGTCGCCATTGAAGGCGTCCAGTTCCCAGAACTGTTCCTGGTTGCAGCGGTACAGGCGACGCAACGATCGGTCGAAAATCGCCAGGCCCCAGCGCTGGCGCGACGGTAGCGGTGCGGCGAAATAGCGCCCGTCGGCGGAAAAGCGCGCCGAGGAACCCAGGCCTTGCAGCAGCACGCCATCGGGCAACAGGTAGTCGCAATAGGTGGGGCCGCCCATGGCGATCTCGCCGTGGTTGAACACGCGGATCGGCAGACCCTCCGGAGTCTGTTGCGGTTCGCCGCCACCCCAGGCGCTGGTGCTGCTCGAGGTGGGCGTTACCAGGCCGAGGCGCCGTTCCAGGCTGCTCACCGCCGCCATGGCGGCAAACATCGTGGCGCCGGCCGCGGCGATATCCCAGTAGGCCGGCAGGGCCCGGCCCAGGCTGAAGCCCAGGCCGAAGCCGGCGCTGGTCATCAGCCGCGCGCTGGCACGGGCGCTGCGACGCCAGCCCAGGCGGGCCGCGAGGATCATGCAGCCTGCGCACGCGAGCAACACCAGCAGTGCCGCGAAGGGCGGCAGCAGGGTGACCAGGAAGATCGGCAGCAGCAGTGCGCACAGCTGCCAGAACAGCTCCAGCAACAGGCGCAGCAGGCTTTTTTCGTTAGGGCTGGAAGCTGCGGTGGACACCGGGGACATCCTTGTAAGGTAGACAGAGGCAAGGGGGTGCCAATCTACGCCGCTGGCGGAAAAAAGGCAGCGGGCAGCTGTTGTGATCGGGTCGACTCCAGCCTGCCGAGCCCGGGCTTCAAGTTCGGCCCTGGGGCTCTGCGCCGGGCCTGTGCCCGGGCGGGAGGGCGCCGGCATTTTGAACTACGCTTGCGTACTACGCCGTGAACGGAGTCCAGCGATGTTGTTTCCCAGCAAACCCAACAATGAGGCCTTGAGAGTCCAGACCCTGCGGGAGCTGAATATTCTCGATACCCCGCCGGAAGAGCGTTTCGACCGCCTGACCCGGCTGGCCAAGCGCCTGTTCAACGTGCCCATCGCCCTGGTCAGCCTGGTGGATAGCGACCGGCAGTGGTTCAAGTCCTGTGTCGGCCTGGATGCCAGTGAAACCCCCAGGGATGTTTCTTTCTGCGGCCACGCGATCCTCGGCGACCAGATTCTCACCGTGCCCAATGCCGAGCAGGACGAGCGCTTCCATGACAACCCGCTGGTGCTCGGCGACCCGGGCATCCGCTTCTATGCCGGCTGCCCGCTGACCGTGCCCAATGGCAGCAAGCTCGGCACCTTGTGCCTGATCGACGTCAAGCCGCGGGACCTGGATGACGAGGAACGGGCGCTACTGCGGGACCTGGCGCGCATGGCCGAGCAGGAGCTGGCGGCGGTGCAGATGGCGAGCATGGACGAGCTGACCCTGCTGTCCAATCGCCGTGGTTTCGAGGCCCTGTCGCGGCATGCCCTGGCGGTGTGCAAGCGCCTGGAGAAACCGGCGACCCTGCTGTTCTTCGACCTCAACGATTTCAAAGAGATCAACGACACCTATGGCCACGCCGAGGGCGACGGCGCCTTGAAGACCTTTGCCGATGTACTGCGCATCGCCTTTCGCGAGAGCGATGTCATCGGCCGCCTGGGCGGGGACGAGTTCGTGGCTCTGCTGACCGCCGCCGATCATCTGAAAACCTCGTCGATCATGGAGCGCCTGCGGGAGATTCTCGATGAACGCAACGCCACCTTGAAGCGCGGTTATGACATCCGCTTCAGCGTTGGCCAGATCCAATACGACCCCCAGCGCCACCCCGGTATCGAGCAGTTGCTGGCGGATGCCGACCAGGCCATGTACCAGCACAAGCAGGCCGGCAAACGGGCCCGCTGAGTGGGGCCGTGGGGCGACCTGAAAGGCGTTCGCCGAGCGCTATGGGCTACGTTCCATGGCCGGTGGCGTGTAGGCTTCTTCAATGTTTGCCCCGGCCGCCTTGGCTTGAGTTTCAGTGTGTGAACGACGTTGCAGCAGTTGTTTTAGATGAGCGGGAAACAGTGTTTTCCATTGTGCTCTTTGTGCTTCTGAAAAATTGCTTGCCCAGAATTTGTCCAGCGAGACGACCTGCAGGCTGATCAGGTAGGTGCCGGTTTCCAGCGGTGCGTTCCTGGAGTCCTGGCGCAGGGCCCGTACGTGTGCAAGGTAGTTGCCGTGGTAGAGATACCAGTCATAGAACGTAGAGAGGCCGAGCCACTCTTCAAGGCTCATCTCAAGGTCGGCATCGAACTGCGGATGGCTTAACGGGTGGGAGCCCGGAAGACTTTTTTCCCAGTCGAATTTGTTCAATTCAGCGCCGGAAATTCGCGGGTCGGAAGGGAAGTAGTATTTTTTCCAGCCCGCGCTCTTCAGCTTCTTGATCAGGCGATAGATAAGGTCCTTGTTTTCCTGGTGAGTGCTGTTGTCCGGCAGGCCACGCAGGTCGATGTTCAGCTCCTGGATAGTGCTCGAGATGTTGCCATCAACGGCAATGCTCAGTCCGGCTACCTGGTCCAGCTCAAGCGTGCCCTCAGGTTGAGAGAGGCTCAGGTCAAGGAGCGCTTGTTGCTGATCCGCTTCATACCAACACATACCGATGGCATCCAGGCAGTCGGCGGTAAAGTGCACCGGGCTCTTTTCCAGGAACTCGTCAACCGCGCTGCCCAATGGGAGGTAAAGGCGTGCGGCGGTGCCCTGAGGGTTATCCGGGGCTTTGTCTTGAGTGTTGTCGCAGCCGGCCAGAAAGATCAGTAGCAACAGATAGCACAGCTTCATGTTGCACTTTTCCATGGGGTGATCTGGCTGATGTCATTGTCCATATGATTGTTTGATCGCTCATCAGTGAGAGACAGGTTTCAGCGCTGCAAGGGCGCGGGCTGCGTAGAACAGCAAGGGCGAGAAACCCCATAGGTCGCTACGCCTGTTCCAGATTATTCGGCGCCTGCCGGTGCCAGGAAGGCGGCCTCCAGCAGTTGCCGGGTGTAGGGGTGCTGGGGCGCCGCGAAGATCGCCTGGGCGTCGCCTTGCTCCACCACCTGGCCGTGCTTGATCACCATCAGCTGGTGGCTCAGGGCCTTGACCACCGCCAGGTCGTGGCTGATGAACAGGTAGGTCAGGTTGTATTTGCTTTGCAGGCGGCGCAGCAGCTCAACCACTTGGCGCTGCACGGTACGGTCCAGGGCCGAGGTCGGCTCGTCCAGCAGGATCAGCCGCGGCTTGAGCACCAGGGCCCGGGCAATGGCGATGCGCTGGCGCTGGCCGCCGGAGAACTCGTGGGGGTAGCGGTGCCGGGTGTCCGGGTCCAGGCCCACCTCCTTGAGCGCCTCGATAATCGCCTGTTCCTGCTCCTGTTCCGTGCCTATGTGGTGAATGCGCAGGCCCTCGCCGACGATCTGGCTCACGCTCATGCGCGGGCTGAGGCTGCCGAAGGGGTCCTGGAACACCACCTGCATTTCCCGCCGCAGGGGCCGTACCTGGGGCTGGGACAGGCGGTCGAGCTGCTGCCCTTCGAAACGAATCCCGCCCTGGCTGGCGATCAAGCGCAGGATCGCCAGGCCCAGGGTCGACTTGCCCGAGCCACTCTCGCCGACGATGCCCAGGGTCTGGCCCTGGGGCAGGCTGAAGTGCACGCCGTCCACTGCCTTGACGTGATCCACGGTGCGCCGCAGCAGGCCTTTCTTGATCGGAAACCAGACCTTGAGGTTGTCCACTTCCAGCAGCGGCGGGCCGATTTCATTGGTCGACGGCAGGCCGCTGGGCTCGGCGGCCAGCAGTTCCCGGGTATAGGGGTGCTGCGGCGCGCGAAACAGCTGTTCGCAAGGCGCCTGCTCGACGATGCGGCCTTGCTGCATCACGCACACCCGGTGGGCGATTCGCCGCACCAGGTTCAAGTCGTGGCTGATCAGCAGCAGGGCCATGCCCAGGCGTGCCTGCAACTCCTTGAGCAGTTCGAGGATCTTCAACTGCACGGTCACGTCGAGGGCGGTGGTGGGTTCGTCGGCGATCAGCAGTTCCGGCTCGTTGGCCAGGGCCATGGCGATCATCACCCGTTGCCGTTGGCCGCCGGAAAGCTCGTGGGGCAGGGCCTTGAGGCGCTTGTGCGGCTCGGGGATGCCCACCAGCTCCAGCAGCTCCAGGGTGCGCCGGGTGGCCACCTTGCCGGTCAGGCCCTTGTGGATGCCCAGCACCTCGTTGATCTGCTTCTCGATGCTGTGCAGCGGGTTCAACGAGGTCATGGGTTCCTGGAAGATCATCGCGATGCGGTTGCCGCGAATATGCCGGATGGTCTTTTCCTTGAGGCTCAGCAGGTCTTGCCCGGCGTACTGGATGACCCCGGACGGATGCCGTGCCAGGGGGTAGGGCAACAGCCGCAGGATCGAATGCGCGGTCACCGATTTGCCCGAGCCGGATTCGCCCACCAGGGCCAGGGTCTCGCCGCGCTTGATATCGAAGCTGATGCCTTCCACCACGCGCTGCTGGCGCTCGCCGGCGACGAACTCCACGGCCAGGTCGCGGACTTCGATCAGGGTGTCCTGGGTCATGTCATTTCCTCGGGTCGAAGGCATCGCGGGCGGACTCGCCGATAAACACCAGCAGGCTGAGCATCAGGGCCAATACGGCAAAGGCGCTGATGCCCAGCCAGGGAGCTTGCAGGTTGGACTTGCCCTGGGCCACCAGCTCGCCCAGCGATGGCGCCCCCGGCGGCAGGCCGAAGCCGAGGAAGTCCAGGGCGGTGAGGGTGCCGATGGCGCCGGTGAGGATAAAGGGCATGAAGGTCATGGTGGAAACCATGGCGTTGGGCAGGATATGGCGGAACATGATCGCCCCGTTTTGCATGCCCAGGGCCCGGGCTGCACGCACGTACTCCAGGTTGCGCCCGCGCAGGAACTCGGCGCGCACCACGTCCACCAGGCTCATCCAGGAGAACAGCAGCATGATGCCCAGCAGCCACCAGAAGTTCGGTTGCACGAAGCTGGCCAGGATGATCAGCAGGTAGAGCACTGGCAGCCCCGACCACATTTCCAGGAAGCGCTGCCCGGCCAGGTCCACCCAGCCGCCGTAGAAGCCCTGCAGGGCGCCGGCGATCACCCCGATGATCGAGCTGAGGATGGTCAGGGTCAGGGCGAACAGCACTGAGATGCGAAAGCCGTAGATCACCCGGGCCAGCACGTCGCGACCCTGGTCATCGGTGCCCAGCAGGTTGTCCGCGGAGGGCGGTGCCGGGGCCGGCACCCGCAGGTCGTAGTTGATGCTCTGGTAGCTGAAGGGGATCGGTGCCCAGACCACCCAGGCATCCTTGTGCGCCAGCAGCTCGCGGATATAGGGGCTCTTGTAGTTGGCTTCCAGGGGAAATTCGCCGCCGAAGGTGGTTTCCGGGTAGCGCTTGAGCGCGGGGAAGTACCAGCCGCCGTCGTAGTGCACCACCAGCGGCTTGTCGTTGGCGATCAGCTCGGCGCCCAGGCTGAGCACGAACAGCACCAGGAACAGCCACAGCGACCACCAGCCGCGCTTGTTGGCCTTGAAGCGCTCGAAGCGCCGGCGATTGAGGGGGGATAGGTTCATCTCAATGCTCCCGGCTGTCGAAGTCGATGCGTGGGTCGACCAGGGTGTAGGTCAAGTCGCCGATCAGTTTCACCACCAGCCCCAGCAGGGTGAAGATGAACAGGGTGCCGAACACCACCGGGTAGTCGCGGTTGATCGCCGCCTCGAAGCTCATCAGGCCCAGGCCGTCGAGGGAGAAGATCACCTCCACCAGCAAGGAACCGGTGAAGAAGATGCCGATAAAGGCCGCGGGAAAACCGGCGATCACCAGCAGCATGGCGTTGCGGAACACATGGCCGTAAAGCACTCGGCGCTGGGTCAGGCCCTTGGCCTTGGCGGTGATCACGTACTGCTTGTTGATCTCGTCGAGGAAGCTGTTCTTGGTCAGCAGGGTCATGGTGGCGAAGTGGCCGATCACCAGGGCGGTGACGGGCAGCGCCAGGTGCCAGAAGTAGTCGAGGATCTTGCGTCCCCAGCTCAGCTGGTCGAAGTCGTTGGAGGTCAGGCCGCGCAGCGGGAACCAGTTGAGGTAGCTGCCGCCGGCGAACACCACGATCAGCAGGATGGCGAACAGGAAGGCCGGAATGGCGTAGCCGATGATGATCGCCGAGCTGGTCCAGACATCGAAGTGGCTGCCGTGGCGGGTGGCCTTGGCGATGCCCAGGGGGATCGACACCAGGTACATGATCAGGGTGCTCCACAGCCCCAGGGAAATCGACACCGGGAGCTTTTCCTTGATCAGGTCCACCACCTTGGCGTCACGGAAGAAGCTGTTGCCGAAATCCAGGGTGGCGTAGTTCTTGATCATGATCCAAAGGCGTTCCGGCGCCGACTTGTCGAAGCCGTACATGTGCTCGATTTCCTTGATCAGCGCCGGGTCCAGGCCCTGGGCGCCACGGTAGCTGGAACCGGCCACCGAGACTTCGGCGCCGCCACCGGCAATGCGGCTGGTGGCGCCGTCGAAACCCTCGAGCTTGGCGATCATCTGCTCCACCGGGCCACCGGGGGCAGCCTGGATGATCACGAAGTTGATCAGCAGGATGCCCAGCAGGGTGGGGATGATCAGCAGCAGGCGGCGAACGATATAGGCCAGCATTTTCTAGTGCACCGCTTCGGCCGCAGCCGCCTGGTTGGGGGCCGCTGGCGCGGCGGGCTGGGCATCGGGCTTGACCCACCAGGTGTAGAGGCCGATGTCGTACTTGGGCGCGACCTTGGGGTGGCCGATATGGTTCCAGTAGGCCACGCGCCAGGTTTTAATGTGCCAGTTGGGGATCACGTAGTAGCCCCATTGCAGCACCCGGTCCAGGGCCTTGGCATGGGCCACCAGGCTGGCCCGGGAGTCGGCGTTGATCAGGCTTTCCACCAGGCTGTCGATGGCCGGGTCCTTGAGGCCGATGTAGTTGCGGCTGCCGGGCTTGTCGGCGCTGGAGGTCATCCAGAACTCGCGTTGCTCGTTACCCGGGGAATTGGACTGGGGAAAGCTGCCGACGATCATGTCGAAGTCTCGCGAACGCACCCGGGTGATGTACTGGGAAACGTCGACACGGCGGATCACCAGGTCGATGCCGAGGTCGGCGAGGTTGCGCTTGAAGGGCAGCAGCACCCGCTCGAAGTCGGTCTGGGCGAGGAGAAACTCGATCACCACGGGCTGGCCCTGGGCGTCGACCATCTTGTCGTCGACGATCTTCCACCCGGCTTCCTGCAGCAGCTGGTAGGCCTGGCGCTGCTGGGCGCGGATCATGCCGCTGCCGTCGCATACCGCGGGCGAGAACGCCTGGTCGAACACCTGCTCGGGGATCTGGCCCCGCAGCGGTTCGAGGATTGCCAGCTCCTCGGGGCCCGGCAGCCCGGTGGCGGCCATTTCCGAATTCTCGAAGTAGCTGCGGGTGCGGGTGTAGGCGCCGTTGAACAGCTGCTTGTTGCTCCACTCGAAGTCCAGCAGCAGGCTCAGGGCGTGGCGTACTCGCACGTCCTGGAACAGCGGTCGGCGGGTGTTGAAGACAAAGCCCTGCATGCCGGTGGGGTTGCCATTGGCAATCTCCTCCTTGATCAGCCGGCCCTGGGCCACCGCGGGGACGTTATAGGCGTTGGCCCAGTTTTTCGCGGTCATTTCCAGCCAGTAGTCGAACTGCCCGGCCTTGAGGGCTTCCAGGGCCACGGTGTTGTCGCGGTAGTAGTCGCTGGTGATCAGGTCGAAATTGTAGAAACCGCGGTTCACCGGCAGGTCCTTGGCCCAGTAGTCCTTGACCCGCTCGTAGCGGATCGAACGCCCGGCCTTGACCTCGGTCACCCGGTAGGGGCCGCTGCCCAGGGGCACTTCCAGGTTGCTCTTGGCAAAGTCGCGGCCTTCCCACCAGTGCTTGGGCAGCACCGTCAGTTGGCCGAGAATCAGCGCCAGCTCGCGATTGGTGTTGTGCTTGAACTTGAACAGCACCCGTTGCGGGTCTTCGGCAATCACCTGGTCGACGTCGGCATAGTAGCCGCGGTACAGCGGCGAGCCGGCGCTCATCAGGCTCTGGAAGCTGAACACCACGTCTTCGGCATGGATCGGCTGGCCGTCGTTGAAGCGTGCCTCGGGGCGCAGGTAGAAGCGCACCCAGCTGTTGTCCGGTGCCCTCTCGATCTTGCTCGCCACCAGGCCGTACTCGGTAAAGGGCTCGTCCAGGCTCTGGGTCATCAGGGTGTCGTAGATCAGGCCGATGTTGGCTTCCGGCACCCCCTTGCTGATAAACGGGTTGAGGCTGTCGAAGCCGCCGTAACCGGCAATGCGCAAGGTACCGCCCTTGGGCGCGTCGGGGTTGACGAAGTCGAAGTGCTGGAAGTTCTCCGGGTACTTGGGCGCTTCGTTGTACAGGGTCACGGCATGTTGCGGCGCTGCCTGGGCACAGCAGGCGATGACGCCGAACAACAGGCCGCTGGTGCGCAGGAACAGCGAACGCAGAGGCATCATTGGGTGTTCTCCGAGGATTTCAGCCACCAGGCGCCAAGGCCCAGGGTATAGGGCGGCGTGGTAACGAAGGCGAAGCGGTTACGGTAGGCCAGGCGGTGATAGTTCAGGTACCAGTTGGGAATCATGTAGTGCTGCCACAGCAGTACCCGGTCCAGGGCACGGCCGGCGGTCAGTTGCTCGTCGCGGGTGCTGGCCGCCAGCAACTGTTCCAGCAGGTGATCGACCACCGGGTTATTGATGCCTGCATAGTTCTTGCTGCCCTTGACCGCCACCTGGCTGGAATGGAAGTACTGCCACTGTTCCAGGCCCGGGCTCAGGGTCTGGTTGAGGGTCATGAGGATCATGTCGTAGTCGAACTGGTCCAGGCGCTGCTTGTATTGCGCCCGGTCAACGGTACGCAAGCGCGCCTCGATGCCGATGCTGGCCAGGTTCTCCACATAAGGCTGGAGAATCCGTTCCAGGTTGGGGTTGACCAGCATCAGCTCGAAGCGCAGCGGCTGCCCGGCGCTGTTCAGCAGGCGTTGGCCATTGAGCTTCCAGCCGGCCTCGGCCAACAGGCCCAGGGCCTGGCGCAAAGTGTCGCGGGGGATGCCGCGGCCTTCGGTGCGCGGCAGGCTGAAGGCCTGGGTAAAGAGCGCGGCGGGCAGTTGCTCGCGGTAGGGCGAAAGCAGCAGCCATTCACCGCCCTGGGGCACGCCGCTGGCGGCGAACTCGCTGTTGGGGTAGTAGCTCAGGGCCCGTTGGTAGGCGCCGCTGAACAGGGCGCGGTTGGTCCACTCGAAATCGAACATCAGGCCCAGGGCCTGGCGCACCCGTACATCGGCGAAGGTGGTGCGCCGGGTGTTCATGAACAGGCCCTGGGTCTGGGTGGGAATCCGGTGGGCGATCTGCGCCTTGATCACCTCGCCGCGCCTGACCGCCGGGAAGTCGTAGCCGTTGGTCCAGTTCTTCGCCTGGTGCTCGATATAGATGTCGAATTCGCCGGCCTTGAAGGCTTCGAAGGCCACGTCGCTGTCGCGGTAGAACTCCACTTCGACCCGGTCGAAGTTGCTGAAGCCACGATTCACCGGCAAATCCTTGCCCCAGTAGTCCTTGACCCGCTCGAACACCAGCTGGCGCCCGGGTTGCACCTGGGTGATGCGGTAGGGGCCGCTGCCCAGGGGCGGGGTGAAGGTGGTGGCCTTGAAGTCGCGGTCCTTCCAGTAGTGCTGGGGCAGCACCGGCATTTCACCCAGGCGCAGGATCAGCAGCGGGTTGCCGGCGCGCTTGAAGACAAAGCGGATGCGCTGTGGGCCGAGCACATCCACCCGCTCGACCTCCTGCAGGCTGGTGCGGTACTGCGGGTGGCCTTCCTTGAGCAGCAATCGATAGGAAAAGGCCACGTCGCGGGCGGTGATCGGCTGGCCATCGTGGAAGCGCGCCTCGGGGCGCAGGTTGAATACCACCCAACTGCGGTCCTCGCTGTATTCCACGCTGCGGGCGATCAGCCCGTAGCTGGAGGTGGGCTCGTCGCCCGAGGGCGCATATTGGCCGGTGCCCACCATCAGGGGTTCGTTGAGTTCGTTGACCCCGTACTGCAGGAAGTTCGGCGTGGCAACGGGGCTGGTGCCCTTGAAGGTGTAGGGGTTGAGCGAGTCGAAGGTGCCAAAGGCCATGAGCCGCAAGGTGCCGCCCTTGGGCGCTGCGGGGTTGACCCAGTCGAAGTGGGTGAACTTTGCCGGGTACTTGAGTGTGCCGAACTGCGCGTAACCATGACTTTCAGTGATCGTTGCGCTTGCGGGAAAGCTCAAGGCCAGACTGATAAGGAGCAGAAGGAGGGGACGCATCAAGGCAGAGATCCGATCCAGGCGGCTTGGGCTGTGTGCTCAGTACAGTAACAGCTTGTATCGGCAGGAAAAAGCGGGCTGGCGCGCGCTGTGGGCATTTCTCCCAAGGCGTCCGGTGAAGACTCTGCAATGTCTTGCGTAGGAGCTGGCTTGCCAGCGAAAGCGGGCACTGGGCACCGCAAGGCTGCGGGCCTCTTCGCCGGCAAGCCGGCTCCTACGGCGGGAGGCGTTAGTGCGGCAGGTAGACGGTCAGGGTCTGGCCGGGCTTGAGGGCCTGGGCCGCCCGCGGGTTCCAGCGCTTGAGGTGCTGCATCTCGACATTGAAGCGCTTGGCCACCATGTACAGCGAGTCGCCTTGCTTGACCTTGTACTGGGTCGCCTTCTTCTTCTCGGTGCCGGCCACCAGGGTCTTCTTGCCCGTGGTCTTGCGGGCATCTTGCAGCACCAGGGTCTGGCCGACCTTGAGCTTCTTGCTGCTGAGCTTGTTCCAGCGTTGCAGGTCGCGGACCTCGACCTTGTTGGCCTTGGCGATCTGCGCCAGGCTTTCGCCGTTCTTGACCTTGTAGAGGCGCTTGGGACGCAGCGAGTCGCGGCCTTCATCATCGGCGAACGCCGACTTCAGCGAGCGCTTGCTGATCAGCTCCTCGGGTTTCATGGTGGACAGGCTGGTGGTCAGCAACTGCGCCTTGGAGGTGGGTACCAACAGGTGTTGCGGGCCGTCGAGGGTGGTGCGCTGCTTGAACGCCGGGTTGAGCTGGAACAGCTCGTCCTCGTCGATATTGGCCACCGCCGCGACCTTGGACAGGTCCATGCGCTGGTTGATTTCCACCACCTGGAAATAGGGTTCGTTGGCAATCGGGTTGAGGTTGACGCCGTAGGCTTCCGGGGTCAGTACCACTTGCGACAGGGCCAGCAGCTTGGGCACGTAGGCCTGGGTTTCCGCCGGCAGCGGCAGGTTCCAGTAGTCGGTGGGCAGGCCGAGCTTCTCGTTGCGCTCGATGGCCCGGCTCACCGTGCCTTCGCCGGCGTTGTAGGCGGCCAGGGCCAGCAGCCAGTCGCCGTTGAACATGTCGTGCAGGCGGCTCAGGTAGTCCATGGCCGCGGTGGTGGAGGCAGTGATGTCGCGGCGGCCATCGTAGAAACGGGTCTGGCGCAGGTTGAAGTAGCGCCCGGTGGCCGGGACGAATTGCCACAGGCCCACGGCATCGGCGCGGGAATAGGCCAGGGGGTTGTAGGCGCTCTCGATCACTGGCAGCAGGGCCAGCTCCAGCGGCATGTTGCGTTCTTCCAGGCGCTCGACGATGTAGTGGATATACAGGCTGCCGCGCTCGCCGGCGTTCTCCAGGAAGGACGGGTTGCTGGCGAACCACAGGCGCTGCTGTTCGATACGCGGGTTGACGCCCAAGCCTTCTTGCAACTGGAACCCCTGGCGCATGCGTTCCCAGACGTCCTGGGGCACTTGCGGGCTGGGCTGCTTGCTCAGCCAGATGGGTTTTTGCTTGATGCGGGCGTTGAAATTCTGGGTGTGCGTCGCGTCGCTCTGCGGGGCATGGCCGGTGCTTTGGCAGCCCGCAAGAGTCGCTGACACAGCTACCGCGATGGCCTGGGCCAAGCGCGTCAATGCGTCTGAACTGATGGAATAACGAATAGATGACGACATTGGCTGGAAGTAAGTTCCGGGCAAAAATGTCGGGCGATTCTAGAAAGCACCCGGGGTGCGGTCAACCATTCAGAATTTTCGTAGCAATGGATAGCCTGCTTAGAATTTATCTTTCCACGCCCTGAGCACCGCAAAAACCGCACTCTGCGACGGGTTATCCTGGCCGTTCCGTTCGTCCGCTTTTTGTTTAACGAATGTTTCACCGGTACGCAGGAATGGGTTGGTGAGTTTCTCCAGGGCCAGGGTCGAAGGCAGGCTCATGCGGCCTTGTTCGCGCAGTTGGCTGACCTTGTCCAGGCGCTGGGCGATGTCCGGGTTGGCCGGTTCCACCGCCTGGGCGAAGCGCAGGTTGCCGAGGGTGTATTCGTGGGTGCAGTAGATCAGGGTGTCGTCGGGCAATGCGGCCAGGCGGCTCAGGGACTGGTGCATCTGTTCCGGGGTGCCTTCGAACAGGCGCCCGCAACCGGCGGCGAACAGGGTGTCGCCACAGAACAGCAGGCCGTGATGGTAGTAGGCGATATGCCCCAGGGTGTGGCCGGGCACGGCCAGTATCTCGAACTCCCAGCCGAGGATGCTGGCCCGGTCGTTGTCGTCCAGGGCCACGTCGCGCCCGGGGATCTTTTCCCGTGCCGGGCCGTACACGGTGGCGCCACTGTGCTGCTTCAGGCGCTCGACGCCGCCGACGTGATCATGGTGATGGTGGGTGATCAGGATGTCGCTCAGCGCCCAGCCCGGGTGCTGCTCGAGCCAGGCCAGCACGGGCGCCGCGTCCCCCGGGTCGACCACCGCGCAACGTTGGCTGCGGTGATCCTGTAACAACCAGATGTAGTTGTCGGTGAAGGCGGGCAGGGCACTGATCTGTATCATCTTCGGATTCGCCAAGCGGAAAACAATGGCGCATCTTAGAGCTTCTTGGCGTGTTGGAGAATGCAATGACCGATAAAGCCTTCGCTCAGGCAGATCCCGACTGGCTGGCCCTGATCAGCGCGGCGCGGGATTGGTTGTCCGGCCCCCTGGGGCAATTCCTGCTGGATGAAGAACGGCGCATGCTCGAAGAGGAACTGGGGCGTTTCTTCGGCGGCTACCTGGTGCACTACGGGCCGTCGGCGCAGACCCCGCCGGCGGCGCCCCAGGTGCAGCGCAATGTGCGCCTGGGGGCGCCGCTGCCGGGGGTGGAGATCGTCTGCGAGGAACAGGCCTGGCCCCTGAGCGAGCACGCCGCCGATGTGGTGGTGCTGCAACATGGCCTGGATTTCTGCCTGTCGCCCCACGGCCTGCTGCGCGAAGCGGCCAGCAGCGTGCGTCCGGGCGGGCACTTGCTGATTGTCGGCATCAACCCCTGGAGCACCTGGGGCCTGCGTCATGTGTTCGCCCATGACGCCTTGCGCCAGGCGCGCTGCATTGCCCCGTCGCGGGTCGGTGACTGGCTCAACCTGCTGGGTTTCGCGCTGGAGAAACGCCGCTTCGGGTGCTATCGTCCGCCGCTTGCTTCGCCGGCATGGCAGGCGCGGCTGGCCGGCTGGGAGCGCAAGGCCGGGCAGTGGCAACTGTCGGGGGGCGGCTTCTATCTGCTGGTGGCGCGCAAGATTGCCGTCGGCCTGCGACCGGTGCGCCAGGTGCGGCGCGAGCCGATGGGCAAGCTGGTGCCGCTGCCCATGGCCAAGGTCAATCGGCGCAACAGCCAGCCTTGATCTCGGTTTGAATCTTCTTTTTATACACAGTGGCCGGTTTTGCCCGGCCAGCGGCACTGCCGATGGCGTTCGGCAGGCCACTGGCAATTTTCTGATGGAAGGCGTGGATGAGCGATAGCGTAGAAATCTTTACCGACGGTGCCTGCAAGGGCAACCCTGGCCCCGGTGGCTGGGGCGCATTGCTGGTGTGCAAGGGGGTCGAGAAGGAACTCTGGGGCGGTGAAGCCAATACCACCAACAACCGCATGGAGCTGATGGCGGCGATTCGCGGCCTGGAAGAACTCAAGCGTCAATGCGACGTGCAACTGGTGACCGACTCGCAGTACGTGATGAAGGGCATCAACGAGTGGATGGCCAACTGGAAGAAGCGCGGCTGGAAGACCGCCGCCAAGGAACCGGTGAAGAACGCCGACCTGTGGCAGCAGCTGGATGAGCAGGTCAACCGCCACAACGTCACCTGGAAATGGGTGCGTGGCCACACCGGCCACCACGGTAACGAGCGGGCCGACCAGTTGGCCAACCGTGGCGTGGATGAGGTGCGCGGCTACAAGGGCTGAGTTCGCTAAAGGGTGAGGATCGCCGCGGCCAGTTGCGCGTCGCTGTGTTGCGATTCGGGCCAGAGCCGGCGAATCCGTTCCAGCGCCGACTCCAGTCGCACCCCGCGCAGTTGGCCGTCGCTGGCGACGAAGGCTGCGGCATCGCTGCGGGCCGCGAGCACTATCTTGTCGTCGCTGAAGGAACTGCTGATGTTCGACGTGCCTTCGCTGCTGCTCAGCACTCCACTCATGCTCAAGTCGGTGCTGATTACCAGGCTGGTGGCCTGGCTCGACGTGCTGAGCAGGCAAAGCAGCAACAGGCCGGGCAGGCGGGGAGGGCGCAAGGTCATGACTGCAAGTTTCCATGGCGAAGATCGGCGGCACCCTAGCAGCGGCTCAACTGGCAAGCTGCATGAGCTTTGCGAATAACTGTTAAAAAGTGCGCCTGGCGGATCACCCCGCGCAGGCGCGCCGACCTTGGGCCGGGCGTGCTAAAATCCCGCCCTTTGCCAGATTGAGAACGCACCACTGATGGCCAACAGATCTGTTGTACTCGATACCGAAACCACCGGCATGCCGGTGACCGACGGCCACCGGATCATTGAAATCGGTTGCGTCGAGTTGTTCGGCCGGCGCCTTACCGGCCGCCATTTCCACGTCTATCTGCAACCGGATCGCGAAAGCGACGAGGGCGCCATCGGCGTCCACGGCATCACCAACGAATTCCTGGTGGGCAAGCCGCGCTTTGCCGAAGTGGCCGATGAGTTCTTCGAGTTCATCGAGGGCGCGCAGCTGATCATCCACAACGCGGCGTTCGACGTTGGCTTCATCAACAACGAATTCGCCTTGCTGGGCCAGCATGAGCGCGCGGACATCACCCGGCACTGCAGCATCCTCGACACCCTGCTGATGGCCCGTGAGCGGCACCCGGGCCAGCGCAACAGCCTCGATGCCCTGTGCAAGCGCTATGGCGTCGACAACTCCGGCCGCGAACTGCACGGCGCCTTGCTCGACTCGGAGATTCTTGCCGACGTCTACCTGACCATGACCGGTGGCCAGACCAGCCTGTCCCTGGCGGGCAATGGCAGCGACGGCGATGGCAATGGCATCGGCCGAGCCTCGGCGATCCGCCGCCTGGCGGCCGATCGTCCGCGGGGGCGGGTGCTGCGTGCCAGCGCCGAAGAACTGGCCGAGCACCAGGCGCGCCTGGAGATCATCGCCAAGTCCGCCGGCGGCCCGGCCTTGTGGACCCAGCTCAGCGAAGGCCAGTAACCCTTGTCGCCTGCGCGGCGGCAATTGTTTCCAGGCGACTTTTTGTTACAGGCAGTCCCTGGCCGGCGTGACAGCTTGCCACTGGTGCTTCTAACCTGAGGCGATTGGCGGGGCCCACCCGCCGTCTCAGGACACTTTGCCCCATGTATAAAGACCTGCAGTTTCCGATCCTGATCGTGCATCGCGACATCAAGGCCGACACGGTGGCCGGAGACCGGGTACGGGGCATCGCCCGAGAGCTGGAGAAAGATGGCTTCAGCATCTTCTCCGCGGTGAACTACGCCGAAGGGCGCCTGGTAGCGTCCACCCATCACGGCCTGGCCTGCATGTTGATCGCCGCCGAGGGCGCCGGGGAAAACACCCACCTGCTGCAGAACATGGTGGAACTGATTCGCCTGGCCCGGGTGCGGGCGCCGCTGTTGCCGATCTTCGCCCTGGGCGAGCAGATGACCCTGGAGAACGCTCCGGCCGACGCCATGAGCGAGCTCAACCAGCTGCGGGGCATTCTCTACCTGTTCGAGGATACGGTGCCGTTCCTGGCCCGGCAGGTGGCCCGCGCCGCGCGCAATTACCTGGATGGCCTGCTGCCGCCGTTCTTCAAGGCCCTGGTGCAGCACACCGCCGACTCCAACTATTCCTGGCACACCCCGGGCCACGGCGGTGGCGTGGCCTATCGCAAGAGCCCGGTGGGGCAGGCGTTCCACCAGTTCTTCGGCGAGAACACCCTGCGCTCGGATCTTTCGGTGTCGGTGCCGGAACTGGGTTCGCTGCTGGATCACACCGGCCCCCTGGCCGAGGCCGAGGCCAGGGCGGCGCGCAATTTCGGCGCCGATCACACCTTTTTCGTGATCAATGGCACCTCCACCGCCAACAAGATCGTCTGGCACTCCATGGTCGGCCGCGACGACCTGGTGCTGGTGGACCGCAACTGCCACAAGTCGGTGCTGCACTCGATCATAATGACCGGCGCCATTCCCCTGTACCTGTGCCCGGAACGCAACGAGCTGGGGATCATCGGGCCGATTCCCCTGAGCGAGTTCAGCCCCGAATCGATCCAGGCCAAGATCGATGCCAGCCCGCTGACCCGTGGCCGGCCGCCCAAGGTCAAGCTGGCGGTGGTCACCAATTCCACCTACGACGGCCTGTGCTACAACGCCGAGCTGATCAAGCAGAGCCTGGGCAACAGCGTCGAGGTGCTGCACTTCGACGAGGCCTGGTACGCCTACGCGGCGTTTCACGAGTTTTTCGCCGGGCGCTACGGCATGGGCACCTCGCGCAGCGCCGACAGCCCCCTGGTGTTCACCACCCATTCCACCCACAAGCTGCTGGCGGCCTTCAGCCAGGCTTCGATGATCCATGTGCAGGACGGCGGCGCGCGCCAGCTCGACCGGGAGCGCTTCAATGAAGCCTTCATGATGCATATCTCCACCTCGCCGCAGTACAGCATCATCGCCTCCCTGGATGTGGCCTCGGCGATGATGGAGGGCCCGGGCGGGCGCTCGCTGCTGCAGGAAATGTTCGACGAGGCCCTGAGCTTTCGCCGGGCCCTGGCCAACCTGCGGCAGAACATCGCTGCTGATGACTGGTGGTTCTCGATCTGGCAGCCGGAGCGGGTCGAGGGCATCGATCAGGTGCATACCGGCGACTGGCTGCTGGAGCCCGAAGGCGAGTGGCACGGTTTTGCCGGGGTGACCGACGACTACGTGCTGCTGGACCCGATCAAGGTGACCCTGGTGATGCCTGGCCTGACCGCCGGCGGGGCCCTGAGCGAACATGGCATTCCAGCGGCGGTGGTGGGCAAGTTCCTCTGGGAGCGCGGGCTGGTGGTGGAGAAGACCGGGCTCTATTCGTTCCTGGTGCTGTTTTCCATGGGCATCACCAAGGGCAAATGGAGCACCTTGCTCACCGAGTTGCTGGAGTTCAAGCGCAACTACGACGCCAACGCCAGCCTCGCCGCTTGCCTGCCCAGCGTCGCCAGCCAGGACCCGCAGCGCTACCAGGGCATGGGCCTGCAGGACCTGTGCGACCAACTGCACGCCTGCTACCGCAGCAACGCCACGGCCAAGCACCTCAAGCGCATGTACACGGTATTGCCCGAGGTGGCCCTCAAGCCCGCCGATGCCTACGATCACCTGGTGCGTGGCGAGGTCGAGGCGGTGCCCATCGACCAGTTGCAAGGGCGCATCGCCGCGGTGATGCTGGTGCCTTATCCGCCGGGCATCCCGCTGATCATGCCCGGCGAGCGCTTTACCGAATCGACCCGCTCGATCATCGACTACCTGGCCTTTGCCCGGGCCTTCGACAGCAGCTTCCCCGGTTTCGTCGCCGATGTGCACGGCCTGCAAAGCGAGGGGCAGGGCAGCGATCGGCACTACAGCGTCAACTGCATCAAGGCTTGAGGAGCATCGTGCCCATGCAACCTGTTGTGAATCCCCGGCACCCGGGGCTGGCGGTGCGGGTGGCCGACGAGGCATTCGCCGCCTATGTCTGCGCCAGCGACTTCAGCTTCCAGGTCAGCGCTTATGCCGAGGCCGAGCGTGGCCGGCCGGTGGCGGACTGGCCGCTGCACCCGGTCACGCCGTACCGCAAATGCTATGGCATCGATCCGGAGGAGTTCAGCAGCTACCGCAACGCCGCGGACAGCGAGATCTTCATGGCCTGGCTGGATGACCAGCCGGTGGGCCATGTGGTGGTCAGCACCAACTGGAACGGCTATGGGCATATCGACGAGCTGGCGGTGCATGCCCCGGCCCGACGCCATGGCGTGGCCCGGGCCCTGCTCGATGTGGCGCGCTTCTGGTGCGGCAAGAAACAGTTGCCGGGGCTGATGCTGGAAACCCAGAACAACAACCTCGGCGCCTGCCGCCTGTATGAACGTTGCGGTTATGGAGTGGGTGGCGTGGATCACCTGCGCTATCGCGGTATCGACCCGCAGACGCGGGAGATCGCGATTTTCTGGTACCTGCTGTTCGCCGATGCCGATGCCGCAGGGTCGGCCTAGCCGGCCAGCAGGGCCTCGGCCTGTTCCCTCAGCAGTTGCAGCAACGCCTCGAGCAGGGGCGAGCTGTCGCTGCCATTGCGGCGCAGGGCGTACAGGGTGACGCCAATCGGCGGCGACAGCGGGCATATATCCAGCCCGCTGCCCCGGGCGCCGGCCGCGGTGAAGGGGTCGACCACTGCCAGGCCGGCACCGGCTTCCACCAGGCTGCGCATCATCTGATAGGTCTGTACCCGGGTCTGGATCACCGGGCTGGGCCGCAGGCTTTGCAGCTTGCTGGCGAGGATCAGGCTCAGTGGGTCCTGGCCCTCCAGGCCGATCATCGCCTGGCCGGCCAGGTCTTGCAGGGCGACGTATTTCTGCTTGGGTTGCAGCCAGCCGTGGGGCGCCAGCAAAAACAGCTTGCCCTGGGCCAGTGGCTGGCTGTGGATGTCCGGGTGTTCAGGGTCGTGCAGGCCGAGGCCCAGGTCGCACTCGCGCAGCAGCAGGCTTTGCACCATGTCCCGGGTGCTCTGGCTGAGCAGGCTGCACGGGGTGTCGGCAAAGCGCCGGCGCAGGGCGGCGATGCATTGCGGCAGCAATTGCTGGACCAGCGGCGCGGTGGCAATCAGGCGCAAGGGCGGTGCCTGATGGAAACGCAGGGCATCGGCCAGGCGTTGCAGCGGTTCGACGGCGTCATACACCCGGTTGATCGAAGGTTGCAGTTCGCGGGCCTCGCGGGTGGCCTGCAAGCGCCCGCGTACGCTGGCGAACAGCATGCACCCCAACTGGCTTTCGGCATCGCGCAGCAAGGCCTCGACCTCGGCCACCGAGAGTTGCAGCAGCTCGGCGGCGGTGCCCAGGTGCGCGGTTTGCAGGAGCGCCTGAATCACTTCGATATGACGTAAACGCATGCTTGAAGTCCATCTCCAGCCGGTTGGGGAGTCAAGCGTGGAATCCTACCCCAAGTCACGGCCCGGAATCTGTAGCCGCCGTGGGCACGGCGTCGCAGGGGCTTCGCTCAGGGTTTGGAGGGGGGCAGGCAAGGTCTTGCGCAGCCGGGGCGGCTACGCGTTTGGCTGGCATGGGGTCATTCGCTGGCCGGCGGCTCGGGCTCGCGCACCAGGGTGACATCGGTCTGCACCAGCAGGAACTGGTTGTCATCGAGTTTTCTGATCCGGTCGCCGATCGCCAGGCGATAGGTGGTGACGGGTTCGGCGCCGTCCTCAGGCATGGATTCGCGGAATTCGTGTACTGAGTACACACGCCCCTCGGCATCTCTTGCATGGAATTGTCCGACAAGTACTGCAGCCATCTTTTCAGCCTCTGGAGATAGAACACGCAAATTGCGGTGCTGTAGACCCGGTGGATGCCAGGGAAGTTTTGCCCGGGCAAAAAAATATTCCGCGGCCATTGCCGGCACCCGCGCGGCGTGTACCGAAGGGCATTATTTGTGCGAAAAATGGCGGTTGCGGGGTGGCAGGCACCCCCCAGGCTCATCTATAACTGGCAGCTCCTTCAAGCCAATGGCGGGAACCCCCATGAGCAACGTGCACAAGGTAGCAGTGCTGGTCGGCAGCCTGAGAAAGCAGTCCCTGAATCGCAAGGTGGCCCTGGCCCTGGCCGAGCTGGCACCGGCCAATCTGCAGTTGGAGATTGTCGAGATCGGCGACTTGCCGCTGTACAACGAAGATATCGACGTCACTCCCCCTGAGGCCTACACGCGCTTTCGCCAGCAGATCGGCGCCGCCGATGCGGTGCTGTTCGTCACCCCGGAGTACAACCGCTCGGTGCCGGCGCCCTTGAAGAATGCCATCGACGTCGGCTCGCGGCCCTATGGCAAGAGCGCCTGGGGCGGCAAGCCGGGGGCGGTGATCAGCGTGTCGCCGGGAGCCATCGGCGGCTTTGGCGCCAACCATCATCTGCGCCAGTCCCTGGTGTTCCTCAATGTGCCGTGCATGCAGCAGCCCGAAGCCTACCTGGGCGGTGCCGGCGCGGCATTCGACGAATCCGGCAAGCTGGCGGACGCCACCCGGCCGTTCCTGCAAGGCTTTATCAACGCCTATGGGCAGTGGGTCGAGCAGCAGAAAAAGGGCTGAGGCGAGGCCGAAACTGGCCTGAACCGATGTCGCAGCCGGCTTGCCGGCGAACAGGCCCTTGGATTGGGCGGTGCTCTTGCGGGCGCCTTCGCTGGCTTGCGCCACCGCCGGTTCTCGCACGCGGTTGAAGACCTATCAATGATGCTGATTGCCGTACTGATCTTCCTCCTGACCATCACCCTGGTGATCTGGCAACCCAGGGGCCTGGGTGTTGGCTGGAGCGCGACCCTGGGCGCGATCCTGGCGCTGCTCTGCGGGGTGGTGCAACTGAGCGATATCCCGGTGGTGTGGCAGATCATCTGGAATGCCACCGGCACCTTCGTGGCGCTGATCATCATCAGTCTGCTGCTGGACGAGGCCGGTTTTTTTGCCTGGGCGGCGCTGCATGTGGCGCGTTGGGGCCAGGGCAATGGGCACCGGCTGTTTGCCTACATGGTGTTGCTGGGCGCCCTGGTTTCGGCGCTGTTCGCCAATGATGGCGCGGCGCTGATTCTGACGCCGATCGTCATCTCCATGCTCCTGGCCCTGGGTTTTTCCCCGGCCACGACCCTGGCGTTTGTCATGGGCGCGGGTTTTATCGCCGATACCGCGAGCCTGCCGCTGGTGGTGTCGAACCTGGTGAATATCGTTTCCGCGGACTTCTTCGGCATAGGCTTCAAGGCCTATGCGGCGGTGATGCTGCCGGTCAACCTGGTGAGCGTGGCGGCGACCCTGGCGGTGCTGCTGTGGTTTTTCCGCCGGGACATCCCCCGGCACTACGACCCTCGGCAATTGGCCGAGCCCACCAGCGCCATCCACGACCGGGCGACCTTCCTGGCTGGCTGGTGGGTGCTGCTGATCCTGTTACTGGGCTGTTTCGTGCTGGAGCCGCTGGGTATTCCCATCAGTGCCATCGCCGCGCTGTGCGCGGCCCTGTTGCCGGCGATCGCCGCACGCGGGCACAGGATTTCCACGCGCCGGGTGCTCAGGGAAGCGCCCTGGCAGATTGTGATCTTTTCCCTGGGCATGTACCTGGTGGTGTATGGCCTGCGCAATGTCGGGCTGACCGGCTACCTGGCGGGCTGGCTCGATGGGTTCGCCGCGGGCGGGATCTGGGGCGCGGCCCTGGGCACTGGGCTGTTGACCGCGGGGCTGTCGTCGGTGATGAACAACCTGCCGACGGTGCTGGTAGGCGCCTTGTCGATCGATGCCAGCCAGGCCACCGGGGTGATCAAGCAGGCGATGATCTACGCCAATGTGATCGGCAGCGACCTGGGGCCGAAGATCACCCCCATCGGCAGCCTGGCGACCCTGCTCTGGCTGCATGTGCTGGAGCGCAAGGGCATCCATATCGGCTGGGGCTACTACTTCCGGGTCGGCATAATACTGACCCTGCCGGTGCTGCTGGTGACCCTGGTGGCGCTGGCGCTGCGCCTGTCAATGATGTGAAGCGGGCGCGGACATTGCGCATTTCTCGTAGGAGCTGGCTTGCCAGCGAAGACGTCCGCGAGGGCGGTGCAAGGCTCAAGGGCCTATTCGCCGGCAAGCCGGCTCCTACAGTCAGGGCAGCTGCCGGCTAAGGCGCGGAAATCCCCGGCACATGGGGCCAGAGATCCGCCACCAGAAACAGTCGTTCTGCCTCTTCCCAGTCGCCGTCGTCGGTCTCTTCGAGGCGCACCAGCAACTGCGCCGGGGCATGCGGGTCCAGTGCTTCCAGCCACAGTTGCAGTTGCCCGGCTGTCCAGGCCTGCTGCGGCCCATAGCGCGCCGGCGCCAGCCAGGCCTGGCGGGGCAGGGGTTGCCAGCGTCCGGGCTGGCTCTGGGCGATAAAGGCCGGCCAGTCCCGCTGATGCAACCAGCGCCCCCGAAGGTGCTGCGGGTGGGCCCCGGCAGGTGGTTCGGCGTGCCCGGGCCAGGGGTAGAGCAGGTAGCCCCCCAGCCACAGGTGCGCCTGCAACTGCTGGATGTCCAGGGTGTTCAGGGCCTCGCGGCTTTCCTCGCGGGTGGAAATCGGCAGTTGGTGCGCCGCCAGGTGGGCCAGCTTGCGGTCCAGGCGGTCATGGCAGCCGGGGCCCAGCCATTGCCCGCTGTCCACCCCGTTGCCCTGCTGCGGGCCCAGGTAGAGCTTGATCGCCAGCTCCAGGTGGTGCACGCCGTCGCGGTCGCGCAGCAGCAGGTCGAGTTCGCCCAGGGTGTGGCTACCCCGGCGGATCGGCAGGTTGGCCGCCAGCAGTTGCACGCCCGGAGCGTGCTCCACGGCAAACTGCCACAGGCGTTCGTAGTACAAGCCCAGGCGCCGAGTCTGGCTGCGGGCCAGCCACTGGCGCAGGGCGCGGCTGTCCAGGTCCTGGCGGCGCAACCAGTGCGCCAGCAACTGCGGCGCCTGCACCCAGTCGCTGGCGGCGAGCGGGTGGCGCTGGGGCCAGGGCGTGTGGCTGAGCATCGGCGGCGCGAGGATGACCCAGGCGAGGTCGCGGACTTCAGGTTGACGCAACTGGCGCGGGAGGCTGAGCAGTTCCGGGAACAGGAGCATGTTGCGAGCATAGACGCAAACCGTGGCTTTCCAGGTAAATGCGTGCCACTCGCAATTGTCGGCCTCGCCCGCTGCGGATGGCTGAAAGGGTTTTGTCTAACGCCGGGTTTCGCCCATAATCCCCGGTTTGGCCAGTACCCGAACATCGCAGGAGCCCCATGGAACAATTTCGCAATATCGGCATCATCGGTCGCCTGGGCAGTTCCCAGGTGCTGGACACAGTGCGCCGACTGAAAAAGTTTCTGCTCGAACGCCACCTGCACGTGATCCTCGAGGACACCATCGCTGAGGTGCTGCCGGGGCACGGCCTGCAAACCTCCTCGCGCAAGCTGTTGGGCGAGGTCTGCGACATGGTCATAGTGGTGGGCGGCGACGGCAGCCTGCTGGGCGCGGCCCGGGCCCTGGCGCGGCACAATATCCCGGTGCTGGGGATCAACCGCGGCAGCCTGGGCTTTCTCACCGACATCCGCCCCGATGAACTGGAGGTCAAGGTCGCCGAGGTGCTGGACGGCCACTACCTGGTGGAAAACCGCTTCCTGCTGCAGGCCGAGGTACGGCGCCATGGCGAGGCCATCGGCCAGGGCGATGCGCTGAACGACGTGGTGCTGCACCCGGGCAAGTCGACGCGGATGATCGAATTCGAGATCTACATCGACGGCCAGTTCGTCTGCAGCCAGAAGGCCGACGGCCTGATCGTCGCCACTCCCACAGGTTCCACCGCCTATGCGCTGTCCGCTGGCGGGCCGATCATGCATCCCAAGCTCGATGCCATTGTGATTGTGCCGATGTACCCCCATACCTTGTCGGGAAGGCCGATTGTGGTCGATGGCAACAGCGAGCTGAAAATCGTCGTGTCCAAGGATTTGCAGATCTACCCGCAGGTCTCCTGCGATGGCCAGAACCACTTCACCTGTGCCCCGGGCGACACCATCACGGTCAGCAAGAAGGCGCAGAAGCTGCGCCTGATCCACCCGCTGGACCACAACTACTACGAGGTCTGCCGGACCAAGCTCGGCTGGGGCAGCCGCCTGGGCGGTGGAGGCGACTGATGCTCGATCCCGCGCGTAGCTATGACCTGATCGGTGATGTGCACGGTTGCGCCCTGACCCTGGAGCACCTGCTGGATCGCCTCGGCTATCACAAGCAGGGCGGTGTCTGGCGCCACCCGTCGCGGATGGCGGTGTTCCTCGGCGACATCATTGACCGTGGCCCGCGGATTCGCGAGGCGCTGCATATCGTCCACGACATGGTCGAGGCCGGGCAGGCGCTGTGCATCATGGGCAACCACGAGTTCAACGCCCTGGGCTGGAGCACCCCGGCCGCCCCGGGCAGCGGCAAGCAGTTCGTGCGCGAACACACGCCGCGCCATGCCAGGCTGATCCACGAGACCCTGGCCCAGTTCGAACAGTACCCGGGGGACTGGCACGACTTCTTGCAGTGGTTCTACCAGATGCCGCTGTTTGTCGACGCCGGGCGTTTCCGGGTGGTGCACGCCTGCTGGGACGCCGAACTGATCGCGCCGCTACGCCAGCAGTACCCGAACGGCTGCATCGATCGCGAGTTCCTCCAGGCCTCGGCGCTGCCCGAGAGTTTTGCCAGCACCGTGTTCGACCGCCTGCTGCGCGGCACCGACATGCGCCTGCCCCATGGCCTGACCATGACCAGCGGCGATGGCCTGATCCGCTCGTTCTTCCGCACCAAGTTCTGGGAAGACAATCCGCAGACCTATGGCGACATCGTCTTCCAGCCCGATGCCCTGCCGGAACCCGTGGCGCGCACACCGCTGTCGCCGGCGGAGAAGAACCGCCTGCTGCGCTATCCGGAAGACCAGCCGCTGCTGTTCGTCGGCCACTACTGGCGCAGCGGCAAGCCGGCGCCGATCCGCCCCAACCTGGCCTGCCTGGATTACAGCGCAGTGCTCTACGGCAAGCTTGCGGCCTATCGGCTGGACCAGGAAACCCGCCTGGACCCGAATAAATTCGTCTGGGTCGATGTCGAGCGGCCCGAGGTAGTGCGATGAGTGCGGTAGCGGTTTTGCGTCTGCCCCTGGCCACCGACCTGAGTGGCTTCGTCCAGTTGCTGCAACGCATGCAGGTGCCGCACCGGGTCAGTGAAGAGGCCGGGCAGCAGGTGCTCTGGGTGCCGGAGTCGATTCGCGACGATGTGCTGGGCCTGTACCAGCGCTTCCCCGAGGGCGACCCCGAACAGCAGTTGGACATTCCCCAGGCCGCGGCGCCGGCGCGTATCGGCCTGGTGCAGCAACTGCGCCGCAGCCCGGTCACGGCGCTGATCCTGCTGCTGAGCCTGGCGGTGTGCGGCATCACCCTGCTGGGGGAGAAGCTGCAGGTGCTGAGCTGGTTCACCTTCCTCGACTTCCGCGTGGTCGGCGACTACATCCACTTCACGACCCTGGGCGACAGCCTGGCGGCGGGGCAGTGGTGGCGCCTGGTGACACCGATGCTGGTACATTTCGGCATCCTGCATATCGCCATGAACGGCATGTGGTACTGGGAGCTGGGGCGGCGTATTGAACTGCGCCAGGGCAGTATCAACCTGCTGGGCCTGACCCTGCTGTTCAGCCTGGTGTCCAACTTCGCGCAATATCTTTTCAGTGGCCCCAGCCTGTTTGGCGGCCTGTCCGGGGTGCTGTACGGCCTGCTCGGGCATTGCTGGATCTATCAACTGTTGTCTCCCAACCCCATCTACCGCCTGCCCCGGGGCGTGCTGGTGATGATGCTGGTGTGGTTGCTGCTGTGCCTGTCCGGGCTGGTCTCGATGATAGGCTTCGGCGCCATCGCCAACGCCGCTCACGTCGGCGGCTTGCTGATCGGTTGCCTCACCGGCTTGTTGGGCGGCCTCTACAGCCGCCGTAAACCGGCCCTTTAAACGCTGGAGTCCTGTATGTCGTCTTTTGCTCAAATGATCGAAAACATCACCCCCGATATCTACCAGAGCCTGAAACTGGCGGTAGAGATCGGCAAATGGTCCGATGGCCGCAAGCTCACCGCCGAGCAGCGTGAACTGTCGCTGCAAGCGATGATCGCCTGGGAGCTGCAGAACCTGCCCGAAGACCAGCGCACCGGCTACATGGGCCCGCAGGAGTGCGCCTCGAAGTCGGAAACCGTGCCGAACATCCTGTTCAAGTCGGATGCCATCCATTGATCGAGATCGGCCGTGGTTCCATCAGCAAGATGTCGGCGCGCCTGGATGGCGCCGAGGTGCAATACGCCTTTCGCCTGGGCGACAGCGAGGTGCCGGTCAACCCACTGATCGGCAGCACCTTGCGCCTGGAGTACCTGGGGGCGATCCACTGCAGCCATTGCGGGCGCAAGACCAAGACCAGCTTCAGCCAGGGCTACTGCTACCCGTGCATGACCAAGCTGGCCCAGTGCGATATCTGCATCATGAGCCCGGAGCGCTGCCACTACGACGCCGGCACCTGCCGCGAGCCGTCCTGGGGCGAGCAGTTCTGCATGACCGATCATGTGGTCTACCTGGCCAATTCCTCGGGGGTCAAGGTCGGCATCACCCGTGCCACCCAGTTGCCCACCCGCTGGCTCGACCAGGGCGCCAGCCAGGCGTTGCCGATCATGCACGTGGCGACCCGCCAGCAGTCCGGTTTCGTCGAGGACCTGCTGCGCTCGCAAGTGGCCGACAAGACCAACTGGCGCGCCTTGCTCAAGGGCGATGCGCCGCCGGTGGACCTGCTGCAAGTGCGTGAGCAACTGTTCGAGTCCTGCGCCGAGGGCCTGCTGGCCCTGCAGGAGCGTTTCGGCCTGCAGGCGATTCAGCGGGTAGCGGATCTTCAGCCCCTGGAGATCCGCTACCCGGTGCGCCAGTACCCGGCCAAGATCGTCAGCTTCAACCTGGACAAGAACCCGATTGCCGAAGGCACCCTGTTGGGGATCAAGGGCCAGTACCTGATCTTCGATACCGGGGTGATCAATATTCGTAAGTACACGGCTTACCAGCTCGCCGTGCATCAGTAGAAGGAATTCGCCATGCGCACCGAACAACCGAAGATGATCTACCTCAAGGACTATCAGGCACCCGAGTACCTGATCGATGAAACGCACCTGACCTTCGAGTTGTTCGAGGACCACAGCCTGGTCCATGCGCAGCTGGTGATGCGCCGCAACCCGGCGCGTGGTGCCGGCCTGCCGCCGCTGGTGCTCGATGGCCAGCAGCTGGAGCTGCTGTCGGTGGCCCTGGGCGACCGCGAACTGACGGCGTCCGACTACCAGCTCGACGACAGCCACCTGACCCTGCACCCCGACAGCGCCAGCTTCACCCTGGACACCAGCGTGAAGATCCACCCGGAGAGCAACACCGCCCTGGAAGGCCTGTACAAGTCCGGCGGCATGTTCTGCACCCAGTGCGAAGCCGAGGGCTTTCGCAAGATTACCTACTACCTCGACCGCCCGGACGTGATGAGCACCTTCACCACCACCCTGGTGGCCGAGCAGCATCGCTACCCGGTGCTGTTGTCCAATGGCAACCCGATCGCCAGCGGCCCCGGCGAAGACGGCCGGCACTGGGCGACCTGGGAAGACCCCTTCAAGAAACCGGCCTACCTGTTCGCCCTGGTGGCCGGTGACCTGTGGTGCGTGGAAGACAGCTTCCACACCATGAGCGGTCGCGATGTGGCGCTGCGCATTTATGTCGAGCCGGAAAACATCGACAAGTGCCAGCACGCCATGAACAGCCTGAAGAAGTCCATGCGCTGGGACGAAGAGACCTACGGCCGTGAATACGACCTGGACATCTTCATGATCGTCGCGGTCAACGACTTCAACATGGGCGCCATGGAAAACAAGGGCCTGAACATCTTCAACTCCAGCGCCGTGCTGGCCCGCGCCGAAACCGCCACCGACGGCGCCCACCAGCGGGTCGAGGGCATCGTCGCCCATGAATACTTCCACAACTGGTCGGGCAACCGGGTGACCTGCCGCGACTGGTTCCAGCTGTCGCTCAAGGAAGGTTTCACGGTGTACCGCGATGCCGGTTTCTCCGCCGACATGAACTCGGCCACGGTCAAGCGCATCCAGGACGTGGCCTACCTGCGCACCCACCAGTTCGCCGAGGACGCCGGCCCCATGGCCCACGCCGTGCGCCCGGAAAGCTTTATCGAGATCTCCAACTTCTACACCCTGACCGTGTACGAAAAGGGTTCGGAAGTGGTGGGCATGATCCACACCCTGCTGGGGGCCGAAGGCTTCCGCAAGGGCAGCGACCTGTACTTCGAACGCCATGACGGCCAGGCCGTGACCTGCGACGATTTCGTCAAGGCCATGGAAGACGCCAATGGCGTCGACCTGACCCAGTTCAAGCGCTGGTACAGCCAGGCCGGCACGCCACGTCTGGCGGTCAGCGAGGCCTACGACGCCAAAGCGCAGACCTACAGCCTGACCTTCCGCCAGAGCTGCCCGCAAACCCCGGACAAGCAGGAGAAGCTGCCGTTCGTGATTCCGCTGGCCCTGGGCCTGCTGGATGCCAAGGGCAACGACCTGCCACTGCGCCTGGCCGGCGAAAGCGCCGCCCAAGGCACAAGCCGGGTGATCTCGGTGACCGAGGCCGAGCAGACCTTTACCTTCGTCGATATTGCCGAGCATCCGCTGCCCTCGCTGCTGCGGGGCTTCTCGGCGCCGGTGAAGCTGAGCTTCCCCTACAACCGCGACCAGCTGATGTTCCTCATGCAGCACGACAGCGATGGCTTCAACCGCTGGGAGGCCGGCCAGCAACTGGCGGTGCAGGTGTTGCAGGAGCTGATCGCTCAGCATCAGCAGGGCGTGGCCCTGGAGCTGGACCAGCGCCTGGTTACCGCCCTGGGCACGGTGCTGGCGGACCACAGCCTGGACCCGGCCATGGTCGCCGAAATGCTCTCGCTGCCGGGCGAGGCCTACCTCACCGAAATCAGTGAAGTGGCGGATGTCGAGGCCATTCACGCAGCGCGGGAGTTTGCCCGCCGGCAACTGGCCGAACAGCTGTCCGGCAGCCTGTGGCAGCGCTATCAGGCCAACCGTGCCCTGTCCAAGGCCACCGCCTATGTGGCCGAGTCCGAGCACTTTGCCCGGCGTGCCTTGCAGAACATCGCGCTGTCGTACCTGATGCTGACCCGCAAGCCCGAAGTGCTGGCGGCGGCCATCGAGCAGTTCGATGCCGCCGACAACATGACCGAGCGCCTGACTGCCCTGGCGGTCCTGGTCAACTCGCCCTTCGAGGCCGAGAGGGCCCAGGCCTTGGCGGTGTTCGCCGAGAACTTCAAGAACAACGCCCTGGTCATGGACCAGTGGTTCAGCGTGCAGGCCGGCAGCCCCTTGCCCGGTGGCCTGGAGCGGGTCAAGGCGTTGATGCAGCACCCGGCGTTCACTATCAAGAACCCGAACAAGGTGCGGGCGCTGGTGGGGGCTTTTGCCGGGCAGAACCTGATCAACTTCCACGCCGCCGATGGCTCGGGCTACCGTTTCCTGGCGGACCTGGTGATCCAGCTCAATGCCCTCAACCCGCAGATTGCCTCGCGGCAACTGGCGCCGCTGACCCGCTGGCGCAAGTACGACAGCGCCCGCCAGGCGCTGATGAAGGCCGAGCTGGAGCGCATCCGCGCCTCCGGCGAGCTGTCCAGCGATGTGTTCGAAGTGGTGAGCAAAAGCCTGGCCTGATCCGGCCAGCGCCTACGGGGCGGTGGTGGGCGGTTCGGGGGTTGCGACCTGCAACGCTTCGGCCAGGTTGGGGTGATAATTCTGCGCGCCAATGGCGTGCAGGATGCCCACTCGCTCAAGCTTGGCATGCACCCTGGGATTGGCTTCGCACAGCTTCACCACTATTCCGCGTTTTTGCAGCTGCTCTAGCACTTCCTCCAGAGTCTGCAGCCCCGTGATGTCCATGAAGGGCACATGCCTCAGGCTGATGATCAGCAGCCATGGGTCGCTGTGGGTGTGGGCCAGCGCCCGTTCGAAAGTCTCGGCAGCGGCAAAGAACAACGGCCCTTCGATGCTGTAGACCAGCACCCCCGGCGGCAATTGCCCCTGCGCCTGGCCACGCAGTTCATGCTGCAACTCCTCGCCCAGCACCTGCTGCACCTCCACCGAGGAGGCCATGCGTCGCAGGAAATGCAGCATGGCCAGGATCACCCCGATGTTCACCGCGATCACCAGGTCGCTGAACACCGTCAACACGAAAGTCACCAGCAGAATCGCCACATCGGCCCGTGGCGCCCGGCGCAGCATGCGCTTGAAATGCGCCAGCTCGCTCATGTTGTAAGCCACCACGAACAGAATCGCCGCCAGGGCGCACAGCGGGATATTGGCCGCCAGCGGCGCCAGGAACAGCACGATCAGCACCAGCAGCAGGGCATGGATGATCCCCGCCAGCGGGCTGTTGCCGCCGTTGCGGATATTGGTCGCGGTGCGGGCGATGGCGCCGGTGGCGGCGAACCCGCCGAACAGCGGGGTGACCAGGTTGGCGATGCCCTGGCCCATCAGTTCCTGGTTGGAATCATGGCGGGTGCCGGCCATGCCGTCGGCCACCACCGCCGACAGCAGCGACTCGATGGCCCCGAGCATGGCAATGGCGAAGGCCGGGCCGATCAGGTCCAGCACCCGTGGCAGGCTGATCTCGGGTAACTGCAAGGCGGGCAAGCCCTGGGGAATGCCACCGAAGGCGCTGCCGATGGTGGCCACGCCGTCGAACTGCAACAGCGACTGCAGGGCGGTGGCCAGGGTCATGGCGATCAGCGGTGCCGGCAGGCGCTTGAGCGGCTTGATCTTTGGCACCGCCAGCAACACCACCAGGCTCAGCAGGGCCAGCAGGGTGGTGGCCGGGTGCAGCTCGGGCAGCGCTTGCAGCAGGTGCCAGAACCGCTGGTGAAAATGTTCGCCCTGGACCGCCGGCAAGCCGAAGAAGTCGCGCCACTGGCTGACCCAGATGATCACCCCGATGCCGGCGGTGAAACCGAGGATCACCGGCGCGGGAATGAACTTGATCAAGGCCCCCAGGCGGCTGACGCCCAGCAGGAACAGGATCAGCCCGGCCATCAGGGTCGCCAGTTGCAGGCCATCCACCCCGTACTTGGCGGTGACCCCGGCGAGAATCACGATAAAGGCCCCGGTGGGCCCGGCGATCTGCACCCGGCTGCCACCGAACAGCGACACCAGCAGGCCACCGACTATGGCGGTGTAGATACCCTGTTCCGGCTTGACCCCGCAGGCGATGGCAAAGGCCATGGCCAGGGGCAGGGCCACCACCCCGACTATGACCCCGGCCACCAGGTTGCGAGCCCAGTGGGCGCGTCCGAGCAATCCGTTGTTCCAGGCCTCGCGTATGGCAATCATGCTTCCCTCCTGAAGCGTGTCGGGCTGGCAAGCCAGGTCGCTCATCATAGCCAAAGGCGGCGAGGGGGCCGCCATGCCCTGGATCAGCCTTTGTTCCTGCTGTTGCCGGCGTAGTAGCGACTACTATCGATCAGGTCAGCGAATGCCCGAGTATTCAGGGCAGCGGGCAGGGGCGCTGATTAACAAAAGATAACGTGGTGTCGATTGTCAGACGTTTCCAAAGCCCGATAGGATAGCCCGCAGCCAAAGGGGCTCTAGATTGCAGGTTTCAGGACGATCAACATGATCGATCCAGCCTCCACAACCCCTGCAAGGCGCCCTGAAAGGTTGAATGACCTGACAATAATAATGGGGGAATGGTCTATGAGTGAGCCTGTCATGGGTGTGGTGGTTGGCCGCCCGCCGGCGTTGCGCACCTTTGCGTCGCTGGCTGCAGCGCTCTCGTTGTTGGGTGTCGTGACGCTGTCGACACCGCTTCTGGCCGCCGATGCCGCGGCCACCGTCTACTCCATCGAATCGCCCAAGGCGGCGAAAAGCCTGATGCTCGATGTGGTCCACGCCGGCAAGCGCCTGGTGGCCGTGGGCGATCGCGGGCATATCCTCTATTCCGATGACCAGGGCCGCACCTGGCAACAGGCCAAGGTGCCGACCCGACAACTGCTCACTGCGGTGTATTTCGTCGATGAGCAGCACGGCTGGGCGGTGGGCCACGATGCCCAGGTGCTGGCCAGTACCGACGGCGGCGTCACCTGGGTGCAGCAGTTCCAGGACCTCAAGCGAGAAGCGCCGCTGCTGGACGTGTGGTTCAAGGACACCCAGACCGGCTACGCCGTGGGGGCCTACGGCGCCTTGCTGGAAACCACCGATGCGGGCCAGCACTGGGAGGACGTCGGCGACCGCCTGGACAACCCCGATCAGTTCCACCTCAACGCCATCACCCAGGTCAAGGATTCCGGGCTGTTTATCGTCGGCGAGCAGGGCAGCATGTTCCGCTCGGCCGATGACGGGCAGACCTGGGAACGCCTGGAGGGGCCTTATGAAGGCTCGCTGTTCGGCGCCATCGGCACCGGCCAAGCGGCCACGCTGCTGGTCTATGGCCTGCGCGGCAACCTCTACCGCTCCACGGATTTCGGCAGCACCTGGGAGCAGGTACAGCTCAACGCCGCCCGCGGCGCCCTGGAGTTCGGCCTGTCTGGCGCCAGCCTGCTGGACGACGGCTCGCTGGTGATAGTCGGCAACGGTGGCAGCGTGATCCGCAGCACCGACCACGGCCAGAGCTTCAGCGTGTTCAACCGCGCAGACCGTATCTCGCTGTCGGCAGTGACCGCTGCCGGCGACGGCCAATTGATCCTGGCCGGGCAGGGCGGGGTGCGCATCGCCACCGCCAGCGGCGCTGAACTCGGCCAGTAGGCCGGGCACATAATAAGAAGGTGGGGAATTCCATGAGCAGTCATCACCAGGACAAGGCGACCTTTCTCGAACGCCTGATTTTCAACAACCGCCCGGCAGTGATCTTTATCTGCCTGCTGGTCAGCGCTTTCCTGTTCTGGCAGGCAATCCTGATCCGCCCCTCCACCAGTTTCGAAAAGATGATTCCGCTCAAGCACCCGTTCATCGAGCGGATGATGGAGCACCGCAATGACCTGGCCAACCTGGGCAACACCGTGCGCATCTCGGTGGAGGCCAAGGACGGCGACATCTTCACCCAGGAGTACATGGAGACGCTGCGGCAGATCCATGACGAGGTGTTCTACATCTCCGGCGTCGATCGCTCCGGGCTCAAGTCGCTGTGGAGCCCCAGCGTGCGCTGGACCGAGGTCACCGAGGAAGGTTTTGCCGGCGGCGAGGTGATTCCCCAGAGCTACAACGGCTCCGCCGAGAGCCTCGACAAGCTGCGCAACAACGTGCTCAAGTCCGGCCAGGTCGGGCGCCTGGTGGCCAACGACTTCAAGTCCAGCATCATCGATATCCCGCTGCTGGAGTCCTACCCGGACCCGCAGGACCAAGGCAAGCTGCTGGCCCTGGACTACCAGAAGTTCTCCCACCAGCTGGAGGAGAAGATCCGCGACAAGTTCGAGGCGCAGAACCCCAATGTGAAGATCCACATCGTTGGTTTCGCCAAGAAGGTCGGCGACCTGATCGATGGCCTGATCATGGTGGTGATGTTCTTCGGCGTGGCCTTCATCATCACCCTGGTGCTGCTGTACTGGTTCACCTGGTGCATCCGCAGCACCATCGCGGTGCTGATCACCACCCTGGTGGCGGTGGTCTGGCAGCTGGGCCTGATGCACGCCTTCGGCTTCGGCCTGGACCCGTACTCGATGCTGGTGCCGTTCCTGATCTTCGCCATCGGCATTTCCCACGGGGTGCAGAAGATCAACGGCATCGCCCTGCAATCCAGTGATGCCGACAACGCCCTGACCGCGGCGCGGCGCACGTTCCGCCAGCTGTTCCTGCCCGGGATGATCGCCATCCTCGCCGACGCCGTGGGCTTCATCACCTTGCTGATCATCGATATCGGGGTGATCCGCGAGCTGGCCATTGGTGCCTCCATCGGTGTGGCGGTGATCGTCTTCACCAACCTGATCCTGCTGCCGGTGGCGATTTCCTACGTCGGCATCAGCAAGCGCGCCGTCGAGCGCAGTAAGAAGGACGCAGCCCGCGAGCATCCGTTCTGGCGCCTGCTGTCGAATTTCGCCAGCCCCAAGGTGGCGCCGGTGTCCATTGCCCTGGCCCTGGTGGCCTTCGGTGGCGGCCTCTGGTACAGCCAGAACCTGAAGATCGGCGACCTCGACCAGGGCGCTCCGGAGCTGCGCCCCGACTCGCGCTACAACAAGGACAACAACTTCATCATCAGCAACTACTCCACCAGTTCCGATGTGCTGGTGGTGATGGTCAAGACCGCCGCCGAAGGCTGCTCGCGCTACGAGGCCATGGCACCAATCGACGAGCTGATGTGGAAGATGCAGAACACCGAGGGCGTGCAGTCGGCGATCTCCCTGGTGACCGTGTCCAAGCAGATGATCAAGGGCATGAACGAGGGCAACCTGAAATGGGAAACCCTGTCGCGCAACCCCGATGTGCTGAACAACTCCATCGCCCGCGCCGATGGCCTGTACAACAACAACTGCTCGCTGGCACCGGTGCTGGTGTTCCTCAACGACCACAAGGCCGCGACCCTGGACCGCGCCGTGCATGCGGCGCAGGAGTTCGCCAAGGAGCACAACAAGGACGGCCTGGAATTCATCCTGGCCGCCGGTAACGCCGGGATCGAGGCGGCCACCAACGAGGTGATCAAGCAGTCCGAGCTGATCATCCTGATCCTGGTGTACATCTGCGTGGCGGCCATGTGCATGATCACCTTCCGTTCCTGGGCGGCGACCCTGTGCATCGTCCTGCCGCTGGTGCTGACCTCGGTGCTGGGCAACGCGCTGATGGCCTTCATGGGCATCGGGGTCAAGGTCGCGACCCTGCCAGTGGTGGCGCTGGGGGTGGGCATCGGCGTGGACTACGGGATCTACATCTACAGCCGCCTGGAAAGCTTCCTGCGTGCCGGCCTGCCGCTGCAGGAGGCCTACTACCAGACCCTACGCTCCACCGGCAAGGCGGTGCTGTTCACCGGCCTGTGCCTGGCCATCGGCGTATGCACCTGGATCTTCTCGGCCATCAAGTTCCAGGCCGACATGGGCCTGATGCTGACCTTTATGCTGCTGTGGAACATGTTCGGCGCCCTGTGGCTGCTGCCGGCCCTGGCGCGGTTCCTGATCAAGCCGGAAAAACTCGCGGGGCAGAAGGGCAACTCGCTGTTCGCCCACTGATCCGGCAACGCCAGTGAACAAGGCCGCCACCTTCGGGTTGCGGCTTTTTTCATGCGCGGACGGTCTTGCAGATGAGTGCCCGGCCCCGTCCTCGCAAGCCCCACCCTGGCCAGTGCAATACTGGCCCAACCGGTTGCCGCCAATCAGCTATGATTGCGCCTTTCCACTGATGATGGCTCGCCATGACCGCTGTAACCGATACCTTGCTCACCGCCCTGCAAGCCTGCGACATGCTGGAGATCGACGGCCTCCACGCCTTCGATTTCAGCCTCGACGAGCAGGGGCTGCTGATCGAATGCATGGACGGCCGCGCCGCCAAGCGCTGGACCTTCAGCCTGGCCCAGGTGCAGGCCGCGAGCTTCGACCCGGCATTGCAAAGCTGGACCCTGGAAGGCGATTCCGGTGAGCACCGCCTGGTGTGCATGAGCGCTTTCAGTGCCCGCGATGAAGAGGAGAGTGAGCATGAAGATGCGTAATTTCTGGCCGCTGCTGATGGCCGGCAGCGTTGGCGCCATGGCGGTGCAGGCCGCGCCGGCGGACACCCATGAAATCCTCGTGGGTTCCTACACCCAGGGCCAGAGCCAGGGCCTGTACCGGTTGCACTTCAACGAGCGCACCGGGCAGATCGACCCCAAGCCGCTGCAGGTGGTGAAAAGCTCCAACCCGTCCTGGCTGACCCTGTCCAAGGACATGAAATTCGTCTTTGCGGTGAACGAGAACAGCCCGGGTCAGAGCGACCCTATCGGCCGCGTCAGCAGCTACAGCCTGGCGCCCAAGACCCACCAGTTGAGCCTGATCAACCAGGTGCAGAGCCTGGGCAACGAGCCGACCCATTCCAGCCTCAGCGCCGATGGCAGCTACCTGTTCGTCAGCAACTACTCGGTGGATGCCGAGCCTGGCGGCAGCCTGGCGGTGTTGCCGGTGAATGCCGACGGGCGCCTGGCGCCGGTGGTGCAGATCAGCAGCCACCCGGGCAGCGGGGCGGATGCCGAGCGGCAGAAATCGTCCCACGTGCATTCCTCGGTGTCGTCGCCGGACGGCCAGTTCCTGTTCGTCAACGACCTGGGGGCGGACAAGATCTTCGTCTACCGCTACGACCCCAAGGCCAGCCCGGAGCGTCCGCTGGTGCCGGCCGATCCAGCCTTCGTCCAGCTGCCGGCAGGTAGCGGCCCGCGCCACCTGCTGTTCAGCGCCGATGGCAAGCACGCCTACCTGACCCTGGAGATGACTGCCCAGGTAGCGGTCTTCGACTACCAGGACGGCAAGTTGACCCAGCGCCAGCTGCTGGACCTGGCGGCCAATGGCGCCAAGGAGAAGAAGGCCGCCGCCGCGCTGCACGCCTCCAAGGACGGCCAGTACCTCTATGTGAGCAACCGTGGCACCGCCAACCAGCTGCTGGTGTACGCCATCGACCCGAGCAATGGCCAGCTCAAGGAGATCCAGCGCCGTTCGGTGGAAGGCGATCACCCGCGGGAGTTCAGCCTGGACCCGAGCAACCGCTATGTGTTGATCGGCAACCAGAAGAGCAACGAGATCGTGGTGATCGAGCGTGACGCTAAGACCGGTTTCCTGGGCAAGACTGTGCAGAAACTGCCCTTCGATGCCCCCAGCGATATCAAGTTCCTGGTGCGTCAATAAGCCACAGGCCCCGTTGTTCGGGGCCTGAGTGGTTGTATTAATCAGGCTGATATTGGCTACTGGTGCAAAGCATTTTTGCCCGCCAACCCTCGGGAGTAAGTTTGCTTCAAGGCCCACACGGGCAAGCAAGCCAACTGAATCCGAGGGTTATACCGATGAACTTCAATCTCTTCTCCGTGATCGCCGCTTCCGCCATTTCCGCCAGTGTGGTACTGCCTGCCAGCGCCCAGGTGGAAATCAGCCAGAAGAAATCCGCCACCAACAGCTACACCGAGAAATACCTGCAGCAAAGCGCCCACTTCTATGCGGTGCTGGATCACAAGAGCCACGGTTGATTGGGTGGGTTTGCGCCTTGGCTGGCTAGCCAGCTGGCGTGTCCCGCGCAAAATCTGGGTTGCCCTTTAGCCACAGAAAGTTGCCCTTCTGTGGCGAGGGAGCTTGCTCCCGCTCGGGCGCGCAGCGGCCGCGAAACCTGAACCGGCAATCCACCTGACAGACCATGGATTCAGGCTTCGGGAAGGCGATGCCTTCCAGCGCGAGCAAGCTCGCTCGCCACTGGGTTTTTATGACCATTTGTGGCTGGCAGCGCTTACCTAGAGCTTTGCACGGTAAAAAGACTCTAGTAGCCTGCTGAACAAACTTCGCGCCTGGCCCTCAACATATGTTCCCTTCCGACATCGAAGAATGGCTCCAATCTAACTCTTCCTCTGGCTATAGAGCACATTTGCTAGCTCACCAAGCTGACGTCTCGTTTTACGTCACCACGTTGGAAATCGAGGGTACTGAGCTAGCCGATCTTTATTTTCGTCACGGCGCAATGCCTGTTCGGGGATGGTATGAGTTGATCGAAATAGATCAGGTTGAGCAGATGACTACCTACGCGATCAACGAGCTTGGAGTACCCGTTGGTTATCTGGCTCTTACCGGAGTAGTAGGGCAAGGCATCGTGCTCTACAACCGCTCATCCCAAGCTGTGTTTGATGTAGAGTTCGGTCAGTTCGACCTTCTTCAAAAGGGCGAATTAGCACCTATCGCAACTACCTTTAGTGGCTACCTCCTGTGGTGTCGTGACCGCGATCAGGACGGCTAAAGCAATGGGGAGCGGAAATAGTTTTTCGTCCGCTTCTGGCCGATAACAGCCACTTATAAAAGATCTATTCCCCTCCATATCCCGCCCCAATAAAACCCTCCGCGCCACCCAGCAGCGCGGAGCGCAAGGCGTCAGGCCTGCAGTCGCCAGCCCATCACACCCAGCAGGTCGCAACTGTCTCGCAACAGAATTGCCGCTACGTTGGAGATAGGTTGCAGGTCGGTATTGTTTGCATTCTTCAGCCCTGCGCGCGCGAGGCTTTCCAGCAGTTGGGTCACTGCCAGCAGCCGAGCGGCTAACCCGGCGTCCTGCCGGGTTAGCCACGGATCAATGCCTGCGTGCGGCCATCGTGGTTGGCGGGGCCTTGAAGATCAAAATCAAAAGCCAGAGCCAGAGCAAACTTTGGTCTGGCGGCCTCGTCCTCCGATGGCCGGGCGGCGTTCCGCTTGCCAGCGAAGGCGTCAGCCGGATCAATGCATGGCTTACGGGCCCCTTCGCTGGCAAGCCAGCTCCTACGCCCCCCGCACTATCAGCGGCGCCATCGATGACGCAAATGGGTGGGGTGTTTGCGACGCAATCCACACCCCAGGCAAATTTTGCTTGGTAGTGTCACATGGCCATGTGTTTAAATTTGACGCTGAATTATTGACTCTTTCCCGAGCAAGGATCGAAAGCATGCTGACGCGTCTGGCTGTGGTTCTGCTGTTGCTCTATTCCAGCCCCATCCTGTCTTCTGCGCCGCCGGTAGACGGCGAGCCGGAGACGTCCCGCGAGCGTCTGACCAGCCTGTTGCAGGACTGATCGACCAACGCCGGAAAGCGGCGGGCCCCATTATTGGGGCCCGCTTGCTTGCGTTCAGTCGCGGGTCGAGCGGCGCTTGACCAGCTTCATCACCACCACAAAGAATACCGGTACAAAGACCACCGCCAGGGTGGCGGTGATCATGCCACCGATCACCCCGGTGCCGATGGCTTGCTGGCTGGCGGAACTGGCGCCGGTGGCGATGGCCAGGGGTACCACGCCGAGGATGAAGGCCAGCGAGGTCATGACGATGGGCCGCAGGCGCAGGCGCGCGGCCTGGACGGTGGCGTCCAGCAGGTCGTGGCCCTCGTCGTACAGGCTCTTGGCGAACTCGATGATCAGGATCGCGTTCTTCGCCGACAGGCCGATGATGGTGATCAACCCCACCTTGAAGAACACGTCGTTGGGCATGCCCCGCAGGCTCACCGCCAGTACCGCACCCAATACCCCCAGCGGCACCACCAGCAGCACCGAGGTGGGAATCGACCAGCTCTCGTAGAGCGCCGCCAGGCACAGGAACACGATCAGCAGCGACAGCACCAGCAGCAGTGGCGCCTGGCTGCCGGACAGGCGTTCCTGCAGCGACAGGCCGGTCCATTCCAGGCCCAGCCCGGCTGGCAGTTGCGCCACCAGGCGTTCGATTTCCTGCATGGCCTCGCCGGTGCTGTGGCCCGGTGCCGGCTCGCCGGAAACCGCGATCGCCGGGTAACCGTTGTAGCGGGTCAGTTGCGCCGGCCCGAGCTTCCAGCTGGCGCGGACAAAGGCCGACAGCGGCACCATCTTGCCTTCGTGGTTGCGCAGGTGCAGGCGCAGCAGGTCCTCGACCTGGCTGCGCTGGCCGCCTTCGGCCTGGATCACCACGCGCTGCATCCGTCCCTGGTTGGGGAAGTCGTTGATATAGGCCGAGCCCAGGGAGGTGGACAGCAGGCTGCTGATATCGGCAAAGGACACGCCCAGGGCATTGGCCTGCTTGCGGTCGATTTCCAGCTGCACCTGCGGCGCTTCGGCCAGGGCGCTTTCCCGCACATTGGCCAGCACCGGGCTCTTTTCCGCGGCCGCAAGCAGCTCGGTGCGGGCTTGCATCAATGCCGCATGGCCGACCCCGCCACGGTCCTGCAGGCGGAATTCGAAACCGCTGGAGGTGCCCAGGCCGTCGATCGGCGGCGGCAGGATGGCGTACGCCACTGCATCCTTGATCGAGCCGAAGGCGCCGTTGGCGCGCTCGGCAATGGCCATGGCCGAGTCCTTGGCACTGCGTTGCGACCAGTCCTTGAGGGTGGTGAAGGCCAGTGCCGCGTTCTGCCCGCTGCCGGAGAAGCTGAAGCCGAGAATCACCGTGCTGTCGCCCACCCCCGGTTCGCTGGCGTTGTGCGCCTCGATCTGCTCCACCACCTTGATCGTGCGATTCTGGCTGGCGCCGGGCGGCAGCTGGATATCGGTGATGGTGTAGCCCTGGTCTTCCACTGGCAGGAAGGAGGAGGGCAGGCGGCTGAACAGCAGCCCCATGATCACCAGCAACGCGGCGTAGATCAGCAAGTAGCGACCACTGCGCTTCAGCGCATAGCTCACACCGTTCTGGTAGCGGTCGCTGAGGCGTTCGAAACGCCGGTTGAACCAGCCGAAGAAACCGCCGCGCTCGTGGTGCTCGCCCTTGGCGATGGGCTTGAGCAGGGTGGCGCACAGGGCCGGGGTCAGGGTCAGGGCAAGGAACGCCGAGAACAGGATCGAGGTGGCCATGGACAGCGAGAACTGCTGGTAGATCACCCCCACGGAGCCGGGCATGAAGGCCATGGGAATGAACACCGCCACCAGCACCAGGGTGATGCCGATGATCGCTCCGGTGATCTGCTGCATCGCCTTGCGCGTGGCTTCCTTGGGCGGCAGGCCTTCCTCGGCCATGATCCGCTCGACGTTCTCCACCACCACGATGGCGTCGTCCACCAGGATGCCGATGGCCAGCACCATGCCGAACATGGTCAGTACGTTGATCGAGAACCCCAGGGCCAGCATGGTGGCGAAGGTGCCCATCAGCGCCACCGGCACCACCAGGGTCGGAATCAGGGTGTAGCGGATGTTCTGCAGGAACAGGAACATCACCAGGAACACCAGCACCATGGCTTCGGCCAGGGTGTAGATCACCTTGGTGATCGACACCTTGACGAAGGGCGAGGTGTCGTAGGGGATCTTGTAGTCCACCCCCGCCGGGAAGTAGCGCGACAGCTCGTCCATCTTGGCGCGGATCAGGGTCGCGGTATTCAGCGCGTTGGCCCCGGGCGACAACTGCACACCCACCGCGGTGGACGGCTTGCCGTTGAGGCGGGTGCCGAACTGGTATTCCTGGCTGCCGACTTCCACCCGCGCCACATCGCCGATGCGCACGGTGGAGCCGTCGGGGTTGGCCCGCAGCACAATGTCGGCGAACTCTTCGGGGCTGCTCAGCTGGCCCTTGACCAGGATGGTCGCGGTGATTTCCTGGCTGCCCGGGTTGGGCAGGTCGCCGATGCTGCCGGCCGGCACCTGGACGTTCTGCGCCGCCACCGCGGCGTTCACATCGGCCGGGGTCAGGTTGAAACCGATCAGCTTCTGCGGGTCGAGCCAGATCCGCATGGCGCGCTCGGCACCATACAGCTGGGCCTTGCCGACGCCGTCCAGGCGGCGGATCTCGTTCATCACGTTGCGCGCCAGGTAGTCGCTCAGCGCCACTTCATTGAGCCGGCCATCGTTGGAGGTCAGGGTGATCAGCAAGAGGAAGCCGGCGGACACTTTCTCCACCTGCAGGCCCTGCTGGGTCACGGCCTGGGGCAGGCGCGGCTCCACCGCCTTGAGGCGGTTCTGCACATCCACCTGGGCCAGCTCCGGGTTGGTGCCCGGCTGGAAGGTGGCGGTGATGGTGGCGCTGCCCAGGCTGCTCTGGGATGAAAAGTACAGCAGGTGGTCGGCGCCGTTGAGCTCCTGCTCGATCAGGCTTACCACCGATTCATCCAGGGTTTGTGCCGAAGCGCCCGGGTACGCCGCGTAGATCTCGATCTGCGGCGGGGCGACGTTGGGGTACTGGGCCACCGGCAACTGGGGAATCGCCAGGGCGCCACCGAGCAGGATGAAGAACGCGACGACCCAGGCAAATACCGGGCGGTCGATAAAGAATTGCGGCATGGCGAACTACCTACTGGCCGGAATGCTGAGCGAGCGGAAGGGGGCTGGTGTCGATGGTCACCGGCTCGCCGGGACGGGCGTGCTGCACGCCTTCGACTATCACCCGATCACCGGGCTTGAGCCCATCGGTGACAATCCAGCGATCGTTTTGCGCCCCGCCCAGTTGTACCGGGTGCTGCACCACGCGGTTCTCGGCGTCCACCAGCAACACCTGGGCGATACCCGCGCCATCACGCTGGATGGCCCGCTGCGGCACGCTGATGCCCTGGCGATTGACCGCCTGCTCCAGGCGCACGCGGACGAAGCTGCCGGGCAGCAAATCGAGGTCGGGGTTGGGGAACTCGCTGCGCAGGATGATCTGCCCGGTGCTCGGGTCGACGCTGATATCGGTGAACAGCAGCTTGCCCGGCAAGGCGTAGGGGCTGCCGTCGTCCTGGATCAGGGTGGCCCGGGCCTGGTCCTTGCCCACCTGCTGCAATTGCCCGGCACGCAGGGCGCGGCGCAGTTCGTTGAGCTCGCGGGTGGACTGGGTGAGGTCGGCGTGGATCGGGTTCAACTGCTGGATCAGCGCCAGCGGCGTGCTTTCGTTCTGCCCCACCAGGGCGCCCTCGGTAACCAGGGCGCGGCCGACCCGGCCGGAAATCGGCGCGGTCACGGTGGCGTAGCCAAGGTTGAGGCGGGCGCGCTGCACCGCCGCCTGGTTGGCGGCCACTTCGGCATCGGCCTGGCGTGTGGCGGCGCGGGCGTTGTCGTACTCCTGGCCGCTGATGGCCTGGTCGGCGATCAGCTTGGCGTAGCGCTGCTCCTGCAGGCGCGCCTGGAAGGCACTGGCCTCGGCCTTGCGCAGGCTGGCCAGGGCGCTGTCCAGATCGGCCTTGAAGGGCGCCGGATCGATGCGGAACAGCACGTCGCCCTGCTTGACGTCGGAGCCTTCGCGGTAGGTGCGCTGCAGCACCACCCCGGCCACCCGCGCCCGCACTTCGGCGACCCGCGGCGCGGCGATGCGCCCGCTCAACTCGCTGGTGATGGACAGGGCCTGGGTCTGCACCGTCTCGATGCGTACCTGGGGGGCCGCGGGTGCCTGTTCGCCTTCGCTCTTGCTGCAGGCGCTCAGTGCCGCCGCCAGGATCGTCAGGCAGAGTGGCGCGAGGAGATTATTCAAAATGCTGATACCTCAATAATGACCCCGGCATGCTAAGGGCATGGTCCAGGGCTCGCTGTGAAGCTGTGTAGGCGCTGTGTGAAAAAGTGTGAAGCGGGCGCGCCGGCGTTGTCAGGGTTGTATATCCTTGGCGGCCTTGCCGGTGTCGACCCCTGTGGTGTTAATAACGCCGGCGCTGGCTATTTCTTCAATAAAGATTGCGTCCCATGCCCAATATTCTCCTTGTCGAAGACGACACCGCGCTTTCCGAGCTGATTGCCAGCTACCTGGAGCGCAACGGCTATCAGGTCAGCGTGATCAGTCGCGGCGACCAGGTGCGGGAGCGGGCCAAGGCCAGCCCGCCGGACCTGGTGATTCTCGACCTGATGCTGCCGGGCCTCGACGGCCTGCAAGTCTGCCGTTTGTTGCGTGCCGATTCGGCGAGTTTGCCGATCCTGATGCTGACCGCCCGCGATGATAGCCACGATCAGGTGCTGGGTCTGGAAATGGGCGCCGACGATTATGTGACAAAACCCTGCGAGCCGCGGGTACTGCTGGCCCGGGTGCGCACCCTGTTGCGCCGCAGCAGCCTCAGCGAACCGCAGAGCGCCAGCGACCAGATCCTCATGGGCAACCTGTGCATCGACCTGTCGGAGCGCACCGTGACCTGGCGCGAGCAGTTGGTGGAGCTCTCCAGTGGCGAATACAACCTGCTGGTGGTGCTGGCCCGGCATGCCGGCGAAGTGCTGAGCCGCGACCAGATCCTGCAGCGCCTGCGGGGCATTGAGTTCAACGGCACCGACCGCTCGGTGGACGTGGCCATCTCCAAGCTGCGGCGCAAGTTCGACGATCACGCCGGCGAGGCGCGCAAGATCAAGACCGTATGGGGCAAGGGCTACCTGTTCAGCCGTTCCGAGTGGGAATGCTGATGCCATGCTGCGGATTCTGCTACGGCTGTACCTGATCACCATCGTTGCCTTCAGCGCCGCGATCTACCTGATTCCGGACCTGGTGATCAAGGTCTTCCACGAGCGTTTCTTCAACTACAACCTGGAGCAGTCCCGAGGCTTGCAAAGCCTGCTGGTCAAGCAGTTCCACGGGGTGCCACAGGCGCAGTGGCCGGCCCTGGCCAAGGAGCTGGACGGTGAATTCCAACCCTTGCAGGTGGCCCTGGTGGCCATCGACGACGGCGAATTCAGCGACTATGAACGCGAGCGCCTGCAGCGCGGCGAGAAGGTGGTGCGGGTCGGCGACTGGGGCTGGCGCACCCTGGCGGTATCGCCGCTGAACCGGCAACTGGCGGTGAAGCTGGTGGTGCCCCCGGACCCGCTGGACGTCAACCTGCTGTACTGGAGCATCAACGTACTGATCGTGGCGGTGCTGCTGGCCTGCCTGCTGCTCTGGGTACGTCCGCACTGGCGTGATCTGGAACGCTTGAAAGGCACCGCCGAGCGCTTCGGCAAGGGCCACCTGGGGGAGCGTACGCAACTGCCTGCTCGTTCCAATATCGGCAGCCTGGCCCATGTCTTCGACACCATGGCCGGGGATATCGAGAAGCTCCTGAACCAGCAGCGCGACCTGCTCAATGCCGTGTCCCATGAATTACGCACGCCCCTGACCCGGCTCGACTTCGGCCTGGCCCTGGTGCTTTCCGACGACTTGCCGGCGGCCAGCCGCGAACGCCTGCAAGGCCTGGTGGCGCATATCCGCGAGCTCGACGAACTGGTGCTGGAGCTGCTGTCCTACAGCCGCCTGCAGAACCCCGCCAGCCTGCCGGAGCAGATCGAAGTGGCCCTGGACGAATTCATCGACAGCATCCTCGGCAGCCTCGATGACGAGCTGGAATCGGAGCTGGTGATCGATGTGCTGCTGCACGGCACCCTGGAGCGCTTCACCCTGGACCCACGGCTGACCGCGCGGGCCCTGCAGAACCTGCTGCGCAACGCCACTCGCTATTGCGAGAAACGCATTCAGGTGGGTGTGCTGGTCAGCGACCAGGGCTGCGAGATCTGGGTCGACGATGACGGCATCGGCATCCCCGACGATGAGCGCGAGCGGGTGTTCGAGCCGTTCTATCGCCTGGACCGCAGCCGCGACCGCGCCACCGGCGGCTTCGGCCTGGGCCTGGCCATCAGCCGTCGGGCCCTGCAAGCCCAGGGCGGCAGCCTGACGGTGGAAGCCTCGCCCCTGGGCGGTGCGCGCTTTCGCCTGAGCTTGCCGGCACCGGCCTGAGCCACCGCGCCTTCGCCCCGTAGGAGCCGGCTTGCCGGCGAAGAGGCCGGCAAACCCGGTACACAACCCTGGGCCCCATACCCTGGCAAACCGGCCCCTGCGGTGCGGTACCGGCCAGTCCCGTTTTTGGCCAATGCGCTGCCTTACGGCGCGGCGTCGGCGCTTGTTATAGTTCGGGCCTTATTTTTTCGCCCAGCCAAGGATCGTTGCCATGTCCGAATACCAAGCCTTTCGCGTCGAACTCGCCGACAACATCGCCCATGTGCAGATCAACCGTCCGGACAAGATCAATGCCATGAACGCCGCGTTCTGGAGCGAGATCGTCGAGATCTTTCGCTGGATCGATGACAACGACGCGGTGCGGGTGGTGGTGCTCAGCGGCGCCGGCAAGCATTTCTCCTCGGGCATCGACCTGATGCTGCTCGCCGGCGTGGCCAACGAACTGGGCAAGGACGTGGGCCGCAACGCGCGCCTGCTGCGACGCAAGATCCTCGAGCTACAAGCCTCGTTCAACGCCGTGGACAACTGCCGCAAGCCGGTGCTGGCGGCGATCCAGGGCTACTGCCTGGGCGGCGCCATCGACCTGATCAGCGCCTGCGACATGCGCTACGCCGCCGAGGACGCGCAATTCTCGATCAAGGAAATCGATATCGGCATGGCCGCGGATGTCGGCACACTGCAACGTTTGCCGCGTATCATCGGCGACGGCATCTTGCGCGAGCTGGCCTACACTGGGCGCACCTTCGGTGCCGAGGAAGCGCGCAGCATCGGCCTGGTCAATCGCACCTACAGCGATGCTTCCAGCCTGCTGGACGGGGTGATGGAGATTGCCCGGGAAATTGCCGCCAAGTCGCCGATCGCGGTCAGCGGTACCAAGGAAATGCTCAGCTACATGCGTGACCATCGGATCGACGATGGCCTGGAATACGTCGCCACCTGGAACGCCTCCATGCTGCAGTGCAACGACCTGCGCGTGGCCATCGCCGCCCACATGAGCAAACAGAAACCCCAATTCCTGGATTGAGTGAAGATGATTGCACGCTGGACCACCGCAGTACTGGATACCGAACTTGCCGGCGGCTGGGCCGTGGCCCGCGGCCCGGACGGTTTTCTCTATGACGACAATGGCGCGCTGTTTCCCCGGCACTGGCTCAAGGGCCAGGACCTGCCGCTGCTGGCCGAGCATGGCATTGGCCACCTCGATGGCGAGCCGGTGTACCTGCTGGAGCTGAGCGGCCGCGCCGAGGTGTCGGGCTGCGGCTGGAAAGGCCTGCGGGCCTTTATGCTGGAAGGCGATCACACCCTGTACAAGGTCCTGGGCTACGCCGCGCAGATCGGCACCTGGGCCCGGGAGCATCGTTTCTGCGGCAGTTGCGGCCGAGCCATGGCCCAGGTGCCGGGGGAACGCGCAATGTACTGCGAGCCCTGCGACCTGCGGGCCTATCCGCGCATCTCACCGAGCATGATCGTGTTGGTGACCCGCGGCGACGAGGTGCTCCTGGCCCGCTCGCCACGCTTTGTCAGCGGGGTCTACAGCACCCTGGCGGGCTTTGCCGAGCCCGGGGAGTCGGCGGAAGATTGCCTGATTCGCGAAGTGCGTGAAGAGGTGAGCATCGAGGTCGGCAATATCCAGTACGTGGGCAGCCAGTGCTGGCCGTTCCCCCATTCGATGATGCTGGGCTTCCACGCCGAGTACGTCGGCGGCGAGATCGTCCCCCAGGAGGACGAGATCGAGGATGCCCAGTGGTTCAACATCCATGCGCTGCCGCCGCTGCCGGCCTCGCGCTCGATCGCCCGTTACCTGATCGACCTCTATGTGGCGCGGCGCTTAGGCCACACTGAACCAGTGCTGCCAGGCTAGGCGCACGGTCAGCCCCAGCACCACGGTGATAAACACCGGGCGAATGAACTTGGCCCCACCGCTGATGGCGGTGCGGGCACCGAAAAAGGCCCCGACCATCACCGACAGGCCCATGCTCAGGCCGATGATCCAGTCCACCTGCCCGGAGAACACGAACACCGACAGCGCCGCGATATTGCTGACGAAGTTCATGCTGCGGGCCACGCCGCTGGCCTTCACCAGGTCGATGGGGTAGAGCAGCAGGCTGCTCACGGTCCAGAACGCCCCGGTGCCCGGCCCGGCCACGCCGTCGTAGAACCCCAGGCTGAAGCCCTGGGTCGATTGCCACTTCTTCTTGATCGGTGCGTCGCTGTCCAGCGGCGCCTTGGGCGTGCCGCCGAACAGCAGGTACAGGCCGCAGGCGAAGACGATCACCGGGAGCATCTTGTTCAGCCATTCCGCCGGCAGGTAATGGGCGACTATGGCGCCGGTCAGGGCCCCCACCAGGGTGCCGACAATGGCGTGCACCCACTGCCGCGGGTGGAACAGCTTGCGTCGGTAGAAGGTGAAGCTGGCGGTGGCCGAACCGAAGGTTGAGCTCAGCTTGTTGGTGCCCAGCACCAGGTGCGGTGGCAGCCCGGCAGTGAGCAGCGCCGGGGTGGTGAGCAGACCGCCACCGCCGGCAATGGCGTCGATGAATCCGGCGATAAAGGCCACGAGGGCGAGAATGGCGAGGGTGGTCAGGTCAACGCTGAGTTCGAAAGGCATGGATTCGGCTTATATCGGCGGGAGGCGAGAAGGGGGCTGCGCGAAAGACCGACATCTTAAAGCTGCAAGCCGCAAGCTCCAAGGGGTAGTGCGGGCGCTTTCGCTGGCAAGCCAGTTCCCAAGGGGCACGGGAGCGCAGATTGCGTAGGAGCCGGCTTGCCGGCGAAGAGGCCCGCAAGCCTTGCGCGGGACTTGCGCACGCCTTCGCTGGCAAGCGGAACGCCGCCCGGCCAGCTCCTACAGGGGCTTACAGGCCCAGATCGCTGAGGCTCGGGTGATCATCCGGGCGGCGGCCCAGGGGCCAATGGAACTTGCGCTCGCTGGCCTGGATCGGCATGTCGTTGATGCAGGCGAAACGTCGGGCCATCAGGCCCTGCTCGTCGAACTCCCAGTTCTCGTTGCCGTAGGAGCGGAACCAGTTGCCCGAGTCGTCGTGCCATTCATAGGCGTAGCGCACGGCGATGCGATTGTCGGTAAAGGCCCAGAGTTCCTTGATCAGGCGGTACTCCAGCTCCCTGGCCCATTTGCGCGCCAGAAAGGCCTTGGCTTCCTGGCGGTTGTGGGCGAACTCGGCGCGGTTGCGCCATTGGGTGTCCAGGGTATAGGCCAGGGAGACCCGCTCCGGGTCCCGGGAGTTCCAGCCGTCTTCGGCCAGGCGGATTTTCTCGATCGCCGACTCACGGGTAAAAGGTGGAAGGGGCGGGCGCAGTTGGGCTTCAGATGACATGTTCTGTCTCCAATGAAAGTTGCTGTTTTAACAATCAAGTTGCGCTTGTTTAAAACAATCAGAGGTCCAATAACTTCCGCGCCATGCATTGCGCATTATCAGCAGCACTGTGATCGCCCATGACAAGGGCAACGGTGATGGCGCCATCGATCAGGATCAGCAGTTGCGCTGCCAATGCCTTCGGGTGTTGCACGCCATGTTCCTGGCAAAGCTCGCACAGGTAGTCGAGCAGTTGCTGTTTATGGTATTTCGCCAGCAGGCGCACCGGGTCTTGCGGGTCGCCGGTTTCGCCGCTGGTGTTGATAAAGGCGCAGCCACGAAAGCCCTCGGAGGCAAACCAGCCCTTGAGCACGCTGAATACCGCCAGCAAGCGCTGGGCCGGGTCGGGGGCGCGGTTCACCTCGCTCTTGAACCAGTGCATCCAGCGCTGGTCGCGGCGTTCCAGGGCCGCCACCACCAACTCGTCCTTGTTATTGAAATAGCGATAGACGCTCTTTCTCGAGACCCCGGCGGTTTTCACCAACAGATCCATGCCGGTGGCGGCAATGCCACTTCGATAGATCAGTTTCTCGGTGACGTCGAGGATGATGTCGCGGGTTTCTGAGTTCATGTTTTCGTTCATGTGGCAAAGAGTAGAACGATCGTTCTCCTTGGTCAAATAAAATCTTCTCTTGGTGGCTTGGCCGACGGTAGGGGGGGATGCCGGGGCGTTATCGGCAGTCGGCTCCTGTGGATTGGCCAGCCGTGACCTTATATACGCCAGACAGGGGACTCGGGCCGGTGCTTGGTGTAAGCTCTTGCGCTCTTTGGATCTGAGCCACCGCGAGCCCTATGCCGTTGCTTTTCAAACGCTCCCTGCTGCCCAAGCTGCGCAGCTTCCCCCTGGCCGCCGAGGCCTTCACCACCCTGTGTGGCGCCGCGCAATTTCGGCGCACCCTGCTGGAGCAGATCGCCCAGGCCACACGGCGCATCTATATCGTTGCGCTGTACCTGCAACAGGATGAAGCCGGCCAGGAAATCCTCGATGCCCTGCATGCCGCCAAGGCCGCGCGCCCGGAGCTGGAAATCGTCGTGGTGGTGGACTGGCTGCGGGCCCAGCGTGGCCTGATTGGCGCCGGCAAGCAGCCGGGCAACTCGGCCTGGTACCAGGCCATGACCCGCAGCCACGCCACCCAGGTGCCGATCTATGGCGTGCCGGTGCAGACCCGGGAGCTGTTCGGGGTGCTGCACCTCAAGGGTTTCATCATCGACGATTGCGTGCTCTACAGCGGCGCCAGCCTGAACAACGTGTACCTGCACAAGTTCGACAAGTACCGCTTCGATCGCTACCACCTGCTGCACAACCGGGCCCTGGCCGACTCCATGCATCACCTGGTGCAACATGGCCTGGTGGAGTCGCGGGCGGTGCACCGCCTGGACCTGCCGAACCTGCCCCGCACCCGCAGCTTGCGCAACGATATCGGCGACCTGCGCAGCCGCCTCAAGCACGCCACCTACGACACCACCGCCGGCAGCCTGGACAAGAGCGGGCTGTCGGTGAGCCCGTTGCTCGGAGTGGGCAAGGGCAACCCACTGAACCGGGTGATCTGCGAGCTGATTGCCGGTGCCCAGCGGCAACTGACCATTTGCACCCCGTATTTCAACCTGCCGCTGGCGGTGACCCGGGAGGTCAACCGGGCCCTGGAGCGCGGGGTGAAGATCGATATCATCGTCGGCGACAAGACCGCCAACGACTTCTATATCCCGCCCAGTGAGCCGTTCAAGGTCATCGCGGCCCTGCCTTACCTGTACGAGATCAGCCTGCGGCGCTTTGCCAAGCGCCATCAGGCGCAGATCGACCGTGGCCTGTTGAACCTGCACCTGTGGCGCGACGGCGACAACAGCTACCACCTCAAGGGCCTGTGGATCGACGAGCGCTACACCTTGCTCACCGGCAACAACCTCAACCCGCGGGCCTTCCGCCTGGACCTGGAGAACGCCCTGTTGCTGGACGATCCCAAGGGCGAGTTGCTGGCGGCGCGAGAGGTCGAGCAGAGCGAGATCTACCGCCATACCCGGCGCATCGAGCACTTCCAGAACCTCGACAGCCTGGTGGACTACCCGGCGGCGGTGGGCAAGTTCCTGCGTCGGGTCAGCCGCGTGCGCATCGAGCGTTTGCTCTACCGCATTCTCTGACGTCGCCCAGCTGCCAGGCCCCAAGGCCTGGCACGGCGCAGGCGGGCTGGGGCTACAGGGCCCGGGGTTTGGGCCAGAGCCCCACCAGTACCAGCAGCAGCGCCGCCAGCACATAGGGCAGGCGCGGTTCCACGGCGTAGATCAGGGTGCTGGCCAGGGGGCCGACCACCACCCCCAGGGCCTGGGCCGCACCCAGGCTGCCTGCCGTGGCACCTTGCTCCGAGGCGTTTACGGCATTCGCCGCCAGGGCCGAGAAGGACGGAAACACCCCACCCATGCCCACCGCCGAGACAAAGTAGCCCAGCCACAGGCTCCAGGTGCTGTCGGCCAGCGCGGCGATGGCAAAGCCCAGGGCCGACAGCAGCGCGCCGTAGCGAATCATGCGCAACGGCGGCCATTCCAGGTGGCGCACCACCAACTGCGCAGCGATCAGCGCCACCCCGACCATGGCCAGGGCCACGCCGGCGGCCTGGGCGGCGTCGGCGCCATTGAGCTGCAGGCGGTCCAGGGCGAAGAAGCTCACGGTGATCTGCGCCAGCGATACGCAGAGCATGGCGACAAAGGCCACCACCATGGGCCGCAGCAAGCGTGGGTCGTCAAGGGCGACTCGGCTTGGGCTGTGGTTCAGGTGCAGTTCTTCCCGCGGCAGCTTATGACGCAGCACCAACAACGCCAGCAATGGCAGCAGCGCCATGGCGTAGAACGGCAGGCTCAGGCTGTAGCGCGCCAGCAGCGCCGCCAGCGCCGGCCCCACCACCAGGCCCACGGCATTGGCCGCGCCGAGGGTGGCCATGGCCCGGGCCCGGTGCTGCGGTTCGACATGGTCGGCGATCAGGGCCGAACCGCCTACCGGTATCGCGGCGTAGAAGGCGCCGATCAGCCCGCGACCCAGTAGCAGGCCGACAAAGGCCAGGGTGACGCTGGGCAGGGTCTGCAGTGACAGGTCGATAAACAAGCACAGGGCCCAGTAGGCCAGGGTGAAGCCGGCGGTGCCCAGCAGCAGGATGCGGCGCCGGCCGAAGCGGTCGCAGGCCCGGCCCCAGGGCCGCGCGAGAAACATCCAGACCACCCCGGACAGGGTCACCGCCACTCCGGCGTGCCAGGTTTCCAGGTGCAGCACCCGGGCAATCGGACCGATCAGTGAAACGAAGGTCATCATCGCCATGGTGCAGGCCACATAGGCGGCCATCAGCGGCAACAGCGAGAAGGGTTTGGCAGCCAGCGGCGTGGCGGCAGCAGTGGGGCGGGACATAAAGGGTCTTCCATGAAAGCGACTGGGCTGTGACGTGTTACCGGGATAACGGGTCACGGCCCAGCAATCGGCCGATCAGTTCAGGCCCAGCTTGCCGCGCAGGGTGGAGAGGTCTTCGGCCAGGGTGTTGACCGGGCCCACCAGGGCCTTGCGGTCGTTGTCCTTGACCTTGTCGTAGGTCACGAAGCCGCCGTCCGCGGTCTTGTACTTGGTGAGGATCTTGTTCACCGAGGCGAAGTTCTTGTCGACCTTGGCGACGAAGGCTTTGTCCTGCTTCTCGAGCTGCGTACGGAACAGGTCGACGATTTTCTTGGCGCCGTCGATATTGCCCTGGAAGTCATAGAGGTCGGTGTGGCTGTAGCGGTCTTCCTCGCCGGAGACCTTGGTCGCGGCCACTTCTTCCAGCAGCGCGGCGGCGCCCCCCACGACTTTTTCCGGGGGGAAGGTCAGGCCGGCAACCCGAGCCTGCAGGTCCTTGACGTCCTTGTTCAGGCCGTCGGCCAGCTCACCCAGGCCCTCGGTGCTGTTTTCCGAGAACAGCGAGTATTCCAGGCGGTGGAAACCGGTGAAGTCTTCGGCCTTGACGCCTTTCTCATGGTCGTTGACCCGTGAGTCGATGGAGGCGTCGAGGTCACTGAAGAGCTCGGCAATCGGCTCGATCGACTCGTAGTAGACCCGGGTCGGCGCGTAGAGCTGCTTGGCGGTGGCCAGGTCACCCTTTTTCACCGCGTCGGTGAACTGCTGGGTGTGGCTGGCCAATTCATCGAGCTGGCCGGTGACGTAGATCTTGTAGTCGGAGATCGGCCCCACCAGTTCCAGGGGCGCGGTGGCGGCCAAGGCCGACAGCGGAGCGTGGAGCAAGCCAAGGGTCAGCAACACAGCGAGAGGCGACTTTTTCATGGGACTTTTCCGTGGGGGTGGTTATGTCTTGGTGGTTAGGCAGTGGTTTTCGCTTGGGTGGCATCGAGCAGCGCGCGGCCGATGAAATCCTGGTCGCCGGTGACTCCCGGCAGGGTGAAGAAGTAACCGCCGCCGGTGGGCTTGAGGTACTCCTCCAGGGGTTCGCCGTTGAGGCGGGTCTGCACCGCGATAAAGCCTTGCTCCAGGTTCGCCTGGTAGCAGATGAACAGCAGGCCCATGTCCAGCTGGCCGTTCTTGTTGACCCCATTGGAGTAGTTGAACGGCCGACGCAGGATCAGGTTCTGCCGAGTCTCAGCAGTACGCGGGTTGGCCAGGCGTATATGCGCGTCTAGCTTGGTCAGCTTGCCGTGTGCGTCCTTGGCGTAGTCGGGCACCTGGGTTTCCTTTTGCCCGTCCATGGGGGCGCCGCTGCTCTTGACCCGGCCGATGATGCTTTCCTGTTCCTGCAGGGGCGTGCGGTCCCAGCGCTCGACGAAGTTGCGGATGATCCGCACCGCCTGGTAGCTGCCATGGGCGGCCCAGGCCGGTTCGTCGCTGCCGGGCTGCACCCAGACGATCTGCCGCATGGCCTGCGGGTCGGTGGAGTCGGGGTTGGCCGAGCCGTCGCGAAAACCCAGGAAGTTGCGCGCGCTCTGCGCCGGCTGGCCGGGCTTGAGCGGGGCCTGGGGCGGTACGCTGCCTTCCTGCTTCCAGCGCACCAGCAGCAGGTCGGGGAGGTTTTTCACGATGTCGCGCAGGGCGTGGATATTGGTGTCGGCGGTGTTGGAGCAGAACTGCAGGCTCAGGTCGCCATGGCAGCAGGCCGGGTCCAGGGCGTCATTGGGAAAGCCCAGCATGCGGATCAGGCGCTTGGGTTTGGCGGCTTCCAGGCCAAAGCGTTCGTCGAACAGCGAGGCCCCCACCGAGACCGTGATGGTCAGGTTGTCCGGGGTTACCACCGGGCCGAGGATGCCCGAATCCAGGGGCGGCAGCTTGGGGTCGACCTGGGCCACCGGGCCACCGCGCATCAGAAAGGCGATGCGCTGGTTCAGGGTGCGAAACAGGCGCTCCAGGTCGTCGCGGTCGCTGGCTAGCACATCGAAGGACACCAGCATGCCCGCGGCCGGGCGCGGGGTGACGATGCCGCTCTGGTGCTGGCCATGGAACTCGTGGTGGTCCTGGGTGCGGTCGCTGCTTGGTGCTTCGGTCACCTGGGCCTGGGCGGCCGCGGCCATTGCCGGGCAGCTCAGGCTGCTGCCGGCCAGGGCCATGCCGGCGGCGCCCATGCCCAGCAATACGCGGCGGCGCTGGGCGGAAAAGGACGGGTTGGACGGATCGGAATCGTTCATTGCAGGCTCGTCTGGTTACAGGCCGGAAAGGCCGAGTGCGGGGTCGATGGCGTCCAGGGCGTCGGCCAGGGCCTTGGCCTGGTCGGCGATGACTTTGCGTTGTGCGGCGCTGACCTGGTCATAGGCGACATAACCGAAGCCATCGCGGCGGTTGTCCAGGGCTGTGCCCAGGGCGCTGGCTGCGCCGTCCACCTGGGCCAGCAAGGGCGCCGCAGACTTGGCCAGTAGAGGGCGCAGCAGGTCGATGACCTTGCGCGTGGCCTCCAGATTGCCGGCAAAACCGTTGAGGTCGCTGTGGCTGTAGCGTTCCTCTTCGCCGCTGCTGGCCCGCAGCTCGGCCAGGCTGCGCATGTTGCGCGCCACCACGGCCACCAGTTGCTCGGGGGGCAGGGTCTGAGCCAGCAGCTGTTCTTTCAGGCGGGTCACATCCTCGGACAGGCGCTGGGCCACCGGGGCCAGGCCGGCCAGGTCGTGCTTCTGGAACAGGCCGTATTCCAGGCGGTGGAAGCCGCTGAAGCCCGGGTCCTGCTCGCGCTGTTCGAAGTAGTCGGCGCGGGCGTTGATCCCGTTGTCCAGTTCGGCCAGGCGCTGGGCCGCCGGGGCCAGGCGCTGGTAGGCGGCGCGGGCCGGCAGGTACAGGGCCTGGGCCTGTTTCAGGTCGCCGGCCTCGATGGCCTGCTGCAAGGCCGCCACGGCCTTGATCAGGGCACTGCCCTGGGTGCTCAGGTAAACCCGGAATTCCGACAGCGGGCCAATAAAGGCCACCAGTGAAGGGCGGGCCTTGGCCTGGGCCTCGGATTCGGCGGTGGGGGTCACGTGCAGCGTGCCGCGGGGGTTGCTCAGCAGCCCGCAGGTGATAGCGTAGTCGCCGGGGGCCAGGTTGGCGTTGATCACCTGACTCAGGCCCGGGGCGATATTTTCCCGTTCCTCGAGCACCAGCACGCCGTCGAGGATTTCCCACTCCACGGCGCGCTCGGAGCGGTTGACGATGCGAAAGCTCGAGCGCCCGGCCGGCACCGTCAGCGCATTGGGCTCACAGTTCTTGGGGTGGATGGTGACGATGATTTCGCCCTGATGGGCCTGGCGCTTGCTGGCGGCCAGTTGCGAGGCGTAGTAGAACAGCCCGCCGGCGGCGATCATCAGGATCACCGAGCCGGCCACCGCCCAGCGCAGTGCGCGGGGCGGGGTAGGGGTCAGGGGAGGGGCTTGCAGGGTCATGGGAAAGCCTTACTGACTGGAAGCGGAAGAGGATGAGGCGGGCGCCTTGGCGGGCGTCGGGCCGGGCAGGAAGAACAGCACCAGGGTCACCGCCAGGTACAGCACATAGGCGCCCAGGGTGCTGATGGTGGGGGCGTCCTGGTAGCCGAACATGCCGGCCAGCACCGAGCCCAGCGGGCTGTCCATGGGCAGGCTGGCGCTGAAATCGAAGAGCACGGTCTGCAGGTGGTTCCAGACCCCGGCCTCATGCAGGGCCTGCACCGAGCTTGCGAGAATGCCGGCGGCCACCACCAGGATGAACAGCCCGGTCCAGCGGAAGAAGGCCCCGAGGTTCAGGCGCATGCTGCCGCTGTAGATCAGGAAACCCACCACTATGGCGCTGATCAGCCCGAGCAGGGCGCCAATCGGCGCACCGGGGCCTTCGCTCTGCTGGAACACCGCCAGCAGGAAAAACACCGTTTCCAGGCCTTCGCGGGCCACGGCGAAGAACACCATGGCGATCAGGGCGATGACTTGGTGCCGAGAGCCGGCCAGGGCGTGGTCCAGGGACACCTGCAGGGAATGCTTGATCGAGCGCGCCACCTTGCGCATCCAGAACACCATGGAACTGAGAATGGCCACGGCCACCAGGCCGACGATGCCTTCGAAGAGTTCCTGCTGCTTCTGCGGGAATTCGGCGCTCATCAACTCCAGCCCGCCACCCACCAGCAGGGCCAGGGCCGCGGCGAGAAACACGCCGATCCAGACCGCCGGCATCCATTGGCCGCGGCCGGTCTGTTTCAGGTAGCTGGCGATGATGCCAACGATAAGCGCGGCTTCAATCCCTTCGCGCAGCATGATCAGAAATGGAACGAGCATTCGGCACCGCGGGGTCAGCAGGGGAGAGAATCAATTTGTAACATAATGATACTCATTGCCAAATGAAGATTATTGACATCTGCTGAACGGAAGCTGAACGAGATTTATTTGCTGACGCGCGCCCTGGGTTAAAGACGAAGCGGCCTGATGCAAGAGGCTGGAATTTCAAGCCGGGTGAACCGCTTTGGCTTAGGCGCCGGCTTGCCGGCGAAAAGGCCCCGGCCTCAGCCGCGGTTCTGTTCAGTCAGGCGCTGTACCGCCAGGCGCCGGTAATGGGAAGGGGTCATGCCCTTGAGTTGCTGGAAGCGCCGGTTGAAGTTGGAAATATTGTTGAAGCCCGACTCGAAGCACACCTCGGTCACCGGTTTGTCGCCGTCGGCCAGCAGCTCGCAGGACTTGCTGATGCGCAAGCGATTGACGAACTCGATGAAACAGCGCCCGGTGGCCTGCTTGAACACTCGGGAGAAGTAGTTGGGCTTCATGCCCAGGTAGTCGGCCACTTCCTCCAGCGGCAGCTCCCGGGCGTAGTGGGCAAAGATGTAGTCCACCGCGCGGTTGGTGCGATCGACGCTGTGCTCATCGGTCATTTGCACCCGGGTGGCGCCGGACAGCAATTGATAGTCGTCACAGGCCGCCAGCAGTTCCATCAGGATCAGGAAGTGGCCGAGGCGGGTGATGCCGCTGGCGTCGGCGATGCGCTGCATCAGCGGCAGGGCCTGGGCGATGGTCTGCGGGCAGCGGAACTCGATGCCGTACTGGGCCCGTTCCAGCAAGGGCGTGAGGTTCTTCAGCTCGGTGAACACCTGGCCGCCCTGTTCGAACAGCTCGTCGGTGAAGTTCACCAGCATGTCGCGCTTGTTCACCACCTCGTCCTCGGCCACCTGGCTGATCCAGTTGTGGGGCAGGTTGGGGCCGGTAAGAAACAGCGTGTGCGGGTGGAAGTTGCCGATGTAGTCGCCAATGAACACCTTGCCGGCGCTGGCGACTATCAGGTGCAGCTCGTACTCCTTGTGGAAGTGCCAGCGCACCAGGGGGCTGGGGAAGCCGTGCTGGCGATAGATGATGGACAGGCCATTGTGGTCGTCCATCAATTCATAGGAAGGGTCGCTGATCTTGCCGGATCGACTCATGGCGCGGGACTGTTCTTGTTGTTGGCCCGGCTGATAATGCCTGCTCAGCGGTTCCCGCAACAAGCACCGCTGGCGCCGCGAACGCCTTGGGTTTACGGGGCCAGGCGGTTCTTCGCTTCGATCCATTGCGCCATGTATTGGGTGCTCTTGTGGTGATGGTGGCGCAGCATGCTGCCGGTGAAATTGTCCCGGCGCAGCTGCTCCAGCTGGCGGCGGCAGTCTTGCAGGCGCTGGATCAGCGCCGGGCCATGCACCTGCTGCCGGTAGCGGGCCTTGAGCAATTGCGCGCCGGCGGCCTGGGCCTGCTGCCACTGCTCCTGGACCTGATACAGGCGCACCGCGGCCGTCGCCAGCTCTGTTGCCGATTCGGCCACCCGCCCCGGCCAGGGCAGGCCGGCCTCGCTCATGGATTCGCTGCCCACCGGGGTGGTGACGCTGGGGGTACCGCAAAGCATGGCGTCCAGCAGCTTGCCCTTGATCCCGGCGCCGAAGCGCAGCGGCGCCAGGCAGATGCGCGCCGCGCTCATCACCTGCAGGGCATCCTCGGCCCAGTTCATGATGTGAAAACCCTGGGCCGGGTTGTGCAGCGCCGCGGCCTTGGGCGGGGTGTAGGCGCCATACAGGTGCAACTGCGCGCCCGGCAGTTGCTGGCGGATCAGCGGCCAGACCTGGCTCTTCATCCACAGCACGGCGTCCCAGTTCGGCGCATGGCGGAAGTTGCCGATGCTGAGAAAGTGCGCGCGCTGCTCGAAGGCCGCAAAGGTCTCGGGCAACTGCTCGAGCATCAGCGGGCACCAGTGCAGCAGCGCCGGCGGCAGGTGGAACTGCTGCACCAGCAACTGGATTTCCACCTCGGAGATCATCAGGCTCAAGTCGCAGCGGTAGATGGCGGCGATCTCGCGCTTGGCCAGGTCGGTCTCGGCCATGTGCTGGAATTCCTCTGCCAGGGCCGGAGCGAACAGCGGGCTGAAGTCGTCTTCGTCACTCGCCTGCTTAAGGTGGGTCTTGAGCCGCTGGTGCCGTGCGTGGCGCAGGCATTGCAGGTCCGAGGTCTCCAGTACCCGCAGGGCATTCGGGCAGTGCTGCTCGACCCGCCAGCCAAATTGCTCCTCGATCATGAACTGGTCGAACAGCACGATGTCCGGCGCCAGCTCGGCGACAAAGCGGTCGAAGCTGCTGTTGTTGAGTTCGATGGGGCATTCGCGGATGCCCAACGCTGCCAGGTCCGCCTTGTGCTCGCCCTCATTGGCCGGGCTGCTGAAGGTCAGCTCCCAGCCCTGTTCGAGAAAGCTCTGGAGGATCTGCATCATGTGCCCGCCGGCGGCGGAAGAGCGGGGTTCGGGCCAGACGTAACCAATGATCAGGACTTTGGTTGCGGCGGTGGGACTCATGAGCGGGCATTCCTGGCGGGCAAGGGCAAAAAAAGGCCGCCATTAAACCACAGCGTGGCTGCCGCCGAGCGCTTCAGCCGAGGATGCTGCGCACCTTGTCGCGCAACTGGTCGATGGAGAACGGCTTGCCGATCACCGCCATGCCGCTGGGCACTTCCATGGCGTCGGCATAGCCGCTGGCGAACAGCACCGGCAATTGCGGGCGGTGCTGGCGGGCGCGTTGAGCCAGCTCCTGGCCATTCATGCCGGGCAGGCCGACATCGGTCATCAACAGGTCGATGGGTTGTTGCCCGTCCTCTAGCAGCTGCAGTGCGGCGTCACTGCCATCGGCCTCCAGGACACAGAATTCCAGCTCCTGGAGCACATCGACAATCAACATACGCACGATGGCATCGTCTTCTACGACTAGGATGGTGGAAGCGCTGGCGGGCATAAGGACACTCTCAAGAAGAAATTCGGCGGGGTGGCGCGACAGGCGGCCTTGTACATCAGTAAGTGCCGACTGCTCACAAGTTCCCGAAGCTGTACAAAAAAATGCAGTTGTACAAGTGCCGGCAAGAATACCCCTATCCATTGTCCCAGGGCAGGGTAAATCGTCCGCAACAGGTTTGTCGGTTATAAAAATATCGCTGTGACAACCGAATGTGGGGCAAACTTCGCCAATTTCACCAACGCTAAGGACCAGCCAATGACCCGTCCCGCCTCGGTTGATGAACAGAGTTTTCGCAAACTGTTGACCCGCAACATCAGCCTGCCCCTGGGCATGGGGGTGCTCAGCGCGGTGTTCTTCGTATCACTGATCACCTATCTGCTGTCGGTGATCCAGTGGGTGCAGCACACCGATCGGGTGATCAACAACTTCAATGAAGCGGCGCGCCTGACCATCGACCTGGAAACCGGCATGCGCGGCTTCCTGATCACCGGCGAAGAGCATTTCCTCGACCCCTATGAAGTGGCCAAGCCGCGCATCCTCAGCGAGCTGGCCAGCCTGCGCGAACTGGCGGTGGACAATCCGCAGCAGGTGGACCGGATCAAGCGCCTGGAAGCCCTGCAAGCGGAGTGGAACAAACATGCCCAGGGCATGATCGAGCTGCGCCGCCAGGGCGGCGACTACCGCGCTGCAGTGCAGGCCGGCCGTGGCAAGCGCCTGACCGACGAGATCCGCAAGGAATACGGCGACGCGGTGGAGATGGAGCAGCAACTGCGGGTGGAGCGCAACTCCAATGTCAGCCGCACCACCATCTATAGCGTGGCCCTCTACCTGCTGTTCGTGGTGGCCGTCAGCGGCCTGCTGGCCTACGTCGGCCGCCGTGACCTGCTGTCGCTGTCGCGCAGCTACAAGGACAACCTCGAGGCCCAGGCCCAGAGCGCCCGGCGCCTGGAACGCCAGGCCTGGCTGCGCAGTGGCCAGACCGAGCTGGCCGAGCAGATGCTCGGCCAACTGAGCCTGAACCTTTTGGGGCGCAATATCCTGCAGTTCTGTTCTCAATACCTGGGTACGCCGGTGGCGGCGCTGTACGTGCGTGAAGAGCACGGCGGCCTGCGGCGCGTGGCTGCCTATGGCTTCTCCCGCGAGCAGGAGCAGCAGGAACAGTCGCTGTACAGCGATGAAGGCCTGGTGGGCCAGGCCGCGCAACAGAAGCGCCTGATTCGCCTCGACGATGTGCCAGTGGACTATTTCAAGGTCAGCTCTGGCCTGGGGGAGGGCGCGCCGCGCAGTGTGCTGGTGGTGCCGACCCGCGACGATGATCGGATCAACGGGGTGATCGAACTGGGTTTCCTGCGGGCCCTGGACGAGCGCGATGTCGAGTTCCTGGAACTGATTGCCGGCAATATCGGCACCTCCATCGAGGCCGCGCGTTATCGCCAGCGCTTGCAGGAAGTGCTGGCCGAGACCCAGCAGCTCAACGAAGAGCTGCAAGTGCAGCAGGAAGAGCTGAAGACCGCCAACGAGGAACTGGAGGAGCAATCGCGGATTCTCAAGGAGTCCCAGGCGCACCTGGAAACCCAGCAAGTGGAGCTGGAGCAGACCAACGAGCAGTTGGCCGAGCAGGCCCAGGTGCTGGCCGAGCAGCGCGACGCCATGGACCGCAAGAACAATCAGCTCAACGACGCCCAGGTCGAGCTGGAACAGCGTGCCGACGAGTTGCAGCGCTCCAGCCGCTACAAATCCGAATTCCTCGCCAACATGTCCCACGAGCTGCGCACGCCGCTCAACAGCTCGCTGATCCTGGCCAAGCTGCTGGCGGAAAACGCCGAGGAAAACCTCACCGAGGAACAGGTCAAGTTCGCCGAATCGATCTACTCCGCCGGCAATGACCTGCTGAACCTGATCAACGACATCCTGGACATTTCCAAGGTCGAGGCGGGCAAGCTTGAAGTGCGCCCGGAAAATGCCAGCGTGCCGCGCCTGGTGGAGGGCCTGAGCAGCCTGTTCGAGCCGCTGACCGCGGACAAGGGCCTGGACTTCAAGGTGGAGCTGCAACCCGGCGTGCCGCAGAGCCTGTTCACCGACCGCCAGCGGGTCGAGCAGATTCTCAAGAACCTGCTGTCCAACGCGATCAAGTTCACCGAACGCGGCCAGGTCGGCCTGAGCGTCTCGGCCCAGGCCGGGGCGGGCATCGCCTTCGCCGTGCAGGATTCGGGCATCGGGATTGCCGCCGACCAGCATGAAAGCATCTTCGAAGCCTTCCGCCAGGCCGACGGCACCACCAACCGGCGCTATGGCGGAACCGGCCTGGGGCTGTCGATTTCCCGTGACCTGGCCACCCTGATGGGCGGCTCCATCAGCGTGGCCAGTGAGCCGGGGCGCGGCAGTGTGTTCACCCTGGTGCTGCCCGAGCACTACAGCGAAGGCGCGCTGCCGCTGCAGGCGCCGGTGCCGCCAGTGCCGATTGCCAGGTTGCCGCAGCCCAGCGCGCCGCAGCCACTGGCCGAGGTGCCGAAGGCGCCGCCAACGCCGAGTTTTGCCGATGACCGCGACAAGGCCCCGTTCAGCGGGCGCTGCATCCTGGTGGTGGAAGACGAGGTGAACTTCGCCCGCATCCTCTACGACCTGGCCCACGAGCTGGGTTATCAGTGCCTGGTGGCCCATGGCGCCGACGAGGGCTACAAGCTGGCCACCCAGTTCATCCCGGATGCCATCCTGCTGGACATGCGCCTGCCCGACCATTCCGGCCTGACCGTGCTGCAGCAGCTCAAGGAGCATGCCCAGACCCGGCACATACCGGTGCACGTGATCTCGGTCGAGGACCGGGTGGAAGCGGCCATGCACATGGGCGCCGTGGGCTATGCGGTTAAGCCCACCAGCCGCGAGGAACTCAAGGAAGTGTTCGCCCGACTCGAAGCCAAGCTGACGCAGAAGGTCAAGCGCGTGCTGCTGGTGGAGGACGACGACCTGCAGCGCGACAGCATCGCCCGGCTGATCGGCGACGACGATATCGAGATCACTGCCGTGGGCCTGGCCCAGGATGCCCTGGAACTGCTGCGCAACAATGTCTACGACTGCATGATCATCGACCTCAAGCTGCCGGACATGCTCGGCAACGACCTGCTCAAGCGCATGTCCAGCGAAGACATCTGCTCCTTTCCGCCAGTGATCGTCTACACCGGGCGCAACCTGACCCGGGACGAAGAGGCCGAGCTGCGCAAGTATTCACGCTCGATCATCATCAAGGGCGCGCGCTCGCCGGAGCGCCTGCTGGATGAAGTGACGCTGTTTCTGCACAAAGTCGAATCCCAGTTGTCCCATGAACGGCAGAAGATGCTCAAGACCGCCCGCAGCCGCGACAAGGTGTTCGAGGGGCGCAAGATCCTCCTGGTGGACGACGACGTGCGCAATATCTTCGCCCTGACCAGCGCCCTGGAACACAAGGGCGCGGTGGTGGTGATCGGCCGTAACGGCCTGGAGGCGATTGCCAAGCTCAACGAAGTGGAGGATATCGACCTGGTGCTGATGGACGTGATGATGCCCGAGATGGACGGTTTCGAAGCCACGGTGCAGATCCGCAAGGACCCGCGCTGGCGCAAGCTGCCGATCATCGCGGTCACCGCCAAGGCCATGAAGGACGATCAGGAGCGCTGCCTGCAAGCCGGCTCCAACGATTACCTGGCCAAGCCCATCGATCTCGACCGGCTGTTTTCCCTTATCCGTGTCTGGCTACCCAAGATGGAAAGAATTTAGTGGAGCGAAATACCGAGATCGAACTGCGTTTGCTGATCGAAGCGATCTATCTGAAATACAGCTATGACTTTCGCGACTACTCCGGCGCTTCGATCAAGCGCCGGGTCAGCCATGCCTTGCGCCAGTTCGAATGCAAGACCATTTCCGCGCTGCAGGAACGGGTGCTGCACGACCCCGCCGCCTTTATGCAGTTGCTGCAATTCCTGACCATTCCGGTGAGCGAGATGTTTCGCGACCCTTCGCACTTCCTGGCGATCCGCCAGGAGGTGGTGCCGCTGCTCAAGACCTATCCGTCGATCAAAATCTGGATCGCCGGCTGCAGCACTGGCGAGGAGGTGTATTCCATGGCCATCCTGCTGCGCGAGGAAGGGCTGCTGGAACGCACCATCATCTATGCCACCGACATCAACCCCAGCTCCCTGGAAAAGGCCAAGCAGGGCATCTTCTCCCTGGAGAACGTGCGCGCCTACACCCACAACTACCAGCAGGCCGGTGGCCAGCGCTCGTTCGCCGACTACTACACCGCGGCCTACGACTACGCGATCTTCGACAAGAGCCTGCGGGAGAACGTGACCTTCGCCGACCACAGCCTGGCGACCGATAGCGTATTCTCTGAAACTCAGTTGATTTCCTGTCGTAACGTATTGATTTACTTCAATAAAAAATTGCAGGATCGAGCCTTTGGGCTGTTCCATGAGTCGCTCTGCCACCGCGGTTTCCTGGTGCTGGGCAGCAAGGAAACCCTGGAGTTCTCCAGCTACGGCAAGCACTTCGAGCCACTGGTCAAACAAGAACGGATCTACCGCAAGACATGAGCCAGGAAATAGCCGGCCAGCACCCCTGGCCGCGGATCGAGGCGATAGTGATCGGGGCCTCCGCCGGTGGCGTGGAGGCGCTGTTGAACCTGTTCAGCGAGCTGCGCCGGGATTTTCGCCTGCCGCTGATCGTGGTGCTGCACATGCCCGACGAGCGCCGCAGCCAGTTGGCCGAGGTGTTCGCCCGGCGCCTGGCGCTGCGGGTCAAGGAGGCCGACGACAAGGAATTGATCGTCCCCGGCACGCTGTACTTCGCCGCCCCCGGCTATCACCTGTCGGTGGAAAAAGACCGCAGCCTGTCCCTGAGCCAGGAAGAGCGCTTGCATCATTCCCGTCCGGCCATCGACTTTCTGTTCGAGTCGGCCGCCGATGCCTATGGCGAACACCTGGCCGCGGTGCTGCTGACCGGGGCCAACCAGGACGGCGCCCGGGGCCTGGCCGAGGTCAAGCGCCAGGGCGGGCTGACCATAGTCCAGGACCCGCGCGACGCCCAGGTGGCGATCATGCCCGAGGCGGCGCTGGCCTTGCAGCAACCGGATTACATCCTTCCCTTGCGCGGCATCAGCCGTCTGCTTGCCGAGCTGGAACCCACCCCATGCTGAGACATATTCAAGCCAAGCTGCTGATCGTCGACGATCTGCCGGAGAACCTGCTGGCCCTGGCCGCGCTGATCAAGCGCCCGGACCTGCTGGTGTACCAGGCGCTGTCGGCCGACCAGGCCCTGTCGCTGTTGCTGCAGCACGAGTTCGCCATGGCCATCCTCGATGTGCAGATGCCGGGCATGAACGGTTTCGAGCTGGCGGAGCTGATGCGCGGCACGGAAAAGACCAAGAACATCCCCATCGTCTTTGTCAGCGCCGCCGGGCGTGAGCGCAACTACGCCTTCAAGGGCTACGAGAGCGGCGCGGTGGATTTCCTGCACAAGCCCCTGGACACCCACGCGGTGAAGAGCAAGGTCAATGTGTTCGTCGACCTGTATCGCCAGAGCAAGGCCATGAAGCAGCAGGTCGAAGCCCTGGAGCAGAGCCGGCGCGAGCAGGAAGCGCTGCTCGAGCAATTGCAGCTGGCGCAGAGCGAGTTGCAGCAGGCGGTGCGCATGCGTGACGACTTCATGTCGATCGTCGCCCACGAAGTGCGCACCCCGCTCAATGGCCTGATCCTCGAGACTCAACTGCGCAAGCTGCACCTGGCGCGGGACAACGCCGCGGCCTTCAGCCTGGACAAGATGCACGCCATGGTCGATCGCGACGAACGCCAGATCAACAGCCTGATCCGCCTGATCGAGGACATGCTGGACATCTCGCGGATTCGCACCGGCAAGCTGTCGATTCGCCCATCACGCTTCGACCTGGTGCAGTTGGTGCGGGGCCTGGTGGAGAACTTCGCGCCCCAGGTACAGGCCGCGCAGTCCTCGCTGACATTGCAGGCCGAGCAGCCGCTGGAGGGCTACTGGGATGAATTCCGCATCGAGCAGGTGGTCTCCAATCTATTGACCAACGCCCTGCGTTACGGCGCCAAGAGCCCGATCGAAGTGCGGGTGCTGGCGCAGGATGGCCAGGCCCGGGTCGAGGTGCGCGATCACGGAATCGGCATCAGCGAAGACAACCAGCAGCGGATTTTCCAGCAGTTCGAGCGGGTCAGCGCCAACCATGCGGTGGCAGGCCTGGGCCTGGGGCTGTTTATTTCCGAGCAGATCGTCAGCGCCCACGGCGGCTCGATCGAGGTCGAAAGCCGCCTCGGCGAAGGCGCGCTGTTTCGCGTATGCCTGCCCCTGGACCCGGCCGCCGCGCCGCGAAATGAGTAAAAGCGTCATGTACACGCAACCTCTGCGTGACCCAATGGTCGTAGAGTGGCTGTCGAGCCCAGCGTTCGTCGTCCAGGCTCCACAGCCCCACGCAGCAATTGACCGAGCAAAGGTTTTCCATGAGTGAAGATGCACAAGACGTGGTACTGATCGTCGAAGATGAACCGGTGATCCTGATGCTGTTGGCCGACTACCTGTCGGGCCTGGGCTACCGGGTGTTGCAGGCCGAGAATGGCGAGCAAGCCTTCGAGATCCTCGCCAGCAAGCCGCACCTGGACCTGATGGTCACCGACTACCGGCTGCCGGGCGGTATCACCGGGGTGATGATTGCCGAGCCGGCGGTGAAACTGCGCCCGGACCTCAAGGTGATTTTCATCAGCGGCTACCCCAACGAGATCCTCGAATGCGGCAGCCCCATCACCCGCAAGGCGCCGATCCTGGCCAAGCCCTTCGACCTCGACAGCCTGCATCAACAGATCCAGCAACTGCTGGCCTGAGCCACCCCTCAGTCGCCAATCATCTCTTGCACCTTGGCGGTGAGCAGGTCGAAGGTGAACGGTTTGGTGATCAGTTGCATGCCCGGCTCGAGAAAGCCGCCCCGGGCGGCTGCATGCTCGGCGTAGCCGGTGATGAACAGGACTTTCAGCCCCGGGCGGATCTGCCGGCCGATCTCCGCCAATTGCCGGCCGTTCATGCCCGGCAGGCCGACATCGCTGATCAGCAAGTCAATCCGCTGCCCTGAATCGAGAAGCGGCATGGCGCTGCGAGCGTCGGTGGCCTCCAGAAAGCTGTAGCCGAGCTCCTCGAGGACCGCGCCGACCAGCACCCGCACCGCCGGATCATCCTCGACGATCAATACCGTTTCGCCCTTTTTCGCGCTGGCCGAGCGCTGCTCCAGAGGCGGCGCGTCCGGCACCAGGTCGCCACGAAAACGCGGCAGGTAGAGGCTGGCTTCGGTGCCCCGGCCCGGGCTGCTGTTGAGGGTCACATGGCCCCGTGATTGCTTGCTGAAGCCATAGATCATCGACAGGCCGAGGCCCGTGCCTTGGCCGATGGGTTTGGTGGTGAAGAAGGGGTCGAACACCCGGTGGATGATGGCCTCGGACATGCCGCAGCCGTTGTCGCTGACCCGCAGCACCACGTAGTCACCGGGTTCGAGGTTGTCATGGGCGGCGCAGAAGTCCCGGTCCAGTGGCTGGTTGAGCGTCTCCACCAGCAACCGGCCGCCATTGGGCATGGCATCGCGGGCATTCAACACCAGGTTGAGCAGGGCGCTTTCCAGTTGGTTGGGGTCGGCTTCTGCCACCCACAGCTTCTGGCTCAGGCGCATCTGCAACTGGATGCTCTCGCTGAGGCTGCGTTGCAGCAGCTCGCCCATGGCGCTCACCAGGTCATTCATGCGCACCGGCTTGGGGTCCAGCGACTGGCGCCGAGAGAAGGCCAGTAGGCGGTGGGTCAGGCCGGCGGCGCGGTTGGCCGACGTCACCCCGAGGTCGATCAAGCTGTCCAGGTCTTCGGTGCGCCCCCGGGCCACGCGCCGCCGCAGCAACTCCAGGCTACCGATAATGCCGGTGAGCATATTGTTGAAGTCATGGGCGATGCCGCCGGTGAGCTGGCCCACGGCTTCCATCTTCTGCGATTGGCGCAGGGCTTCTTCGTTATGCCGCAATTGCGCGGTGCGTTCCTCCACCTGCTGCTCGAGGGTCTCCAGCGTGCGTTGCAGGCGCAGCTCGCTCTGGCTCAGGTCGATCAGGCGGTCCCGGGCTTCGTACTGTCGGCGCCGGCCGCGCAGGGCGGTGCTGACCAGGCTGATCAGGGTGGTGGGGTGAAACGGCCGCTCCAGAAAACTCACATTGCCCAGGGGGGTGCTCAGTCGAGCGCTTGGGTGGGGCTGTTTGGCGCCATGCAGGGTGAGCAGGATGATCGGCAGATCGGACCAGGCCGGTTGCCGCTCCAGATGGCGCAGCAGGGGTTCCGGGTCGATGCCGTGCAGGGCTTCGACCGCAATGATCAGCAGCCCGGCGCCCTGTTCCAGGGTCTCGCAGAGCGCCGCCAGATGGGGGCTGACCTGGCTGTTGAAACCGGCTTCTTCGAGCATCCGGGTGGCCAGTTGGCTGTCGCGTCCATGGGGCGCCAGTACCAGCGCCCGTTCGGAAAACTCCGTGGTGGGGGTCATGGGCCCTCGTCCAGGAGCAGCGGCTTGCTTTCGCCAAGGTAGTTGGGCACGCCGCGCAGCACGCCCTGAAAGGCTTCCAGGGGTTCGCCGATGGTCAGGCCGCGGGCGCTGATGCGGTATTCGCGGATCGTCGACTCGTGGCTGCCGGTGCGTTTCTTGATGACCGAGATGGCCCGGCGCACCTTGCCCAGGGCTTCGAAATAGCGCAGCAGGATCACCGTGTCGGCCAGGTAGGTGATGTCCACGGGAGCCTGCATGTCGCCCACCAGGCCGTGCTGGGCCACGGTCATGAAGGTCGCCGCGCCCTGGCGGTTGAGGTACAGCAGCAGCTCGTGCATGTGCAGCACCAGGGCGTTCTCCTCGGGCATGGCGGCCTGGTAGCCATTGATGCTGTCGATCACCACCGTCTTGATCTGTGCCTGATCGACACAACGACGCACGCGATGGGACAGCTCGCCCGGTGACAGTTCGGCGGCGTCCACCTGTTCGATTACCAGGTTGCCGCTGGCCTGCAAGGCTGCAAGGTCAATGCCCATGGCCAGCATGCGCTGGAACAGCAGCCCCAGTTCTTCGTCGAAGATGAACAGCGCGGCCTTTTCGCCCCGGGCCACGGCGGCGGCGGCGAACAGCAGGGCGATCAGCGATTTGCCGGTGCCGGCAGGGCCCAGGATCAGGGTGCTGGAGCCACTGGCGATGCCGCCGCCGAGCAAGGCGTCCATTTCACGGATGCCGCTGGTCAGGGTCTGGCGCTCGTGGCGATGGCGGTGCTCGGCCGCCACCAGGCGCGGGAATACCTGCACGCCGTCGCCCATGATGCTGAAGTCGTGGAAGCCGCCGCGGTATTTCTGGCCGCGGTACTTGACCACCCGGATGCGCCGGCGTTCGGCGCCGTAGTTGGGGGTCAACGCCTCCAGGCGCACCACCCCGTGAGCCACGCTGTGCACGGTCTTGTCCAGGGCCTCGGTGGTCAGGTCGTCGAGCAGCAGCACGGTGGCGGCATAGCGCACGAAGTAGTGCTTGATCGCCAGGATCTGCCGCCGGTAGCGCAGCGAACTCTGGGCCAGCAGGCGGATTTCCGAGAGGCTGTCGAGCACCACCCGGGTCGGTTTGAGCTGCTCCACCACGTTGAAGATCTGCCGCGTGGCCTCGCCCAGTTCCAGGTCCGAGGAATACAGCAGGCTTTGCTGGTGTTCTTCATTGAGCAGGCTTTCCGGAGGCGTCAGCTCGAAGACCTGGATGCTGTCGTCGAGCTCCCAACCGTGGGAGCGGGCACCCTGGCGCAGCTCATGCTCGGTTTCCGAGAGGGTGATATACAGCCCGCGTTCGCCGGCCATGGCGCCGGCGCGGAGAAAGTGCAGGGCCACGGTGGTTTTGCCGGTGCCGGGTTCGCCCTCCAGCAGGAATACGTGGTTGCGTGACAGCCCGCCGCCAAGAATGTCGTCCAGCCCGTCAACGCCGGTTTCGGCCTTTTCGCTGAGCAACGCAGTTGAGTTCGACAATTATTGCCCTCGCACAATGGGTCCAAGTGATTAGCGATGGCGCCAAGCGCCTGGTTATCGCCGATAAGTCACTTGACCGCTGCTGGCGGCGGCGGTTCAACCTTTTGTCATGGGCGCGCGAGGGCTGGGGGGCTCACAGGCCCTGTTGCAGGGCCGGGTCGTCGGGGTTCTGCTGTTCCAGCTGGGCCAGCAGTACCTGGACGTTCTGCAACTGGCCGCTTTCTTTCCAGTAGCCGATCAGCAACACCCGGGCCTTGCGGTTGTAGGGCTGGCGCTGGACGATTTCCTCCAACTGCTTCTGCGCGGCTGCCAGCTCCTGCTGGCTGTGCAGGGTGGTGGCCAGATCGTAGCGATAGGCGGCGTTATTGGGCTCCAGTTCCACCGCCCGGGACAGGCCCAGCAAGGCGAATTCACCCTGGTCGTGGTGCAGCAGCCAGAGCCCCAGGGCGTGTTGCAGGTAGGCCGAATCCTGTTGCGCCTGCAGTTGCTTGGCCAGCAGTTGACGCGCGGCTTCGCTCTGGCCTTGCTTGTCCAGCACCTCGATCTGCAGCACCACCGCCTGCAGATTGTCGGGGGCCAGGCGCAGCGCCTGTTCCAGGGTCTGCTGGGCCTTCACCAGGTCGGCGTTGTGCAGGTACAGGCGCGCCAGCTGGTACTGCGCTTCGACATTGTCGCCGCGGGTCTTGAGCACCTGGGTGTATTCATCGATCACCTGCTGCAAAGGCCCGAAGTACAGCCCCTGATCGTCCGGCGACAGGCCCAGCAGGGCATCCACCGCGGCAAAGCGCACGCTTTGCTCGGGGTCCTCGAGCAGGGGGCCCAGCAACAGGCTGCGCTGGCCGCTGGGCACCAGGCCGAGCACGGTCTTGATCGCCGCCTTGCGCACCTCGGCGGCCGGGTGGTGCAGGTCGGCGTCCGCCAGTTTCAGGGCCTGGGGGCTGGGGTAGTTGGGCAGTACCGCCAGCAGCTTGATGCGCTGCTGCTCGTCCAGATCGGGCCGGGCCAGTTGTTGGTAGAGCACCCGGGCGGCGCCCGGCTGGCCATTGCGGGCTTTCTCCAGGGCCTGGGTGTAACCGTGGCGGATGGCCTCGGGCACCACCGGCGGCGAGCTGCGCAGAAAACTCCAGGCCAGGGCCAGGAGAATGACGGTGAGCAGGCTGATCAGCAGGTAGCGACGGGGCTGGGTCATGCAGGAATCCGCAAACGGGCGACTTTTCGAAGGCGCAAGCTTCGGTCAGGAACCGGCCTGAGTCAAACCCGGGATCAGCTCAGCACGTATTCCTGCGGCTGCAGGGGCGGCGGCAGCGGCCGATGCCCCAGGGCCGCCAGCACTTCCCGTTCCAGCCCACGTAATAGAGCGCTGCACGGCAGGTCGTTGTCGTCGTAGCCGAAGGGGTCTTCGAGGTCGTCGCCAATCTCGTCGAGGCCGAGAAAGGTGTAGCTGACGATGGCGGTGAAAATCGGTGTCAGCCAGCCCAGGGGCTCGGCCATGGCGAACGGCAGAAGGATGCAGAACAAGTAGATGGTGCGGTGCAGCAGCAAGGTGTAGGGGAAGGGCAGCGGGGTGTTCTGGATACGTTCGCAGGCGGCCTGCACCAGGCTCAGGCTCACCAGCCGGGTTTCCAGCTGGGTGTAGCGCCATTCGCTGATCAGCCCCTGCTGGGCCCACTGCGAACAGCGCTGGCCAATGCGTTGCAGTTGGGCGTCGGTGAGGTTCGGGTGCTGCGGGTCGAGGGGCGCCTGGGCCCAGGGGTGCAGGGCGGCGGCTTCGTCTTCCTGGCGCAGGCGGGCGATCAGGCTGTGGGCGAAGCCGCACAGGTCACGCAGCATCCCCTCGCGCTCAGGGTGGCCGTCGATCACCAGGCTTTCGCGGATCAGCGAGCGCACTTCGATGATCAACTGCCCCAGCTGCTTGCGGCCCTCCCACCAGCGGTCGTAGCAGGCGTTGTTGCGAAAGCTCATGAAGATCGACAGCGACAGCCCCAGCAGGGTGAAGGGCGTGGCATTGACCTTGGAGAAGAAGCTGGGCTGCAGGGTTTCCACCAGCACTATGACCGAGGCCAGCAGGGTGATCAGGGCGCAGCGCAAGGCAATGCGCTTAGCGATCGAGCCCTTGAGGGCGAACAGGATGCTGATCAGGTTGGGCTTGGGGCGGACGATCATGGGGCGAAGGCCAGGGCGATTACGCGGCGAGTGAAGATTAGGAGCGCGCTGGCGGGCTGTCCAATCGCTATGGCCGACTGCATGATCGATGGGCTCTATCGCCGGCCGTGAGCCGTGTAGCGTTGTTGAGGACGCCTTCGCTTTCGTAGGAGCCGGCTTGCCGGCGAAGAGGCCCGGAAGGAAGACAAAAAAAGCCCCGCGACCGAATGATCCACGGGGCAAAAAATTGGTTGGTTGCGGCCAACCAAAGGAGCTCGTTGCAAATGCTTACTGGCTGGCCAGCGTCTCCGGCTGCCAGCCGCCACCCAGGGCCTTGTAGATGGCCACTATGCCGCGGTACTGGTCGACTTCGGCCTGGGCCTGGGCATCCTCGGCGGCCAGGCGTTCACGCTGGGCGTCCAGCAGCACCAGGAAATCCACGGTGCCTTCGCGGTAGCGGATCTCGGCCAGGTCCGCGGCCTTGCGGCTCGACTCGCTCTGGCGGATCAGCGACAGCAGGCGCTGCTGGCGCTTGCCGTAGTCGCTGAAGGCATTCTCCGATTCCTCCAGGGCCAGCAGCACCTGCTGCTCGTAGCTGGCCAGGGCGCCGTCGGCATTGGCGTCGGCCGCCCGCAGCCGGGCGCGTACGCTGCCCAGGTCGAAGGCCGCCCAGGTGATGCTCGGGCCCAGGGCCCAGGCATTGGCCGCCGAGGAGCCGATCTGCGAACCGCGCCCGGCAGTGAAGCCGAGGAAACCGCTGAGGCTGACCTTGGGAAACAGGTCGGCCTTGGCCACGCCGATTCGTGCCGTGGCCGCCGCCAGCTTGCGTTCGGCACTGAGAATGTCCGGGCGCCGTTGCAGCAGCGCACCGGGATCGCCAATGGCCAAAGCCTTGGCGATGGCCGGCAACTGCGCCGGCGCCAGGTCGATGCTCAGCTGTTCCGGACGCTGGCCCAGCAGGGTGGCGATGCGGTTGCGCTGGCGGTTCTGCTCGGCCTGCAGTTGCGGCACGCTGGCTTCCACCGACGCCAGGCGGGCGTCGGCGCGGACCACGTCGAGCTCGTCGCCGACACCGGCCTCGCGCAGGCTTTCGGTGATCTTGCGCGAGGCCTGCTGGTTATCGAGGTTGGCCAGGGCGATCTTTTCCCGCAGCTGCGCGCCGCGCAGTTGACCGTAGGCGTCCACCAGTTCGGCGATCAGGCTCACCTGCAGCTGGTAGAGGTCGGCTTCGGCGGCCTGCTGATCGGCCTCGGTGGCTTCCAGGTTGCGCTGGATGCGGCCGAACAGGTCCAGCTCCCAGGCCATGTCCAGGCCCAGGTCGTAGCGCTCGCTCTTGACCCGGCGGGTGGTCTGGCCAGGGATCTGGCCCTTGGCCTGGTCGCTGCTGGCGCGGCTGGTGATGGTGGGCATGGCGTCATTGCTGGCGTCATCGCGAATGGCCCGGGCGGCCCGCAGGCGGGCGAAGGCCACCCGCAGGTCACGGTTGCCCTGCAGCGACTGGCTCACCAGCTGGTTCAGGGTCGGGTCATCGAACTGCTGCCACCAGATGCCTTCGAAGCGTGCGCGGTCGAAGTTCTTCTGGCTCGTGCCGCCTTCGCTGGCGGCCTTGATCTGCGCCGCCTCGGTGGCTGGGGCCTGGTAGTCCGGGCCCACGGCGCAGGCGCCGAGGGCCAGCACCAGAAGGCTCGGCAGGAGTACTTTGGAACTCATTGTTGCGCCTCCAGTTGCAGAGTGCGGGCGGCCTTGCGGGCCTCGCTGCGCTCCACGTAATTGCGGATCAGGACATAGAACACCGGCGTCAGCAGCAGGCCGAAGAAGGTCACCCCGAGCATCCCGGCGAACACCGCCACACCCATGGCATGGCGCATTTCCGCACCGGCACCGCTGGAGATCACCAGGGGCACCACGCCCATGATGAAGGCGAAGGAGGTCATCAGGATCGGCCGCAGGCGCAGGCGGCAGGCTTCCAGTACTGCTGCCAGCGGGTCGAGGCCTTCCTCTTGCTTGTCCTTGGCGAACTCGACGATCAGGATCGCGTTCTTGCACGCCAGGCCCACCAGTACGATCAGGCCGATCTGGGTGAAGATGTTGTTGTCGCCACCGGAGATGATCACCCCGGTAATCGCCGACAGCAGGGTCATGGGCACAATCAGGATCACCGCCAGGGGCAGGCTCCAGCTCTCGTATTGCGCCGCCAGCACCAGGAACGCCAGCAGTACGCAGAGCGGGAAGACGAACAGTGCAGTGTTGCCGGCGAGGATCTGCTGGTAGGTCAGCTCGGTCCATTCATAGGTCATGCCGTTGGGCAATTCTTCCTTGAGCAGTTTCTCGATCGCCGCTTCTGCCTGCCCGGAGCTGTAGCCCGGGGCCGCTGCGCCGTTGATCTCGGCGGTGACGAAGCCGTTGTAGTGCATCACGCGGTCGGGGCCCGAGGTGTCGCTGACCTTGATAAAGGTCGCCAGGGGGATCATCTCGCCCTTGTTGTTGCGCACCTTGAGCTGGCCGATCTGCTCGGCTTCGAGACGGAACTGCTGCTCGGCCTGGACGTTGACCTGGTAGGTGCGGCCAAAGCGGTTGAAATCGTTGGCATACAGCGAGCCCAGGTAGATCTGCAGGGTGTCGAAGATGTCGGAGATCGCCACGCCGTGGGTCTTGGCCTTTTCCCGGTCGATGGCCGCGTCCACCTGGGGCACATTGACCTGGTAGCTGGTGAACAGCCCGGCCAGTTCCGGCACGCTGCGGCTCTTGGCAATGACGTTTTGCACCTCTTTATACAGCTCCTCGTAACCCAGGCCGCTGCGGTCCTCGACTTGCAGGCGGAAGCCGCCAATGGTGCCCAGGCCCTGTACCGGCGGCGGTGGGAAGATCGCCATGTAGGCGTCCTGGATATCCGCGTACTTCCCGTTCAGGGCACCGGCGATGGCGCCGGCGGACATGCTCGGGTCCTTGCGCTCGTCGAAGGGCTTCAAGGTAACGAAGACGATGCCGTTGTTCGGGCTGTTGGTGAAGCCGTTGATCGACAGGCCAGGGAAGGCCACCGCGCTTTCCACCCCCGGTTGCTTGAGGGCGATGTCGGACATGCGCTTGATCACGTCTTCGGTGCGGTCCAGGCTGGCGGCGTCCGGCAGTTGGGCGAAGGCCACCAGGTACTGCTTGTCCTGGGCCGGTACGAAGCCGGTGGGGGTGTGGGCGAAACCGAACCAGGTCAGCACCATCAGGCCGGCATAGAGGAACAGGGCGATGCCGCTGCCGCGGATGACCCGACGCACGGTGCCGACGTAACCATGGCTTGCACGATCGAAGAAGCGGTTGAACGGCTTGAACAGCCAGCCCCCCAGCAGCTTGTCGAGCACCTTGGAGAAACGGTCCTTGGGCGCATGGTGTTCCTTGAGCAGTACCGCGGCCAGGGCTGGCGACAGGGTCAGGGAGTTGAAGGCCGAGATCACGGTGGAAATGGCGATGGTCAGGGCGAACTGCTTGTAGAACTGCCCGGTCAGGCCGCTGATAAAGGCCGCCGGCACAAACACCGCGCACAGCACCAGGGCGGTGGCGATGATCGGTCCGGTCACTTCACGCATGGCGCGCTTGGTGGCCTCCACCGGATTCAGGCCCAGGCCGATATTACGTTCGACGTTCTCCACCACCACGATGGCGTCGTCCACCACGATACCGATGGCCAGCACCAGGCCGAACAGCGACAGGGCGTTGAGCGAGAAGCCGAACAGGTGCATCACCGCGAAGGTGCCGATCAGCGACACCGGTACCGCCACCAGCGGGATGATCGAGGCACGCCAGGTCTGCAGGAACAGGATCACCACCAGCACCACCAGCACCAGGGCTTCGAACAGGGTGTGCACCACCGCTTCGATGGAGCCACGGACGAAGATGGTCGGGTCGTAGACGATGCTGAAGTCCATGCCCTGGGGGAAGCTCTGCTTCAGTTCGGCCATCTTGGCCCGCACTTCATTGGAGATCTCGATGGCGTTGGAGCCCGGACGCTGGAAGATCGGGATGGCCACCGCCGGCTGGTTGTTGAGCAGGGAACGCAGGGCGTACTGGCTCGACCCCAGCTCGACCCGAGCGATGTCTTTCAGGCGGGTGATCTCACCGTCTTCGCCCGAGCGAATGATGATGTTCTCGAACTCTTCCTCGGTCACCAGGCGACCCTGGGTGTTCACCGACAGCTGGAAGCTGGTGGCGTTGGGGGCGGGCGGCGCGCCCAGGGCACCGGCGGCCACCTGGCGGTTCTGCTCGCGAATGGCGGTGACCACGTCGGTGGCGGTGAGGTTGCGCGAAGCGGTCTTGTTCGGGTCCAGCCATACACGCAGCGAGTAGTCGCCCATGCCGAACAGCTGCACATCGCCCACGCCGCCCAGGCGCGCCAGCTCATCCTTGATATTGAGCAGGGCGTAGTTGGACAGGTAGAGCATGTCGTAGCGTTTGTCCGGCGAGGTCAGGTGCACCACCATGGTCAGGTCGGGGGAGGCCTTGTCCACGGTGATACCGATGCGCGTCACTTCTTCCGGCAGCTTGGGCTGGGTGCGGGTCACGCGGTTCTGCACCTGCACCTGGGCGTTGTCCAGGTCGGTGCCCAGGGCGAAGGTGATGGTCAGGGTGATCTTGCCGTCAGCGGTGGATTGCGAGGACATGTAGAGCATGTTCTCGACCCCGGTGATCGCCTGTTCCAGGGGCGCGGCCACGGTCTCGCCGATGACTTTCGGGTTGGCCCCGGGGAAGTTGGCGCGCACCACCACGGTGGGCGGCACCACTTCCGGGTATTCGCTGATGGGCAGCTGGAACAGCGAGATGGCGCCGGCGATCAGGATCAGCAGCGACAGCACCGCGGCGAAGATCGGCCTGGATATGAAGAACTGGGAAAAATTCATCTTGAGAGTCGTCCCTTAACCGCGCGGTGTCGCAGCGGCGAGTTTCACACCGGGAGCCACCTTGGCAGGGCTGACCTGCGGCAGGTTGCTGGCTTCCAGCGCTTGGCGTTGTTGGGCCAGGGCGGCGAGGGTTTCCTTGCTGGCCATGGGGATCACTTCAGGCGCCACCGGTGCGCCCGGACGGGCCCGCTGCAAGCCCTTGACGATGATGGTGTCGTCCTTGCTCAGGCCATTGCGGACGATGCGCAGGCCTTCGATCTTCGGCCCCAGCTCCACGGCGCGGTAGGCCGGCTTGTTGTCGGCGTCCATCACCAGCACGAACTTCTTGCCCAGGTCGGTGCCCACGGCTTCGTCATTGATCAGCATCGCCGAATAGGTGCCGCTGCCCACCAGTTTCAGGCGCGCATAGAGGCCCGGGGTGTAGCTGCCGTCGCGGTTGTCGAACACCGCGCGGCCGCGGATGGTGCCGGTCTTGGGGTTGACCTGGTTGTCGACGAAGTTCATCTGCCCCAGGTGCGGGTGGCCGTCTTCATTGGACAGGCCCAGGTACACCGGGGTGCTCTGGCCGCGCTGACCCTGGCGGGCCAGTTGGCTGTACTTGAGGAACACTCGCTCGTCGGCGTCGAAGTAGGCGTAGACCTTGTCGGTGGACACCAGGCTGGTGAGCGCGGTGACATCGGCGGTCACCAAGTTGCCGGCGGTGATCTGCGCGCGGCTGACCCGGCCGCTGATGGGCGCCACCACCCGGGTGAAGCTCAGGTTGAGCTTGGCCAGGTCCAACTGGGCCTGGATCGCGTCGACCCCGGCGCGGGCTTCCTGGGCGGCGCTGGTGCGGGTGTCCGCCAGCTCGGCGGAGATCGCGTTGCTGGTCAGCAGGCGCTGGCCGCGCTGGGCTTCATTGGCGCTGCGGGTGGCGGTGGCGCGAGCCTGTTGCAGTTGGGCTTCGAGGCGACGGACTTCAGCCTGGAACGGGCGCGGGTCGATCTGGAACAGCAGGTCGCCTTTCTTCACCAGGGCGCCTTCGGTGAAGGCCACCTGGTCGATCTGGCCGGAAACCCGTGGCCGTACTTCCACGGTTTCCGGGGCTTCCAGGCGGCCGGTGAACTCGTCCCACTCGTTGACTGGCTGCTCCAGCACCTTGGCCACGCTGACTTTGGCGGCGGGGGGCGCGGAGGCGGTGTCCGGGGCTTTGCCGCAGGCGCTCATGACCAGCACGGCAAGGGCGGCTAAGGGGTAACGCAAGAGTTTGACTGACTGGTCCATGGTTCATCCGCCAAGGTAATTTGAGATGGGCGGATGATGCTCGGCAGGCTGGTATCTCACGAATCGAATGAAGCGAAGGTAACTATCATTCGGAATGATATAAGCCGCGAGCAAGCCCTCTAGCCTGCGCCTTTTGTTAGGGGGCTATCAATTCCCTGGCGCGCAAATACTTGTTGCGCCACACGCAATAGTGCCCAGGAACCAGAGTCGTCCCGCCCGGTGCCGGCAGCGAGGGTTTACTTGATTGGCATCAAGCAGGCCGGGCCGCCGCAGCGCTAGGCTGGAATCCATACCGGCCATTGATGAGGGGATGATGATCTATCCCGTGCTGCTGACCCTGCACCTGTTCGCCGCGCTGATCTTTATCGGCACGGTGTTCTTCGAGGTGCTGTTTCTGGAAAGTTTCCGCCGGCAGTTGCCGGCCAGGGTCATGCTGTTGCTCGAGCAGGCCATCGGCCGTCGCGCCCGGCAATTGATGCCCTGGGTCTTGCTGGTGCTGTTCGGTGCCGGCATTGGCATGCTCAAGCTGCGTTACTGGCCGTTGCTGGCGGCGCCGTTGCAGTCAGCGTTCGGCACCTTGCTGATGTTGAAGGTGCTGCTGGCCGCCAGCGTGCTGGTGCATTTTCTCGGCGCCATGCTGCTGTTTCGCACCCAGCGCATGACCGCCCGCTGGGTCAGCTTCATCCACAGCAGCGTATTCATCCACCTGGTGGTCATCGTGCTGTTGGCCAAGGCCATGTTCTATGTCAGTTGGTAGCCACTGCCGCTGAGCGCCACCCCGGTCGGGTTTGATGCAGGTCAAGGCCCCTGGGCGGATGCCGGTCGACACTGGTTTCTTTGCGGCCCGTATCGGAGCTTCTGCCATGTTCGATGTCATTCACTCTCGCAGCGGGCGGGGCTTACAGCCTGATCCAGGGGGGCTCGATGGCGATTGTCATGTCGAGGAAAGTCGGTTCCATGCCGGAGTCGGTTCCCTGGATGTGCTGCGGGCATTGCGCGCCAGCCGGCAGCAGCCCCGGCCCCTGGCGCTGAACCTGCAACTGCCCGCCCTGCTGGCGACCGCCGGCCAGCCGCTCGAGGCGTACCTCGCTGCCCTGTACCGAGAGATCCGCCTGGTGACCTGCCACCTGGGCAATGTGCCGCGGGTGGAGCAGTTCCACTTGGCCGGCGGCCATCTCGACCCCGATCACCTGCAACGCTTGATGAGCCTGTTGCGCAAACGCTTCAACTTCCTCGCTCACGACAGCGGCGACTACAGCGTCGATATCGACCTGCCAGGCGCCGACTGGGCGAGCATGGGGCGCCTGCGTGACCTGGGTTTCAATCATGTGAGCATCGGCGTGTCCGACAGCGGCTGCCAGGGTTTGTCGGCCTGTTATCAGGACCCGGGGCCTATCCAGTCGCTGCTCGACGCGGCGCGCACCTTCGGTTACCGCAAGGTCAGCGTCGACCTGGGTTATGGTCACGCCTGGCAGACCCCGGATAGCTTTGCCCAGAAGCTCTGCTCCCTGGTGGAACTCGAGCCCGATCGGCTGCAGGTGTTCGACTACGCCCTGCCGCCACGACGCTATGCCCAGGGGCCGCGGCAAGCCCCCAGCAGCCCCCGGGACAAGGCGCTGATGCGCCGCCTGTGCTTTGAACGCCTGCCCCAGGCTGGCTACCTGCACATTGGCCTGGGGCTGTTCGTGCGTGCCGATGACGACCTGGCCATGGCCCAGGAGCGCGGCAGCCTGAGTCGCAACTACCAGGGCTTCACCCGGCATGGCTACTGCGACCAGATCGGCCTGGGGCTGGGCGCGGTCAGCCGCTTCGATGGGCTGCATGCGCAGAACAGCCCGGTGCTGGAGGAGTACCTGGAGCAGCTGCAACAGGGCCAGCTGGCTACCTGGCGCGGCTGGCGCTGCGCTGCGGGGGCGCAGGTCCGCCAGCAGGTGGTGGAGCGCCTGGCCTGTGACCTGGAGCTGGATGTACGGGCCATCGAACGGCGCCACGGGCTGATCTTCCAGCAGTTTTTCCCGGGCGCCTGGCGTGGGCTCGAGGCCATGAGTCGCGCCGGGCTGGTGGAATTGCGCGAGGATTTCATCAGCATCCTGCCGGCCGGGCGCCTGGAGGTGGATGTCATCTGCCAGTTGTTCGAGCAACAGGCCCCGGCGCCGGCTTGCGCCCTCGACTGGCGGGACCACGATAGCCGCTGACGCCGGGCGGGGCCGGGTTTGTCGCAGCAGTGCAGGGCGCGCTTGATCGCGATCAAGTTTGCCCGCCGCGCTGCTTGCCGGGTTGCCGGCGGGGCTCTTAGCGTGAATGCCCACCCGTCGCTACCCAGGTATCCCATGGACCTTTCCCAACCCCGCTGTGAACCCTACTACCAGGCCCAGGGCAATGAGCCCGCGCTCTTCGAACAGGCCTGGCGCCACGGCATGCCGGTGCTGATCAAGGGCCCCACCGGCTGCGGCAAGACACGCTTGGTCCAGCACATGGCGCAGCGCCTGGGCCTGCCGCTGCACACCGTCGCCTGCCACGACGATTTGAGCGCCGCCGACCTGGTGGGGCGCCACCTGATAGGGGCCGAGGGCACCTGGTGGCAGGACGGGCCCCTGACCCGGGCGGTGCGCGAGGGCGGTATCTGCTACCTCGACGAAGTGCTGGAAGCGCGCCAGGACACCGTGGTGGTGCTGCACCCTCTGGCCGACGATCGCCGCGAACTGTTCCTGGAACGCACCGGCGAAGTGCTCAAGGCGCCGCCTTCGTTCATGCTGGTGGTGTCCTATAACCCCGGTTACCAGAACCTGCTCAAGGGCCTGAAGCCCAGCACTCGGCAGCGTTTCGTGGCCCTGCGCCTAGGCTACCCGGAGGCGGCGCAAGAGGAACTGATCGTGCGCCGCGAGGCCGGGGTCGATGGCGCCCTGGCCAGCCAGCTGGTCAAGCTCGGCCAGGCCCTGCGCCGGCTCGACCAGCAGGACCTGGAGGAGGTGGCCTCGACCCGCCTGCTGATCTTCGCCGCGCGCCTGATCGGCGCCGGCATGGACCCGCGGCAGGCCTGCCTGGCCTGTCTGGCCGAACCCTTGAGCGATGACCCGCTGACCGTCGCCGCGCTGATGGACCTGGTCGATGTGCATTTCCCCTGATGCGGGCGTGGCGCCCGCCAGCCAATACCCGAGTAAAACTATCGGTCTTTCTTGATCGCCATCAAGCGGTTTCCAGCCCCGCGCTTTCTATCATGGCCACGCCAAGCAACGAGGACGCGACCATGCCAGAGACCTTCACCAAGGGCATGGCCAGGAACATCTATTTCGGGGGGAGCGTGTTTTTCTTCCTGATTTTCCTGGCCTTGACCTATCACACCGAACAGACCTTTCCCAAACGCAGCAACCAGGCACTTTTGACCGAGGCGGTAGTGCGCGGCAAGACGGTCTGGGAGCAGAACAACTGCGTCGGCTGCCACACCCTGCTGGGCGAGGGCGCCTACTTCGCGCCGGAGCTGGGCAACGTGTTCAAGCGCCGTGGCGGCGAGGAGGGCTTCAAGCCCTTCATGCAGGCCTGGATGAAGATGCAGCCGTTGGGCGTGCCCGGGCGCCGGGCCATGCCGCAGTTCAACCTGAGCGAGCAAGAGGTCGACGACATCGCCGAATTCCTCAAGTGGAGCTCGAATATCGACACCAATGGCTGGCCGCCCAACAAGGAGGGCTGAGTGATGAGCAGTGCCAATCCCCATCTGAAATTCGCCTCGCAGGCCGTGGCCAAACCCTACTTCGTGTTTGCCCTGATGCTGTTCCTCGGCCAGGTGCTGTTCGGCCTGATCATGGGCCTGCAATACGTGGTCGGCGACTTCCTGTTCCCGACCATTCCGTTCAACGTGGCGCGCATGGTGCACACCAACCTGCTGATCGTCTGGCTGCTGTTCGGCTTCATGGGCGCGGCCTACTACCTGGTTCCGGAGGAGGCCGACCGCGAGCTGCACAGCCCGAAACTGGCGATCCTGCTGTTCTGGGTGTTCGCCGTGGCCGGGGTGTTGACCATCCTCGGCTACCTGCTGGTGCCCTATGCGGGCCTGGCCCGGCTGACCCACAACGAGCTGCTGCCCACCATGGGCCGCGAGTTCCTGGAACAGCCGACCATCACCAAGCTGGGCATTGTGCTGGTGTGCCTGGGGTTTCTCTACAACATCGGCATGACCCTGCTCAAGGGCCGCAAGACCACGGTCAGCATGGTGATGATGACTGGCCTGATCGGCCTGGCGGTGTTCTTCCTGTTCTCCTTCTACAACCCCGGCAACCTGGCCCGCGACAAGTTCTACTGGTGGTGGGTGGTGCATCTCTGGGTGGAAGGGGTGTGGGAGCTGATCATGGGCTCGATGCTGGCCTTCGTGCTGATCAAGATCACCGGCGTCGACCGTGAGGTGGTGGAGAAATGGCTGTATGTGATTGTCGCCATGGCGCTGATCAGCGGGATCATCGGCACCGGCCACCATTTCTTCTGGATTGGCGCGCCACAGGTCTGGCTGTGGCTCGGCTCGATCTTCTCGGTGCTGGAGCCGCTGCCGTTCCTGGCCATGGTGCTGTTTGCCTTCAGCATGGTGCGCAACCGCCGGCGCCAGCACCCCAACCGCGCGGCCACGCTGTGGGCCAAGGGCACCACGGTCACCGCATTCTTCGGCGCCGGGGTCTGGGGCTTCCTGCACACCCTGGCACCGGTGAACTACTACACCCACGGCACGCAACTCACCGCGGCCCATGGCCACCTGTCGTTCTACGGGGCCTACGCGATGATCGTCATGACCCTGATCAGCTACGCCATGCCACGCTTGCGCGGCCTGGGCGAGGCGCCCGATGAGCGGGCGCAGACCCTCGAGGTCTGGGGCTTCTGGCTGATGACCCTGTCGATGGTGATGATCACCCTGTTGCTCACCGCCGCCGGGGTGGTGCAGATCCTCCTGCAACGCTGGGCCGAGGACGGCAGCGCCTTGCCCTTTATGTCCACCGTCGAACACCTGCGCGGGTTGTTCTGGGCGCGCCTGGTCAGTGGCCTGGGCTTTATGGCTGGGCTGCTGTGCTACCTGGCGAGCTTCCGCCAGCGTGGCCGCGCGGCCCTGGGCGCACCGGCCAGGGTGGTGCCTTCCTGAACCTGTGGTGCTGACACAACGCGGCCCGGCGCTCACCGCGGGCCGCTTTCCGCGCGTTACTGGGGAGGCCTCCGAATGGCTTTTACGCTTGAACTGGAAGAGTGGGTCGGCAGCCTCTGGCATCGTTTCATCACCCGTCGCGCCAGCACTGATTTTCCCGCGGCGCGGGTCGAACTGGCGCCACGCCAGCGGGCCCTGGCGGTGCTGTATCGAGCCATGGGCGGTGCCGCCGGCAGCCTCGAGGCGGCCAGCGAGCGCGACCTGCTGCTGCGGCGCAACCTGCTGCAGCAAATCGCCGGCACTTGCCGGCACGCGCCGCTGGCCTGGTGCGACGCACAACACCTGCATTTGCCGGCGAGCCTGGCGGTGTTTGCCGAGCGGCAGTTGAACGAGGAACTCTATCGCTGGCTGGCGCTGCTGGCCGCCCGGGCCGGCCCGATGCGCCACTGGGGGCGGGACAACCAGCGCTGGACCCAGGCGCTGTTGCGCGATTATCCGGCGCTGGCCGGGCGCTACCGGCGCCTGGTGGATGCCCACCTGCAACTGCGCCCCGATCCGGCTTCGCTGAACCCGGCCGAGGCGGCCCTGGAGCGTGCTCTGCGCCAGGCCTTGCGGGAGCCGGGCAGTGTCCGCCAGTTTCCCCGCAGCGAGCGGGCTGCCTGGCCGTTGCCGCTGTGGCTGTACCCGCCGCAGCACCTGGCCAACCCGCAGGCGGCGGACCTGCAAGAGGCCGACGGCGAGCTGCTGGCCAGCAGCGGCGAACAGCAGGGTGGGCGCAAGCGCGCTACCCGCATCGACGACGCAGCGGCCAAGGGTGGCCTGCTGATCGTGCGCCTGGAAAACCTCTTCAGCTGGACCGAGCACGTCGAGCTCGACCGCTGGCAAGACCACAGCCAGGACCCGGACGCCGCCCGGGTGGCCGAGGACCTCGACCAACTGACCCTGTCCCGCACCCGCGTGCGCAAGGGCGGCGGCCTCAAGCTGCACCTCGACCTGCCGCCAGCGGACCTCGACGACTTGCCCCTGGGCGAGGGCATCAAGCTGCCGGAGTGGGACTATCGCCAGGGCCGCTTGCAGGACAATTTCGTCAACCTGCAGTTGTTCGAACCCAGGGATTGCCAGCCCCGACCCCTGCCGGAGCATCTGCAGGCTGCGGCACGCCGCCTGCGCCGGCAATTCGAGCAACTGCGCGACCAGCGCCAGTGGTTGCGCCGCCAGCCCCAGGGCAGCGAGCTGGACCTGCAAGCCTGGCTGGATTTCCAGGTCGAGCGCCAACAGGGCCGCAGCGTCGAGCGCGGTCTGTACCTGGAGCGACGCCCGACCCAGCGTGACCTGGCCTGCCTGTTGCTGGCGGATGTGTCGATGTCCACCGATGCGCACCTGAACGATGAACACCGGGTGATCGAGGTGATCCGCGACAGCCTGCTGCTGTTCGGCGAGAGCCTGTCGCTGCTCGGCGACGATTTCGCCTTGTACGGCTTTTCCTCGTTGCGTCGGCAGCAGGTGCGGATGACCGCGCTCAAGCGCTTCGAGCAGGCCTATGACGATCGTACCCGTGGCCAGATCCTCGGGCTCAAGCCCGGCTACTACACCCGCATGGGCGCGGCGATCCGCCACGCCACGCACTTGCTCAAGGGGCGCAAGCGGCGACGCAAGCTGCTGTTGCTGCTCACCGACGGCAAGCCCAACGACCTGGACCTGTACGAGGGCCGCTACGGGGTCGAGGACACCCGCGAGGCGCTGCGTGAAGCCCGGAGCCAGGGGCTGACGCCGTTCTGCATCACCATCGATCGCGAGGCCGGCGCCTACCTGCCGTACCTGTTCGGCAGCCACGGCTACAGCCTGATCCGCCAGCCCGAGCAATTGCCCCTGCGCCTGCCCCAACTGTATCGCCAGCTGACCCGGCCCTGAGGCCGGGCCAGTGGCGCCCGTCTAGCGTGGCAACCACAGCGCCATGGCCAGGCAGAACAGCGTCAGGCCGATGCAGAACCACAAGAAGCCTCGTTGCCGGCGGGCCCCGATCAGGGCCGTCGCGGTCGGCAGTGGCATGCCGCAGTGCCGGCAGTGGCCGGCCTGGGGCGAATTGTCCTGCTGGCAATACAGGCAGGGGCACCGGGCGCTCATTCGAATTGCTCCAGCCGGGGGCGATCGAGGATCACGATCAGCCGGCCATCCTGGCTGATGATCTTGTCGTCGATCAGGCGGCGGATGATCCGCGAGAAGGTTTCCGGCTGGATCGCCAGGTGCCCGGCGATCAGCTGCTTGGCCATCGGCAGCTCGAACTGGCGTTCCACCGGTTGCGCCTGCATCAACTGCGTGAGCAGGTAGCGCACCACCCGGTGGGTGGCGTTCTTCAGCGACAACGTCTCGATCTCGTTGACCCGCTGATGCAGGCGCATGCACAGCTTGCCCAGCAGGGCGAAGGTCAGGCGGCTGTTGCGTTGCAGCAGGCGCAGGTAGGTGGCGTTCGCCAGCCGGTAGAGCTGGGACGGGCCCACCGCTTCGGCCGAGGCCACGTAGTTGGGGGTGTCCATCAGCATCATGGCTTCGGCAAAGGTCTGCCGTGGGCCTATCACCTCGAAGACCTTTTCCTGGCCGTCCGGGGTCAGCCGGTAGATCTTCACCGCGCCGGCAATCACGAAATAGAAGGCCTCGGCCGGCTCTCCCTGGTGGAACAGCGGTTCGCCCTTATCGATGTTCAGCAGTTGGCTGCTGGTCAACAGTTCGTCGAGCTGCTCGTCGTCCAAGGGCTCGAACAGGTGATGGCTGCGCAGGATCTGGTGATGGACTCGGTGAAACACCATGGCTACTTGTCCTTGTGCGGGAAAGGGAAGGGCGCGAACTCAGATCAGGCTCAACGAGAGGCCGCTGGCGGTGGCCAGCAGGGCGCCGAGAATGCAGAACCAGGCCAGGGGCTGGATAAGGTTTTTCATGATGACTCCAGGAACGGTGGGCAAGGCTGCCGAGCAAGACCCGGACCAGACCGTGGCCTGCGCCATTCCTGGGGTGTGGCGATTGCAGGGTATAAATGACCCTGGCAATCAGGGTTGAAATAACCATTGATGGGTTGTTTTTACCCTGCGTCGCGTGTCGAGCCGCCCGCCGGCCGTTGCCCGGGACAGGGCACGACCCTTGCACAGCATGTTGCGACCGCCATGCCGGTGGTTGTCGCCGACGCGCTTATCCAGTGCTTGATTGATGTGCCGCAGCGACGGCCGCCGGCAAATGGCAGAAGGTAGCGCCGGGGGCCGTACAGGGCCCCGGCAACAAGGTAAGGAGTGGCTTCATGCAAGTACTTGATCGCCGTAAGGCCCTGGCCCTGGTGCCGTTGCTGCGCCTGGCGTTCCGTCCGCTGTTCCTCGCCGGCGTTGTCCTGGCGCTGCTGGCGGTGCCGCTGTGGCTGGCGGCGCTGCAGGGCTCGCTGGGCAGCTGGCAGCCGGCCGGCGGCTGGCTGGCCTGGCACCGGCATGAGCTGGTGTTCGGCTTTGGCTTGGCGATCATCGCCGGCTTCATGCTCACTGCCGTGCAGACCTGGACCGGCCAGCCTGGGCTGTCCGGCAAACCCTTGGCGGGGCTGGCGCTATTGTGGTTGGCGGCACGCCTGGCCTGGCTGGCGAACCTGCCCTGGCCGCTGCTGGCCGTCCTTGAGCTGGGCTTTCCGTTACTGGTGGCGGCTGTCATGGGTCGGACCCTGTGGCGGGTGCGCCAGCAACGCAATTACCCCCTGGTGGTGGTCTTGGTGCTGCTGACGGTGGTCGATGGCCTGGCGCTGTACGGCCTGGTACGAGGCGACGAAGGCTGGCAGCGCCAGGCGGTGCTTGCGGCCATCTGGTTGGTGGCGGCGATCATGGGCCTGATCGGTGGGCGGGTGATTCCCTTCTTCACCCAGCGCGGCCTGGGGCGCAGCGAGGCGGTGGCGCCCTGGCCGTGGCTCGACTGGCTGCTGCTGGTGGGCTCGGCGCTGGTGGCCCTGCTGTATGCCAGCGGCCTGGCGCTGACCCCGAGCCCCTGGCTGGGGCTGCTGTTCGCTGCCCTGGCGGGCGGGCACTTGCTGCGCCTGTGGCGCTGGCATGACCGCGGCCTGTGGCGGGTGCCGCTGCTGTGGTCGCTGCACCTGGCCTATGCCTGGCTGGCGCTGGCGTGCCTGGGCATGGCCCTGTGGCATGCCGGGGTGGCGTTGAACCCGAGCCTGGCGGTGCACTGCCTGACCATCGGCGCCATGGCCGGGTTGATCCTGGCGATGATCGCCCGGGTCAGCCTGGGCCATACCGGGCGGCCGTTGCAGCCGCCAGCGGGCATGACCCTGGCGTTTATCCTGATCAACCTGGCCGCGGTCTGCCGGGTGCTGCTGGTGCCCTGGCTGCCGTTGGCCGGGCTGTGGCTGGCGGGTCTGTGCTGGGCCCTGGCGTTCGCCCTGTACGCCTGGCGCTACGGGCCGATGCTGCTGCAACCACGGGTCGACGGCCACCCAGGTTAAAGGCCAGGAGGCCTGCCCATGTTCTATCCCTACCTGTTGCTGATTCACCTGCTGGCGGCCATTGCCTTTATCGGCACGCTGTTCTTCGAGCTGGCCATCTGGCCGGTGGTGCGCCGACAGATACCGGCCAGCGCCCAGGCCGGGGTCGACCAGGCCTTGTCGGTGCGTTCGCGCAAGGTCCTGCATGGGGTGGTGCTGCTGCTCTATGGCGCCGGGCTGGGCCTGGCCTGGCACCATCGTCTGGCCCTGGCGCAGCCCCTGGCCAGCTCTTTCGCCAGCCTGCTGGGGCTGAAGATCCTGCTGGCCCTGAGCATCATCGGCCATTACCTGCTGCTGGCGTACTGGCTGCTTGGCGGGCGCTTGAGCCCAGGCCGGGCGCTGGGCATTCGCCGCAGCATCCTGGGCCATATGCTGTTGATCGTGATCCTGGCCAAGGCCATGTTCTATTGGCACTGACCGATAAGGGCCGGCCCGATCGCCAAAGGCTCGGGCCAGTGTGGGAGGGTGGTTGCGGGGTTATTGCAGGGCTTGGGTGAACAGCACGTCGTTTTCCAGCTGGATATGTTCCAGCAGGTCGTCGCGAAACTCTTGCAGGCCGCTGTACAGGGTACGCCAGGTGTTGCACGCACCCGCCGGGGTAGTGATCTGGTCGGTGAGTTGCAGCAGTCGCTCCAGGGCGTCGCCGTGCTGGTCATGTTCCAGGCGCATCACCTGGATCGGTGCCGTGGCCTGGCGGCCCATGCCCCGCTGCAGCATGGGGAACAGCACCTGTTCCTCCTTGAGCATGTGTCCTTCCAGTTCCTGCTGCATGCCCTGCAAGTGATCGGCCAGGCCGCTGGGGCAGTGGCCATCGCCGGCATGCACCTGCTCCACCCGGCGCGCCAGCTGAATCAGCTCCGGCAACTGCTGGCGGTGGCGCTGGTGATAACGGGCGAGAATGTGCTCGATGAGTTCGCTCGGGGATGGGTTTGGGTTCATCAGGGAATTCCTGGTCTGTGGTAGGGATTTCCCGGGTGGTTGCATCAGCCATGCCAGCTTTGCTTGCGCGAAATCAAGGGCCGATTCACGGAGTATGGTGAAATCCACCCCGATACTTGCGGGTAGATATGACCACAGAGGGTGAGGACTACCATGTTGCGAGAAAGCCTGGCCGCCGACCTGATTGTCGAGTTGCCCAATGCCGTGCGGTTGCAACGCCTGGTGCAGACCCTGCGGGAATACTTCAATTGCGGCGCGGTCGGCCTGCTGCGCCTGGAAGGCGACAGCCTGCGGCCGCTGGCCACCGTGGGCCTGGTGCATGAAGCCCTCGGCCGGCGTTTCGTGATTGCCCAGCACCCGCGCCTGGCGGCGATCATGGCATCCCGCGAGCCCACCTGGTTCGAGCCCGACAGCCGTCTGCCGGACCCCTACGACGGCTTGCTCGACAGCGCCCTCAGCGAGCCGCTGGCGGTGCATGACTGCATGGGCGTGAGCCTGTATGTGGAGGGCCGCATCTGGGGTGCCATTACCCTGGATGCCTTGCAGCCCGGCACCTTCGACGCCGATGCCCGGGATGAACTCAAGCGCTGCACCCTGCAGATCGAGGCCGCGTTGCGGGTCACCCGCCTGGAGCAGGAGAACCGCAGCCTGCGCCTGTCCCGCAGCGAGCCTGCGGACATGCGCCGGCCCCAGGACGAGAGCGAGATCCTCGGCCAGAGCGATGTACTGCATCAGTTGCTCAATGAGCTGGATGTGCTGGCCGATTCCGAACTGCCGGTGTTGCTGCTGGGGGAAACCGGGGTGGGCAAGGAACTCTTCGCCCGGCGCCTGCATCGCCTGTCTCGGCGCAGCCACAAGCCGTTGGTCCAGGTCAATTGCGCGGCCCTGCCCGAGTCGCTGGCCGAGAGCGAGCTGTTCGGCCATGTCAGGGGCGCGTTTTCCGGCGCCACCAGCGATCGCGCCGGGCGTTTCGATGCGGCCAATGGCGGCACGCTGTTTCTCGACGAAGTGGGCGAACTGCCCCTGAGCGTCCAGGCCAAGCTGCTGCGCACCTTGCAGAATGGCGAGATCCAGCGGCTGGGGGCGGACCAGCCGCTGCACGTCAATGTACGGATCATCGCCGCCACCAACCGCCACTTGCCCGACAGCATCCGCGAGGGCCAGTTTCGCGCCGACCTCTACCACCGGTTATCGGTGTACCCGGTGCCGATCCCGCCGCTGCGCGAGCGCGGCAACGATGTGCTGATGATTGCCGGGCACTTTCTCGAACTCAATCGCAGCCGCCTGGGGCTGCGCGGCCTGCGCCTGTCGGCGGCGGCCGAGCGGGCGCTGCTGGGCTACCGCTGGCCGGGCAACGTGCGCGAGCTGGAGCATGTGATCGGCCGCGCCGCGCTCAAGCAGCTGAGTCGCGATGGCAGCCGCAGCCTGATCATCACCCTGGAACCGGAAGTGCTGGACCTGGACAGCACGGCGCTGTTGCCGGAGCAGCCGCAGCCAGCGGCCGACCCCGGGCTGGCCTTCAGCTCCCTGGTGGATGCGGTGGACGCCTGCCAACGCCAGTGCATCGTTCAAGCCTTGCGCCTGAGCGGCGACAACTGGGCCGCCGCTGCGCGCCTGCTGGCAGTGGACCCGAGCAACCTGCACAAGCTGGCCAGGCGCTTGCGGCTGAAATAGCTCAGGCGGCGTTGATGGCGGTCAAGGTGCGCAGGGGGCGGCCCTTACAGACTGCGGGTCAGTTTCCAGGAGATCACCGCCATGCCGCTGTCCCTTGCCCAGATGCGTCGTAACTACACCCTAGGTGGCCTGCACGAAGAGCAGGCGCCGGACGATCCGCTGCTGATGTTCGGCCAATGGCTGGAACAGGCGCGGCAAACCGAAAGCCCCCCGGTGGAGGCCAACAGCATGCACCTGGCGACCGTGGATGCCGAAGGCCAACCCCACTGCCGGGTGCTGCTGCTCAAGGGGGTGAGCCAGGAGGGTTTCACCTTCTTCGGCAATTACCAGAGCGCCAAGGGCCAGGAACTGGCCGTCAACCCCCGGGCCGCCATGACCTTCTTCTGGCCGGGGCTGGAACGCCAGGTGCGGGTGGAGGGCAGGGTGGTGCGCCTGGCGGCGCAGCTCTCTGATGCCTATTTCGACTCCCGGCCCCTGGCCAGCCGCCTGGGTGCCTGGGCCTCGCCACAGAGCCGGCCGCTGGCCGATCGCGAGGAACTCCAGGCTCTGCTGGCGCAGACCATCCGGCGGTTTGTCGACGAGCCCCTACGGCGTCCCGAGCACTGGGGCGGCTATTGCCTGGAGCCCGAACGCCTGGAGTTCTGGCAGGGGCGCGCCGACCGCCTGCACGACCGTCTCGACTACCGCCGCCAGAACGGCCAGTGGCGGCGCCAGCGCCTGGCGCCCTGAGTCGCACCCTGCGGAGGTACCTCCAAGGAGGGATGGGTTCGCCGGGATTTTGGGTCCAGGCTTGGGCCCATTCCCAACTCCCCCCGCTAGAGGAAACCCTGGCCATGGCCCATTTATCGCAACGCAGCTTCCAGCCCCTGAACATCGCGGTGCTGACCATCAGCGATACCCGCACCTTCGACACCGACAGTTCCGGCCAGACCCTGGTCGACCTGTTGCAGGCCGCCGGCCATGCGCTGGTGGACCGCGATCTGGTCAAGGACGACATCTACCAGATTCGCGCCACGCTCTCGCGCTGGATCGCCGACCCCCAAGTGCAGGTGGTGCTGACCACCGGCGGCACCGGCTTCACCGCCCGGGACAACACGCCGCAAGCGGTGCTGCCGCTGCTGGACAAGCATGTGGAGGGCTTCGGCGAACTGTTCCGCCAGGTGTCCCTGGCGGAGATCGGCATGTCGACCCTGCAGTCCCGGGCCCTGGCGGGTATCAGCAACGCGGTGCTGGTGTGCTGCGTACCCGGTTCGCCCGGGGCCTGCCGCACTGCCTGGACGCAAATCCTGCACAACCAGCTGGACAGCCGCACCGGCCCCTGCAACTTCGCCCCCCATCTCAAGCCCCAGCCCGGCGCGGCGCTCGAGGCCTGCGAGGCGCGGCCATGAGCGCAAGCCCTTGCAACAGCGGCAGCCTGATGCCGGTGGACCTGGCCATCGCGCATTTGCTTGAGCGTGCGCCCCCTCCGCCAGCGCTGCAGTGCCTGGCCCTGGATCAGGTCCTGGGCCGGGTCCTGGGGGCGGACATCCATGCGCCGCGCCATCTGCCGGGCTGGGACAACAGCGCCATGGACGGTTACGCCCTGCGCGCGGCCGACCTGCCGGCCAGCGGCGGCTGCCTGACCCTGGCCGGGCGCATCGCCGCGGGCCAGGCGCCGAGCAGCCCCTTGTTGCCCGGGCAGGCGCTGCGCATCTTTACCGGCGCGCCGCTGCCAGAGGGTGCCGACGCGGTGGTGCCCCAGGAGCTGTGCCGGGTCGAGGGCGGGCACGTCTGGCTGCCGCCGGTGCGCGTCGGCGAGCACGTGCGCAAGGCCGGCGAAGAGGTGCGCCAAGGGCATCTGCTGCTGCCGGCCGGCAAGCGTCTGCGGGCCCAGGAACTGGGTCTGCTGGCGGCCTGTGGGGTCAGTGGGGTCGAGGTCTACCGACCGCTGCGGGTTGGCCTGTTGAGCAGCGGCGACGAGTTGCGTGAGCCCGGTGAGCCCTTGGCCCCGGGGCAGATCTACAACAGCAACCGCTATTGCCTGGCAGCGCTGCTCCAGGGCTGGGGCGTCGAGGTGCACGACTACGGCGCCATGGCCGACGAACTGCAGGCCAGCCAGCAGGCGCTGCATCTGGCGGCGCAGGAATGCGACCTGCTGTTGACCTCAGGCGGGGTCTCGGTGGGCGAAGAGGATCATCTCAAGCAGGCGATCGAGGCGCTGGGCCAGGTGGACTTCTGGCGCCTGGCGATCCAGCCGGGCAAGCCCCTGGCCTTTGGCGAGGTGGCGGGCAAGCCCTGGTTCGGCCTGCCGGGCAATCCGGCGGCGGCACTGATCACCGCGCTGGTGGTGCTGCGCCCATTCCTCCTGCGCAGCCAGGGCCGGCGCGATGCAGTGCCGCAGCCGCTGGGCCTGCCGGCGGGTTTCGACTGGTTGCAAGCCAACCGCCGCCGGCAGTACCTGCGCGCCCGGCTGGTGCCTGATGGCGCCGGCGGGTGCAGTGTGCAACTGCACCCGCAGCAAAGCTCGGCGATGCTCAGCGCCGCCTGCTGGGCCGATGGCCTGGCGCTGGTGGAGTGCGAGCAGTTGGTGCACCGGCACGACAAGGTGCAGTTCCTGTCGTTTGCCGAACTGATGCAGTGAGCGCTGTTGATTATGGTCAAGGTTCCCCCGGGGGCCCTGGCTAGACTGGCAGCGCTTTCTCCAGCACGCCGGGCCTGCTCGCGCTCTGCAGCACAGGCGGGCGCAGCAGGTTCTTTGAAGAGGAATGCCCATGCAACTGGTCTGTCCGGCAGGCAACCTGCCTGCACTCAAGGCCGCGGTGCGCCAAGGCGCCGATGCGGTCTACGTCGGTTTTCGCGATGACACCAATGCCCGGCACTTCGCCGGGCTGAATATGGACGACAAGCAGTTCGACGCCGCCGTCGCCCATATTCGCCAGCACCAGCGCCAGCTCTATGTGGCGGTCAACACCTATCCCCAGCCCCAGGGTTGGGAGCGCTGGCAGCGGGCGGTGGACCGCGCCGCCGACCATGGCGTGGATGCGCTGATCGCCGCCGACCCCGGCGTGCTGGGGTATGCCACCCAGCGCCATCCGCACCTGAGCCTGCACCTGTCGGTGCAGGGCTCGGCGACCAACGCCAGCGCCCTGGCGTTCTACTCCCAGCACTACAACATTCGCCGCGCCGTGCTGCCGCGGGTGCTGTCCCTGGCCCAGGTGCGCCAGGTGGCGGTCAACAGCGCGGTGCCCATCGAGGTGTTCGCCTTCGGCAGCCTGTGCATCATGGCCGAGGGCCGTTGCCACCTGTCTTCCTATATCACCGGCGAGTCGCCGAACCTCTGTGGCGTCTGCTCGCCGGCCAAGGCGGTGCGCTGGAGCGAGGATGCCGAGGGCCTCAGCGCGCGCCTGAGCGAGGTGCTGATCGACCGCTACGGCGCCGACGAACCGGCGGGCTACCCGACCCTGTGCAAGGGCCGCTTCATGGTCGGTGGCAAGCGCTTCCATGCCCTGGAAGAACCCACCAGCCTGGACACCCTCGACCTGCTGCCGGAGCTGGCGGCGATGGGGGTGCAGGCGGTGAAGATCGAAGGGCGCCAACGCAGCCCGGCCTATGTCGAGCAAGTTACCCAGGTCTGGCGCGCGGCGCTGGATGCCCACCGCCTGGCGCCCGAGCGCTTCGCGGTCAAGGACCAGTGGCGGCGGGTGCTGGCCGGTCTTTCCGAAGGCAGCCAGACCACTCTGGGCGCCTATCACCGTTCATGGCAGTGAGGGATATGCAATGAAGCTCAGCCTGGGCCCCGTGCTCTTCTACTGGGACAAGCAACGACTGACCCAATTCTATGGCCAGATGGCCAGCCTGCCGCTGCAGGTGATCTACCTGGGGGAGACGGTGTGCTCCAAGCGCCGGACACTGAACCTGGATCAATGGCTGGGCCTGGGCCGCGAGCTGGCGCAGGCCAGTTCAGCGCAGATCGTGCTGTCGAGCCTGACCCTGATCGAGGCCGCCTCCGAGCTGTCGAGCCTGCGCCGCCTGTGCGACAACGGCCAGTGCCTGGTGGAGGCCAACGATATGGGCGCGGTGCAGTTCCTCGCCGAGCGCCAGCTGCCGTTCGTCGCTGGCCCGGCGCTGAACCTGTACAACGGCCATGCCCTGGCCAAGTTGCAAGACTGCGGGATGATCCGCTGGGTGCCCCCCGTGGAGTGTTCGGCGACGCTGATCCGCGCGGTGCTCGAGCAGTTTGCCGGGCTGGGCCGGACGCTGCCCGAAGTCGAGGTGTTCGCCTATGGCCACCTGCCGCTGGCCTATTCGGCGCGCTGCTTTACCGCCCGGGCGGAAAACCGCCCCAAGGACGATTGCCAGTTCTGCTGCATCAAGCACCCCGACGGCCTGGCCCTGAGCAGCCAGGAGGGCCAGGCGCTGTTCACCCTCAATGGCATCCAGACCCTGTCGGCCGAGGTCAGCAACCTGCTGGCCGACTACCCGGGGCTGGTGGCCTGCGGTGCCGACCTGTTGCGCCTGAGCCCCCGCGCCGAGGGCATGGGCGAGGTGGTCGAGGCCTTCGCCCGGGTCTGCCAGGGCGCCGCGCCGCCGTTGTACGTCGATGGCTGCAACGGCTACTGGCATGGCCAGGCGGGCATGCTGCGGGTAGAGGAGGCGGGGCTGTGCTGAAGCATCAACCTTTGCAGCATCAACCCTGGCTGCTGCAGGGCGCCGAGCGCCTGTTGCCATTGCTGCGCCGGGTGCCGTTCGGCGTGCAGCGCCTGGCCCTGGAACAGACGCTCAAGCGCTGCCTGGCCGAGCCCCTGGCAGACGGCGAGTTCGAGCTGTTGCGCGGACGCTGGCTGTGCCTGCGGATCGTCGACCTGGACTTGACCTGGTACCTGACCCGGCACCGCGACGGCCTGCAGATCGCCCAGCGGGCCAGGGCCGATGTCAGCATCCGCGGCAACTGGCGCGAGTTCCTGTTGCTGGCCAGCCGCCAGGAAGACCCGGACACCCTGTTCTTCCGTCGGCGCCTGGTGATCGAGGGCGATACCGAACTGGGGCTGGCCCTGAAGAACCTGATCGACAGCCTCGACTCCGAGGTACTGCCGGGGTGGTTGTGGCGCGCCCTGGAGCGCGCCGGCAAGGGCCTGGCCAGCGCACCCGGCGCCCAGCCCGGTTAGTCGCCCAGGGGTTTTGCTCGGGGCGCCGGGCAAGGGGCACCGTCAGGCGTTGTGGCGCAAATGCTCCATGGCCCAGACGGCGGCCTCGACCCGCGAGCGCAGGCCCAGCTTGTGCAGCAGGTTCTTCACATGCACCTTGACCGTGCCTTCGGTGATGCCCAGCTTGTGGCCGATGACCTTGTTGCTGTAGCCGCCGGCGATGCTGCGCAGCACCTGGCGTTCGCGCTCGGTGAGCTCGACCTCGTTCTGCCGTGGTGGCGAGCGCAGGGCCTGGGCCATGACCCGGGTCAGCCCCGGGCTGATCACCAGGGCACCGCCCAGGGCATCGCGCAGGTACTGGATCAGCAGTTCCGGCTCCATGTCCTTGAGCAGGTAGCCATCGGCGTCCAGGCGCAGGGCATCGCGAATGTCATCCTCGGCATCGGACACGGTGAACAGCAATACCTTGCCGGCAAACCCGCTGGCGCGCAGGTGGCGCAGGGTCTCGATGCCGTTCATCTGCGGCATGTTGTTGTCCAGCAGGATCAGCTCCGGTTGCAGCGACTGCACCAGCTCCAGGGCCTCGGCGCCATGGTTGGCTTCGCCGACTATGGCGAAATCCTCTTCCAGTTCGAGCATCTGGCGGATGCCGCGACGCATCATCGGGTGGTCGTCCACCAGCAAGATCCGGTGGCACGGGGAGGGGGTCATAGGGGATTACCTTCTGTCAGGCGCCCGAGGAACTCCGGGCGAAACTCCATCTTGACCAGGGTGCCCTGGGGCTCCCGGGAGAAAATCTGTAGCTGGCCGCGCAGGCTGCGGGCCCGCTCGTCCATGATGTTCAAACCGTGGTGCTCGCGCTGGTCGTGGCTGGCGGTGAAGCCCCGGCCATCGTCCTCGATCGACAGGCACAGCAGCTCGCCGTGCTGGCGCAACTGCAGCCAGGCGTTTTCCGCGTGGGCATGGCGCAGGCAGTTGGACAGCGCTTCGCGGGTGATCTGCAGGAGATGGATCTGCTCGCTGGCCGAGAGCTCGAAGGCCAGGCTGTCGATGTGCAAGTGCACCTGGAATTCGCCGCGGCGGGAGAACTCGCCGGCGGTGTCCTTGAGTTCCTGCACCAGCCCGGCGTCGTGGATGCGCAGGCGAAAGGTGGTGAGCAGTTCGCGCAACTGGCGGTAGGCGGTGTTCAGCCCTTCGCGCAGTTCGCTGGTGACGTTCTCCAGGGTCGCCACCGGCTCGCCGCGGCGCATCAGGGTCTGCATGCGGCTGACCTGCAGCTTCATGTAGGACAAGGCCTGGGCCAGGGAATCGTGCAGTTCCCGGGCGATGATCGCGCGCTCTTCCAGCAGCACCAGGCGGTGATCCTGCTCGCGCTGGCGCTTGAGCTGCAGGGCAGTGCCAATCAGGTTGGCCAGGGCCTGGATCAGTTCGATTTCCCAGGGCTGGGGCTTGAGGCCATTGCTGAAATGCGCCTTGAGCTCGCCGAAGCTGCCGCCCTGGTTGCTGATGTCGAAGGCCAGGCTGTCACTGCGCTGCTGGCAACCGGCGCAATCGCTGCTGGCGCAGATTTGCCGGCTGTCACTGCCATGCAACGCTAGCCGTTGCTGGGCCGGGGCCTGGCCTTGCAGGCACAGCGACAGGCTCAGGCCCGGCAGGCGTTCCTGGAAGCGCCGGATCAGTTCGTCCAGGCCCTCGGCGTTGGCCTGGCGCGTGGCCAGGCTGCGGCTGCTCTGGTACAGCAGCTGCAGGGCGGCATTGGCCTGCTGCAGGTGCAGGGTCTTCTGCCGCACCTGGATTTCCAGGGTGCGGTGGGACTGTTCGATGGTTTCCGCCATGGCATTGAAGCTGGTGGCCAGCTGGCCCAGTTCGTCCTCGGACTGGTGGTTGACCCGGGCCTGGAAGTCGCCGCAGCGAAAGCGCTGGGTGGCGTCCACCAGTTCCTTGAGGGGGCTGATCACGTTGGCTTGCAGCTCATACAAACCGAACAGCAGGATGATCATGGTGGTGAACAGGGCGATGCCCTGGATCAACTGCTGCCAGCCCTGTTTGCGCTCGTTTTCGTGCTGCAACAGGCTGACGAACTGGTTGAGCCGCTCGACGAAGGCCGGGGTGCTGGCCTGGAACGCCAAGGCGTCGCCGCGCTGCAGGGCCGGTTGCAGGATGAGCCGCCAATCGTCCTGCAACTGCCGGTAGCTGCTCTGCAACTGCGGGTTGTTGCCGTCTTCCAGCACGGCCTTGAGCGCCTGGCTGCCGAGGCGTTGCTGCAAGCTCTGGCTGATGCCCTCGAGCTCGGCGGCGTCGGCCCCGGCGGCCAGCTTCCAGCTCAGGTGGTAGGTCTCCATGCGCACTGAGCCGGCGGTATTGATCGCCGCGGCGTCGCCCTGGCTGAACCAGGCGATCAGCCCGGCGCTGAGGGAACTGGCCAGGGCCAGTACGCTGATCAGGATCACCGCCACGCCGGCGCGCGCCGGCAGCGAACTGCGCAGCCAGGCGATCATCGACGGCCGCCGCAGGCGAGAAGGAAAGAGGGGGGCATGCAGCGCTCCGGGATGGCTATAAGTCGTTTCGCAGCCGTTCCCTGGCGCTCTACCTCTAAAGAGTTGGTTCTTGCCGATTGCCGCGCAGGGTGCGTGGGGAAACCGGCAAGGCCCTTGTAAACAAGGACTTCAGAGGTTGTTCGGCGCTACCTCCTTGGAGGTAGGCGGCGCAAGCATAGACATTTCGGCACCTGGGCTTCTTTGATCGGAGTCAATTTTTCCTGGGGTTTGCCTCCCTAGTCTGCGGCCATGGATCAATGGCTGGAGACTTGAAGATGACTCAACCGCGAATACGCCAGGGCCTGGTGCTGGGCATGAGCACACTGGCCTTCACCGTCTGCTTTATGGTCTGGATGATGTTTGCCGTGCTCGGCGTGCCGATCAAGGAGCTGTTGCAACTCAACGAAACCCAGTTTGGCCTGCTGACCGCCACCCCGGTGCTCACCGGCTCCCTGGTACGCCTGCCACTGGGCATGCTCGCCGACCGCTTCGGCGGGCGCAGCGTGTTCTTCCTGCTGATGCTGGCCTGCGTGCTGCCGCTGTACCTGGTCAGCCACGCCACCGCCTATTGGCAGTTCCTGGTGCTGGGGTTGTTCGTGGGCCTGGCCGGGGGCTCGTTCTCGGTGGGCATCGCCTATGTCGCCAAGTGGTTCGACCAGGACAACCAGGGCCTGGCCATGGGCATCTTCGGCGCCGGCAACGCCGGTTCTGCGCTCACCAAGTTCCTCGCCCCGGCGCTGATTGCCGCCGGCAGCTGGCAACTGGTGCCCAAGGTGTTCAGCGCCATCCTGTTTATCACCGCGCTGCTGTTCTGGTTCTTCAGCGCCGACAACAAGGCCCATCGCCAAGTGTCGTCGGTCGGCCTGGGCGAGCAGCTCAAGGCCCTGGCCGAACCCGCCGTGTGGCGCTACTGCCAGTACTACTCGATCGTTTTCGGCGGCTACGTGGCCCTGGCCTTGTGGATGACCAAGTACTACGTGCAGGAGTACGGCTTCAACCTGCAGAGCGCTGCGCTGCTGGCCGCCTGTTTCTCCCTGCCGGGCGGGGTGCTGCGCGCCGTCGGTGGCTGGATGGCCGACCGCTGGGGCGCCCAGAGCGTGACCTGGTGGGTGCTGTGGGTCAGCTGGATCTGCCTGTTCCTGCTGTCGTACCCGCAAACCCAGTTGCAGGTGCAGACCGTCAACGGCCCCTTGGACTTGCACATCGGCCTGAGCCCGGCGCTGTTCACCGTGCTGCTGTTCGTCATGGGCATCGCCTTCGCCTTCGGCAAGGCCTCGGTGTTCAAGTACATCGCCAACGACTACCCACAGAACATGGGCGCGGTATCGGGCATCGTCGGCCTGGCCGGGGGCCTGGGCGGCTTCGTCCTGCCGATCCTGTTCGGCGCCCTGGTGGACCTCACCGGCGTGCGCTCTTCCTGCTTCATGTTGATGTACGGCGTGGTCTGGGTGTCGCTGATCTGGATGTACCTCAGCGAGATCCGCCAGCGCCCGCTGCTGGGCAAGCAGCCATCCGCCGTCCAGGCACCGTTTTCGAGCATTTCCCAAGGAGAAGAACATGTCGGTTCTTAATACCCCCGGCCGTGGCCCGGTGATTCATGACTGGCGCCCGGAGGACCCGTCCTTCTGGGGCCAGAGCGGCAAGCGCACGGCCACCCGCAACCTGTGGATCTCGATTCCCGCGCTGTTGCTGGCCTTTGCCGTATGGATGGTGTGGAGCACGGTGATCGTGCGCCTGAATGCCATCGGCTTCACGTTCAGCACCGACCAGCTGTTCTGGCTGGCGGCCTTGCCGGGGCTCTCGGGCGCGGCGTTGCGGGTGTTCTACTCGTTCATGGTGCCGATCTTCGGTGGTCGGCGCTGGACCGCCCTGAGCACCGCCTCGCTGTTGGCGCCGTCGCTGTGGATGGGCTTTGCCGTGCAAGACCCGGCCACGCCCTACAGCGTGTTCGTGCTGATTGCCCTGCTGTGCGGTTTTGGCGGTGGCAACTTCGCCTCCAGCATGTCCAACATCAGTTTCTTCTACCCTAAGTCGCAGCAGGGCACCGCCCTGGGCCTGAACGCCGGCCTGGGCAACCTCGGCGTGTCGGTGATGCAGTTCTGCGTGCCGCTGGTGATCACCTTCGGCCTGTTCGGGGTGCTGGGCGGTGAGCCCCAGGTGCTGGCCGACGGTGGCCGCTTGTGGCTGCAGAATGCCGGGTTCATCTGGGTGCCGTTCATTCTCCTGGTAACCCTGGCGGCCTGGTTCGGGATGAACGACCTGTCCAGCGCCCGGGCCTCGTTCCGCGAGCAGGCAGTGATTTTCAAGCGCAAGCACAACTGGCTGATGTGCTGGCTGTACCTGGCCACCTTCGGCTCGTTCATCGGCTTCTCGGCAGCCTTTCCACTGTTGATCAAGACCGCCTTTCCCCAGGTCAATGCCTTGACCTTCGCCTTTCTCGGCCCGCTGGTGGGGGCCCTGGTGCGGCCGCTGGGGGGCTGGCTGGCAGACAAGCTGGGTGGCGCGCGGGTGACCCTGTGGAACTTCGTGCTGATGATCCTGATGGTCTTCGGCGTGCTGGCGTTCATTCCCGAGCCTGGCCAGGGCGGCAATTTCTACGGCTTCCTCGGCCTGTTCATGCTGCTGTTCATCACCACCGGCATTGGCAACGGTTCGACCTTTCGCATGATCCCGGTGATTTTCCGCACCCTCCATGAACGGGCCGCCAGCGGCCAGGGCAGCGCCGCCCGGGAGCAGGCACTGAAGGACGCCGGCAAGGAGTCGGCGGCGGTGCTGGGCTTCAGCTCGGCCATGGGGGCCTTCGGCGCCTTCTTCATTCCCAAGACCTTCGGCACCTCGATGACCCTGACCGGCAGCCCGGCCCTGGCCTTCTACATGTTCGTGGTGTTCTACCTGAGCTGCATCGTCGTGACCTGGTGGTGGTACGCCCGCAAGGGCGCCGAGACCCCTTGCTGACACGCCCCCGAATTCAACCTTTGCCGAGTCGGGGCGCAGAACCCCACGGCACGCCCGAGAGGACAGCATCATGAGTCATCTGCTGGATCAACTGCGGTTTTTCAACCGCAAGCAAGGCGAGTTTTCCGCCGGTCACGGGGAAACGCGCAAGGAATCCCGCGACTGGGAGAACCTCTACCGTTCGCGCTGGCAGTACGACAAGATCGTGCGTTCCACCCATGGGGTGAACTGCACCGGTTCGTGCTCCTGGAAGATCTACGTGAAAAACGGCCTGATCACCTGGGAAACCCAGCAGACCGACTACCCGCGCACCCGCACCGACCTGCCCAACCACGAGCCCCGCGGTTGCCCTCGGGGCGCCAGCTACAGCTGGTACATCTACAGCGCCAACCGCCTGAAGTACCCCAAGGTGCGCAAGGCGCTGCTCAAGCTGTGGCGCGAGGCGCGCCAGAGCCTGGCGCCGGTGGAGGCCTGGGCCAGCATCGTCGAGGACCGGGCCAAGGCCGAGTCCTACAAGAGCAAGCGCGGCATGGGCGGTTTCATCCGTTCCAGCTGGGAGGAGGTGACCCAGATCATCGCCGCGGCCAACGTCTATACGGTGAAGCAGTACGGCCCCGACCGGGTGGTGGGTTTCTCGCCGATTCCCGCCATGTCGATGATCAGCTACGCCGCCGGCGCCCGTTACCTGTCGCTGATCGGCGGCACCTGCCTGAGCTTCTATGACTGGTACTGCGACCTGCCGCCGGCCTCGCCGATGGTCTGGGGCGAGCAGACCGACGTGCCGGAATCGGCCGACTGGTACAACTCCAACTACATCATCGCCTGGGGTTCCAACGTTCCGCAGACCCGCACCCCCGATGCGCATTTCTTCACCGAGGTGCGCTACAAGGGCACCAAGACCGTGGCCATCACCCCCGACTATTCGGAGGTGGCCAAGCTCACCGATCTGTGGCTCAACCCCAAGCAGGGCACCGACGCGGCCCTGGCCCAGGCGTTCAACCATGTGATCTTCAAGGAATTCCACCTGGAGCGGCCGAGCGCCTATTTCACCGAATACGCCAAGCGCTACACCGACCTGCCGGTGCTGGTGCTGCTCAAGCCCATGCTCGGCACCGCGCCGGGCGCCGGCTACCAGCCGGATCGCTTCCTGCGCGCCTCGGACCTTGCCGACAACCTGGGCCAGGACAACAACCCCGAGTGGAAGACCATCGCCCAGGACGCCGATGGCCAGCTGGTATCGCCCCAGGGTTCGATCGGCTATCGCTGGGGCGAGCAGGGCAAGTGGAACATCCTGCCTCGCGAAGGCGGCGCCGGGCGCGAGATCGACCTGAGCCTGAGCCTGATCGGTGGCGATGTCGCCGAAGTGGCCTTCCCCTATTTTGCCGGGGCCGGCCATGAACACTTCCAGCATGTGGCCGGCGCTGCCGTGCAGTTTCGCCGGGTGCCAGTGCGCAGACTGACCCTGGCCGACGGCAGCCAGGTCAAGGTGGCCACGGTGTTCGACCTGTCGGCGGCCAACCTGGCCATCGACCGTGGCCTGGGCGGCGCCAACGTGGCCCGTGACTACGACGACGCCAGCGTGCCCGGCACCCCGGCCTGGCAGGAGCAGATCACCGGCGTCAGCCGCGAGAAGGCGATCCAGATCGCCCGGGAGTTCGCCGACAACGCCGACAAGACCCGTGGGCGCTCGATGATCATCCTCGGCGCGGCGCTCAACCACTGGTACCACATGGACATGAGCTACCGCGGGCTGATCAACATGCTCATGCTCTGCGGCTGCATCGGCCAGAGCGGCGGCGGCTGGGCCCATTACGTGGGCCAGGAGAAGCTGCGCCCGCAATGCGGCTGGCTGCCGCTGGCCTTTGGCCTGGACTGGAGCCGGCCACCCCGGCAGATGAACGGCACCAGCTTCTTCTATGCCCACAGCTCCCAGTGGCGCCACGAGAAGATGAACATGCACGACGTGCTGTCGCCCCTGGCCGACAAGAGCCAGTTCCCCGAGCACGCCCTGGACTACAACATCCGCGCCGAACGCGCCGGCTGGTTGCCCAGCTCGCCGCAGTTCAGCGTCAACCCGCTGCACCTGTGCCGCGACGCCGCGGCGGCCGGCATGGCGCCCAAGGACTATGTGGTCAAGGGCTGGCAAGACGGCAGCCTGCGCTTTGCCTGCGAACAGCCGGACAACCCGGCCAACTTCCCGCGCAACATGTTCATCTGGCGTTCCAACCTGCTGGGCTCTTCCGGCAAGGGCCACGAGTACATGCTCAAGTACCTGCTGGGCACCCGCAACGGCGTGATGAACGAGGACATCGGCCACTCCGGCGAGTGCAAGCCCGGGGAAGCCGAATGGGTCGAGCAGGGGCCGGTGGGCAAGCTGGACCTGGTCACCACCCTGGATTTCCGCATGTCCTCCACCTGCGTCTATTCCGACATCGTCCTGCCGACCGCTACCTGGTACGAGAAGGACGATATGAACACCTCGGACATGCACCCCTTCATCCACCCGTTGTCGGCGGCCATCGACCCGGCCTGGGAGTCGCGCAGCGATTGGGAGATCTACAAGAGCATCGCCAAGGCCTTCTCGGAAATGAGCGAGGGGCACCTGGGGGTGGAGCAAGACCTGGTCAGCGTGCCGCTGCTGCATGACAGCGTTGGCGAACTGGCCCAGCCGTTCGGCGGCAGCGACTGGAAAACCGCCGGGGTGGCGCCGCAGCCAGGCAAGAACGCGCCGAACCTGCAAGTGGTGGAGCGCAACTACCCGAACATCTACAAGCAGTTCACTTCCCTGGGCCCATTGCTGGAAAAGCTCGGCAACGGCGGCAAGGGCATCAACTGGAACACCGAAGAGGAAGTGCAACTGCTGGGCGAGCTGAACCATTGCGAGCAGGACGCGGGCATCAGCCAGGGCCGGCCGAAGATCGACACGGCCATCGACGCCGCCGAAGTGGTGCTGTCCCTGGCTCCGGAAACCAACGGCCGGGTGGCGCTCAAGGCCTGGGAGGCGCTGTCGCGCTTCACCGGCATCGACCACAGCCACCTGGCGCAATCCAAGGCCCATGAAGCGATCCGCTTTCGCGACATCCAGGCCCAGCCGCGCAAGATCATTTCCAGCCCGACCTGGTCGGGGCTGGAAGACGACCATGTCAGCTACAACGCCGGCTACACCAACGTCCACGAGAACATCCCGTGGCGCACCATCACCGGGCGCCAGCAGTTCTACCAGGACCACCCGTGGATGCAGGCCTTCGGCGAGCAGCTGATGAACTACCGGCCACCGGTGGACACCCGGACCATCGAGGCGGTGAAGGGCAAGCGCGCCAACGGTAATACGGAAATCGTCCTCAACTGGATCACCCCGCACCAGAAATGGGGCATCCACAGCACCTACAGCGACAACCTGCTGATGCTCACCCTGAGTCGCGGCGGGCCGATTGTCTGGCTCTCGGAAATCGACGCCAAGCGTGCCGGGATCGAGGACAACGACTGGATCGAATGCTTCAACGCCAACGGTGCGGCGACCGCCCGGGCGGTGGTCAGCCAGCGGGTCAAGGAGGGCATGGTGATGATGTACCACGCCCAGGAACGGATAGTGAACGTGCCCGGTTCCGAGACCACCGGCACCCGTGGCGGCCACCACAACTCGGTGACCCGGGTGGTGCTCAAGCCCACCCATATGATCGGCGGCTATGCCCAGCAGGCCTACGGTTTCAACTATTACGGCACGGTCGGTTGCAACCGCGACGAGTTCGTCGTGGTGCGCAAGATGGCCGAGGTCGACTGGCTCGACGGCTCCCGTGGCGACGAACTGCCACGGCCGTTGCCCAGCGAGATGGAATAAGGAGTGCAGTGATGAAGATCCGTTCGCAAATCGGCATGGTCCTCAACCTGGACAAATGCATCGGCTGCCACACCTGCTCGGTCACCTGCAAGAACGTCTGGACCAGCCGCGAGGGCATGGAGTACGCCTGGTTCAACAACGTCGAGACCAAGCCCGGGATCGGCTACCCCAAGGAGTGGGAGAACCAGGAAAAATGGAAGGGCGGCTGGGTGCGCAATGCCAATGGCTCGATCAACCCGCGCATCGGCGGCAAGTTCCGGGTGCTGGCGAATATCTTCGCCAACCCCGAGCTGCCCGGCCTGGACGACTACTACGAGCCGTTCGACTTCGACTACCAGCACCTGCACACCGCTCCCTCGGGCGCGCACCAGCCCACCGCGCGGCCGCGCTCGCTGGTGTCGGGCAAGCGCATGGAGAAGATCGAGTGGGGGCCAAACTGGGAGGAGATCCTCGGCAGCGAGTTCGCCAAGCGGCGCAAGGACCAGAACTTCGAGCAGATCCAGGCGGACATCTACGGCGAGTACGAAAACACCTTCATGATGTACCTGCCGCGCCTGTGCGAGCACTGCCTGAACCCGGCGTGCGCGGCGTCCTGCCCGAGCGGGGCGATCTACAAGCGCGAGGAGGACGGGATCGTCCTGATCGACCAGGAAAAATGCCGCGGCTGGCGCATGTGCATCAGCGGCTGCCCGTACAAGAAGATCTATTTCAACTGGAAGAGCGGCAAGTCCGAGAAGTGCATCTTCTGCTACCCGCGGATCGAGGCCGGCATGCCCACCGTCTGCGCCGAGACCTGTGTCGGGCGTATCCGTTACCTCGGCGTGCTGCTGTACGACGCCGACCGCATCAGCGAAGTGGCCAGCACCGCCAATGAGCAGGACCTGTACCAGAAGCAGCTGGAGATCTTCCTCGACCCCCATGACCCGGCGGTGATCCGCCAGGCCCTGGCTGATGGCGTGGCGCAATCGGTGATCGATGCCGCGCAGCGTTCGCCGGTCTACAAGATGGCCGTGGACTGGCAGCTGGCGCTGCCCCTGCACCCGGAATACCGCACCTTGCCGATGGTCTGGTACGTGCCGCCGCTGTCGCCGATCCAGAACGCCGCGGCGGCGGGCACCCTGGGCATGAATGGGGTGATTCCGGATGTCGACAGCCTGCGCATTCCGCTGCGCTACCTGGCCAACCTGCTGACTGCCGGCGATGAGCAACCGGTTCGGCGCGCGCTCAAGCGCCTGCTGGCGATGCGTGCCTACAAGCGCTCGGAGCAGGTGGAGGGCAACCCGGATTTGCAGGTGCTGGCCGATGTCGGCCTCAGCGTGGCCCAGGTGGAGGAGATGTACCGCTACCTGGCCATCGCCAACTACGAGGACCGCTATGTGGTGCCCAGCGCCCACCGCGAGGAGGCCATGAGCGATGCCTTTGCCGAGCGCTCGGGCTGCGGCTTCAGCTTCGGCAGCGGTTGCAGCGGCAGTTCCGACACCAACCTGTTCGGCGCGAAAAAGGCCAACCGCCGCGACATCATCAAGACCGTACAGCTGTGGGAGGACTGAGCATGCGCATTCTCAAGGTGATTTCACTGTTGCTCGACTACCCGACCCAGGAACTGGTGGACGGCCGCGACGAACTGGAACAGGCGATCATCCAGGCCCGGGAAATCAGCCCGCGCCAGCGTGGCGCCCTGTTCGAGCTGCTGGAACTGATCAGCAACGACGACCTGATGGACCGCCAGGAGCACTACGGGGCGCTGTTCGGCCGCGGTCGCTCGCTGTCGCTGCTGCTGTTCGAGCATGTGCATGGCGAGTCTCGCGATCGTGGCCAGGCCATGGTCGACCTGCTGGCCCAGTACCAGGCGGCGGGCTTCGCCCTCGGCGTCAAGGAGCTGCCGGACTACATCCCGCTGTACCTGGAATACCTCTCGACCCGCGACGACCTGGAGGCCCGCGAGGGCCTGGCCGATGTCGCCCATCTGCTGGCGCTGCTGGCCGCCCGCCTGGCGGAGCGCGAAAGCCTCTATGCCGGCTGCTTCCGCGCGCTGTTGCAGATCGCCGGCGCCGAGCCGCACCAGGCCGTGGCCGACCTGCGCGAGCAGGTGGCGGCGGAGCACCGCGACGACTCCCTGGAGGCCCTGGACAAGATCTGGGAGGAAGAGGCGGTGGACTTTCTTCAGGCCGAACAGCAGGAGCGTTGCGCCGGGCAAGCCAGCGCCCAGGGTAAGCCCCGGGAGGAAAGCCCGGTGCCGCTGCACTGGGTGGATTTTCAGGATCAAGGGCCGGCGCGCACGCCGGCCGGGGAGGTGGACAATGTCTAAGTGGAATCTGTTGCTGTTCGGGGTGTACCCCTATGTGGCCCTGGCGATCTGCCTGGTGGGCAGTTGGGCGCGATTCGACCTGTCGCAGTACAGCTGGAAGGCCGGCTCCAGCCAGATGCTCTCCAGCCGTGGCATGCGCCTGGCGAGCAACCTGTTTCATATCGGCGTGCTGTTCGTCCTGGCCGGGCATTTCGTTGGCCTGCTGACCCCGGCCGCGATCTATCACCAGGTGATCAGCACCGAGCACAAGCAACTGCTGGCCATGGTGTCCGGCGGCTTCTTCGGCCTGCTGTGCCTGCTGGGCCTGGTGTTGCTGATCAAGCGCCGCCTGAGCGACCCGCGGGTGCGCGCCACTTCCAGCCCCTCGGACATCATGATCCTGCTGGTGCTGCTGGCCCAACTGCTGCTGGGCTTGCTGACCATAGTCGCCTCCACCGCGCATATGGACGGCTCGGTGATGGTTCGGCTGGCCGACTGGGCGCAGTACTGCGTGCTGCTGCGGCCCATGGACGCGGCGGCGGCGATCGCCCCGGTGAGCCTGGTGTACAAGCTGCATGTGCTGCTGGGCCTGACCCTGTTCGTGCTGTTCCCCTTCACCCGCCTGGTGCACATCGTCAGCGCGCCGGTGTGGTACCTGGGGCGGCGTTATCAAATCGTGCGGCAGAAAGGTTGAGGAGGTGAGCATGAGCGGTGGATGCGGATGTGGTGGCAAGGGTGGTGGCGGCGGCGGGTGTTCCTCGTCCGCGGTGCACCAGCATCAGGACCAGGCGTCGGAATTGGCGGTGGAGATAGCGCCGCAACTGATTGCCAGCAGCGAGCAGGAATGGCCTGTGGTGAGTGTCAATGGCATGCCGATCGAGCCCCAGGCCATGGCCCAGGAGCTGCAGTACCACCCGGCCGCCGATCGGCAGGAGGCGCTGTTCATGGCCACCCGGGCCCTGGTGATTCGCGAGCTGTTGCAACAACGGATCGCCGAGCTGGGGTTGCAGGCGCAACTGGGGGCCGGGGAAAACCAGGAGGAGGCGGCCACCCGCCTGCTGCTCGAACATGAGGTGCAGGTGCCCGAGTGCGACGAGGCCAGCTGCCTGCGTTACTACACCAGCAACCGTGGGCGCTTCCACAGCGCGCCGTTGCTGGCGGTGCGGCACATCCTGCTGGAGTGCGCCCCGGATGACGCCGAGGGGCGCAGCCAGGCCCTGACCCAGGGGCAGATCCTCTGCGAGCGCCTGGCGCAATTCCCCCAGCAGTTCGCCGAACTGGCGCGCAAGTACTCGGCCTGCCCGTCTCGCGAGCAGGGCGGGGAGCTGGGGCAGATCAGCAAGGGCCAGACCGTGCCCGAGCTGGAGCGCCAGTTGTTCACCCTGGCTCCGGGGCTGGCGCCCAAACCGCTGGAAAGCCGCTATGGCTGGCATGTGCTGCAGGTCGACCAGCGCATCGAGGGCCAGCCCTTGCCGTACGAGGCGGTGGCCACATCGATTCGCACCCAGCTGCAGCAGGGGGTGTGGCAGAAGGCGGTGGTGCAGTACCTGCAAACCCTGGTTGGCGCTGCGGATATCCGTGGCATCCGCCTGCAGGGTGCCGATTCGCCGCTGGTGCAGTAGGAGCAAGAACATGGGCAACCTGATGCAGGACGGCTTCGGGCGGCAGATCGATTATTTGCGCCTGTCGGTGACCGATCGCTGCGATTTCCGCTGTGTCTACTGCATGGCCAGCGATATGACATTCCTGCCGCGCCAGCAGGTGCTGACCCTGGAGGAGTTGCTGCGCCTGGCGAGGCTGTTCGTTGGCCAGGGCGTACGCAAGATTCGCCTCACCGGCGGCGAGCCGCTGGTGCGCCCGGGCATTGTCGGGCTGTGCCGGCAGATCGCCGCCTTGCCCGGGCTGCGGGAACTGGTGATGACCACCAACGGTTCGCAGTTGCAGCGCCTGGCCCGGCCCCTGGCCGATGCTGGGGTGCGGCGCTTGAACATCAGCCTGGACAGCCTCGATCCCCAGCGCTTTCGCGCGATCACCCGCAACGGCGACCTGCCGCAGGTGCTGCGGGGCATCGAGGCGGCGCGCCAGGCGGGGTTCGCCGGGATCAAGCTCAATTGCGTGGTGATGCAGGGGCGCAACTTCGACGAGGTGCCGGCGTTGCTGCAGTACGCCATCGACCAGGGCATCGATATCACCTTTATCGAGGAAATGCCCCTGGGGGAGGTGGGGCGCTCGCGGGGCGAGTCGTTCTGCTCCAGCGACCAGGTACGTGAAGTGATCGCCAGCCGCCATGCCTTGCTCGACAGTGCCGAGCACAGCGGCGGACCGGCACGCTACATGCGCCTGGCGGCGCATCCGCAGACCCGCATTGGTTTCATTTCACCCAACAGCCACAACTTCTGCGCCAGCTGCAACCGCCTGCGGCTGACCGTGGAAGGGCGCTTGCTGCTGTGCCTGGGCCAGGAGGACTCGGTGGACCTGCGCGGCCTGCTGCGGCGCTATCCGCTGGACGACGAGCCGTTGCTGGTGGCCTTGCAGCAAGCGTTGCGGCGCAAACCCCTGCGCCATGACTTCGACCCGGCGGGCCAGGTGCAGATCCTGCGGTTCATGAACCTGAGTGGCGGTTGAGCGCTGGCCGCTGGCTTGCGCAAACCTTGATATCAGTCAATTTTATCTCCGGCGTTTATCCGTAGCCTGTACTGCATATTGTGTTTTTATTGTTTTAAACATCTATATGTAGTGTTCGGAGGATGAATGCACAGCACCTTGATCGAAGTGGGGCACAACCGGCTGCACAAGCGCGATGGCAGCCAGGTGGCCTTTGATGCGGACAAGATCCGCCAGGCGCTGATCGCCGCGGGCAAGGCCACCGGCGAGTACGCCGAAGCCGAGAGCGAGGGCTTGCTGGCGGCGGTGCTGGCCCACCTGGAAGGCTGCCCGCAACTGCATGTGGAGCAGATCCAGGACCGGGTCGAACGGGTGCTGATGGATGCCGGGCACTTTCTGTCGCTGCGGGCCTATATCGTCTACCGCGAACAGCACGGGCGCCTGCGGCGTGACCGCAAGACCCTGGTGCAGGTGGCGGCGTCGATGAACGAATACCTCGATCGCCAGGACTGGCGGGTACAGGCCAATGCCAACCAGGGCTATTCCCTGGGGGGGCTGGTGCTCAATGTGTCCGGCAAGGTGACGGCCAACTACTGGCTTGACGAGGTCTACAGCGAAGCCATCGGCCGTGCCCATCGCGAGGCCGACCTGCATATCCACGACCTGGACATGCTCGCCGGCTACTGTGCCGGTTGGTCCCTGCGCACGCTGCTGCACGAGGGCCTCAATGGCGTGCCGGGGCGGGTCGAGGCCGGCCCGCCGAAGCACCTGGGCAGCGCCCTGGGGCAGATGGTCAACTTCCTCGGCACCCTGCAGAACGAATGGGCCGGGGCCCAGGCCTTCAGTTCCTTCGACACGTACCTGGCGCCCTATGTGCGCAAGGACCGCCTGGGTTTCGACGAGGTACGCCAGGCCATCCAGGAGTTCATCTACAACCTCAATGTGCCGTCGCGCTGGGGCACCCAGACGCCGTTCACCAACCTGACCTTCGACTGGGTATGCCCGCAGGACCTGCGCGAGCAGATCCCGGTGATCGGCGGCGAGGAAATGCCCTTCGCCTATGGCGAGCTGCAAGCGGAGATGGACCTGATCAACCGCGCCTATATCGAGGTGATGCAGGCCGGCGACGCCAAGGGCCGGGTGTTCACCTTCCCGATCCCCACCTACAACATCACCCATGATTTTCCCTGGGACAGCGACAACGCCGAGCGCCTGTTCCAGATGACCGCCCGCTATGGCCTGCCGTACTTCCAGAACTTCCTCAATTCGGACATGCAGCCCAACCAGGTGCGCTCCATGTGCTGCCGCCTGCAACTGGACGTGCGCGAGCTGCTCAAGCGCGGTGGCGGCCTGTTCGGCTCGGCGGAGCAGACCGGTTCCCTGGGGGTGGTGACCATCAACTGCACGCGCCTGGGCTACCGCTACAAGGGCAACGTGGGCGGCCTGCTGCAGCGCCTGGACGCGCTGATGGAGCTGGCGATGGAAAGCCTGGAGGTCAAGCGCAAGGTGATCCAGCACCATATGGACGCCGGCCTGTACCCCTACACCAAGCGTTACCTGGGCACTCTGCGCAATCATTTCTCGACCATCGGGGTCAACGGCCTGCACGAGATGCTGCGCAACTTCAGCGATGACCAGATGGGCCTGCACACCGCCGAGGGCCGGCGTTTCGCCCTCAACCTGCTGGACCATGTGCGGGCCACCCTGGTGCGTTTCCAGGAAGATACCGGGCACCTGTACAACCTCGAGGCCACGCCGGCGGAAGGCACCACCTACCGTTTCGCCAAGGAAGACCGCAAGCGCTTTCCCGGCATTCTCCAGGCCGGCTGCAACGAGGCGCCGTACTACACCAACTCCTCCCAGCTGCCGGTGGGTTATACCGATGACCCCTTCGAGGCCCTGGAGCTTCAGGACGAGCTGCAGTGCAAGTACACCGGCGGCACCGTGCTGCACCTGTACATGGCCGAGCGCATTTCCTCGGCCCAGGCCTGCAAGCAGCTGGTCCGCCGCGCCCTGGAACGCTTCCGCCTGCCGTACCTGACCGTGACCCCGACCTTCTCCATCTGCCCGGTGCACGGCTACCTGGATGGCGAGCATGAATTCTGCCCGAAATGCGACGAGGCCCTGTTGCAGGCCCAGCAGCAGGGCAGCCTGCACTGATCCTGTTTCCCTAAACCAAGGAGTTTTCCCATGACTGCACACGCCAATTTGCCCATTGCCCAACGCCAGCGCTGCGAGGTCTGGACCCGCGTGATGGGCTATCACCGCCCGGTCGCGGCATTCAACCCCGGTAAACAGTCCGAGCATCGCGAGCGCCTGCACTTCAACGAGCGCGTGGCCACGGCCGGGCATTCGTGAGCCGAGCCCTGCGGGTCGGGGGCCTGGTGCCCCTGACCACCCTCGACTACCCGGGACGGCTGGCCTGCGTGCTGTTCTGCCAGGGCTGCGCCTGGCGCTGCCGCTACTGCCACAACCCGCAGCTGATTGCGCCGCGGGGGGCCGGTGAGCGCTCCTGGGACGAAATCCTGGCGTTTCTCCAGCGGCGCCAGGGGCTGCTGGAAGCGGTGGTGTTCAGCGGCGGCGAACCGACCCTGCAGGAGAGCCTGCCGGCGGCCATGGCCCAGGTGCGGCAGATGGGCTTCAAGGTGGGCCTGCACTCCGCCGGGATCAAGCCCGAGGCCCTGGCCCGCGCCTTGCCCCAGGCCGATTGGGTGGGTTTCGACGTCAAGTCCCTGGCCGAGGATTGCCAGGCCATCACCGGGGTGCGGGGCAGCGGCGCGGCCAACTGGCGCAGCCTGGAATACCTGCTGGCCAGCGGTGTCGAGCATGAATGCCGGACCACGGTGCACTGGCACCTGATCGACCTGCCACGGCTGATGACCCTGGGCCGGCGCTTGCAGGCCCAGGGCGTACGGCGTTTCGTGGTGCAGCTGGTGCGCACTACGCAGATGCTCGATGCCGATTTACCGCTGGCCATGCCCCAGGCTGCGCTGGGGGAATTGTGGGCTGGCCTGGGGGCGTTGTTTGCCGATTTCGAGTTGCGCAGCTAGCCGGTGCTGAAGCGCTCGACCAGGGCGCAACCAGGCTTCAGGCCAGGGCCTGCAGGGATTCCGGGAGAATCTGCCCGCCATCGATGATCAGGCTCTGCCCGGTGATATAGCCGGCTTCGCGGGAGGCGAAGAACAGCGCGGCGCTGGCGATGTCCTCGACGCTGCCCAGGCGCCGCAGCGGCACCGAAGCGGCCATACTGGCGACGTATTCCTGGCCCATGCCCTGCAGGCCTTCGGTGAGGATATTGCCCGGCAGCACGGCGTTGATGGTGATGCCATCACGCGCCAGTTCGATGGCTGCGGTGCGCATGAAGCCCAGTTGCGCGGCCTTGCTGGCGCCGTAGTGGGCCCAGCCGGGAAAGCCGGTGACGGGACCGGTGATCGACGAGGTGAGGATCACCCGGCCGTATTCGGCCTGGCGCAGGTAGGGCAGGGCCGCCTGCACGCAGAGGAAGCTGCCCTTGGCGTTGGTAGCCAGTACCGCGTCCCAGTCGGCTTCGCTCATCTGTTCCAGGCTGGCTGAGGGAAATACCCCGGCATTGCAGCACAGCACGTCCAGGCCACCCTGGGCACCGGCAACGTCGGCCAGCAGTTGTCGCACCGCGGCGCCCTGGGCCACGTCGGCAACAAAGCCTTGGACCTGCAAGCCTTCATCGCGCATGCGCCGGGCCACGGCCTCGACCTTGTCGGCATGGCGCGCAGTGATGGCCACCTGGGCGCCCTGGCGGGCAAAGCCATAGGCGATACCCAGGCCGATACCGCTGGTGGCGCCGGTGACCAGAACGCTTTTGCCTTTAAGTGATGTGAGCATGGTTAAGTCCTTTTAGTGGGGGGGAAGGCCATCTGCGGCCGAGTATCCAGGGTTTTTGGGGGCCTTGCGGCGAGCTCCTACAACGGACAGGTAAGCCGCGCATCCTCGCGTAGGAGCCGGCTTGCCGGCGAAGAGGCCCTCGAGCCTTGCGCCGATCTTGGGGGTTGCGGATTGGCGTTTACCCTTTGTCCCGAGACTCCGGGGCCTTGTTGTCGGCTTGTTCTTCAAGCATCACCAGGGCGCCGACGATCAGCGCCTGCATGCCCTGCATCAGCTCGAGCTCCATCTCTTCTTCCTCCGCCGCGCGATCGGCCTCCAGCAGCGGCTCGCGGCCGGTCACCGAATACACGGTGTCGGCCACGGCGATGCCATGGAAGGCCACGGTGGCCAGCAGCCAGCGCGCCTGGTCCTTGGGGATGCCATAGGCCTGGGCGATATGGCTCTGGTGTTCGTCGATCTTGGCCAGCATCGGCTGGGTCGCCGCCAGGCGGCGGATGACGTAGGGCGTGAGCCCCGGATGGGCTTTGACGAACACCCGCACCGAGGTGGCGAACAGGGTCATGTATTCACGCAAGCCGTCACGCGGGTCGGCCTCGGCCCGGGGAATCTGCCAGCGGCTGAAAATTTCCTCGGCCACCAGGCTTTTCAGCGCCTCCAGGCTCGCCACGTGCTTGTACAGCGCCATATGGCTGACCCCCAGCGCGGCGGCGAGGCCAACGAAGGTGATGTTCGGCAAGCCGATCTCGATACCGGCATCGACGATGCGTTCCCGGGTGATGGTGCGAGGGCGCCCGCGGGTGGCGGGCTTGGCTGGCGATTGCATGACTGTTCCTTGAGCGGTGGTGACAGCCTTTTAGCTGTCTTGTCAGCATTTCGCAAATTAGTTTATAGTCATGCAACTAATTATGGTTCTTATTTGCAAAGACCTTCGGCGGGGCGGCGTCATGCACCTGCAACGGCTGCGCAGAAGGATCCATTCCGGCACCGCCAGGACGGCAGGCCGTTAGTGACTGCACCCGGCGCTGCCGCACCTCGGCAGGCTTTCGCCATCCACGCCGAGGCGAGCGCTGTTCCATTTCCTGAATGTTTGGATGCTCTGTTTCCATGGACCCTCAACACAAGGCTTCGGCCGAACCCCAGGCGTCCGGCCCGATCGGCCGGCTACTGAACCCTGTTCGTGGGCGGCTGCTGGTCGCTGCCTTGCTGGCTGCGGTTGGCGCCATGCTGACCCTGGTGCCACTGGCCGCCATCGCCCAGATCGCCCGGCTGGCCCTGGGCGCCGGTGGCATTGCCGCGCAACCGCTGTGGCAACTGGTGGCGCTCAGCCTGGCCAGCCTGTTTGTCGGGATGCTGCTGATTTCCGCCGGCGAATTGCTGGCGCACCTGGCCGACAATCGCATCACCCACCACTTGCGCCTGGCGCTGGTACGACGCTTGAGCCGGGTACCGCTGGGCTGGTTCAGCGAACGTGCCTCGGGGGAGGTGAAGCAGGCGCTGCAGGACGACATCAACACCCTGCATAACCTCACCGCGCATTTCTATACGACGGTGGGGCGTGCGGGCGGGGCCATCCTGATTTCACTGCTGTACCTGTTCTGGGTCGACTGGCGCCTGGCGATCATCGCGCTGCTGCCATTTCCCGGGTTCTTTTTGTTCTTCGCCCGGGCGATGCGCGCCAGCGGGGCGAACATGCAGGCCTTCGCGGCGAAGATGGCGGGCATCGACAGCGCCGTGGCGGAGTTCGTCAACGGCATCGCGGTGGTCAAGTCCTTTGGCACCAGTGGCCGGGCCCACAGCCGTTACCGCGAAGCCGTTGATGAATTCGCCGAGGCCTTTATCGGCTTCACCCGCCCGTTGGTGGCCTCGATGGCCAATGCCAATGCGCTGATCGCACCGGTGGCAGTGCTCGGGGTGGTGTTGCTGGCGGGCAGCCTGTTTGTCGCCCAGGGCTGGATCGCCGCTGCCGACCTGCTGCCGTTCGTGCTGGTGACCCCGGGGCTGTGCGGGCCCTTGCTGTTGCTGCACTACATCACCCACGACCTGAACCACGCCAGCGGCGCCGCCCAGCGGGTCCAGGCGCTGCTGGAAACCCCGGTGCTGGCGCCTGCGCCGGCGGGCCTGGAGCGGGTGCCCCAGGGCTGCGAGATTCGCTTCGAGGGCGTCGGCTATGCCTATGACGCTGAGCGCCAGGTGCTGGCGGATATCAGCTTTAACCTGGAACCGGGCACCACCACGGCGATTGTCGGCCGCTCCGGTGCCGGCAAGTCGACCCTGGCCCGGCTGCTGCTGCGCTTCTTCGACCCGAGCCAGGGGCGCATCACCCTGGGCGGCGTCGACCTGCGGCAGCTGGACAGCGCCAGCCTGTACCGGCACATCGGCTTTGTGTTGCAGGACGTGCGCCTGATCCACGCTACGGTGCGCGACAACATCGCCCTGGGCAGGCCCTCGGCCAGCCAGCAGCAGATCGAGGAGGCGGCGCGCACGGCGAATATTCACCAGCGGATTCTCGACCTGCCTCGCGGCTATGACTCGGTGGTGGGCGAGGATGGGCAGTTCTCCGGCGGGGAACAGCAGCAACTGAGCATCGCCCGCGCCGTGTTGCTGGACCCACCGGTGCTGGTGCTCGACGAAGCCACCGCGGCCGCCGATGCCGACCGCGAAGTGGCGATCCAGGATGCGCTGTCGCGCTTTGCCCAGGGCCGCACCTTGCTGGTGATCGCCCATCGGCTGGACACCGTGATGCAGGCCGAGCGGATCATCGTCATCGACAACGGGCGCATTGCCGAACAGGGCCGTCACGCCGAATTGCTGGCCCAGCGCGGGCTCTATGCGCGGCTATGGAATCAGGGCGGCTACGCCCACACCACGGAACAGGCGGTACCCGCATGCTGAAGTCCTTTATCCAACTGCTGGGCGCCGATGCCCCGGTGCTGCGTCGCTATCTTTGGCTGACCCTGGATTATGGCCTGCTCAGCGGCCTGACCCTGATCACCCTGGTGCCGGTGTTGAGCCGCCTGCTGGCGGCCGATGTGGGCGCTGCGTGGCCCTGGCTGCTGGCCACCCTGGGCGGCATGTTCGCTTGCTGGCTGGCCCGGCGGCGGGTGGAGCGGGCTGGCGTGGCGGTGGGCGTGGCGCTGCTGCGGGGCGCGCGGCAGCGTATCGGCGACCAGGTGGCGAGCCTGCCCCTGGGCTGGTTCAGCACAGACAACAGCAGCCGCCTTGGGCATGTGATCACCCAGGGCATGATGGCGCTGGCGCAACTGCCGGCCCATGTCTTCACCCCGTTGATCACCGCCATGGTCACGCCGCTGGTGATGGTCGTGGCGCTGTGGTTGCTCAATCCAACCCTGGGCCTGATCGCGCTGCTGGCGCTGCCGCTGCTGGCGGGCGGCCTGTGGCTGACCGCGCGTCTGGGACGGCGTGCCGACCAGGCCTTCCAGCAGCACTTCGCCGACGCCAGCCAGCGCATGCTCGAATTCGCCCAGGCGCAGTCGGTGCTGCGGGCCTTCAATGGCGAGGGTGGCGCGACCCACTTGCTGGAGCAGGCGATCGATCGTCAGCGCCAGTCCGGCCGTCGCTTGATCTATCAGACCTCGGCCTCGGTGGTGCTCAATGCCTGGCTGGTGCAGGCGATCTTCGCCGCCTTGCTGGTCGCTGCGGCGCTATGGCTCAACAGCCAATTGAGCCAAATCCAGGAGCCGGCTGCCGTGATCGCGGTGATAGTCGCGCTGGCCTTGACCAGCCGCTATATCGAGCCGCTGCTGGAGGTGGCCAGCTACGCCGAGATCGTGCGTGGCGCCTGTGCCCAGCTGGAGACGGTGCAGCGCATTTTCGCCGTGCAGCCGTTGCCGCAAGCCGCGCAGCCCCAGGCCCCGGCCGACGCCTCGATCGAATTGCGTGAGGCGAGCCTGCGCTATGGGCCGCAGCAGCCCGAGGTGTTGCGCGAGATCAGCCTGCGCATCGCCCCCGGCAGCATGACCGCCCTGGTGGGGGCTTCCGGCTCGGGCAAGACCAGCCTGCTGCGGCTGATCGCGCGGTTCTTCGACGCCAGCCAGGGCAGCGTATGGGTGGGCGGGGTGGATGTGCGGCAGATGTCCAGCGCCCAGCTGGCGGGGCAGATCAGCCAGATCTTCCAGGGCAGCTACCTGTTCCAGGGCAGCATTGCCGACAACATCCGCATTGGCCGGCCCGAGGCCAGCGACGCCCAGGTGCTGCAAGCGGCGCAACAGGCGGGCGTCGGTGAACTGCTGGAACGCTTGCCCCAGGGCTTGCAGACGGCGGTGGGCGAGGGCGGTACGCGGCTCTCGGGGGGCGAGCGGCAACGCATCGCCATTGCCCGGGCGCTGATCAAGGACGCGCCGATTCTGCTGGTGGACGAAGCCACCGCGGCGCTGGATGCGGAGAACCAGCAGATCATCGCCCAGACCCTGGCGCGGCTGCGTGGTCGGCGCACCCTGGTGGTGATTGCCCACCAGTTGTCCACGGTGGCCATGGCCGACCAGATACTGGTGCTGGAGAACGGCCAGATTGTCGAGCAAGGCACCCCGGCGACCCTGCGCGCCAGTGGCGGGCGCTATGCCCATTTCCTTGAGCAGCGCCGCGCTGCCAAGGGCTGGCGCATCGCCGCCGCAGCCGGCAGTGAGGGCAACTGATGCGCGGATCCTGGTGGCTGTTGCTGGTGATGCTCTGTGTGGTGTCGCTGCTGGTGGGGGCTCGGCAACTGCAGTGGTCGCAGTTGCTGTCGCTGTCCGGCGATGCCTGGCTGACCCTGACCGCCAGCCGCCTGCCACGTTTGGCAGCGCTGGTGTTGTGCGGGGTGGGCCTGGCGGTGTGCGGGGTGATTCTGCAGCACATTGTCGGCAACCGGTTCGTCGAGCCCGGCACCAGTGGCGGGCTGGATGCGGCCCGGCTGGGCATCCTGGTGTCGCTGGTGCTGCTGCCCGGCGCCGGCGGCCTGGGGCGCATGCTGTTCGCCCTGGCGTTCTGCTTCGCTGCGGGGCTGATCTTCGTGCTGATCATCCGCCGCATTCGCTTCAAGAGCTCGGTGCTGGTGCCGGTCATCGGCCTGATGTACGGCGGGGTGCTGAGCGCGGCCGCCGAGTTCTACGCCTACAGCAACAACCTGATGCAGAGCATGCAGGGCTGGCTGCTGGGGGATTTTTCCCGGGTGGTGCAGGGCCACTACGAAATCATCTACCTGATTCTGCCGATCGTCGCGCTCACCTACCTCTATGCCCAGCGTTTCACCCTGGTGGGCATGGGCGAGGGCATGGCCAGCAGCCTCGGCCTGAACTACCCGGCGACCGTGGCCCTGGGCCTGCTGCTGGTGGCGGTGACCGTGGCCACCACGGTGATCACCGTGGGCTCGATTCCCTTTGTCGGGCTGGTGATCCCCAATCTGGTGGCGCTGCGCTATGGCGATCAGTTGAGCCGTACCTTGCCCCTGGTGGCCATGGGCGGCGCGGCGTTCCTGCTGTTCTGCGACATCTGCGGGCGCCTGCTGATCCATCCCTTCGAGGTGCCCATCGGCCTTACCGCCGGCAGCCTGGGCGGCCTGCTGTTCCTCGGGCTGATCTGCTGGAGGCAGCGCTGATGCGTCGGCATTCGGCTTACCTGGCCTGGGGCGTGGTGCTGCTGTTGGCGCTGGTGTTTGTGTGCGCCGGCTCGGGGCTGGATTTCACCTATGTGATTCCCAAGCGCCTGGGTCGGCTGGCGGCGATGCTGATGGGCGGGCTGTGCATCGCCTGGTCGTCGATCGCCTTCCAGACCCTGACCGGCAATCGCATCCTGACCCCGGCGATCATGGGCTACGAGGCGGTCTACCTGTTGTTGCAGGCCCTGCTGGTGCTGTTCCTGGGCAGCGCCAGCCTGGTGCTGCTGGGCAGCAACGGCAACTTCCTGCTCTCGCTGCTGGTGCTCTGCGGCTATTCCTGGGGCCTGCATCGCTGGTTGTTCCACAGCGGCAAGAGCAACCTGTATTTCCTCCTGCTGCTCGGCCTGGTGCTGAGCATGGTGATCGGCACCTTCACCCAGTTTGTCCAGCTCAAGGTCAGCCCTGGCGAGTTCTCGATCCTGCTGGGCTTTGCCCAGGCCTCGTTGCACCGCGCGCAACCGCAGCAGTTGCTGCTGGCCGCGCTGCTGGTGAGTGCGGTGGGCCTGGTGGGGCGCAAGAGCCTGGCGACCCTGGACGTGCTGTCTTTGGGCCGCGACCAGGCGATATCACTGGGGGTCGACTACCACCGCAGCGTGCGCCTGTACCTGGCGCTGATCGCGCTGCTGGTGGCGGTGTCCACCAGCCTGGTGGGGCCCACGGCCTTTATGGGGGTGTTCGTGGCCAATATCAGCTATGCCCTGGCCGGCACCCTGCGCCATCGGGCCACGCTGCCCCTGGCCAGCGCGGTGGCGGTGGGCATCTTTATCCTCGGCCAACTGCTGGTCGAGCATGTTTTCAACTACAAGACCACCGTCGGCATCCTGGTCAACCTGGTGTGCGGCGGGTACTTCCTGATGCTGATGGTGCGTACCCGAGGAGCTCCATGATCACTGTCCATGACCTGCACAAGGCCTATGGCGCCAAGACCGTAGTGGATGGCGTCGACCTGTGTTTTCCGGCCCGCCAACTGACCTCGCTGATCGGCCCCAATGGCGCCGGCAAGAGCAGCCTGCTGATGATGATGGCGCGGCTGCTGGAGCCGAGCCGCGGCGAAGTGCGCATCGAGGGCCGGGCGGTGGCCGGCATGTCGGTGGCGGAATACGCCAAGCGCGTCGCCACCCTGCGCCAGGCCCCGGAGTTCAACCTGCGGCTGACGGTGGATGAGCTGGTGGCCTTCGGCCGTTTCCCCTACAGCCGTGGTGCCCTGACCCGGGAGGACCGGCGGGTGATCGACGAGGCCCTGACCTTTCTGTCCCTGGAGGGGCTGCGCCAGGCCTACCTCGACGAGCTCAGCGGCGGCCAGCGGCAGATGGCCTTCCTGGCTATGACCATCGCCCAGCAGACCGACTGCCTGTTGCTCGACGAGCCGCTGAACAACCTGGATATCAAGCACGGGGTGCAGATCATGCGCGCGCTGCGCCGGCTGTGCGACGAGCAGGCGCGCACGGTGATCCTGGTGGTGCACGACATCAATTTCGCCGCTAGCTACTCCGACCACATTGTGGCGATGAAGGGCGGGGCGCTGCACTGCGCCGGGAGCGTCGCCGAGGTGGTGACCGAGGCTCGGCTGGGCGAGCTGTACGACCTGGACTTCGAGATCACCCAGGGCCCGCGCGGGCGCCTGTGCAACTACTTCAATCCATAAAGAGAACTGTCATGACCCTCAATCACTCCCTTCGGCGCTGGCCCCTGGCCCTGCTGATCGCCGCGCTGGCCACGGTGCAGGGCTGCAACGAGCAAGCCGCGCATAGCCCAGCGCCCGCTGCGGCCGTGCACGCCGCGCCGGGGGCCTTCAGCCCGGTCAGCGTGCAGCATCAGCTGGGCACCACGCTGATCCAGCAGGTTCCGCAGCGGGTGGTGGCGCTGGACATGAATGAGGTGGATTTCCTCGACCAGCTGGGTGTTTCAGTGCAGGGCATGCCCAAGGATTTCATCCCGGACTTTCTCGCCCGCTACCGCGAGGCGCCCGGCGTCGCGGACCTGGGGGCGATAGTGCAGCCCAACCTGGAACGGGTGCATGGGCTCAAGCCGGATCTGATCCTGATCACTTCGCTGCAGGCCAATCACTACCAGGAACTGAGCGAGATGGCGCCTACGGTGCATTTCGATGTCGACTACCGCGACAGCGCCAACCGGCACATCGAGATCATTCGCGAGCACCTGCTGACCCTGGGGCAGATCTTCGACAAGCAGGCGCTGGCCCAAGACAAAGCCAAGATGCTGGATGCCCAGGTGGAAGAGGCCAGGCGAGTGACCCAGGGGCGCCCCGAGAAGGCCTTGGTGGTGCTGCACAACAACGGCGCCTTCAGCTCCTTCGGCGTGCAGTCGCGCTACGGCTTCATCTTCAACGCCCTGGGGGTGAAGCCCGCCAGCCCGATCGCCGAGACCGGCCTGCATGGCCAGCCGATTTCCAGCGAATTCATCCAGCAGGCCAACCCCGACATTCTCTATGTGGTGGACCGCACGGCGGTGATGGAGCGGCGCCCGGTGCTGGACGCCCAGCGCCTGGACAACCCTTTGCTGCGCCAGACCAACGCCTGGAAGAACGGCCGGGTGATCTTTGTCGATGCCCAGGCCTGGTACGTCACCGGGGCCAGCCCGACCGCGCTGAAATTGATTATCGACGACGTGCTCAAGGGCTATCGCAGCTGAAGGCAGCGGGGCTTGCCCCGGCCTGTTCTGCTTGATTAGTGATTCTCATTAAATCCATTTCTTAGATTCATATTAAAAACATAACAACCACTGCCCACTTACCCGCAAGGAGTTCAAGCGTGAGTAAACGCCAGTACCACACCCGCAATACGCCATCTTCTGTCGCTGCCTTCGCCCTCAAGCCCAGCGCTGCCGCCGTGCAGCGCGTGCTGCTGGGCCTTGGCCTGGCGGTGATCGGCTTGCCGGCACAGGCCGAGGAGCAGAAAACCCTGGAGCAGCAGCGCGCCTTGACCCTGCCGGTGGCCACGGTGCAAGGGGAGCTGCAAGCGCCGGCCGAGCTGCCGCCGAGCTACGCCGGGGGGCAGGTGGCCACGGGCAGCCGGGTTGGCCTGCTGGGCAACAAGGACTTTATGGAAACCCCGTTCAGCACCATCAGCTACACGGAAAAGTACATTGCCGATCGCCAGGCCAAGACCGTCACCCAGGTGATTGCCGCCACCGACCCGGCGGTATTCAGCAACGGCCTGACCGGCACCTTCAGCGAGAACTACTCGATCCGCGGTTTTTCCAGCAGCATCAGCGACGTCACCGTTGGCGGCCTGTACGGCATGGCGCCGTTCTATCGGATCTCGCCGGAAATGTACGAGCGCATCGAAGTGCTCAAGGGCCCGTCGGCGCTGCTCAACGGCATGCCGCCGGGGGGCACCGTGGGCGGCACCGTCAACCTGGTGCCCAAGCGTGCGGGGGAGGAGCCCTTGACCCGGCTGACCGGCACTTATATGTCGGATGCGCAGTTTGGCGGGCACCTGGACCTGGGGCGGCGCTTTGGCGAGGAGCGCCAGTTCGGCGTGCGCTTCAATAGCGTCTATCGCGATGGCGACAGTGCGATCAACCATCAGCAGCAGAAGGCCCAGCTCAATGCCCTGGGCCTGGACTGGCGTGGCGAGCGGCTGCGGCTCTCGGCCGATCTGTACCAGAGCGAGGACCGGGTGCGTGGGCAGAACCGCGGGATCAGCCTGGCCTCCGGGGTGGCGGTGCCCAAGCCGCCCAAGGCCGACACCTTGCTCAACCCCGGCTGGGGCCATGTGCAAACCAAGGACCAGGGGGCGATCCTGCGGGGTGAGTTCGACCTCAACGACAGCCTGACGGCCTATGCCGCCTATGGCGTGAGCCAGACCCGCTACACCTACAACGGCACCATGATGGCCTACGTGTTCAACGATGCCGGCGACTTCCGGACCAGCATGGGGCAACTCAAGCAGGACCTGGACAAGACCTCTGGCGAGGCGGGCCTGAGGGGCGAGTTCCAGACTGCGGCGATCCGCCATAAATGGACCCTGAACGGCACCCACTACGGCGACAAGGAAAAGGACTACGGGCGCCGCTCGGTGCCCGGGGCGGATTGGGTCACCAATATCTACCACCCGGTCTGGGGCCCGGCCGCCCCCACCAGTTGGCCGCTGATTTCCCACGTGGAAAACCGCATCAGCAGCTATGGCCTGGCCGATACCCTGTCGATCCTCGATGAGCGGGTGCAACTGACCCTGGGTGTACGCCGCCAACAGGTGATCACCAACCCCTTCGATGTCGCCACCGGAGAGCGTGGCCAGGGCTACAACGAAAGCGCCACCACCCCGGCGGCGGCCTTGCTGGTCAAGGTGACTGACGATGTGTCGCTGTACGCCAACTACATCGAGGGCCTGAGCAAGGGCGCCACCGCGCCGGCCGACTCGAGCAACCCGAACGATGTGTTCGCACCTTACAAGTCCAAGCAGAAGGAAGTGGGGGTCAAGCTCGACCTTGGCGATTTCACCCACACCCTGAGCCTGTACGAGATCACCCGGCCCAGCAGCTACCTCGACCCGGATACCCGGATCTTTTCCTTTGGTGGCGAGCAGCGCAACCGTGGCATCGAATGGGGCTTCTTCGGCGCGCCACTGGCCAATGTGCGGCTGATGGGCGGCGTGGCCCATGTCGACCCGAAGATCACCAAGACCGATGAAGCCGGCATCGAGGGCAAGACCGCCACCGGCCTGCCCAAGCTGCAAGGCAAGCTGGGGGTGGAGTGGGACACGCCGCTGGTGGAAGGCCTGACCCTGAGCGCCAATGCCACCTCGATGTCCAAGCAGTACATCAGCGAAGACAACTCGCAGTCGATTCCCGGCCACACCATCTTCGACGTGGGCAGCCGCTACGCCCTGCAGGTGGCCAGCCGCCCGGTGACCTTGCGCGGCAGCGTCAGCAACCTGACCAACAAGGCCTACTGGGGCACGCCGTTGCTGTCCAGCCTGGGGCTGGGGGCGCCGCGGACCTTCGAGTTGTCGGCTTCGGTGGATTTCTAAGGGCCGAATCGGGTTCTGGCGGCGGATACCGGCAGAACCCGGGCTGCCCACTTCTACCCTTAGCCGCCGCTCAATTCGCCTGTTGGCGCCGATACAGCGTCAGCCCCAGCGCCAGCAGGACCAGCATCGAGGCGCAACTGCGGTTGATCCACTGCATGACCCGAGCGGAAAAGCGGCGCATGGCCAGTTGTCCACCCAAGGCATAGGCCAGCATCATCAGGCAATCGACCAGGGCGCTGACAATGGCCAGCAGCACATATTGCGTGGCGACAGGTTCGCTGGGTTGAATGAACTGCGGCAGGAAGGCGGCGAAAAACAGCAGCCCCTTGGGGTTGGACAAGCCCACCAGCAACGCCCGCACAAAGGCCGACTTGCCGCTGCTCTCTGTGGGTTTGCAGGCTTGGCTGAGCATGCGGGTCGGCGCCCGCCACAGCACCCAGGCAAGGTAGAGCAGGTACACCGCCCCCAGCCATTTCACCAGGCTGAACAACTGTTCCGAAGCCTGCAGCAGGGCACCCAGCCCGCAGCCGACGGCAGCAATCAACAGCAGGTCCGACAAGGCCGCACCGGCGATACCGAAGGAGGCCACTCGCATACCGCCAGAGGCGCCATTGCTCAGCGCCAGCAGCATCGAGGGCCCTGGGGTCATCATGACTGCGCTCACCGCGATGATGTAGAGAAACAGCGTTGCAGCATCCATGGTTTAGAGGTCCTGTGTTGGGCGCTGGGTTGGGCTGAAGCGGATGATGCCATGGGCAGCAAACGCGGTGGCTTTTCAGTTGTAGGCTGACTCGGCCTTGAGCTCGGCCTGGGGAAATATCGTGTTTCTGCTCAGCAGGAACAGCATCGCCCCGAGCATGAGAAACCCCCACAGCGAGGTGCTCACCGCACTCTGCAACCCCTGGGCGTCAACCAGTAGCCCCAGGGGAATGGGAACGCCGTTGAACAGGTAGACCGTCGTATAAAAGTAGGCGATCAGTTTGGCTTGGTTGGCCCGCGGCACCATCTGGTTGACCAGCCTGGCACTGGCGACAAAGACCGCGCCATAGGCAACGCCACCGATTATCAGGCCGAGGCTCGCCAGCACCAGCGAACGTGCCTGCAACCCCACCAGCAGCATCAGCAGCGCCAGGCCTTGCAGCAACAGGCCGACGAGCAGGGCACGCCGCGCCGCAAGACGTTGGCAGAGAATCTGGCTGGCTCCGGCGATCAGCAAGTACAGCGAGATGGCGTAGCCAAAGGCACCTGGCTGGCTCAGACCCAATAGCCGCTCTGCCGCGCCGGGACCGATCACAAACACACAGGCGGCAAAGGACCAGCAGAACAGCACCGACCCGGCGCACAGGTGAAAGGGCCGCCCGATGCCCCGCAACCCTGCGCGCACCCCGCCCTTGGCGGCGGCCGGCGCGGGGCAAGGCCGGGCTTCTGTGCGGGGCCACAAAAGCAGGACCCCGGACATTGCCAGCAGGGCGAGGCCGATGATCAGCCAGAAGGGCAAGGCCAGGGGGGCGAGGTCGGCGCGCAAGGCACTGCCACTCAGCACCGGGCCCAGCGCCAGGCCCAGGACCATGGCCAGGCTGCCGAGCAATGCCGCCAGCTTGCCTTCGTCGGCCGGACACAAACGCACCAGCGCAAGGTTCACCGCCGAGGTCATGGCCCCCGCGCCGAGCCCCGCCAGCCCCCGCGCCAGGCACAGGGACCAGAGGTTGGTGCCCTGGGAGAACAGCCAGGCGCCGAGCATCACCAGGAGGGTCGCCGGTACCATCAGGCGGCGCGGGTCCTGAATCTGTCCTGCCAGGCTGGCCAGGCTGATCAATGACGCCAAGACCCCCAGGCCGTAGGCCCCGAACACCAGGCTCAGCTCGGTCGAGCTGAAGCCCAAGCGCTGCTGGTAGAGCGGGTACAGTGGGGTCGGTGCGCTGCTGTTCATCAGGGGGACGAGAAGGGCGAACGCCAGGAACACCAGGATTGGCCAAGGTGTTTTTCTGCAATAACCGTGATCAGCTGACACCGCAGGTCCTCTATGGCCGTAATGGAAAAACCGCACGCCGCGCTCAGCCAGGCGTTCAGGGGCCATTCTACGGTTCGCCGGTGCGTGCTCCATTGGCGGGCGTCCATAAAGCTTGCGCGATCGTCCAGCCTGGGCGCCACGGGCGCAATTGCCTGGATTGCATCAGCGACAGGGCCAGGAACAACGGGTTAGGCTGCGCCAGGGAGCGACCTTGAAGGCGCGCGCCCAGACCTGATTGCCATGCCCCAACGCGCAAGGAGTCGTACCCGTGGACCCTCTGTCCGACGTGATTTCAAAACTCAAGCCGCGCAGTCATCGCACCGTGCATTTCCAGATGCGGGAAAAGATTGCCGTGAGCTTTCCCGGCTACGAGGGGCTGAAAATCTACTCGATCACCCAAGGCCGCTGCTACTTGAGCATCGAGGGCATCGAAGGGGTCCAGGTGATTGAAGCAGGGGACTGTTTGCTCTTGGCCAATGGCCAGCCTTTTATCATCGCCGATGACCTGCAAAGCCCGCTTATCGAGTCGAGCCAGCTCTATACCCTGGTCACCGAGAATGCCTCGGTGTTCAGCAATGGCGGGGATGATGTTTCCTTCACCGGATGCCGCTTCGACTTTCATCAGAACCAGGCCAAGGGCTTTCTCAAGGCGCTGCCGGCATTCATCATCATTCGCCGCGAGGATGAGGGGCTGTCGACGCTGAAGTGGTCACTGCAGATGCTCAACAGCGAGATCGGCAAGGGGGCTCCAGGCGCCAGCCTGATCATCGAGCATGTCACCCATATCATTCTCACCGAGATCTTGCGCAGCCACCTGGCGGCGCAACAGACGGTGCGGGGCATGGGTTGGTTGTACGCGATCACCGACAAGCACTTGGGCCTGGCCCTGAACGCCATTCATTGCGCGCCGCAACGGAAATGGAACCTGGAGGAACTGGCGAAGCTGGCGGGCATGTCGCGCTCGGCCTTCGCCTACCAGTTCAAGCACGTCACCGGCTACACGCCGATCGAATACATCCGGGTGTGGAAGATCCAGCTGGCCATGGAGCGCCTGTCCAACACCCGTGAGAGCATTTCCACCATCGCCTTTGCCCTGGGCTACGAATCGGAGAGTGCCTTCAGCACCGCTTTCAAAGGGGTGACGGGGTATGCGCCGAGCAAGCACCTTGCCCGCTGCGAACAAGCCGCCAGCGAGGCCAGCGCCCGGGGCAGGCGCTGACCGAGGCTGGCGATCAGGCCAGGGGGGAGAACCAGGGCGCGGGCACTTCGCTCTGCAGGGTGATGGTTTTGATCTGGGTGTAGGCGTTCAAGGTTTCACGGCAGAATTCCCGGCCGATACCGCTGTGCTTGTAGCCGCCGAAGGCCGTGCCATCGGTGATGTTGGAGTAGCGGTTGATCCATACGCTGCCCGCGTCCAGGCGGTCGGCGGTGGCCAGCGCATGTTTCAGGCTTGCGGTGTAGATGCCGGCGGCCAGGCCATAGTCGGTAGCATTGGCCTGTTCGATCATCTGCTCGTAGTCGTCCCAGCGGATCAGGCACAGCACCGGCCCGAAGATTTCCTCCTGGGCGATGCGCTGGGCGTTGTTGGCCAAAAACACCGTGGGTTCGATGAAGTAACCGTGCTCGCACCCGGGAATGACCTTGCGCTGGCCGCCGGTGAGCAGTTGCGCACCTTCCTCAAGGCCGATGCGGATGTACTCAAGCACCCGTTCGCCCTGGCGGGCGTTCACCAGGCAACTGACCCGGCTGTTTTCCTCCAGGGGCGAACCGACCTGCACCCGCTTGAAGGATTGCACCAGCTTCTCGGTGAACACCTCGAAGATATCGGCGTGCACAAACAGCCGGGTGCCGGCCAGGCAGGATTGGCCGTTGTTGTGGATCGCGGCGAAGGTGGCGTTGTCCACCACGGCGTCCAGGTCCTGCACGTCGGGGAAGACGATATTGGCGCTTTTTCCACCCAGCTCCAGGGTCACCGGCACCAGGCGTTCGGCGCCAACCCCGGCGACGGTCTGGCCCACTTGGGTGCTGCCGGTAAAGGACAGCTTCCTGACCTTCTTGTGCCGGGTCAGCGCCGCGCCCACTTCACCGCCAAACCCGGGGACTATGTTGACCACCCCGGCAGGCAGGAGGCGGGCGATGTGCTTGCCCAGTTCCAGGGTCGACAGGGAGGCGTTCTCGTCCGGTTTGAGCACCACGGTATTGCCGGCCACCAGGGCTGGAGCCAGCTTGAAAGCGGCCATGATCGCCGGCGCATTCCACGGAATGATCTGCCCGCAGACCCCCAAAGGCTCTCTTTTGGCCATGCTGTAGCCGCCGTCGATGGAGCGGCCGCTGTCTTCGTGGGCGAGGATGATCGAGGCGAAATAGCGGTAGTGGCGCACTGCGGTGGCGTAGTCCTTTCTCACCTCGCTGATGCAGCGCCCGACATCCCGGGCATCGATCTGCGCCAGGCGCTCGGCGTCGGCTTCGATACTGTCGGCCAGGCGCTGGATCAGTAGCGCCCGGGCTTGTTGGCCCAGGTCGCGCCAGTGAGCAAAGGCCTGGTGCGCTGCGTCCACTGCTCGCTCTACATCCTGGTCGTTGCAGCGTGATACCTGGGCCAGCAAGGCGCCGGTGGCGGCATCCAGTGCGTCAAAACGCTCAGGGCCACAGGCTTCCATTACACCGTTGATCAACGGGCCGTATGCGGTTTGCAATAAAGTGTTCATGGGTTTCTCCGGGCAAGGGCAGGCCCGGGCAGGGATCGCTGGATGATCCCCGCCTGCGGGACTAGAAAAGAGGGAGGAGGGGGCGGCTCGGTTCGGCCTCAGTGCAGGCCGCCGCCGATAATCAGGGTTTCGCCGGTGATCCAGCTGGCTTCGTTGGAGGCCAGGAAGGCCACGGCCGGGGCGATGTCCTGTGGCTTGCCGATACGCCCCAACGGGGTGATGGCTTCGATTTGCTGACGGAATTCATCCTGGAAAAAGCCGCTGGCATGCACGCCTTCGGTTTCGATCAGGCCCGGGTTGACCGAGTTGACGCGGATATTTCGCGCCCCCAGTTCATTGGCCAGGGTGCGGGTAACGGCGTCCACCGCACCCTTGGAGGCGGTGTAGACCGTGGAGTTGGCCGGGGTGAAAGAGGTGACGCTGGAGCTGACGTTGATGATGCTGCCGCCCTTGGGGTTGAAGTGCTTGAGCGCTTCCTGGGTGCAGAGAATCAGCCCCAGCACATTCAGGTCGAAATGCCGGTGAAACTGCTGTTCGGTGATCGCTTCCAGGGCACCAGTGGAATAGACGCCGGCATTGTTGACCAGGATATCCAGCAGGCCATGCTCGCCTTTGATGGTCTTGAACATCCGCTGGATATCCGCCTGCTGCGACACATCGCCCTGGATCGCGAAGGCCTTGCCGCCATCGGCGTTGATCTGCGCCACCAGCCGTTCGGCTTCCCGTTCGCTGCGGCTGTAGTTGACGCCAACGGTGGCGCCTTCCATGGCCAACTGCTTGGCGATGGCTGCGCCAATGCCCTTGGACGAGCCGGTCACCAGGGCGATGCGGTTCTGTAGCTTGTGCATGGTTCCTCCAGTCAAATCCGCTGCCGATGGATGTCGGCAGTGGTGATGGAGAAATGCTAACGGCCGGCAGGGCGATGGATAATCGGCCTGAGTCCATAAAGGCTTGGCGATCGTCCAATACTGCCCGTTGGCCGTTCAGCCTGGGGTTGTGCAGCGGTGTTGCAAGGCTTAAAGCGCGACTCGCTGGAGAAACCGGCTGATCTCTTGCGAGTAGGCCGCCGGGTGCGAGAAACGGAACATATGGCCGGTGCGCGGCATGATCACTTCCTGTGAGCCACTGATGCCCTTGAGCAGGATGCCTGCGGCGTGCTGGCCGATCAGCCGGTCTTCTTCGGGGGTGAGGATCAACGTCGGCACCGCGATGTTTTTCAGCCTGGGCGTAAAGTCCACCTTCTCGATCGAGCTGATGCGGTTGACGTAGGCCCGGTGCGGCGTGTGCTTGACGAAGAAGGCGCGGCTCTTGGCGGTTGACCAGGGAATCTCGCCCGCTTTGTCGAAGGATGAAGCCAGTTGCGCGGCGTGGAACCTGAGGGTGGTCTGGCGGTACAGCGCTCCGGGAAACCAGGGCGCAAGCCTGGCCAGGGCCTTGAGCAGGGGCGAGGTGATCGGGCTCTTGGCAAAACCGCCGGACAGCACCAATGCCTTGAGGCCCTTGGGCTGGCGGATGGCAATCGCGATGGCGGCGAGCGCACCGTAGGAGTCGCCCACCAGCACATAGCTTTCGAGGTCTTGCACCTGCCCAAGAATAAAGTCGGCGAGGGTTTCCAGGTCGTTCACCTGGTCCGGCAAGCGCAGGGTGCGCATGGCGCGGTCTTGCAAGTGGGACAACTGCTCAAGCTGCCAGGGGGCCCCGGCGAAGCAAGGGATCATGAGCAAAGTGGGGGAGCTTTTCATCAGGTATTCCTGGAGGGCTGGACAGACACCGGCACTCTAGGAGAACCGCAGCGCTGCAATCCAATGGCATTGGTGCAGCCTGTCGATGCACGAGATTCATCGTCCTGCCGCGGCTCAGCCGGCGCTCAACTGGTTGCTGAGCCACTCCAGGGCGGGCTCGTCTGCGCGCCCCCGTGCCCGAATAATCAACACCTCCCAGGCCGGTAGCGCCACCGGCAGCTCGAAGAGGCTCAGGTGCGCGGTGGCCTGCAACTGCAAGGCAACGCGCTCGGCCAGCACGGCAATCGATTGCGAAGCACCCACCATAAAGGGCACCGCGAGAAAGCCGGGGCAGGTGACACTGACCCTGCGGCTGCGACCGAGCAGTTCCAGGGCCTCGTCGACGGCGCCGCGGGTATCGCCGCGGGGCGACACCAGGATGTGCGGCAGGGAGGTGAAGGCATCCAGTGGCATGTGCAGCTTGCTGCCGCGCTTGACCAGCGCCGGGTGGCCCTGGCGCGCGATGCCGACGAAACGCTCCTGGTGCATCCGCTGGCAATCGAAGCGCTGCGGCACCTGGGCAAAGGAACCGGAGCCCAGCACCAGGTCGACCTCGCCGGCGTCCAGCAGGCGCAGTGCGGATTCGACATCCGCCGATCGCAGCTTCAGCACGGCATTTGGCGCTGCGGCCTGGATGCTGGCCAATGCCGGGGCGATAACGCTCAAGACGGCGTGATCGGTGGTCGCCACCGAGAATGTCGCGTGCAAACGACTGGGGTCCAACGGCCCCCGTGGGCTGGCAACCAGCCGCACCGACTCCAGCGCCGCCGCCACCCTGGGCATCAACTCGATGGCCAGCGGTGTCGGCGCCATCCCGCGGGGGTGGCGAATGAACAGCTGATCGGCAAAGGCGCTGCGCAACCGCGACAAGGCATGGCTGGTGGCCGACTGGGACAAGTGCAGGCGCTGCGCCGCACGACCGACGTGCCGTTCCGCCCACAGGGCTTCCAGCACCACTAGCAGATTGAGGTCGAAGCGGGTCAGGTCCAGGGGTTTCATGGGCTATTGGCCTTTTCGTCGATGGTTTGCAGCACGGCGCTGTGCATTTTTCAAATCAGATTCGCATTCCTGGCAGGAATGCAGCGTATGAAATTTATCCATTTTTCTAATCGCTTTCCCCGGCGTAGTTTGCTCCGACGATCAGGAGAATCGCCATGCCTTCATCCTCGCCCAACCCGGTAGAAAAATTCGACAGCTCCCGCGCCAATGAATACGCCAGGCAAAGCCGCATCGCCTTGGCCGGTTACGACGCCTGTCACGATCTGGCCGCGTGCATGCTGGCCGCCAAGCTCGGCCCTTCATGCCCGGCCAAGGTGCTGGTGGTAGGGGCGGGTGGTACGGCCCAGGAAATCATCGCCATGGCAGCCTTGGAGCCAGGTTGGCGATTCACCGCCGTCGACCCTTCGGCCCCGATGCTGGAAGCCGCGACGCAGCAGCTGCAGGCCAGCCAATTGCTGCACCGGACAGAGGTGCACTTGGGGCATGTCGACGACTTGCCGGCTGCCCCGTCCTTCGATGCGGCAACCCTGATCGGCGTGCTCCATCACCTGAATGGCGATGAACCCAAGCGGCAGATCCTGCGCGCGATTCAGGCGCGCCTGAAACCGGGCGCGCCGCTGGTTGTGGCGGGCAATCACTATGCCTATGCCAGCCAACCACTATTGCTGCAAGCTTGGGGGCAGCGCTGGCGGCAGCAGGGCGCAAGTGCCGAAGAGGTACAGGCCAAGCTGGGGAAAATTCTCCAGGGCGCCGACCCGCCGCATTCCGAGGCGGCGGTTCAGGCCTTGTTGCATGACGCCGGATTTGGCCAGGCCACGCGGTTTTTCAGCAGTTTGTTCTGGGGGGCGTGGATGGCGTGCCGACGCTAGCTGGACCTTTTCCGGTTTCAACGGGCTTGATTCGCTGATTGCGTTTCAATATTTGGCACCTGTGGTGCAGAAGGGCTTTTACATCCCGCCGGCGATGGTGTGCATTTCTCCACTTCAGTAGGGCCCGGACAGATGAATGGCGCGTTCGGGACACTGCGCAGGTGAATCAAGGAATCCGGATTCCCAATGCGTTCAATGTTGCAGTATCCATACGGCCATTCACTGCCAGCGTGCTGTCCATCTGGAATGCCATTAGCGCTCCCCGGGTGGCATTCCCCATCACACCATCGATGGCGCCTTGGTAATACCTGCGCACTGTCAGGGCTGTTTGAACCCGTACAACCAGGTTGCTTTTCTGTTCGTTGCTCGGACGCGTTCGGGAGGTTCCGCCTGTCCCTGTGGTCGAACCAGAGGGTTGGTACAAGGAGTTGCCGCTCGAGGAGCCGGAAGCATTACCAGCGCCATAGCTTGAAGTGCTCGGCGCTGTGTCACTGCGTGTGCTGGTGGCCGGTGGGCTGTAGTAACGCGGCGCGCTATAGCTACTTGAACCGCTGTAATGGGAGCTGTGTGAGCTATGGGATCGGTGTGAGCTATGGGAGCGGTGCGCGGCATAGATATTCACCGCATCAGGGGCATTAAGCGTATCCGCAAAGACTGGGGGCTGTACCCTGTCGTTCGGTTGCCAGTTGGCATCGGCGAGTGGCATTTGATTGGCCTGCGCCAAGGGGACGCTGGCGAGCGGCAAAAGAGTGATGCCGCCAATCAGGACTTTCCAGCGATCAAGTAGGTTCAACATGCGCTCCTTGCATAGGCACTAAAGGCCTTGGTGGACATTGGTTGGATGCCGCGGCTTTGCCAGCGGTCGGTATGGGATTTGAAGAAACCCGAGCAATGCTCAATGGCTGCGCATTGCTGGCAGGCATCGATAAACAGATTCTTCCAATCGGAAATGCTCTGGCGGGCGAAGTGCGACAGGTGCGCGGGGACCAGGCACAACGGTAGGTTGTAGATCGAAACCGGCATACCTCGGTTGAACAGGAAATAGACGGCTTGGCTCAACGGCTCCTGATAGTCCAATGGGTCGATCCATAGCGCTTCGTGGTGCTTTCTGGCCAGGCCTGTGCTCTCGATGCCCATCAGTGCAACATGCCGAACGAAAGGCAGGTTTCTGAACAGGTAGTGTGCAAGTTCCGGTAGCCGTGGCGTGGTCTGGAGGCTGAGGACCACGCGAATCTCGATGATTTGCTTTGCTCGGGCGAGGTTGTAGAGCCCCTGAAGGGTTTCGCTGAATGCTCCGGATGCCTGGACTACATGATCGTGATCGGTTGCGTTGTCGGCGTACAGCGGGATGCCCCAGCTCAGTTGCGGGTGATTAAGGGTTGTCAGCGCTTCAATCCAGGCAGGGTCCTTGAATAGCCTGCCGTTGCTGAGTACGTGAATGGACTTCCGAGGCAGAACGGCTTTGCATTTTGCCAGAATCTCCAACAGGCCATCGCGATAGAGCGTCGGCTCGCCGCCACTGATGCCCAGGTTTTCCTCGCCCGCGTCCATCAGGTCGATCAGGCGAAGGTTCTCTTCGATATGCCAATGATCGTCGATGTCTTTTGGGGGCTGGGAGCACATCAGGCACAGGCTGTTGCAACGGTCTGTCATGAACAGCAGGTTGCTGTCCGAGCCGCGTCGGTACAGGACGCGCACCAAGCTGCTGTCGGGCGTCATGGCAACCACATCTCCCGGCTGAACAACGTCGGCTTCCTTTGGTGAATGTAGGTGTAGATGCGTGCCTTGGATTTGAGCCGTCAATCTTTCTGGCGTCAGGAAGCCGCCTACGGGCAGCGACAGCAAGTTGGGGTCGTGTTGCAGCGCTGCATCTGGCAGCCATAGCAGGAGGTCGCTGAAGGCCACGTCGCCTGCGCAGACGGCAAGGCCTTGCTCGATGAATTCGTCGAGGGATATGACCTTGAGCAGTCTTGGCTGCGCCAGGTTGAGGATTTCGAAATGGGTGTCCTTGCGTAGCATCGTCATCAGCCCCGGTAACCAGGGACGCGAACGTCGCTGAAGGCGCGTCGGTTCAACCAGGACAGCAGCACCCTTTGAATACTGTCGTCGCTCTCGCGCAGCAGGCCAAACAGATGCTTGAGCAATCCCATGTTCTTTTTGCAGAAGCTACTAAAGGCCCGGTGCCCGATCGGATCGCCTTGACGCGCATATTGCTCTATCGGGTCTGCGCCGCAGTAGGCTACCAAGGCGCAGTCTGAGCAACCTGGCAGGGCCTCTGCCACGCCGCTGGCCAACAATGCCGCCATGACGGGGGACGCTAGCAGCTCGGGCAACGGTTGATGGACTGTTCCCAGACGCAGGCCATCCTCGCCCATCTCCAGCAGCATCCGCGCTTCGTCCGATGGATAGACATGGCCGTCGTAGTTGTACACCAGGGCTGCGGTACCGGCGCCGGCGGGGGAGCGTAGGTCGACGTAGCCGGAGGAGAATGGCGTCAGGATGTTCTTGAGTAAAAGGCTCGAATAGCTTTCGGCCAGATAGATGCCTTGTCGGTTGATCTCCAGCAGGTAGGCCAGCGCTTCTTTATAGAACTCGAGATAGCGCTCCATGGGGTAATCGAGGCGGTGCGCGCCTTTCGAGGCAAAGCCATAGGGGCTCAATGGACGAAGTGAGATGCTGGAGAACCCAAGGTTCACATACTCATCGATGATTGCCTGGGGCTGCTCCAGGCTTCTGCTGGTCAATGTCGTTAGTGCAGCAACGCTATCGTGCCCCAGGCGTTCACGAACCCATTGAATCCCTCTGACGGTTTTCTCATAAGAGTCACGGGACGGGGTGGGGCGATTGGCGTTGTGTAATGAGGCCGGCCCATCGAGCGATGTCGAGAACTGGATACGATGCAGCAGGGCGAAATCAAGTATCTCGTTTGTCAGGTGGTGGAGCGTGGTGGTGATAACGAACTGGATATCCCGTTGTTCGATGATATTGCGTTCAACCACCCACTCGACAATCTGCCGCACCCGTTCGAACGCCAGGAGCGGCTCGCCTCCCTGGAACTCTACCGTGAGGGCGGGGGCGTTCGACTCGAATAGGCGCTCAACCGCTGCCCTTGCATCGTGCTCTGACAAATCATGCCCTGAGCCGCCAAGTGGAGCGCGGGACACCTGACAGTACTGGCACGTGTGGTTGCAGCGTAGCGTCACCACGAACAGGTGCAGCGCCGGGCCCTGGAACAGAAAATCCTTGCGACTGCGCAGCTGCGCTGCCATTTCTGGAAATGGGTCGTGACGGCCAGGCTCGTAGATGAAATGACGGGCGAGTAGATCCTTGTAGAGCGGTGTATCTGGGCGCAGTTGGTAATGGCTGAGGGCTTGCAGTTGCGCATCGCTGACATGCAGATATTCACCCGTGTCAGAGGTAAGCAATATGTCATGCTCACTTTCCGAGTTCATGCGCATGAAACGCAACGGCAGCAGGCGATAGGTCCTGGCATCGGTAGTAATCAGTGTCACTGGGCGATCTCGCACCCGGTGAGCGCTGCACGTATCAGTACTTCGCGTAGTCCGGCAGTTTCGTGGTTGATTCGATCCCGCAGCGCGAAGTCGTTTAGATGCTGGAGCACCAACGCACGCGCCTGGTCTTCGGATGGTGGCAGGTGCGTCTGCGCTGGGAAAATCACGAGATTGATTTGGTCGGGTTCGGCGTTGACCTGAATCGCTAGCGTATCGGCCAGGCTATAAGCGGTACGTTGCACCACGCCAAGGGGGTAGGCGGTATTGCTGAGGCTCAGCGTGACTGGCCATGCCATCGGGATCTGTCCTTGAAACCTTGATAGTTGTGGGGATTTTGCCGGCTTTCAAGGCATTTTGCTATCACTGGTTGTTACATGTCGTCGACCTTTGTCATGAATCGTTTGAGTTGCCAAGGGGCGTCCGCGAATGCGTGAGCTCATGTGCAGTCTCAACCGATCAGTTGCATGTCCTCGACAAAGTCAGGTGTCGAAAAGGCAAGCTGCGGGCCAGGGCGAAGGCGTCGTCTTCATCACCGACTACCTGGAACACTTCATGCTCCGGGGGGAGGAGGAAGGCGAAGACCTGGCCCCAGTTATCGCACTTCCAGCAGCCCGCCCCTGATTCGGCGATGTAGTAGAAGGGCGAGTGGATCTGGTACTCGGGCAGGTGTTCCAGTGCCGGCTCCGGTGGGCAGGGCAACCAGCGTGCGAGCAAGCCGATTTCCGGCAGGTACTAGGTTTTTTGCTGCGGATCCCAGCAGGTACCGAGGCCTTGGCCTGATCCTTAAATTTCCTTGGTATGCGCTCGGTGCCGGGCGCGGCGGGGGTCATGCTCAGGCGGCTTTCACAGGCTGTCCGGATCACCAAAAAACATCTGAATCCGCGAACGCAACCAGCGTTCCCCCGGGTCATTGTCCTGTGAGCCGCGCCAGGCCATATGCAACTCGAAGGCGCGCACCGGCAGCGGTGGCTCTTCGGCGCGTACGCCGCCGGCGGCGGTCAGGGCTTCGGCGGTGTAGTCGGGCACCGTGGCGAGAATATCGGTGCCGGCCAGCAGGGTGCTCAGGCCGTTGAATTGCGGCACGGCCAGTACTACATGGCGCTTGCGTCCGAGTTTCTCCAGTTCCTCATCGATAAAGCCGCTCAGGTCGCCGGCGAACGACACCAGGGCGTGGGGCCGGGCGCAGAAGTCGTCGAGGCTCAGGGGGCCTGGCACGGTGTCGGCCCGCAGCAGCTTGGGCAGGCTGCGGCGTAGCACCTTGCGCTTGGCATTGGCCGGCAGGTCGGCGGTGTAGCTGACGCCGATGGAGATCTCGCCGGAGGCCAGCAGCGCCGGCATCAACAGGTAGTTGGCGCGGCGCACCACCAGGACGATGCCCGGGGCTTCGGCGCGCAGGCGCTTGAGCAGCATCGGCAGCAGGGCGAATTCCACATCGTCGGAAAGCCCGATGCGAAACACCGCGGTGCTGGTGGCCGGGTCGAACTCGGCGGCACGGCTGACGGCGGTGGAGATCGAGTCCAGGGCCGGCGACAGCAGGGCGAAGATCTCCACCGCCCGGGCCGAGGGTTCCATGCTGCGGCCGGTGCGTACGAACAGCGGGTCGTCGAACAGGTTGCGCAGGCGCGACAGTGCCGCACTGATGGCCGGCTGGCCGAGGAACAGCTTCTCGGCGGCGCGGGTCACACTGCGTTCGTGCATCAGGGTTTCGAACACGATCAACAGGTTCAGGTCGACACGACGCAGGTCATTACGATTCATCTGGAGTCCTGGCAGAGTCAGCGAACTTGACGGGGGCGGCCATATCGGAACAATGGCCGGCGTGAATCTTACGGGGAAAGGCTGGTACTCTGCATCGGCTAAATGTTGTTTGTTTGTAGTCCGGCACGGCAGCAGCAGGGCGCTACGCCCCGATTTCCAAGGGCATGGAATCAATGACAGGCATGTCGACTATTAATAGGCGCTGATAGTCTTGCTTGCAAAGCCCGGATAGAGTTCGTGGCATTAGAGGTTAATTTGACGAGGTTTGCGATGTCCCGCACGATTCGTTTTCACAAGTTTGGACCGGCCGAGGTGCTCAAGTGCGAAGAGCATGCGGCGTCGTTGCCTGCGCCAGGCGAAGTGCAGGTACGAGTCGAAGCCATTGGTATCAGCTGGTACGACGTGCTCTGGCGGCAGAACCTGGCATCGTCCCATGCCCGCCTGCCTTCGGGCCTGGGGCATGAAATGGCCGGGGTGGTCACCGCCGTGGGCGAGGGCGTCGAGGACTTGGCGGTTGGCGACAAGGTCGCCAGCTTTCCTGCGCAGAGCCCCAACGATTACCCGGTGTATGGCGAGCTGATCGTGCTGCCACGCTCGGCCCTGACCCGTTACCCGGATGTGCTGAGCGCCACTGACGCCGCTGTGCACTACACGCCGCTGCTGATCGCCTATTTCGCCTACGCCGACCTGGCTCGGGTCAAGCCTGGGCAGTTCGCCCTGGTCACCGATGCCAGCCACTGCGCCGGCCCGGCCTTCGTGCAGTTGGGCAAGGCCCTGGGCGTGCGGGTGATTGCCGCCACCAAGACCGCGGAGGAACGTGAGTACCTGCTGTCGCTGGGGGCCGAGAAGGTGATAGTCACCGAAGAGCAGGACCTGCTGATGCAGATCAACAAGCTCACCGACAATCGCGGCGTCGACGTGGTCTTCGATGGCCTGGGCGGGCCGCAGATGTCGATGCTCGGCGATGTCCTGGCGCCTCGCGGCAGCCTGGTGCTGTACGGCCTGCAGGGCGGCAACCAGACGCCGTTCCCGGCTTGCGCGGCGTTCCAGAAGAACATCCAGTTCTTCGTCCATTGCATCGGCAACTTCACCGGCAAGCCGGAGCTGGGCATCCTTCAGGACCAGGTGGCGCTGCAGCGGGCGCTGCGGGATATCAACCAGCTCACCGCGGACCGGGTGCTGGTGCCGCTGAAGACCCGGGTCTTTCCCTTCAGCGAGTTTGTCGAGGCGCACCGTTACATGGACGAATGTCCGTGCCGCGAACGGGTCGCGCTGCAGGTCGAACCGGCCTGATTTTCCCTCCTCCCAACGTCAGGCCAAGCCTGGCGTTTTTTTGTGCGCTTGCCGGCGAATGGGGCTTGAGGGGGATGGTGTTCCTGCAGGCGCTTTCGCTGGCAAGCCAGCTCCTACGGGCCGGAGGCGCGCAGATTTTTGTAGGAGCCAGCGCTGATGAAAAAGTGCGGGTGGCGTCGGGATAGATTCCATCGCGCTACGGTCAAACTGCCAGTAAACTGCGCGGCATTCCCGAACCATCCTTTTTCCAGAGGTTTTGCATGAGTCTCAGTCCTTTTGCGGGCAAACCGGCACCCGTTGAGTTGCTGGTCGATATTCCGCGACTGGTTACGGCGTACTACACCGGTCAGCCCGATGCATCGGTGCCTACCCAGCGTGTGGCCTTCGGTACGTCCGGGCACCGTGGCAGCTCGTTCGACCTGAGTTTCAATGAATGGCACGTCCTGGCCATCAGCCAGGCCATCTGCCTGTATCGCGAAGCCCAGGGCATCGATGGCCCGCTGTTCGTCGGCATCGATACCCATGCCCTGTCGACCCCGGCCGGGGCCAGCGCCCTGGAAGTGCTGGCCGCCAACGGCGTCACCGTGATGATTGCCGCCAATGACGAATACACCCCGACGCCGGCGGTGTCCCACGCCATTCTCTGCTACAACCGCGGGCGCACCTCGGGCCTGGCGGACGGTATTGTCATCACCCCCTCGCACAACCCGCCACAAAGCGGTGGCTACAAATACAACCCCACCAATGGCGGCCCGGCCGACACCCATATCACCAAGTGGATCGAGGCCAAGGCCAACGAACTGCTGGCGGCCAAGCTGGCCGGGGTCAAGCGCATCAGCTACGAGCAGGCGCTGAAGGCTGACACCACCCATCGCCACGACTACCTCAATACCTATGTCGCCGACCTGATCAACGTCATCGACCTGGACGCCATCCGCAACGCCAAGCTGCGCCTGGGCGTGGACCCGTTGGGCGGAGCAGGGGTGCGCTACTGGTCGGCAATCGCCGAGCACTATCGCCTGGACCTGGATGTGGTGAACCGCCAGGTTGACGCCACCTTCCGTTTCATGTCGGTGGACTGGGACGGGCAGATCCGCATGGACCCATCCTCCAGCCACGCGATGCAGGGCCTGATTGGCCTGAAGGAGCGTTTCGACGTGGCCTTCGCCTGCGACCCCGACCACGACCGCCACGGCATCGTCACCCCCAGCGGTGGCCTGCTGGCGCCGAACAACTACCTGGCGGTGGCCATCGACTACCTGTTCCAGAACCGCGAGCAATGGCGCGCCGATGCCGCGGTGGGCAAGACCGTGGTCAGCAGCGGCCTGATCGATCGCGTGGCGGCGCGCCTGGGCCGGCGCCTGTACGAAGTGCCGGTGGGCTTCAAGTGGTTCGCCGACGGCCTGTTCGACGGCTCCCTGGGCTTTGGCGGCGAAGAGAGTGCCGGCGCCTCCTTCCTGCGCCGTGATGGCGGGGTCTGGTGCACCGACAAGGACGGCCTGATCCCATCCCTGCTGGCAGCGGAAATGACTGCCCGTACCGGCCGCGATCCGAGCCAGGCCTACCGCGCCCTGTGCGATGAACTGGGCGAGCCGTTCTCGGTGCGGGTCGATGCCAAGGCCAATCCGCAGCAGAAAGCCCTGCTCAGCAAGCTGTCGCCGCAACAGGTGACCTCGACCCAGCTGGCCGGTGAGCCGATCCGCCAGATCCTCAGCCAGGCCCCGGGCAACGACCAGGCCATCGGTGGCCTCAAGGTCATGACCGAAAACGGCTGGTTCGCCGCGCGGCCCTCCGGCACCGAGGACATCTACAAGATCTACGCCGAAAGCTTTATCGGTGACGATCACCTCAAGCAGTTGGTGCAGGAAGCCCAGGCCCTGGTGGACGGCGCCATCAGCGGCAACTGACCCTCGATCGGCGGGCAAAAAAAGGGCGACCATCAGGGTCGCCCTTTTTCTTTGCGCTGGCTCAGGCCAGGTCCACCAGTACGATCTCGCTGTCTTGCAGGGCGGTGACCCGCAGCACCCGCTCATCCTCCACGGCCACGCCGTCCCGGGCCTCGGCGCGCAGGCCGTTGACCTCGATCGCACCGGTGGCCGGCACCAGGTAGGCCCGGCGGCCGCTGTCCAGCGCGTATTCAGCGGTTTCACCGGCTTTCAGGTTGGCCGCCACCAGCCGCGCATCGGCACGAATCCGCAGGCTTTCTTCGTCGCCCTGCTTGCCGCTGGCCAGGGTCACGAAACCCTCGCGCTGGCCCTGGGGGAAAGGCTTGGCGCCCCAGGACGGTGCCGAGCCGGCCTGGTTGGGAATGATCCAGATCTGGAAGATCTTGGTCGGCACGGCTTCCAGGTTGTACTCGCTATGGGCGATCCCGGTGCCAGCGCTCATCACCTGCACATCACCGGCTTCGGTACGGCCCTTGTTGCCCAGGTTGTCCTGGTGGCTGATGGCGCCTTCGCGAACGTAGGTGATGATTTCCATGTCCCGGTGCGGGTGCTGCGGAAAGCCGCTGCCGGGTGCGATCACATCGTCGTTCCAGACCCGCAGGTTGCCCCAGTGCATGCGCTTGGGGTCATGGTATTCGGCAAAGGAAAAATGGTGATGGGCATCGAGCCAGCCGTGGTTGGCACTGCCCAGGGAGTTGAAGGGTCTGAGTTCAAGCATGATTCTCTCCTCGAAAGGCTTCGTCATGGCAGGTTCTGCACCCGGCCCAGGAACGATAACCGTTGGTTGATGGCGCTCATGATCCATCAGTCATAGATCGATAAAAAGCGCAAAAAATGCTGAAAACATATCGTAAAATTAGATGTTTATTTTGCCGTGAAGCTGCTGTCCAACCTTCGATTCATCGCTTAAGTTAATGACCTGCAAGCAATTGCCTCGATGCCGTGAAAGAATCCCCCGATCCTGATCCATCTGCCTTACCCCTGGAGTCCGCGTGCCGCAACACAGCCCCGATTTGCCCCCCGAGCTTCTACCCCTGGCCCAGATGCCTCTGCTTAAACGCCTGGCAGCACGCTTCTTCGGCCACGGCCTGAACCGCCTGCGGGCCCAGCATCGGGCTTCCTGGCTGCACGGCCAGGCCGACGGCTTTCGTAGCGGGCACAACGCCGGGGTCGAGTACGGCTACGAGGAAGGCCGGCGCGAGGGGCTAGAGGAAGGCCGTCAGGTGCTGCTGATTCGCGACAGCCGCAATACCGAACACCGGCCACCCGGGGTGGATGACCGGCTGTTCGACGATTGGCGCCTGCCATTGAGCGCCGAGCTGAAAAAGCGCTTCAAGGCCGATGTCGCCCGGCTGCTGGCGCCCCAGGCCCAGCCCAGCGCGGCGCAGTGGAAGATGATCTTCAGCGACACCCCGGCCACAGCGGTGATCGCCGGGGCCGGTGCCGGCAAGTCGACCTCGCTGGTGTTGCGCCTGCTGCTGCTCAGCCACTACCTGGGCTTCGAGCTGGACTCCATGACCGTGGTGACCTTCACCCGGGAGTCGCGCAAGGACTTCATCAACAAGCTGCTGCAAGTCTTTGCCCTGTGGGGCCGGGTGCTCAGCCCCAGGGAAGCCCGGGAACTGGTGCGCACCTTCCACTCGCGGATTTTGCCCATGGTCCGCAGCCTGCCGGGGTTCGAGCGCCTGCAGGCCTTCGAGAACCTCAGCGAACGCGCGCCGAGCGCCGATGAGGAGGTGGACAGCAACCCCTTCGACCTGCGCATCAACGATGCCCAGCGCCAGCACCTGAATGCCTGCTACCAGGCGCTGTATCGCAGCGACGAACGCTTTCGCCAGGCCCTGCAGCCGCTGCTGCGCCACGCCTTGCAGCTCAAGGAGCTGGAGCGCGATCACCCGGATGTGCAGAAGCGCGTGGCGGTTACCGAACTGGCGGCCAAGCGCGATGAAGAGCTGTGCGACATGGTCGAGGACCTGTGGTTTCGCGCCGGCGCCTGGCCGATCAAGGGCATCGAGCCGCAGCGCCAGTCGTTCGAGATCAATGGCGCGCAGTTCCACTGCCATGGCTATGCCCCTGAGTTGGATGCCTGGGTGATGCTGGGCTTCGACCCTCGGGAAAACCCTCAGGCCAGCCGTCCGGGAGCCAAGCTCAGTGTGCGTGCAGAGTGGGCAGTGAAGCGCACCCTGTTTCAAGCTTTCTGTCGTAAGCCATTGATTTGGCTGGATAGTTACGATGCATCAAAGCGCGCTTCAGGGGCTTTTTCGGCGACCCCGAGTGGCGGGCCAGGCTTCGACTACAAGGTCAAGGGCGAGCTGGCCTCGGCGCCCTTGCTCGACTGTTTTGTCGCCGCCGCCGGCTTTATCGAGAACCTGGGGCTGGATGTCGGCGATGCCGTGGCCGGCATGAGCTTTGCCGCGGACGATCCGGACCGTCACTTCTTCGAGGCCCTGAGCCTGTTCTGGCGTGCCCTGGAAGATCACCTGCTGGATCAGTCGCCGCCGATCATGAGCTACAACCGGATGTTTGCCTTGTTCAGCGAGCGTTCGCCGGAAAACCTCAAGCTGCTGAGCGACGCCTGCCTGCGGCCGCTGTCGCACCTGATGATCGATGAGTTCCAGGACGTGTCGCCGCAGATCGTTTCCTGGCTCAAGGCCTGCCTCAAGGAAATCCGCAGTCGCAGCTCGGCCCTGCACCTGGGGCGAGGGGCGCAGCATTCCTCCTTGCTCTGCGTCGGCGACGACTGGCAGTCGATCTATGGCTGGCGCGGCAGTTCGCCCAAGTACTTCATCGATTTCAACAAGGAGTTCCCGTCCCCGGGCACCACCCGGGTGATGCTCGGCGAGAACTACCGCAGCCACCAGCATGTGATCGATGCGGCGGAACATATCGTCCGGGCAGTGCCGGCGATTCCCGGGAAAAAGGCCAAGGCGGTGGGCGAGCCTCGGCAGCTGTGGCCGGTGCAGGTGCTGGATCGCGACGATCAGGACCTGGCCCAGCGTCTGGCCGAGCACTATGGGCAGGGTGATTCAATCTTGATGTTGTTTCGAAAAAGCAGTGATAAGTTCTTGATAGAAGAGCATATTTCACAAATAGTTAATGTAGATTCTAGATTGCCTCCAGCGGCTCGCCGGCTGAAATTGCTGACCTATCACAGTGCCAAGGGCTTGCAGGCGGATGTGGTGTTCCTGCTCGGCGATTGCCAGCACTTGGGCGGCTCGCCCTACAAGAACCAGCTCTATCGCCAGGCCGGGCTGGGCAAGGACGGCGACACTGACGCCTACGACAACGCACAGAAGGACGAGGCCCTGCGCCTGGCCTATGTTGGCATTACCCGGGCGGTGAGGCATTGCTACTGGTATGTCGAACGCCAGGAAAACATGCCGGGCAATGCGCCCAAGGCCTCGGACCGAGTGCCTCGCGACAAGCCGTATTTTGAGGACTTGCGCCAGGGCCAATGAAAAATCCCGCTGTGCAAGCGAATGCTGTTCACTTAAGCGGCTGAACGAAGAATGTGGCGAGGGAGCTTGCTCCCGTTCGATCGGCCGGCGGCCGGTGCCCCGGGGCGCAGCCTTCGCAAAGCCTGTTGGTACGGCTCGCAGGATGTAGATTGAGGGCGCTGCGCACCCCAGCGGGAGCAAGCTCCCTCGCCACAAGGTCGAGTTGGCGAACGGACCCAAGAAAAACGGCGCTTGCCCATTCAAGGGAAGCGCCGCTTTTTGTTAAGTGAACAGCATTACGCTGTGCAAGCGAGCTTGAGGGGTGATTGGCTTGTTTCAGGCTTTGAGCGCCAGGGACGGGGAAAAGGCTTCCAGCTCATCCTCCACCGCTTCGATTATTCGTTCCACATCGGCGGCGTTCATCACCGTGGCGCAGGGAATGCCGGCGATGGCGATCAGGGTTTCGCCACTGGCCCGATCGAAGAGCCGGGCGATCATGCTGCCGGGCGCATCCATGCTGGCCTCGAAGCCCAGGGGATGAAAATGCCAGCGCATCAGCTGGCAGGCATTTGGAAAGGTGACTTTGCTGGCCCAGACACTATTCATCATTGGCCCACCTTGTTTCATTGAGCGCTTCCTTGTGCTCGCGGTAGGAGCGACCGGCGCGTCAATGTGCCGATCGATTGAGGGTTTAAAAATAGCACCGGCGTATGACGGTCTGCGGTTTTTTTGCTCACCGTCCGGCAGTTCATGACAGATGTATGATCCCGGTCACGTCCTTGAGCAGGTGCGAGGTTGCAGCGGGCAGTCGACGGCCGTGCGTTGAAGCCTCGACCTCAATTCGGCAAGCTGGGCGCTTTTGCGTGCGAGATACCTATGTCCGCCCCTGACGATGGTCCACTGCAAACCCGGGCCACTGGCGAAACCGTGATGCGCTATCACCTGTGCTGGAAGCATCGCGACCTCGATGGGGTGATGGCGTTGTATCACCCCGAGATCCAGTACCACGACTTCTTCCAGAACCGCACCCTGGGGCTCGACGAGTTGCGCGAGTACGTCCAGGCCAGCATGCCCCGCGCGCCCGACGAAGCCCTGGAGCACAGCGACCGCATCCGCCTGGACGGCAACACTGCCTTTATCCAGTACCAAGTGACCCTGCGCGGCGGCCAGGGGCTGGTGTCGTTCCGCGCCAGCGAAGCCATCACCGTGCGCGACGGGCTGATCTGGCGGGTCAATGAATACGCTTCCCTGGTGCGCGAGCCGGCACCGAGCAAGGCCACCGGCGGCGGGCGTGCGGCGGCCAGTCGCCTGGGCCTGTCGCCACGCCAGTTGAGCTTCATGGCCGAAGACCTGCAGCAGTACTTCCAGCGTCAGCAGCCGTACCTCGACCCCGAGTTGGACCTGCAACGGGTGGCCCGGGAGTGCGGCTACAGCCGCAACCAGATTTCCTACCTGCTCAACCAGGTGTTGGGGCAAAGCTTCTACCGCTATGTCAACCAGGCGCGCCTGCAGCATCTGCTGGGCGCCCTGGACCAGGCCGTGCTGCCACTGCGCATCGATGAGCTGGCGTTCGCTGCGGGCTTCAATTCTCTGTCGGCGTTCTACAGCTGTTTTCGCCAGCACACCGGGCAGTCGCCCAAGGCCTACGCCAAGCAAATTTCTTTGCGGGCACGCGCGCAAGACAACCCCTGAAGGCAGGCACTAGGATCGCCGCATTCGAGGTTCGGGTTGCGGAGTTCAGGCATGTCAGCGTGGCGCAGTATCAGTTTGTGGATGGATCAGCTCGACGAGCCGCTGCTGCCGCGGCCGCCCCTGGAGCAGGACCTGGACCTGGATGTGGCGATTATCGGCGCCGGCTACACCGGCCTGTGGACCGCCTATTACCTCAAGCGCCAGGCGCCGCAGCTGAAGATCGCCGTGCTCGAGGCGCAGACCGCTGGCTTTGGCGCTTCCGGGCGCAACGGCGGCTGGCTGATGGGCAACCTGCTGGGGGAAGACCGGCTGCTGGCCGGGTTGTCGCCCGAGCAGCGCCGGGAATCCTTCGCGCTGTTGCACGGCATTCCCGATGAAGTGGCCAATGTCATCGAACGTGAAGGCATCGCCTGCGATTACCGCAAGGGCGGGGTGCTGTACTGCGCCGCGCGCTATCCCGAGCAGGAAACCAGCCTGCGCCAGTACCTGCGCAAACTGCAGGCCCAGGGCCTGAGCGAAGAAGATTACCGCTGGTTGAGCCCCGACCAGCTCGCCGAGCAGATCCGCCTGGCCAAGCCCTATGGCGGTATCTACACGCCGCATTGCGCCACCATCCAGCCCGCCAAGCTGGTGCGTGGCCTGGCCCGGGCGGTGGAGCGCATGGGGGTGAGCCTCTTTGAAAACAGCCCGGTGACCCACTGGCAGTCCGGCAGCCTGCAAACGGCCCGGGCCGCTGTGCGCAGCCGCTGGATAGTGCCGGCGGTGGAAGGCTATTCGGTGACCCTGCCGCCCCTGGGCCGCTATCAACTGCCGGTGCAGAGCCTGCTGGTGGCCACCGAGCCGCTACCGCAATCGACCTGGGACGAGATCGGCCTGAGCCGCGGCCAGGCCTTCAGCGAAAGCAGTCGCCAGGTCACTTACGGCCAGCGCTCCATGGATAACCGCCTGGTGTTCGGCGCCCGCGGCGGCTACCGGTTCGCCAGCCAGTTGCGCCATGACTTCGACCTGAGTCGGGATGAAGTGGAACTGCGCCGCTATCTGTTCGGCGAGCTGTTCCCCCAGCTCAAGCAGGTGCGCATCACCCATTCCTGGGGCGGCAACCTGGGCATGTCCCGGCGCTTCAAGCCGCACATGTTCTGCGACCGGCGCAAGGGCATCGCCCTGGCCGGTGGCTATGGCGGCGAAGGGGTGGGGGCCAGCAACCTCGGCGGGCGCACCCTGGCCGACCTGATTCTGGAACGCGACACGCCACTGGTGCAGCAACCCTGGGTATTGCCCGAGGGCGGCCTGGAGGCCCTGCGCGCCTGGGAGCCGGAGCCCTGCCGTTGGCTCGGTTACAACGCCATCATCCGCAGTTTTGTCCACGAAGATCAGACCCTGGCCAATCCGGCCTCGGCCCCATGGCGGCGCAGGATGGCCAGCCGCATCGCCGGTTTCATGGAAGGTTTCATGCATTGAGCCGGCGTTACCCAGCGAACGCCCAGCGTTCGGATTATCCGCCTGATAGGTAGAACCATGAGCATCACCCAATTCAAGCAAACCGCCAGCGTCAGCCTGGCTGAATCGGCACCGGTGGCGGTGCCCCTGGGCACTCCCGTGGCCGTGACCTCGGTGACCGCCGTCGAGCGCAGCGACGGGGTCGAGACCGGCATCTGGGAGTGCACCCCGGGGCGCTGGCGGCGGCAGATCGTCGCCCAGGAGTTCTGTCACTTCATCCAGGGCCGTTGCACCTTCACCCCCGATGATGGCGAAACCCTGCAAATAGAAGCCGGCGATGCCCTGATGCTGCCGGCCAACAGCAGCGGAATCTGGGATATCCAGGAAACCGTGCGCAAGACCTATGTCCTGATTTTCTGATCCCTTGATTGCCTGCCAATAACAAAACCAGCCACAGGTAACGACTCATGACTCCCAAGACCCGCGCTTTGCTGTTGTTCAGCCCGCTGTTGCTCGCCACCTCCCTGGCCCAGGCCGCCGGCACGGTGAAAATCTACAACTGGTCGGACTACATTGCCCCGGACACCACCAAGGATTTCCAGAAGGCCACCGGCATCGGTTTCACCTATGACGTTTACGACAGCAACGAGACCCTGGACGGCAAGCTGATGACCGGCAAATCCGGTTATGACGTGGTGTTTCCCTCCAACCACTTCATGGCCCGGCAGATCCAGGGCGGGGCGCTGAAAAAGCTCGACAAGAGCCAGCTGCCCAACTGGCAGAACCTCAACCCGGTGCTGCTCAAGGCCCTGGAGGTCAATGACCCGGGCAACCAGTACGGCTTCCCCTATCTGTGGGGCAGCACCGGCATCGGCTACAACCAGGCCAAGATCAAGGAAGTGCTGGGCAGTGACGCACCGCTGGATTCCTGGGACCTGATCTTCAAGCCCGAGTACATGCAGAAGTTGCAGAAGTGCGGGGTGGCGATCCTCGACAATGGCCCGGAATTGATCCCCACGGCCCTGAACTACCTGGGCTTGGCGCATCACAGCAAGAACCCGGCGGACTACAAGAAGGCCGAGGCGCTGCTGATGCAGGTGCGGCCTTATGTCAGCTACTTCCACTCGTCCAAGTACGTGTCGGACCTGGCCAACGGCAATATCTGCGTGGCGGTGGGCTTCTCCGGCGACATCCTGCAAGCGGAAAGCCGGGCCCGGGAGGCGAAGAACGGGGTGCAGGTGGGGTATTCGATTCCCAAGGAAGGCTCGCCGATCTGGTTCGACATGGTGTCGATGCCGGTGGATGCGCCAGACGAAAAGGCCGGTTATGCCTTTATGAACTACCTGCTGCAGCCCGAGGTGATGGCCGGCGTCAGCAACTATGTGCATTACGCCAATGGCAACCAGCAGGCCGACGGCCTGATCGATCCGGCGATCAAGAACGACAGCAAGATCTACCCAAGCCCGGCAATGATGGACAAGCTGTTCGCCTTGGAGGCCATGCCGCTGGATATCGACCGCATCCGCACCCGCCTGTGGAGCAAGGTGCGTAGCGGCAACTAAGCGCCGCTTGCTGCCTGGCACTTCCTGTAGGGGCCGGCTTGCCGACGAATAGGCCCACAGGCCTTGCGCCGGTCATGCGGGCGCCTTCGCGGGCAAGCGGGTGTTGGCGGGTGCCTACAGCTGGCTGTTTTCCGCAAGCAGCGCGCCGCCATCCACCACCAGGGTCTGGCCGGTGATATAGCCGGCCTGCCGCGAGGCGAGGAACAGCATGGCGTGGGCTATGTCCTGCGGCGTGCCCAGGCGCTGGAGGGGAATGCCCCGAGACAGTTGCGCGGCATCGCCAAGGTTGTCCGTGGCCTGGGTGGCGATCAGCCCCGGTTCCACGCCATTGACCGTGATGCCATGCTCCGCCAACTCCAGCGCCGCGGCGCGGATAAAACCATTGACCCCCGCCTTGGACGCCGCGTAATGGGCCAGCCCGGGTATCGCCGTGCGTGGTCCGGTCACCGATGAGGTGATGACGATCCGCGGCTCACTGGCACGACGCAGCGCCGGCAGGGCGGCCCGGGTCAGCCAGAAGCAACTTTTCAGGTTCACCGCCAGGGTGCTGTCGAGGGTCTGGTCCTGCAGCTCGGCGAGCTTTTGCAGGGGGAAGATCCCGGCGTTGTGCAGCAGCAGGTCCAGCCCGCCAAAGGTTTCCAGGGTGGCCGCTACGGCCTGGTCGGCCGCCGCCCGAGTGCCCAGGTCCAGGCTCAGCAGCTCGGCGCAGCCACCGGCGGCGCGGATCAGGCGCAGGGTTTCGGCGCCGTTGGCGGCGCTGCGGGTGGCCAGCATCACCTTGGCGCCCCGGGCGGCGAACAGCTGGGCGATTGCCCGGCCGATGCCCTGGCCCGAGCCGGTGACCAGGGCGATGCGTCCCGCTTGATCCTGGTTCATGCCGGGGCTCCTTGTCGGACCTGGGCGATGCACTGCTCCAGCAGTTGGTTGTGCAGATCGACCTGGGCCTCACTGGCGCTGGGGCAGAGCAGGGCCATGTTGTGGAACGGGGTCAGCAGCACCCCGCGATTGAGCAGGTACAGGTGCAGATAGGCTTCGATCAGCCCGTGGCGGGCGTGGTGGGCCTCGCCACCGTTGCGTGGTGCCTGCTGCATGAACAGGTATTCCACCCGGGCGCCGATGCGGGTCACGTGCCAGGGCAGGCGATGCCGCTCGATGATCGCCGCCACCCCGGCCCGCAGGCGCTCGGCCAGCGCGAACATGCGCCCGTAGTTCTCATCGTTCATCACTTGGCTGAAGGTGGCGCGCATGGCGGCCATTTGCAGGGCATTGCCGGCCAGGGTGCCGCCGAAGCCGAAGTGGTTGATCGCCTGGCCCGGCTGGAAATGCGGCAGCACCTGCCAGATGCGCTCGGCCATGGCCTGGCTGCTGCCCCACACCGCGCAGGGAATGCCTCCGGCAATCGACTTGCCGAGCACGAAGAAGTCCGGTTGCAGGCCATGCTCGCCACAGTAGCCGCCGGGGCCGCAGGACAGGGTATGGGTTTCATCGATGATCAGCGGCACGTCGTAGCGCCGGGTCAACGCCCGCAGCCCCTCATGAAAGCCCGCGGCCGGAGGCACCATGCCGACGTTGGTCATAAAGGGTTCGGTCAGCACCGCCGCCACGTCGCCATGGGCCAGGGCCGCTTCCAGAGCCGGCAGGTCGTTGAACTCCACCAGGCGCGTGGTGGCCTGGTGCTGCAGGCCGTTGGCGTGCACGCCGTCCCGGGCAATCATCTGCCCCTGGGCATCGAACTCCACCTGGGACTCGTCGACGCTGCCGTGGTAGTTGCAGTTGAACACCAGCACCTTCTGCCGCCCGGTGATCATCCGGCACAGGCGCAGCACGAAGCGGTTGGCATCGGTGGCCGAGGTGGTGACCTGCCAGTAGGGCAGGCCGAAGCGCCGGCTCAGTTCCTGGCCGACCCACAGGCTGTCGGCGGTGGGCAGCATCAGGGTCGAGCCGCGCTGCACCTGCTGGGCGATGGCCGCGCTCACTGCCGGCTGGGCATGGCCGAACATGGCGCCGGTGTCACCCAGGGCGAAGTCCACGTATTCATGGCCATCGCAGTCGACCAGGGTGGCGCCTTGGGCCTCGGCCACGGTAATCGGGTAGCGGCCGGGCCACTGCTGCATCCAGTGCAGCGGCGCGCCATACAGCCAGTGCTTGAGGTTGTCCTGGTAAAAGGCGCCGGAGCGCGGATGGCGTTCGGCGAAGCGTTGCAGTTCAGCCTGGTAACACTGGCTGACAAGGTCTAGATCGAGGCCCAAGGTCATGGAGAGGTCCTGAGCAGCTAGCGGCAAGCGGCTAGCTGCAAGTGAAAAGCCAAAAAATCCAAACGCCAGCCTGCATGTGACTGGCAGTGAACTTACCGCTTGTAGCTAGCCGCTTGCCGCTGCTTGTGCGCCTACTGGGAAGTTGGCGGCCTGGCTGAAGTCGCTGCCCTGGTAGCCGAAGATCTTGCCGTCGCTGCGCCCGGCCTTGAGGTCGATCAGCACCAGGCCCAGGGTCGGGATGATCTTTTCCCGCCAGACGAACAGATACAGCTGTTCGGCGATCTTGTAGTAGTGGCAGCGGTCGGTGTCCGCCAGGCCTTGTTCAACCCCTCGCAGGCATTGCCAGCTGTAGAAATTGGCATTCAGGTAGTAGTGCTCGTAGGCCTCGCTGGCGCTGTAGACATATTGCTTGCGCAGGCCAATCAGCTCGTCGGTGGGGGCATGGGCCGGGGTTTCGGCGCGGCTCGGGCGGTCGATGCCGCCGTGCAGGAACTGCGCCTTGACCGAGGTCAGCTCGCCGCCGGCCAGGGCTCGGCTGAACAGGTCGACGCTGGCTTCGGCGCGGCTGGGCATCTGGCCGATCACCGCAGTGAAGCACTGGCGCTCAAGGTCGAGGATCAGGCTTACCGAGTGGGTCTGGCCCTGCTCCTGCTTGAGAAAGTCCACCAGGACAATGCCCGGGCGTACTGACGTGGCGCGATAGGGCAGCTCGGCACTGGCGCTTTCGCCCAGCAGGTTCCAGCTCAGGCTGCTGCTGGCGAAGTGATGCTCGATCTGCCAGCCATTGTCGAAGTGCAGGGTCAGGCTGCGGCCGGCCAACTGGTCGGTTGCCTCGAGGATGTGGTTGTCGTGGGCGAAACCATCGGCCAGGGCGCCAACGGTGATCCATTCAGGTTGCGAATTCATGGCAAGGCTCTTGTCTGCCGGAGGAGAGCCCATGTTCGGCATTCAAGGCAGCGCTGCCCATCAACCTTATGGTTGAACTAGAGGAACAATGTGCGCACCAGCTCCGTGCGACTGCCGACCCCGACCTTGCGGAACAGGTTGATCAGGTGGGTCTTGACCGTTGGCAGGCCCAGGTCCAGGCGACGGGCAATGGACTTGTTGTCCGCGCCGTCACGCAGCAGCCAGGCGATCTGCCGCTCCCGCGGGGTCAGCCCGGACAGGCGTTCATCGACCTGGGAGTAGGGCGCCAGGGCAGCCATTTCCAGCAGGCCCTGCAGGGCATCCAGGGTGCCCAGTTCCTCGACGCTGAAATGCCCCAGGGCGCTGTCGCGCAGCAGGGACAGGCCGGCGATGGGGCGCCCACCGTCATGGGCGAGAATCTCCACCACGTCCAGCACTCCGTGACGTTGCAGGAAACCCTGGTAGATCTCGCTGGCATGGCGACCTTGCTGGGCCATGCCCATGCGCAAGGACAGCACCGGGCGCCCGGCGGCGGCGCAGTGGCGCGGTTGCAGGGGGTCGTACTGGCGGTAGCGTTGCAGGTAGGCCTGGTGCATCGGCTCGGGCATGCGGTACAGCGAGAAGTCCCGGGCCTGCAGCGCTGGGTCGATGCGGTAGAAGGCGCAGAGGGTGGCGGGCACCACCCGGGTAAAGGCGGCGATGCAGCGTTGCCCCAGCTCGTGGGCCTCGGGCAGGGAGGCGGGCGTGCTCATGGCAGGGCTCCTGGGCTGCCCGGCGGGCAGGGGCTGCGGTGGTTGGCGTGAGGTTGAATCCTGTGGGGGCCGCGGCTGCGGCCAGGTGATTGAACGCCCGTAACGACCAGCCTGGCAATAGTTGCGGGCACAGGCTGCGAACGCTCTCGCAGCCTGTGCCGGCCATCAGCGCCTGGCCTGGCTCAGGCCTTCGGCCAGGGCCGCGACTATGGCGTCGGCCTGGGCCTGCTGGATCACCAGCGGCGGCGAGAGAATGATCTTGGTGCCCACCGGGCGCACCATCACGCCGTTGTCCCGGGCGATCTGCGCCACCTGGTTGGCATAGCCGCTCATGGGGTCGATGGGCTCGCGGGTGGTCTTGTCCGCCACCAGGTCCAGGGCCAGCATCAGGCCCTGGCCGCGCACCTCGCCAACGCTGTCGAAGCGCTCGGCGAACGGGCGCAGTTGCTGCAGCAGGTAGTCGCCCATCTTCGCCGCGTTGGCCGGCAGGTCTTCCTTCACCACTATGTCCAGGCAGGCCAGGGCGGCGGCGCAGGCCACCGGGTGCCCGGAATAGGTGTAGCCGTGCATGATCGCGCCGGTGAAGTTGGCGTTTTTCTCGAAGGCCGCCTCGACCCGCCGGTTGACCAGGGTGGCGCCCAGGGGGATGTAGCCCGAGGTGATGCCTTTGGCCAGGCACATGATGTCGGGCTTCACGCCCCACAGGCGGCTGCCGAACATCGAGCCACTGCGGCCGAAGCCGGTGACCACCTCGTCGGCGATCAACAGCACGCCGTACTTGTCGCAGACCTCGCGAATCAACGGCCAGTAGTTGGCCGGCGGCACTATCACCCCGCCCGCGCCCTGGATCGGCTCGGCGATAAAGGCCGCCACGGTGTCCGGGCTCTGGAACTGGATTTCCCGTTCCAAAAGGTCGGCGCAGATCTTGCCCAGCTCTTCCGGATCCTGGCTGTAGGGGTTGCGGTACAGCCAGGGGGTGTCGATATGGAAGCAGCCGGGCAGCAGCGGCTCGTAGTTGCGCCGGAACACCGTGTTGCCATTCACCGAAGCGCCGCCGAAGTGAGTGCCGTGGTAGCCCTGGCGCAGGGAGATGAACTTGGTGCGGTCGGCCTGGCCTTCAAGCTTCCAGTACTGGCGGGCCAGCTTCAGCGCGCTTTCGATGGCGTCCGAGCCGCCGGAGCTGAAGGTGACCCGGGCCATGTCCTCGGGTTCGGCGAGGTTCATCAGCACCCGCGACAGCTCCTCGGCGCGTGGATGGCTGACGCCGTCGAACAGCTGGAAGTACTCCAGCTCGTCGAGCTGGGCGGTGATTGCCGCCTTCACTTCCTTGCGGTTGTGGCCGACGTTGACGTTCCACAGCCCGGCCACGCCGTCCACCAACTGGTGGCCCTGGTCGTCATACACATAGCAGCCATCGCCGCGGACGATGCGGATCGGTTCGCGTTGCTTCATTTCGTTGGGGTGCAGCATGGGGTGCCAGAAACGGCTTGCTTGGCTCACGTTGAATCTCCTGATGGGGCAAGGACAGCGTGGGGCTATTAGTGCGTCATTTATTGGCGCCTGGCTTGCCTCTGTGTGCCAGGGCATTTGATCCAGGCTGCCAGTGGTGCAGTGGGGGTGGGCAGCGCTGGCAGCCAGGGCCAAGTTTTGCGGCAGCCAGAATCAAGACGCCAGTGCGCTTTGCGCTCAAAGTCCTCCTCGAACAAGGCCCCTATTGCGAGGTTTCAAGATGAGCGTTGCCATCGACCCACGTGTCGCCGCATTCATAGACAGTCAGCACGGTCTGCTGATCGACGGTCACAGCCAGCCGGCGCTCGGCGGCGGGCGTATGCCGGTGTACAACCCGGCCAGCGGCGAGCAACTGACCGAGGTCGCGGCGGCAGCCCAAGCCGACGTCGACCTGGCGGTGGCTGCCGCGCGCCGGGCCTTCGAGGGCAGCTGGAAGGCCCAGCGCCCGGCCGATCGCGAGCGCCTGCTGCTGAAGCTGGCCGACTTGCTGGAGGCCCATGGCGAGGAACTGGCCCAGCTGGAAACCCTCAACAATGGCCAGTCGATTCATTTGGCGCGGGCCCTGGAGGTGGGGGCGGCGGCGGAGTTCACCCGCTACATGGCCGGCTGGGCCACCAAGATCGAAGGCAAGAGCCTGGACCTGTCCATCGCCGCCGTACCGGGTGCCCAGTACCGTGCCTATACAGTGCCCGAGCCGGTGGGCGTGGTGGGGGCCATAGTGCCGTGGAACTTCCCGTTGCTGATGGCCATCTGGAAGGTGGTGCCGGCCCTGGCCTGCGGTTGCACCCTGGTGCTCAAGCCGGCGGACGAAACCCCGCTCACCGCGCTGCGCCTGGGCCAGCTGTGCCTGGAGGCGGGCATTCCTCCCGGCGTGGTCAATGTGATCACCGGCAGCGGTGCCGGGGCCGGTGCGGCGCTGGCCGCCCACCCGGGGGGCGACAAGCTGGCCTTCACCGGTTCGACCCAGGTCGGCAAGCTGATCGGCCATGCCGCGGTGGACAACATGACGCGCTTTTCCCTGGAGTTGGGTGGCAAGTCGCCGGTGATCGTCCTTGACGACTGCGACCCGCAAACCGCCGCCGCCGGGGCTGCGGCGGCGATCTTCTTCAACCAGGGCCAGGTCTGCACCGCCGGTTCGCGGTTGTATGTGCAGCGCGGGATCTACGATCAGGTGCTGCAGCGGCTGGTGGCCATCGCCGAGTCACTGAGCATTGGCCCGGGCCTGGACGAGCAGGCGCAGATCAACCCGCTGATTTCCGCCAAGCAGCAGCAGCGCGTGCTGCAGATGATCCAGCGTGGGGTCGAGGAGGGTGCCAGGCTGCTCTGCGGCGGTGTTGCCCATGGCGAGCGCGGCTTCTATGTGCGGCCCACGGTGGTGGCCGATGTCGGCGCCGAGCAGCAACTGCTGCGCGAGGAAATCTTCGGCCCGGTGCTGGTGGCTACGCCCTTCGACAGCCTGGAGGAGGTGGTGGCCATGGCCAACGACAACCAGTACGGGCTGGGGGCGAGCATCTGGTCCAACGACCTGGGGCGGGTCATGCAACTGATTCCGCAGATCCAGGCCGGTACAGTCTGGGTCAACACCCACAATATGCTCGACCCCTCGATGCCCTTTGGCGGCTACAAGCAGTCCGGCATCGGCCGCGAGATGGGCCATGCGGCCATCGAGGCCTACACCGAGAACAAGTCGGTGTGCATCGCCTATTGAAATCGGCCTGTAGGAGCCGGCTTGTCGGCGAACGGGCACTTGGTTTGGGCGCTGCTCTTGCCGATGCCTTCGCTGGCAGGCCAGCGCCCAGCGCCTTGAAGATTACAGCTGCAACAGACAGCCAAGCCCTACGCCTCGGTTTTCGGCGTGCCCTTGAAATGCCTAGAACAATAATCATCAACCCCTGCTTTCGAGGTTTACCATCATGTCGCTCAACGACAGACTCAACCGCCACCTGGATCGAGGGGTGGTCGGTTTTCCCACGGCGCTGGCCAGTGCCGTGGGCCTGATCATGGCCAGCCCGGTGATCCTCACCGCCACCACCGGCTTCGGCATCGGTGGCGGGGCATTTGCCATGGCCATGCTGATTGCCCTGCTGATGATGCTGGCGCAATCCACCACCTTCGCCGAAGCCGCCTGCCTGTTGCCCACCAACGGCTCGGTGTACGACTACCTGGCCTGCGGCCTGGGGCGCTTCTTCGCCATCACCGGCACCTTGTCCGCCTACCTGATCGTGCATGTGTTCGCCGGCACTGCGGAAACCATTCTCAGCGGCATCATGGCCCTGGTGAACTTCGAATCCCTCAATACCCTGATGGAGCAGAGCGGCAGCGCCTGGCTGGTGGGGGTCGGCCTGGTGCTGTTCTTCGGCCTGCTCAACGCGGTGGGCATCACCGCCTTCAGCCGCGCCGAGGTGATCCTGACCTTTGGCATGTGGACCACCTTGATCATCTTTGGCGTGCTGGGGCTGATCAAGGCGCCGGCGGTGGCGCTGGATGGCTGGTTCGGCGCTTCCATGGTGGGCAGCGACTTGCCGACCATCCTCTCGCTGGTGGGCATGGCCATGTTCATGTTCGTCGGTTGCGAGTTCGTCACCCCGTTGACCCCGGATGTGCGCCAGGCTGCGCGCAACATTCCCCGAGCCATGGCCCTGGGGTTGGTGGGGGTGGCGGCGTGCATGTTCATCTATGGCGCGGCGATGAAGCGCCAGGTGGAGAACGTCGCGCTGAGCGCGGATGGCAGCGTGCATCTGCTGGAAACCCCCATGGCCATCCCGCATTTTGCCGAGCAGGTGATGGGCCCGTTCGGGCGCATCTGGCTGGGAATCGGCCTGCTGTTCGCCGGGGCTGCCACCATCAATACGCTGATGGCCGGCCTGCCGCGGATTCTCTATGGCATGGCCCTGGACGGCGCCTTGCCCAAGGTCTTCACCTACCTGCATCCGCGCTTCAAGACGCCCTTGCTGTGCATTGCCGTGGCGGTGCTGATTCCCTGCCTGCATGCCTGGTGGCTGGGGGGCAGCACCGACAGCATCATGCACCTGGTGCTGGCGGCGGTCTGCGCCTGGAGCACGGCCTACCTGCTGGTGACCCTGTCGGTGGTGATGCTGCGCATTAGTCGTCCGGACCTGCCCCGGGCCTACAAGTCGCCGTGGTTTCCCTTGCCGCAGATCCTGTCGTCGGCGGGCATTCTGCTGGGCATGTGGTTTATCACTCCGCCGGGGATGAACCCGCGGGATATCTATGTGCCTTTCGGCAGCATGCTGGGCCTGACCGCGCTCTATGCCCTGGCCTGGACCCTGCTGGTGCAGAAGGTCAATCCGTTTCGTCCGGTGCCGGTTGAAGAGGTGCTGGAACAGGCCCTGGGCCTGAGCGCGGCAACCACCGACAGCCCACGGGAGGGCCTGGCCGATGAGCATTGCAAGCTGGCGACAAAACCTCTTTGAATACTGGCACCGGCCGCCTTCGGGCTATCGCCCGGGGGTGACCCTGGGGCAGTTACGGCGGGATCTGGCGGGGCTCGACTTCACCCCGAATGGTGCGGCCCAGGGTGTTTTCCGTTGCCCGCAAAGCGCCCTTGCGTTCGAGGTGCAGGAGCGGCCCCAGGCACAGTTCCTGATGCATATCGTGGTGTGCCAGTGGTGCATGCGGGTGCCGGTGGCACGGCCCGGGTCGGCACGTATCAGCCTGCGCCATACCGGGGCTATCCGCCGCCAGGGCGTCGCCGCCCGCTTGCTTGCAGGCGCTGCGGTGCCATGGGCGCCCCTGCTGCAGCGGCTGGACAGCGACCCGCAGTTGCTGGCGCGGCTGCTGCCTTTGGACTTCAAGCACCTGGAGTTACAGCGTGATGGGCAAGGCTGGCAGGTACGCCTTGAACACTTCGGCGCCAGCGAGGTGGTCAATCGCTTGCCGGGGTTCCGGCGTTACATCCGCCTGAGCGCTGAACAGCGGATTGCCCTGCTGGGCAGCTTCACCGAGTTGTACAGGCTTCTGCGAGAGTTCTGACCCAAATAACCGTAAGTGCTGGCATACACCCTGCTTGAGCCATAACAAGCTATCCATGCTGACAGGCTTCTTGCCTGGCAAATAGATAACATGTTAATGATATCGCCATAACAACAAAGGCGGTCTGAACCGGTTTCTGGAGGTGCACAGTGCTTGCTACCCATAGTTTCAGTTCCTGGTTGGGCGCCCTGCAGGGCGTATGCGGTCGCTTCGACGCGCGTCCGGCGCGCGATCCTTCCTTGTTTATCGGTGAGGTGGGCATGCAGGACTACGCCGGGCTGGAGGTGGCGCAGATCCGCACCAATGCCGGGCTGATTTCCCGGCAGGGCACCAAGGTCGACCAGGAGGACGACCGCCATTGTTTCCTGATCGTCCAGCGCAGCGGCCATGCGCGTTTGAGCCAGGGCGGCGAAAGCATCGAACTGGCCCCCGGCGACATGGCCTTGCTGGATTCTGCCGGCGCCTGCGAAATCGTGCCCCACGGCTTGATCGAGCACGCCTCGTTCCACCTCTGCCGGGAAGAGGTCTACCGGCACCTGCCGAGCCAGCAGCGCAAGTTCGGCAAGCTCTCGCAGAACTGCGCCAGTGGGCGCCTGATGCGCCTGCTGGTGGAGCAGGTCTGCGCCGGCGAGCTGCAAGGCTGCAGCGCCCGCCAGGAGGGGCAGGCCCTGCAAGAAGCGTTGATTGCCCTGCTCGGGCCAACCCTGTGCCACAGCCAGACCCTGGACGGCCTGGACCACAGCCTGCATGGCCAGTGCCTGCGGGATCAGGCACGGCAGCTGATCCAGCAGTCCCTCAATGAGCCGGGGCTGACTCCGGTATCCCTGGCCGGGCAGTTGAATATCTCGGTGCGTCAGCTGTACCGCCTGTTCGAAGAACAGGGCGACAGCGTCTGCCGCTTCATCCAGCGTTCGCGGCTCAAGCGCAGCGCAGCGGACCTGAGCAACCCGCATCTGCGCAATGAATCGATCACCGATATCGCCTTCAAATGGGGCTTTACCGACTCTGCGCATTTCAGTCGTACCTTCAAGAAGCATTTCGAGCAATCGCCCCGTGACTATCGGGCCCGCTCCCTGAGTGCCTAGGTGTCCGGCCATCGGGGGCGGTGTTCTTGCGACCGCCGCGCTGCGTAGGAGCCGGCTTGCCGGCGAATAGGCCCTTGAGCCTTGCGCAGGGCTTGCGGGCGCTTTCGCGGGCAAGCCCGCTCCTACGGCGGTTGCGGTGCCGGGTAGCGTTTTTCGTAGGAGCCGGCTTGCCGGCGAAAGGGCCGCCACAGACATGCCTTGATCCACCATTCACCGCGACATTCGCCCATCACGCATTAGCCTTGCGTTGTGTGCCCATCACTCGGAGGGCAAGCCAATGTCCCAACGCTTTCATGGCAACCGATTGCGCGTTGGACGCCATTCCCAGCAGGGTCAGATCTACCTGCTCACTGCTGTGACCCATCGACGTGAACCGTTCTTCAATAACTGGCGCATTGGCCGTCTGCTGGTACGTCAACTGCGTCTGGCCCAGGCCGAGAGCCTGGCCAATTCTCTGGCCTGGGTGGTGATGCCGGAGCATTTTCACTGGCTGTTGGAGCTGGGCAGTGGTTCGCTGTCGAGCTTGATGCGCAGCATCAAGTCTCGCAGTGCGCGGGACATCAATGCGTGCCTAGGACGCTCCGGTTGTGTCTGGCAAAAGGGTTATCACGACCGCGCCCTACGGCAAGACCAAGATCTGCAGGCAGTGGCCCGATATATCGTGGCCAACCCGGTTCGCGCCAGGCTGGTCACCCGTGTGCACGATTACCCCCTGTGGGACGCCATCTGGCTGTAGGAGCCGGCTTGCCGGCGAAGAGGCCCTAGAGTCTTGCACACGGCTTGCGGACGCTTTCGCTGGCAAGCGGAACGCCGCCCGGCCAGCTCCTACGATGGCGATGGCGATCTCCTACGGTGGGGGCGGTGCTGGAGGGCTTCAGGGGTTTTCCAGGTCGTGCCCCAAGGACTGGATAAACAGCGAGAACAGCTCCGGCTGGCTGGAAATATCCAGCTTGGCGTAGAGGTGGCGGCGGTGCACCTTGACCGTGTCCGGTGAGATCTTCAGGCGTTCGGCCATGGCCTTGGAGGAAAACCCGCGAAGAATCAGCCGGGCAATCTCCAGTTCGCGTTCCGAGAGCACGGCGCTGCCGAAATGGCTCAGGGCGTCGCGGATCTGGCTGGCCATTTCCGCGGCCACCGGCACCTGGGGGCGGGCCTGGCTGTGCTGCCAATGCTGCTGCATCAGCGGCAGCACCCAGACGGCGAAGGTGGTGAGCTGGCCGATCTGTTCGCTGTCGAACAGCCGCTGGCTGCCCAGCGACAGCGACAGGGTGCCGCTCTCGGGCAGTTGCAGGATGAACTGCACTTCGTCTTCCAGCACGTTGTCGTGGAAATAGCTGAGAAAGTACTCGCTCTGGCGGAAGTGGTCCGGGGCCACTTCCTCCAGGCGGTACAGGCCGCTGGGGTAGCCCTCGCGGCAGGCCTGGAAGAACGGGTCCAGCAGGTACAGGCCATTGAGGTAGGTAAGCATCGACGCCGGCTTGCTGCTGGGCTCGGCGTCATATTCCTCCAGGGCCCGGGGCGGGCCATCCAGCGGGTAGAAGATCGCCAGGGCATTGTCGAAGGGCGTGGCCTGGTGCAGCAGCAGGATCAGCTGTTTCCACAGGCGTGGGTTGCCGATCAGAGAGAGGGTGCGCCCGAGGCCGGCATGCAGGCCGACTTCCCTGAACAGGTTGGTCAAAGGTGGTGCTCCATTGCGGCATATAAAGGGTCGTGGCAGGGTTTCGTCGATTTGCCCGCTCAGGTCAAGAGGGGTACTCCAATAGGGGAATTGGTGGGCCCCGCCTGACTGCCTAGAGTAGCTCCCATCCAGTGCGCCCCAGAGCGCATCCGCCCGATGGATTTCGTTTCTGCCTCAGACCAACAATAAACACGAGGATAACGATATGAGCTCTTCCTCCGCGCCCGACGGCGCGCTGAAACCCACCTTGAGTGTGTTCGATGTGGTGGCCATCACCGTTTCCGGGGTGACACCCGCCAGTTCGGTGTTCGTGATCGCGCCCTTTGCCATCCATCAGGCCGGCAGCGGGGTATTCCTGGCCTTTGTCCTGGCCGGCCTGCTGGCGCTGATGTTCGCCTTTTGCTATGCCGAGCTGGGCCGCGCCCATAACAGCGCCGGGGGCGAATACGTCTATGCCAAGCGGGTGTTCGGCGGCATGGCCGGCTACGCCACCTTCCTCACCGTGCTGGTGATGCTGCTGTTCATTCCGCCGGTGCTGGCCACGGGCGCGGCGACCTACCTGAACAATGCCCTGGGCACCCAGTACGACTCGCAGACTGTGGCCCTGGCGATTGTCACCTGCAGCTACCTGCTGGGCATCCTCAATATCAAGCTCAATGCCTGGATCACCGGCACCTGCCTGTTGCTGGAAGTGGCGGCCCTGCTGGTGATCGTCTGGCTGGGGTTTGGTAATGCCACGCAGCCGCTGAGCATTCTGCTGCAACCGCAGATCGTCGATCACGGTGTGTTGCAACTGGCGCCCTGGGCCCTGGTGATCGGTGCGGTGGGCATCGGCCTGTTTTCCTATAACGGCTACGGGCCGGCGGTGCTGCTGGCCGAGGACATGAAATGCGGTGGCCGCGGCGTGCACAAGGCGGTGCTCTGGTCCCTGGTGCTGGTGGTGATCATCGAACTGGTGCCGCTGACTGCACTGCTGATCGGCGCGCCGTCCTTGAGCGAAATGCTCGCCAGCCCCGACCCCATCGGCTACCTGCTGACCAGCCATGGCAACCCGACCCTGGCCCGGGTGGTCAGCGCCGGGATCTTTCTCTCGGTGTTCAACGCGATTGTCGCCATCGTCATCCAGATCGGCCGGGTGGTGTTCAGCAGCGGCCGCGATGCGCTCTGGACCCCGAGCATCAACCGCCTGTTCACCCGGATCCACCCACGCTGGGATTCGCCCTGGCTGGCCACCTTGTTCCTGGCCATCCCCTCGGCGGTGCTCAGCTTCAGCTCGAACCTGGCGGACCTGACGTCCTTCAGCGTGCTGCTGATCATGCTGGTGTACCTGGTGGTGGCCCTCAGTGCGCTGATGAGCCGGGTACTGCTGCGTGATCGCGAGCATCCCTATCGCATGCCGCTGTGGCCCTTTCCGGCGCTGCTGGCGGTGCTGGGGGCGGGTTATCTGCTGGTGAATCTGTTCCTCGAGGCCTCGCTCAAGGACATCATGATCATTCTCGGGCTGCTGGCCTTGTCGGTGATCCTCTATGGCACCAATGGCCGGTTCAGCCCGGCGTTTCAGAAACTCTAAGGAGAAATTATGCGAGCACGTCAATTGGGCATCCGCCTGGGCCTGGGCACCCCCGGCCCGTTCAATGCAATCACCGATGTGCCCGGGGTGCGGGTTGGGCACAGCACCCTGAACACCCGGGTCGAGGGCAAGCAGGTGCGTACCGGGGTCACCCTGGTGCAGCCCCGGGCCGGGCATGCGCGGCTGCAACCCTGTTTCGCCGGCTGCCATGTGCTCAACGGCAATGGCGACGCCACGGGCCTGGAGTGGATTCGCGAGGCCGGCATCCTGGCCACGCCACTGGCGATTACCAACACCCACAGCGTGGGGGTGGTGCGCGACAGCCTGATCGCCCTGGAGCGCGAGGCCCTGGCAGACTCGGCGGTGTACTGGTGCATGCCGGTGGTGATGGAAACCTACGACGGCCTGCTCAACGATATCTGGGGCCAGCATGTGGGCCCGCAGCAGGTACGCGAGGCGCTGCTAGCAGCCGAGTCCGGGCCGGTGGCCGAAGGCGCGGTGGGTGGCGGCACCGGGATGATCTGCCACGAATTCAAGGGCGGCATCGGCACCGCCTCGCGGCGCCTGACGGCGGAGCAGGGTGGTTACACCGTGGGGGCTCTGGTCCAGGCCAATCATGGCAAGCGCGAGGAGTTGCGGGTCGATGGCTATCCGGTGGGGCGCCAGCTGCGCGGCATTGTCTCGCTCTTCGCCGAGCGTGGTACTCCGGGCATGGGGTCGATCGTGGTGATCCTGGCCACCGATGCACCGCTGCTGCCCCATCAATGCCAGCGCCTGGCCCAGCGAGCGTCCATCGGTATTGCCCGTACCGGTGGCGGCACCGAGGATTCCAGTGGCGATATCTTCCTGGCTTTTGCCACGGGAAACAGGGACTTGCCGACGGCGGACTACGGGCGCAAGGACCTGGCCCTGACCACGCCCCTGGCGATGCTCAACAACGATCATATTTCGCCGCTGTTCAGCGCCGCCGCCGAAGCGGTGGAAGAGGCAATCATCAACGCTATGTTGGCGGCCGAGCCAGTGACCTGCGACGACGGCACGCAAGTCCCTGCCCTGACGGCAAAAGTATTGCTCGAGGCATTGGAACTAACTGGTTGGAACATAAGTTGATGGACTAAGAAGTGCGACACAGTTGGCATAAGCGCTTATATGGATATTTAATAATTAAATTGTAGATTGTCGGACAATGACCGCTACGGGAGCAGCAAATAAAGATTATTTCGACTGCGCGGTCATTATTTGCTGGAGTTTGCCGGAACAGTGAAATTTGACGCCAAAAAAAGTAGTGGACGTCAGATTTCAAATTGTGTCAGGTTGCTTGCGCCTCTTAGGGCGAGTGATAGGACGATCTCGCCAGGGATTGTCGCTATCGGACAAAAACTGTTCCATTGATTACAAGGAAGTGTGTTTATGTCGAAAATAAAAATGAACGCTATTGACGCTGCCGAACAACAACTGGTGCCCTTGGCGGCAGCAAGTTCTGCATATAACCAGATCAATAGCTTCAGTCACCAATACGACCGTGGCGGCAATCTCACGGTCAACGGCAAGCCTTCGTACTCGGTCGATCAGGCCGCTACCCAACTGCTGCGTGACGGTGCTTCCTACAAGGACCTGAACGGTAACGGCAAGATCGACCTGACCTATACCTTCCTGACCTCGGCCTCCTCGAGCACCATGTACAAGCATGGCATCTCCGGGTTTAGCCAGTTCAGCGCCCAACAGAAAGCCCAGGCCGTGCTGGCCATGCAATCCTGGGCCGATGTGGCCAATGTGGTGTTTACCGAAAAGGCTTCGGGCGGTGATGGTCACATGACCTTCGGCAACTACAGTGGGGGCCAGGACGGCGCAGCAGCGTTCGCCTACCTGCCGGGCACTGGCGCCGGTTATGACGGTACCTCCTGGTACCTGATCAACAGCAGCTACACCCAGAACAAGAACCCCGACCTGAACAACTATGGCCGTCAGACCCTGACCCATGAGATCGGTCATACCCTGGGCCTGGCTCACCCTGGCGACTACAACGCCGGCGAAGGCAACCCAACCTACAAGGACGCCACCTACGGCCAGGACACCCGTGGCTACAGCGTCATGAGCTACTGGAGTGAAAGCAATACCAGCCAGAACTTCAGCAAGGGCGGGGTCGAAGCCTATTCGTCCGGCCCGCTGATGGATGATATCGCCGCTATCCAGAAACTCTACGGGGCCAACTACAGCACCCGTGCCGGTGACACCACCTACGGTTTCAACTCCAACACCGGGCGCGATTTCTACAGCGCCAGTTCCGCCGCCGACAAGCTGGTGTTTTCGGTGTGGGACGGTGGCGGCAACGACACCCTGGACTTCTCCGGCTTCACCCAGAACCAGAAGATCAACCTCAATGCCGGCACCTTCTCCGATGTAGGCGGCATGGTGGGTAACGTCTCCATCGCCCAGGGCGTGACCGTGGAGAACGCCATTGGCGGTTCGGGCAACGACCTGCTGATCGGCAACAATGCGGCCAACGAGCTCAAGGGCGGTGCCGGCAACGACATCATCTACGGCGGCGGCGGTGCCGATAAGCTCTGGGGCGGTTCCGGCTCGGACACCTTCGTGTTCGGCGCCAGCACCGATTCCAAGCCGGGTGCGGCCGATCAGATCATGGATTTTGCCAGTGGCCTGGACAAGATCGACCTGACCGGAATCACCAAGGGTGCGGGCCTGCACTTCGTCAACGCCTTCACCGGCGCGGCGGGTGATGCCATTCTCACCACCTCCGGTGGCGTCAGCACCCTGTCGGTAGACTTCTCCGGGCATGGCGTGGCGGACTTCCTGGTCACCACCGTCGGCCAGGCAGCCGTCAGCGACATCGTGGCCTGAGTGCAGTAGGCGCAAGGCGGCGCTCGCGCCGCCTTGCGCTCTTGCATTGGCCCCGAGCTTGAGCGAGTCTTGCCCGCCCACGGAGCACCCTATGAATCGACATACCCCCAGTTGCACGGCGGCTCGCTGGCTGCTGGCAACCCTGATGATCTTTTACGGAGCAACAAGCATGGCCAGCAGCTTGCGTTTGGCGGACCCCTCGGAACTGGTTGGACACTGGCAGCTGCAGCAGGCCGCCGAGCCGCGCCAGAGCTGTGCCCTGGACCTGTTGCAGAATGCCGTCCTGGGTGCTGGCGCCGACTGCCTGTCGACCTGGATCGGCGAAGCGGCACTGGGCTGGTTTCCCGAGCCCGACGGCATCGCCATTACCGGACGCGAAGGGTCGAAAGTGATCTTCTTCAGCCGGCAGCAGGAAGGGCTGTACGAGGCCCGGCTGAAAAACGACGCGCTGATTGTTTTGCAGCGGGGCACTAATTAGAGGTTGACGATCTTCGTCTAATAGATGTCGGCCATTATATTGCCACTTGCTTGAATGACGGGAATGCCTTCGGGCTGCTGTTGAGTACAGCTGCCTGATTTGTCTGTGTCTGCAGGATTTACAACTAACAAGAGTGCCTTGTAAGTTATGTACTACATTGGTTGTTCGCAATTGGATGCGAAAAAACAGTTCAGGGAAATGGTTAAGAAATGGTGAATAACAATAAGCCTGCTCCACTGTTCAAGGCATTGGGCGAATATAAGGGCATCTTGATCAGCGTTGGCTGTTTCACTGCATTGATCAATTTGTTGATGCTGGTGCCCTCCATTTATATGTTGCAGGTCTACGACCGCGTGCTGTCTTCGCAGAATGAAACCACCCTGGTGATGCTGTCGCTGATGGTGGTGGGTTTCTTCCTGTTTATCGGCCTGCTGGAAGTGCTGCGCAGCTTTATCGTGATCCGTATCGGCAGCCAGCTGGAACGGCGCTTCAACCTGCGGGTGTATCAGGCGGCCTTCGAGCGCAACCTGGCCCGAGGTGAGGGTTACGCCGGGCAATCCCTGGGCGACCTGACGCAGATCCGCCAGTTCCTCACCGGGCCTGCGCTGTTCGCCTTTTTCGATGCGCCCTGGTTTCCCATCTACCTGTTGGTGATTTTCCTGTTCAACGTGTGGCTGGGGGTGTTCGCCACCGTGGGCGCGGTGCTGCTGATCGCCCTGGCGTACCTCAACGAAGCCATGACCAAGAAGCCCCTGGCCGAGGCCGGCGGCTATTCGCAGAAATCCACCCAACTGGCCACCAGCCATTTGCACAACGCCGAGACCATCCAGGCCATGGGCATGCTCGGCGCCTTGCGCAAGCGCTGGTTCGGTGTGCACTCGCGCTTCCTCGGCCAGCAGAACCAGGCCAGCGACACGGGCGCGGTAATCAGTTCCCTGAGCAAGACCTTGCGCCTGTGCCTGCAATCCTTGGTGCTGGGGCTAGGGGCCTTGCTGGTGATCAAGGGCGATATGACCGCCGGCATGATGATCGCCGGGTCGATCCTGATGGGCCGGGTGCTGAGCCCCATCGACCAGTTGATTGCCGTGTGGAAGCAGTGGAGTTCGGCCAAGCTGGCCTACGGCCGCCTGGATGCGCTGCTGCGGGAGTTCCCGCCCAGCGACACCGCCATGTCCCTGCCGGCGCCTAAGGGCCATGTGAGTTTCGAGGCGGTCAGCGCCGGGCCGCCCGGGCGCCGCATGGCGACCCTGCAACAGGTGAGTTTCAGCATCAATGCCGGTGAAGTGCTGGGGGTACTGGGTGCCTCGGGTTCCGGCAAGTCGACCCTGGCCCGGGTGCTGGTGGGCGTGTGGCCGACCCTGGGCGGCACGGTGCGCCTGGACGGCGCCGATATCCATCGTTGGAACCGCGAGGAACTGGGCCCCTATATCGGTTACCTGCCCCAGGACATCGAGTTGTTCACCGGCAGCGTCGCCGAGAATATCGCGCGCTTTCGCCAGGCCGACCCCGAGCGGGTGGTCCAGGCCGCGCAAATGGCCGGGGTGCACGAATTGATCCTGCGCCTGCCCCAGGGCTACGACACCCTGCTGGGCGATGACGGCAGCGGCCTGTCCGGCGGGCAGAAGCAGCGGGTGGCCCTGGCCCGGGCGCTGTATGGCGATCCGCGCCTGGTGGTGCTCGACGAACCCAATTCCAACCTCGATACCGTGGGCGAAAGCGCCCTGGCCGCGGCCATTGCCCAGCTCAAGGCGCGGGGTACCAGCGTGGTGCTGGTGACCCATCGCTCGTCGGTGCTGGCCCTGGCCGACAAGCTGCTGGTGCTCAACGAGGGCCGCTTGCAGGCCTTCGGCCCCAGCCAGGAGGTGCTCAAGGCCTTGGCCGGTGGCCAGCAAAGCCAGGCCCAGGAAGCGCCCAAGCCTGCGGCAGTGGCACCCGGCGGCCTCAGCATGAGCCGTCAATATCAGGCCCCGACACGGAATTCAGGCGCATGAGCAAGCACAACGACATGATGATCGAAGAGGATTACGCGCCGGAGCGGGTCGAACGTGACGCCGGTTTTTTTGCCCGCATGGGCTGGTTCCTGGCCCTGGCGGGGGCGGGCAGTTTCTTTCTCTGGGCGGCCTTGGCCCCTTTGGACCAGGGGATTCCGGTGCAGGGCACGGTGGTGGTGTCCGGCAAGCGCAAGGCGGTGCAGTCGATGAGCAGTGGGGTGGTCAGCCGCATCCTGGTGCGTGAGGGTGAAAGCGTGAAGCAGGGCCAGCCGCTGTTTCGCCTGGACCAGACCCAGGTCGCTGCCGATGTGCAGTCGCTGCAGGCCCAGTACCGCATGGCCATGGCCAGCCTGGCGCGCTGGCGCAGTGAACGCGACAACCTCAAGCAGGTGGATTTCCCGCCCGCCCTGAGCAGCAGCGACGACCCGCGCCTGGCCCTGGTGCTGGAAGGCCAGCGCCAGCTGTTCAGCAGCCGTCGCGAGGCGTTCTCCCGGGAGCAGGCGGGTATCCGCGCCAATATCGAAGGCGCCACCGCGCAACTGGCGGGCATGCGCCGGGCCCGTACCGACCTGGACAACCAAGCCCAATCCCTGCGCCAGCAACTGAGCAACCTGCAACCCCTGGCGGATAACGGCTATATCCCGCGCAACCGCTTGCTGGAGTACCAGCGCCAGCTGTCCCAGGTGCAGCAGGAGCTGGCGCAGAACACCGGCGAAAGCGGGCGGGTCGAGCAGGGCATTCTCGAGTCCCGGCTCAAGTTGCAGCAGCACGGCGAGGAGTACCAGAAAGAAGTACGCAGCCAACTGGCCGAGGCCCAGCTCAAGACCCAGACCCTGGAGCAGCAACTGACCTCTGCCGGTTTCGACTTGCAGCACAGCGAGATCATCGCCACCGCCGACGGCATTGCGGTCAACCTCGGGGTGCACACCGAAGGCGCGGTGGTGCGCCAGGGCGAGACCCTGCTGGAAATCGTGCCCCAGGGCACTCACCTGGAGGTGGAAGGGCGGTTGCCGGTGAACCTGATCGACAAGGTCGGCACCCACTTGCCGGTGGACATCCTGTTCACTGCCTTCAATCAGAACCGCACGCCGCGGGTGCCGGGGGAGGTCAGCCTGATTTCCGCCGACCAGATGCTCGACGAGAAAACCGGCATGCCCTACTACGTGCTGCGCAGCAGCGTCAGCGACCAGGCCATGGACAAACTCAACGGCCTGGTGATCAAGCCCGGCATGCCAGCGGAAATGTTCGTGCGTACCGGCGAACGCTCGCTGCTCAATTACCTGTTCAAGCCCCTGCTCGACCGGGCTGGCTCCGCACTGACCGAAGAATAAGGATGTCGCGTCGTATGAGTAAGCTTTCCATTCTCGCGGCGGCCGTGGCGCTACTGGTTTGCCAGGGCGCCCAGGCCATGGGCCCGTTCCAGATCTACGAGCAGGCGGTACGCAACGACCCGGTGTTTCTCGGCGCCATCAAGGAGCGCGATGCGGGCCTTGAGAACCGCGTCATCGGCCGCGCCGGGCTGCTGCCCAGGGTCGGCTACAGCTACAACAAGGGCCACAACAACTCCAAGGTCACCTACCTCGACACCGTGCGCGGCACAGTGACCGAAAAGCGCAACTACGACAGCTACGGGTCGTCCCTGACCGTGCAGCAGCCGCTGCTCGACTACGAGGCCTACGCCAACTACCGCAAGGGCGTGGCCCAGGCGCTGTTTGCCGACGAGACTTTTCGCAGCAAGAGCCAGGAGCTGCTGGTACGGGTGCTCAGCTACTACACCAAGGCGCTGTTCGCCCAGGACCAGATCGACATCGCCCAGGCCAAGAAAAAGGCCTTCGAGCAGCAGTTCCAGCAGAACCAGCACCTGTTCCAGCAGGGCGAGGGCACCCGCACCGATATACTCGAGGCCGAGTCGCGCTATGAACTGGCCACCGCCGAGGAAATCGCCGCCCGCGACGAGCAGGATGCCGCCCTGCGGGAGCTGGGGGCACTGATTGGCGTGGCGAATATCGATGTGCGCGACCTCGACCCCCTGCATCAGGATTTCCAGTCCTTCAGCCTGACCCCGGCCAACTACGACACCTGGCACGAGATGGCCCTGAGCAACAACCCGCTGCTGGCCTCCCAGCGCCAGCGGGTGGAAGTGGCGCGCTTCGATGTGGAACGCAATCGCGCCGGGCACCTGCCCAAGCTCAGCGCCTACGCCACCATGCGCAAGAACGAGTCGGAAAGCGGCAACACCTACAACCAGCGCTACGACACCAACACCATCGGCATCGAAGTCAGCGTGCCGCTGTACGCCGGTGGCGGGGTGTCGGCCTCCACGCGCCAGGCCAGCCGCAACATGGAGCAGGCCGAATACGACCTGGAAGGCAAGACCCGGGAAACCCTGATTGAACTGCGCCGGCAATTCAGTGCCTGTCTTTCTGGGGTGAGCAAGTTGCGCGCCTACCAGAAGGCCCTGACCTCGGCCGAGGCCCTGGTGGTGTCCACCAAGCAGAGCATTCTCGGTGGCGAGCGGGTCAACCTGGATGCATTGAACGCCGAGCAGCAGCTCTACACCACCCGGCGCGACCTGGCCCAGGCCCGTTATGACTACCTGATGGCCTGGACCAAGTTGCACTACTACGCCGGCACCCTGCGGGAAGAGGACCTGGCCAGGGTCGACGAAGCCTTTGGCCAGCGCGCGGCGCCCTAGGCCGCAGTGCGACCCTGGGGCAGCGGGACAATAAAAGAGGAATGAGCATGAGTATCTTCGACTACAAGACCGCCCTTGGCGGTGATGGCAAGGCCCTCTACAGCGAGGCCATCACCCTGGCCCTGTACGCCTCGACCCCCACCGGCGAGCCCTTGCCGGGTACTGCCTGGCGACCGCTGAGCGCCTCCCAGCTGGGCTACCAGGGCCATGTCAGCGCCCAGGGCACGATTTCCGGCGAGCAGGCCAGCGTCAGCGATGCCCAGGTGGAGATCCTGGGCAAGTACGACGCGGCCGGGCAGTTGTTGTCCATCGGCATCAGCTTTCGCGGTACCGACAGCCTCAAGGATGGAATCAACGACTTGCAGGCGGCCTTCGTCCCGGGTTTCGCCGACAACTACAGCCGCCTGGCCTTCGACAACCTGCTGGGCAAGGTGGCGGCCTTCGCCGCGGCCCAGGGCTTGAGCGGCAGCGATGTGCTGGTGACCGGGCACAGCCTCGGCGGCCTGGCAGTCAATAGCCTGGCAGCCATGAGTGGCGAGCACTGGGGAGGTTTCTTCAAGGACGCCAGCTACGTGGCCTTCGCCTCGCCGACCCAGAGCGCCGACAGCCAGCAGGTGCTGAATATCGGCTATGAGAACGACCCGGTGTTCCGGGTGCTGGACGGCACTCATTTCAACGCCTCGTCCCTGGGTACCCACGACCAGCCCCAGGCCTCGGCGACCAACAACATTGTGAGTTTCAACGATCACTATTCGTCGTTCCTCGGCAAGCTGATTCCCCAGAGCATTCTCAACCCGCAGTCCTGGTCGGCGCACAGCGCAGTGGATTACGCCGCGGGCCTCAATCGCCTGATCGGCTCGGACTTCTACGACCTCACCAGTCGCGACTCCACCGTGGTCGTCTCCAATCTGTCCGAGGCCAAGCGCGACCAGGTATGGGTCAAGGACCTCAACCTGTACGCGGAAAAGCACACTGGCAGCACCTTGATCATCGGCACCCAGGGCAACGACTTGCTGCACGGCGGCAAGGGCAACGACTACCTGGATGGTGGGGCCGGCGACGACCGTTTCCGCGATGACGGCGGCTACAACATCATCCATGGCGGGCAGGGGCACAACGTGCTGGAGCTGCAGCAGCCGTTGAAGAACTTCTCCATCGCCAATGATGGCGACGGCACCCTGTATATCCGCGATGCCTACGGCGGCATCAGCATGACCCGGGACATTGGCGCCCTGGTCAGCCACGAGGCCGGCAGCTGGTGGCAACTGCTGGGCAAGGACGTGAGCTACAGCGTGACCGACAGCGGCCTGTACAACGGTAACCAATGGACCGCCTACAACCACTCCCTCAATGGTGACGCCTATGGCAATGCGCTGGTGGCCAGTGTCGATGGCGACTGGCTGTTCGGCCACGCTGGCGACGACCTGCTGAGCAGCGACAAGGCCAACGTGACCTTTGTCGGCGGTGCCGGCAACGATGTGCTGCAGTCCAGCGGCGGGGGCAGCAACACTTTCCTGTTCAGCGGCCACTTCGGTTTCGACCTGATCCAGGGTTACCAGCAGAGCGACAAGCTGGTGTTCATGGGCATACCCGGGGTTGACGCCCACTACGACTACAGCCAGCACCTGTCGCAGAACGGCGCCGACACCCTGCTCAAGGTGGGGGATTACTCGGTGACCCTGGTGGGGATCGGCATGGAGGGCTTGAACGGCTCCGGCATCGTCTTCGCCTGAGCCAGGCACAGGCGGGCAGGTCGTTGCGACCTGCCCGCAACCCCGGCTGCCGGGTATCAGCCGCCTGAACCTGGGGGCTGGCGGCAAGCAAGGGATCGCCCCCGGATGGGCGATCCGACTTCAACAAGAACAATGAGAAGTCATCGACATGGATGTGAAAGGTCATCAGCTCAAGACGCTGGCGGGCACCCTGTGCCTGGCATTTGCCGCCAGCCAGCCCCTCACGGCTCGCGCCGTCTACCAGGACAGCGGTCGCCTGGGCGACGCCAGCAGTTGGCGTTCCGCCGAATACCAGCAGGACTGGGGGCTGGCGCGCATGCAGGCGGACCAGGCCTATGCCGCCGGGATCACCGGCGCCGGGGTGAAGATCGGCGCCCTGGATTCGGGTTTCGATAGCCGCCACCCCGAAGCCAGCCCCGAGCGCTATCACCCGGTGACCGCCAATGGCCAGTACCTGGACGGCAGCCCCTTCAGTGTCAGCGGTGTGCTCAATGGCGCCAACGACAGCCATGGCACCCATGTCACCGGCACCATGGGCGCGGCCCGTGATGGCAACGGCATGCACGGGGTGGCCTTCGAGGCCCAGGTGTATGTGGGCAACACCAATCACAACGACGGCTTTTTGTTCGGCCCGGCCCCCGACTCGCGCTACTTTCACGCGGTGTACGGCGCGCTGGCGGATGCCGGGGTGCGGGCGATCAACAACAGCTGGGGCAGCCAGCCCAAGGATGTCAGCTACCAGACCCTGGACGGGTTGCGCGCGGCCTATGCCCAGCATTTCCAGCAGGACACCTGGCTCGATGCCGCTGCCGAAGTGTCGCGGCGCGGGGTGATCAATGTGTTCAGCGCCGGCAACAGCGGCTATGCCAATGCCAGCGTGCGCGCGGCGCTGCCGTATTTTCAGCCGGAGCTGGAAGGCCACTGGCTGGCGGTCTCGGGCCTGGACAAGTTCAACCAGCAGAAATACAACCAGTGCGGCATCGCCAAGTACTGGTGCCTGGCGACCCCGGGCGCGGCCATTACCAGCACGGTGCCGGGGGGCGGTTACGCCACCTATAACGGCACCTCGATGGCCGCGCCCCATGCCACCGGGGCCCTGGCCCTGGTGATGCAGCGCTATCCCTACCTGGACAACCAGCAGGCCCTGCAGGTGCTGCTGACCACCTCGCGCCAGCTCGACGGTACGCCGACCCAGGCGCCTTCGAGCCGGGTGGGCTGGGGCGTGCCCGATCTGGGCCGGGCGCTGCACGGGCCGGGGCAGTTGCTGGGCGAATTGCGGGTCAACCTGGGGGCCGGGCAGGGTGATACCTGGAGCAACGGCATCTCCGATCAGGCCCTGGTGCAGCGCCAGGCCGAAGACGCCGCCGAGCACCTGGCCTGGCAGCAGACCCTTAGGGACCGCGGCTGGGAGCAGGGCTTGCCCTCTAGTGCCAGCCAGCAGGAGCGCAGCGACTATGCCCTGGGCATGGCCCGGGATGCCGCGGCGGCGCTGCGGGTGTATCAGGGCAGCCTGGTCAAGTCCGGCGCCGGCTGGCTGCTGCTGGGTGGCGACAGCAGCTACCGCGGCCCGACCCGGGTCAATGGCGGCCTGCTGGCGGTCAACGGCCGCTTGCAGTCGGCGGTGACGGTGAATGCCGGTGGCACCCTGGGTGGTTCCGGGCAAGTCGCCGGGCTCACCGTCAACGCGGGCGGGCAAGTGGCGCCGGGCAATTCCATCGGCACCTTGAACGTGGCCGGCAATGTGGATTTCCAGCCCGGCTCCAGCTACCGGGTGGAACTGTCGCCCAGCGCCAGCGACCGGATTGTCGCCAGCGGCCAGGCCCGCCTGGATGGCGCCACTGTGCAACTGCTGCCCGAGCCACGGGGCAATGTGCTGGATCAGCGCCAGGTGCCGAGCCTGGTGGGGCGCCAGTTCGACATTCTGCAAGCCGCCGGCGGGGTGCTCGGACGCTTTGCCAGTGTCGAGCCGGGCTATCTGTTTCTCGACGGCAACCTGGGTTATTCCGCCAGCGGCGTGCAATTGGCGTTGCAGCGCGGCGCCACCTTCGACAGCGTCGGTGCCAGCCCCAACCAGCGTTCGGCAGGCGCCGCCATCGAGCAGTTGGGGGCGGGCAACGCGGTGTATGAAAGCCTGTTGCTGCTGACCTCGGCAGCCCAGGCCCAGGGCGCCTTGCGCCAGTTGTCCGGAGAGGTTTACCCAGCCCTGGACTCGCTGCTGGTGAGCCAGGGCTCGGTGCTGCGCGATGCCTTGGGCGAGCGCCTGCAAGCCCCGGGGCTGAATGCCCCGCAGCCCGAGGGTGAAGGGCCCAGGCTGTGGCTCAAGGGCCTGGGCAACTGGGGGCGGATCGAAGGCACGGATGGCAGCCAAACCTATACCAGCTCCCTGGGCGGGGTGCTGGCGGGCGCCGAGAGCGATATCGACCCGCAAACCCGCCTCGGCCTGGCCGCCGGCTACAGCGACAGCTCGCTGCATATGGGCGGCGGCAGTGCCGCCCGGGCCGAGGTCGACAGCTATCACCTGGGGGCCTATGCCAAGCATGACCTGGACGCGCTGCGCCTGAGCCTGGGCGGCAGCTACAGCTGGCACCGCGGCGAAGTGCGCCGCGACCTCGACTATGGCGCCGGCAGCGGCCGGCAGAAGGCCCGGGTCGAGGCTCGCAGCCAGCAGCTGTTCGTCGAAGCCGCCTATGGCCTGGAACGGCCGGCGCTGCGCCTGGAGCCCTTCGCCAACCTGGCCTATGTGCACCTGGACCGCGATGGCTTCGATGAAAAGGGCAATGCCGCGGCCCTTAGCGCCAATAAAGAGCAGCGCGATGCCTGGCTCGGCACCCTGGGCCTGCGCGGTCGCCAGCAGTTGCGCCTCGCTAGCGGGCAGCCCCTGGAACTGGCCGCGAGTCTTGGCTGGCAGCACCGCCTGAGCAGCGCCCAGGCCGGCGAGCGGCTGTCCTTTGCCGACAGTACCCAGAGTTTTGACGTCAGCAGCGCACCGGCCCTGCGCGATGCTGCGCTGGTGGGCGGCCAGGCGCGCCTGGGGCTGGCCCGCGACCTGGAATTGAGCCTGGACTACCAGGGGCGCCTGGCCAGTCGCGAACAACAACATGGCGTCGGACTCAACCTGCAGTGGCGCTTTTGAGGTGCCCCTGCAACCTGAGGGCGGGGCACGGAGCCCGCCCGGGATTTTTGTCAACACAACTAAGGAAGGTCGGAGTGAAGCAAGACAAACGCAAGGATGGTGGCTTGAGTGGTCCCAATGTGCTGCGCAGCCCATTGGGCCGGGCGGTGCTCGGCGGCATGGCGCTGATTGGCAGTGTGCAGGCCGCGCCCTATGTGGAGAGCGGGCGCCAGGGGGATGCCAGCAGTTGGCGCAGCGCCGAGTTCAAGGCCGATTGGGGGCTGGGGGCGATTCATGCCGACAGCGCCTATGCCGCCGGCTACAGCGGCAAGGGGGTCAAGCTGGGGATCTTCGACCAGCCGGTGTATGCCCGGCACCCGGAGTTCGCCGGTACGGGCAAGATCGTGACCCTGGTCACCAGCGGCATTCGCCAGTACGACGACCCCTATATTCATGTAAAGGCCGGCGAGGCTTTTCGCTATGACGGCAGCCCCTCGGTGGGTTCGGACGGCAAGCTTGGCTCCCACGGCACCCACGTCGGCGGTATCGCCGCCGGTAACCGCGACGGCGTGTCGATGCACGGGGTGGCTTTCGATGCGCAGATCATCAGCGCCGACAACGGCGACCCCGGCCCCGAGGACGGCATCATCCTCGGCAACGACGGTGCGGTGTACAAGGCCGGCTGGGACGGGCTGGTGGCCAGCGGCGCGCGAATCATCAACAACAGCTGGGGCATCGGCATCACCGATCGCTTTGCCAAGGGCGGGCGCGACCCGGCCTTCCCGCACTTCACGGTGGGCGATGCCCAGGCCCAGTTCAGCCAGATCCAGCCGCTGCTCGGCAGCCTGCCGGGTGGTGCCTACGATGGCGCCATCGCCGCCGCCCGCAGCGGCGTGCTGACGATTTTCGCCGCCGGCAACGACTACAACCTGAACAACCCCGATGCCATTGCCGGGCTCGGCTACTTCGTGCCGGAGATCGCCCCCAACTGGCTGACGGTCTCGGCCTTGCAGCAGAACCCCGATACCAGCAGCGCCACGCCCTATGTAATCAGCACCTTTTCCTCGCGCTGCGGCTACACCGCAAGCTTTTGCGTGTCGGCGCCCGGCACCAAGATCTACAGCGCGGTGATCGGCGGCACCAACCTCGACAACATGACCCTGGGTTATGCCAACAAGAACGGCACCTCGATGGCCGCGCCCCATGCTGCCGGGGCTGCGGCGGTGCTGATGGAGCGCTTCCCCTACATGAACGGCGCGCAGATCGCCAGCGTGCTGCGCACCACGGCCACCGACCTGGGCGCCCCCGGCATCGATGCGCTGTACGGCTGGGGCATGATCGACCTGGCCAAGGGCATTCGCGGGCCGGGCATGCTGGTGACCGAGCAGGACATCCCCGCGGAGTTTCGTATCCAGGGGGGCTATGGCTCGGGCCAGTTCATCGCCGACCTGCCGGGTTACGGCGCACTGCTGGATGCCGGCAAGCCGACCCAGCGCCGCTGCAACGACCTGAGCTGCGTGCTGGATCTGTGGAGCAACGACATCAGCGGCCATGGCGGCCTGACCAAGCAGGGGGTTGGCACCCTGGTGCTCAGCGGCGCCAACACCTACTCCGGGCCGACCCTGGTCAATCAGGGGCGGTTGGCGGTCAACGGTTCCCTGGCCTCCACGGTGACGGTGAATGCCGGCGGGATCCTCGGCGGCACCGGGCGCATCGGCGGGCTGACTGCCAATGCCGGGTCGATCGTTGCCCCGGGCAACTCCATCGGCACCTTGCATGTGGCCTCCGATGTGACCTTCCTGCCGGGCTCGACCTATGCGGTGGAAGTCTCCCCCAGCGGCAGCGACCGCCTGGTCAGCGACGGCCAGGTGAACCTGGGCGGCGCCAGCCTGGCCCTGGAGCTGGAAAACCCCGGGCTGTCGCTGAATGGGTCGCGGGTGCCGAGCCTGCTGGGCCGGCAACTGGATATTGTCGATGCGGCCAATGGCGTGCAGGGCAGCTTCGGTCCGCTGCTGTCCAACTCGCTGTTCCTCGGCGGCAACCTGAGCTACGGCAGCAACGGCGTGCAGTTGGCGGTGGCGCGCAATGCCACGAGTTTCGGCAGCGTCGCGGCGACTCCCAACCAACAGGCGGTGGCGGCCGCCGCAGACCAACTGGGGGCCGGCGATGCGCTGTATGAAAGCCTGCTGCTGGCGGCCAGTGCGGTTAGCGCGCAACAGGCCTTCGAGCAGTTGTCCGGGGAAATTCACCCGGCCATCGGCAGCCTGCTGATCAACGACAGTCGTTACCTGCGCGACGCCGTGGGCGAGCGCCTGCGTTCGCCGGCCACGCCTGGCGCCGAGGGCGCGGAGCAGGGGCTGTGGGTCAAGGCCCTGGGTGCCTGGGGCAAGGCCGACGGCAACCATGACCAGGCCCGTTACAGCAGCTCGATTGGCGGGCTGCTGCTGGGGGTCGACGGCCAGCTGGACGAAGACACCCGCCTCGGGCTGTTCAGCGGCTACAGCGACAGCTCCCTGAGCATGGGCGATGGCCGGCATTCCTCGGCCAGCATCGACAGCTACCACCTGGGTGCCTATGTCGGGCAGCAGCAGGAACAGCTGCGCCTGAGCCTGGGCGGCGCCTACAGCTGGCACCGCATCGACAGCAAGCGCGAGCTGTATTTCGACGGGCAGAGTGATCGGCAGAAGAGCAAGCGCGATGCCCGCAGCCTGCAAGTGTTCGGCGAAGCGGCCTGGCGCCTGGAGCAGCAACCCCTGGCCCTGGAACCGTTCGCCAGCCTGGCCTATGTGCATGTGGCCAGCGACAGCTTCAAGGAACATGGCGGCGCCACCTCGCTCAAGGGCTCAGCCGACAACCGCGAGGCCTGGCTCTCGACCCTCGGCATGCGCGTCGGCAAGCAGTTGCAACTGTCCAGCGGGCCGGCCCTGGAGCTGTCGGCCAGCCTGGGCTGGCAGCACAACCTGAGTGCCACCGGTTCCGAGCAGCACCTGGCGTTCGCCAGCGGCGGGCCGGACTACAAGGTCCAGAGCCTGTCCCTGGACCGCGACGCCGCGGTGCTCGGCGCCCGGGCCGGCATGGCCGTGGGGCACGGTGCCCGGGTCAATCTGGATTACAACGGCCTGCTCGGCAGTCGCGAGCAGGATCACGGGGTCGGCCTGACCCTGGACTGGGCGTTCTAACGCCCGGGCAACGGATGTGCAAGGTGTTGTAAGGCGTCCTCCGGGCTCGGCGACGGGCTCGGGGGGCAGCAGCTGTCTCTGACAAATTCAACAAAAGAGAGGCAATACCATGGGTGTCTATGACTACAAGAACTTCAACGCCGCCGAGTCCAAGGCGCTGTTCGCCGATGCGCTGGCGATCACGTTGTATTCCTACCACAACCTCGACAACGGCTTTGCCGAGGGCTACCAGCACAATGGCTTCGGCCTCGGCTTGCCGGCAACCCTGGTCACGGCGCTGATCGGCAGCAGCGATTCCCAGGGGGTGATCCCCGGCATTCCCTGGAACCCGGATTCGGAAAAGGCCGCCAAGCAGGCGCTGAACCAGGCTGGCTGGTCCACTATCAGCGCCCAGCAGCTGGGCTACAGCGGCAAGGTGGATGCCCGGGGGACCTTCTTCGGCGAAACCGCCGGTTATGAAACGGCCCAGGTGGAGATCGTCGGCAAGTACGATGCCCAGGGCCACCTGAGCTCCATCGGCATTGCTTTTCGCGGCACCAGCGGGCCGCGGGAATCGGTGATCGGCGACACCATCGGCGATCTGATCAACGACGTGCTGGCGGCCCTGGGCCCCAAGGACTACGCCAAGAACTACGCCGGCGAAGCCTTCGGCAAGCTGCTGGGCAATGTCGCCGCCTTTGCCCAGGCCAATGGCCTGTCGGGCAAGGACATCCTGGTCAGCGGCCACAGCCTGGGGGGCCTGGCGGTGAACAGTCTGGCCGACCTCAGCAGCGGGCGCTGGTCGGGGTTCTACAAGGACGCCAACTACATCGCCTATGCCTCGCCGACCCAGAGCGCCAGCGACAAGGTGCTGAATATCGGCTATGAAAACGATCCGGTGTTCCGTGCCCTGGACGGCTCCACCTTCAACCCGTCGACGCTCCTGGTGCACGATGCCCACCAGGCTTCGGCGACCAACAATATCGTCAGCTTCAACGACCATTACGCCTCGGATGTATGGAACGCGCTGCCGTTCTCGATCCTCAATATCCCCACCTGGATCTCCCACCTGCCCACCGGCTACGGCGATGGCCTGACCCGGGTGCTGGACTCGAAGTTCTACGACTTCACCAGCAAGGACTCGACCATCATAGTCGCCAACCTGTCGGACCCGGCCCGGGCCACGACCTGGGTCCAGGACTTGAACCGCAATGCCGAAACCCACAAGGGCAGCACCTTTATCATCGGCAGCAACGGCGACGACCTGATCCAGGGCGGACGCGGCAACGACTACCTGGAAGGCCGCGATGGCAACGACACCTTCCGCGACGACGGTGGCTACAACATCATCCTCGGCGGCAAGGGCCACAACACCCTGGACCTGCAGCATTCGATCAAGGACTACAGCTTCGCCAACGACGGCGCCGGCACCCTGTATGTGCGCGACGCCAATGGCGGGATCAGCATCACCCGGGATATCGGCGCGATCCAGAGCAAGGAGCCGGGGCTGCTCTGGGGCCTGTTCAAGGACGATGTGATCCACCAGGTTGGCGCCAAGGGCTTGCAGGTGGGCGGGCAGTCGACGGCTTATGTCGCTTCGGCCAAGGGCAGTGGCGCTGACGATCTGCTCAAGGCCCAGGCCAAGGGCGAGTGGCTGTTCGGCCTGGACGGTAACGATCACCTGGTGGGCAAGCTGGGCAACCATGTGTTCGTCGGCGGTGCCGGCAACGACCTGATGGAGGCGGCGGGGGGCAACAACAGCTTCCTGTTCAATGGCCATTTTGGCCAGGACCGCATCGTCGGTTACCAGAATGGCGACAAGCTGGTGTTCATGGGGGTAACGGGGGTATTGCCTGATCAGGACTTCCGGGCCCACGCCAGCAGCCACGGCAATGACACCGTGCTGACCTTCGGCCAGGACTCGGTGACCCTGGTGGGCGTCAGCCTGGGGCAACTCAACGGTTCAGGCATCGTTCTCGCCTGATGCTATGCGGCGCGGGGCCCGCAATGGGCTCCGCGCTGGTTCGGTTTGTGACCTGTCGGTCGCGCTCTGGCTCCAATAGGGGTAAAACCCGGGCCCGGTCACCCGTTATCAAGGGATCGGGCCGTTATCCAGGCAAGGACAGGAGAGTTTTGACAGTGAGTAACAGTAAGAGGTATGCGAGCGGATTGATGCTGGCCCTGTGGGGAGCCATGGTCTCGGCCGATACGCTGCCTCACCGCTCGATTTTGCAACGTTACGGGGTCACCCCGGAGCAGTTGCCGGCCTGGCCGCCGGCCTCAGAGCAGAAGCAGGCGCCGGAGCCGGAGCCCTATCGTTTCAGTTTCGACGCCGAAGACAGCCAGGCGCCGGTCGGCCCTGGGAATAGCGCAACGCCACACCTGTTCAGCGAGCTGGATGACATTCGGCAGTTGAAGGAATGCCAGAGGATTCGTGCCGAACTGCAGCGGCGCGGCAAGTCCCAGAGCATCTACTGTCAGCCGGGGCAGGGGCCCTTTCCCTGGTCCCACTGAGTTTGGGGCTTGAATCACTTTTCCTTGCGCACCGTGGCCACATCGTCGGACTTGACCCGGATAGTCTTGCCGGAAATGTCCTGGAACTCATAGAAGCCATCGGCGCTGTGGGTCTTGGGCATGTCCCGGGTCAGGTACTGGGTGCCGTTCTGCAGCGTCACCACGGTGGGCGAAGCGCAACCGGCCAGGGCCAGCAGGCTGGTGGTGGCCAGCAGCAGTCCGAGTTTCTTCACATTCATAAGAGACCTCTCGTCAATGGGGTGTCCAGATGGCGGCGGACACTATAATCCTGGGCTCTTGGTGTAGTGAAGACGACGAAAGTTCGCCAGGTAATTGTAAAATTCTTCCGCTGGCCATTTATCCAATAGTGTTTGCCAGGGCAGGGCATGGGCTGTTATCTGTACGCATAACCAGTACTCACCCAGTTGTGGCGCCTTTCTCCCGTGACTTCCGACCCCCGCGAAAACCCCCTCTATTACCTGCACAATTTCCAGCAAGTGCTGCTCTGGCTCGAGCAGCGCTACGCCGATGTGCTGAGCGCCGAGGAGCAGCGTTTTATCGCCGACTTCGGCGCTGTGCCCCAGGCCTCCCAGGCGCTGCTGGTACGCATGGTGATGCGCAAGGGGCGGCATTTTCGCCTGAGCAAGCTCAACTACGGGGAAATTGGCGACAGCGCCCGGGCCTTGGCGCCACTGCTGGCCTTGGGCTGGGTCGAGGAGCAGGCGCCGCTGGCCCTGGAGGAGCTGTTCGGCCTGCTGCAAAAGGCCGAGATCCTGCACAGCTTCGCCACCCATGAACTGCCGGCCAAGGCCCGCAAGGAGCAGTGGCTGGAGCTGCTGGCGGCCGAGGAACCGGCGCCGCGGGCCTTCGCCCAGTGGTGCCCGCAGCTTCCCGACCGGTTGCTGAGCCTGACCCTGATGACCCTGTGCGATCGCCTGCGGCTGATGTTCTTCGGCAACCTGTACCAGGACTGGTCGGAGTTCGTGCTTGCCGACCTGGGCATCTACAGCTACGAGCAGGTGGAGATCAGCGCCGATGCCCGCGCACTGTGCAGCCGCGAGGACCTGGACGGCTTCTGCTACCTGCACCAGTGCCAGGAGGCTTTCGAGGCCGGCGTGCCGCTGACGGATATCTGGCCCCAGGTCGCCGCTTTCGCCAGCGCCAACCCCTGGCTGCACAAGCGTCGCGACAAGCTGCTGTTCCTGCTGGGCCAGCATGGCGAACGCCTGGGGGATCTGCCGTTGGCGCGCAGCCTCTACCAGCAGTGCGCCTATCCCGGCGCGCGGCTGCGGCTGATCCGCGTGCTGGAGTTGAGCGATGAAGTGCAGGCCGCCCTGGCCCTGGCCGAACAGGCCGCCGCCGCGCCGCAGAGCGCCGCCGAGGCCCAGCAGTTGCTGCGGGTCATGCCGCGGTTGCGGCGCAAGCTGGGCGGGCCGCCGCAGCCACGAGCCAGCCATCGCGAGGTGCAGCGGCTCGACCTGTGCCTGCCCCGCGACCCCGACGGGCAGTCGGTGGAAGCGCTGGTGCAGGCCCATCTGCAGCAGCCTGGCGGGCCGGTGCACTATGTGGAGAACGGCCTGATCAATTCACTGTTCGGCCTGCTGTGCTGGCCGGCGATCTTTGCGCCCTTGCCAGGGGCCTTTTTCCACCCGTTCCAGCGCGGGCCGGTGGACCTGTTGAGCGAGGATTTCCATGAGCGGCGCAGCGCGCTGTTCCAGGCCTGCCTGGCGGAACTGGAAGACGGTCGCTACCGCACCAGCATCCGCCAGCGCTTCGCGGCCAAGTGGGGGCTGCAATCGCCGTTCGTGTTCTGGAACCTGCTCAGCGAAGAGCTGCTGGAGCAGGCCCTGGACTGCCTGCCGGCGGAGCATCTGCGCCACTGGTTCCAGCGCTTGCTGCTGGATATCAAGGCTAACCGCGCCGGCATGCCGGACCTGATCCAGTTCTGGCCGGCGCAAAAGACCTACCGCATGATCGAGGTCAAGGGGCCGGGGGACCGGCTGCAGGACAACCAGTTGCGCTGGCTGGACTTCTGCCAGGAGCACCGCATGCCGGTGACGGTGTGCTACGTGCAATGGCAGGACCCGCTGGCGTGAGTTACCGCATTGCAGTGCGTGCCCTGTGCGAGTTCAGCGCCAAGTGCGGCGACCTGGACCTGCGCTTCACCCCCTCGCCCAGCGCCCAGGAAGGCATGCTCGGCCACCGCACCGTGGCCGCCCGGCGCAACCCCGGCTACCAGACGGAAGTGGCCCTGGAAGGCCAGTACGGCGAGCTGCTGGTCAGGGGCCGGGCGGACGGCTACGACCCGGCGCAGAACCTGCTGGAAGAGATCAAGACCTATCGCGGCGACCTGGCGCGCATGCCCGACAATCATCGGCAATTGCACTGGGCCCAGGCCAAGGTCTATGGCTGGTTGCTGTGCCAGAGCCTGGGGTTGGCCAGCCTGCGGCTGTCGCTGGTGTATTTCGAGGTGTCCAGCGAAGCGGAAACTGCCCTGGTGGAGGAGCACAGCGCCGAGGCCCTGCAGGCGTTCTTCAACCAGCAGTGCGCGCTGTTCCTGCACTGGGCGCAGCAGGAAATGCGCCATCGCGCAGCCCGGGACCAGGCCACGCAGAGGCTGGTGTTTCCCCATCAGACCTTTCGCGATGGCCAACGGCAGTTGGCCGAGGCGGTGTACAAGGCGGTCAGCACCGGCCGCTGCCTGCTGGCCCAGGCCCCCACCGGCATTGGCAAGACCCTGGGCACGATCTTCCCGATGCTCAAGGCCATGGTTCCGCAGCAGTTGGACAAGTTGTTGTTTCTCACCGCCAAGACCCCGGGCCGGCAACTGGCCCTGGATGCGGCCCGGGTGTTGTTCGCTGATGAGCCTGCGCTGCCGTTGCGGGTGCTGGAACTGGTGGCCCGGGACAAGGCTTGCGAGCATCCGCAACTGGCTTGTCATGGTGAATCCTGCCCGCTGGCCCGGGGCTTCTACCAGCGCTTGCCGGCGGCGCGCGAGCAGGCCAGCCAGGTGCCGCTGCTGGATCGCCAGGCCCTGCGCCAGGTGGCCCTGGAACATCAGGTCTGCCCTTATTATCTGAGCCAGGAGATGGCCCGCTGGAGCGACTTGCTGGTGGCCGACTACAACTACTACTTCGATTTCAGCGCCTTGCTGTTCGGCCTGGCCCAGGCCAACCAGTGGCAGTTGGCGGTGCTGGTGGACGAGGCCCACAACCTGGTGGAGCGCGGGCGCGGCATGTACAGCGCCAGCCTCGACCAGCAGGGCCTGGCCACGGTGCGCAAGGGCGCGCCCCAGGCCCTCAAGGGCACGCTGCAACGGCTGAACCGCGAATGGAATGCCCTGCAACAGGCGCAGCAGGCGGCGTATCAGGCCTATGACTGCTTGCCCACGGCCTTCCTGCGTGCCTTGACCCTGTGCATCAGCCGCCTGGGGGACTATTTCAACGAGCAGCCCCAGGGCCTGGACAGTGGCTTGCAGGGGCTGTACTTCGAACTGCTGCAATTTGCCCGGGTGGCGGAGCTGTTCGAGGCGCGGCAGTTCATCTTCGATATCGGCAAGCGCTCACTGAATGCCAGCCGCAGCCTGTCGCGCCTGAGCCTGCGCAACGTGGTGCCGGCGGCCTTGCTGGCGCCGCGGCTGGCGGCGGCGCGCAGCACGGTGCTGTTTTCCGCCACCCTCAACCCCTGGCATTACTACCTCGATCTGTTGGGATTGCCGGCCAACAGCGTGTGCCTGGAAGTGCAGTCGCCGTTCGCCGCGACCCAGCTGGAGGTACAGATCGTCAGCCGCATTTCCACCCGCTATGTGCATCGCCAAGCATCGCTGGCGCCCATCGTCGAGTTGATGGCCCGGCAGTACGCGGCGCGGCCGGGCAACTACCTGGCGTTTTTCAGCAGCTTCGAATACTTGCAGCAGGTGGCCGAGCTGCTGGCCCGCGAGCATCCGCAGATCCCCCGGTGGTTGCAGTCGCGGGGCATGGACGAGGCTTCGCGCCAGGCCTTTCTCCAGCAGTTTCGCGCCGAGGGGCAGGGCATAGGTTTCGCCGTGCTCGGCGGTGCCTTCGGTGAGGGTATCGACCTGCCGGGCTCGCGCTTGATCGGTGCCTTTGTCGCCACCCTGGGGCTGCCCCAGCTCAACCCGCTGAACGAGCAGATCAAGCAGCGCATGGCCGCGCTGTTTGGCGCAGGTTACGACTACACCTACCTGTACCCCGGGTTGCAGAAGGTGGTGCAAGCGGCCGGGCGGGTGATTCGCAGCCAGAGCGATCGTGGGGTGCTGATGCTGATCGACGATCGTTTTGCCGAACCCCGGGTGCGCCAGTTGCTGCCCCGCTGGTGGGCCATCGACAGCACGGCAGGGTGATGGGTAGGGGGCGGCACCGGCGCCTGGGCGCCGGGCGCGGGGGTCAGTTTGCCTGGCGGCGCACGAAGCGGCGCAGGGTCTGGCCCGGGCCGGTGCGGAACTGAGTCGGGCGTGGCTGGCCCTCGTCGGCGGCGATAAACACGAACTCGTCGTCGGTCAATTCGTAGCTGGCGGGCAGGGCCTTGCCGGCGTCCTCACCCACGGCGTCGACCCAGGTGATGGCCTTGGGCGTGCTGCTGCTGTCGAGGGTGAAGCTGCCCCGCAGCAGGGTTTCGCCGGCCACCGTGACCACGCGAAATTGCTCGCCCTCGATAAAGGTCAGGGCACCCGGCGCGCTGTGCTGGTCCGGTGGGTTGAGCACGCCGTTGTCTTCCATGCCAATCTGCTCCCAGGCCCCTTGCAGGCGTTGCAGTTCCAGCAGGTTGGCAGCATTGGGCGAGGACGAAGTATCCATTTCCGACAGTTCCTTGTGGGGTCAGTTGAAGATGTTGCGACCGATGCAGTAGGTCAGCAAATCCTGGTCGCTTTGTACCTCAAGCTTGCGCATGGCGGAAATCTTTTGTGCGCTGATGGTCTTGGAACTGCGGTTCTGGCTGCGGGCGATATCGCTGACGCTCTTGCCGGACACGAACAGCCGCAAAATCTCGAACTCCTTGGGCGACAGGGTGGAGATGCGCTCGTCGATCGCCACATTGGATTCCAGCACCGAATTGGAGAGGGGCTCCAGGCTGCGGTAGGTGCCCTTCTGGGCGATGGCCTTGAGCGCGGTCTGGATTTCCTCGTGCAGCTGGCTCTTCTGGATCACCCCGACCACCCCCAGCTCGTGCAGGCGGGTGAGGATCAGTTGATTGGAAATCATCGTCAGGATCAGGATCTGCAAGTGCGGATAGTTGCGCTTGAGGTACTCCACCAGTTTCAGGCCGTCGCCGTAGGGCGAGTCTCCCGGCATGTTGTAGTCAGTGATGACGATGTCCACCGGCTGGGATTCCAGCTGCTGGATCAGGGCCTTGGAACACACCGCTTCACCGACTATTTCGAAGCGCTCGTCGCGCTCCATCAGCTCGCGCACACCGAGCAAGACAATAGGGTGATCGTCGGCAATGACTACTTTAAGTTTTTCCATGGCTAACACACCCGTGTAATACGCTGATTGGTAAAAAGAGACATGAGGTTGTCGGTACATTAAACCCTGCGGGTCATTATTCAAGGGGCTGCAGGAGTTCGGACAAGCGTTGCATCAGTTGCCTGACCTGGCACTCCAGCACCGGGTTGAAAAGGTTGTCCAGCAGTTGGCATTCCAGCTCGGCGCAGGCCCGGGCCAGGTTGCCGGCCTGCACCGCGCCCATGGCGCCGGCAATACTGTGCAGGCGCTCGGCGGCCGCCTTGCCGGCGCCGCTTTCCAGGGCCGTGGCCAGGCGCAGCAGGTCGTTGTGCATGGTGCTCAGAAACAGCGGCCGCATCTTCTCCGAGACCTGGATACAGTCACTTTCGATAGCGGGCAGGGCGGGCTCCGGCGATTGAGCCTGATTGGCCGACGCGGGGGCGGCAGGCGGCGCCGGGCCAGGGGCCAGGCCGATTTTCACCAGTTGCCCGTAGAGGCTCGCCAGGCTCATGGGCTTGACGATCCAAGTGTTCATTCCCGCGGCCAGACAGCGCTGGCCTTCCTTGCGCAGGGCATTGGCGGTAACGCCGATGATCGGCAACTGCGGCTCGCGTTGGCGCAGCTCGCGGGTCAGTTCGTAGCCATTGATCAAGGGCATGTTGACGTCGGTGACCACCAGGTCGAAGCAGTGTGGCCGCCATTGTTCCAGGGCCTGCTGGCCATTGGCGGCGACACTTACCCGGCAGCCCAGGGCCTCGAGTTGCTCTTTGAGAATGGCCTGGTTGAGCGGGTTGTCCTCGGCCACCAGTACCTGCAGGCGCAACGGCTGCCAGGTGGCGCTCTGCGGCTGCCTGGGCGGCAGGGGCTGGCCCTGGTGTATTAGTACTGCGGCCTGGGCGATGGCGCGAATATCGTGGGCGTCGACCCAGCAGTGGTCGGGCTGTTCGCCGCTGTCACCCTGGACGCCGGAGAGTGCGTTGATACAAGGCCCGGGCCAGGGCGGCTGGTGACCTCGGGGCAGCATATCGATCAACACCCGGCCTGGCGGCTGCTGATCGACGCTGGCCGGTGCGGTGAGTGCCTGCAGCCCCAGGCGATTGAGCCAGTCGCAGGTGCTCTTGCTCAGTTCCGGCATCGCTGCTCGCACATAGACCGGCGGCCCATCGGGCAGTGCCCGGCTGCGCGGCAGTTCGCCCGGCAACTGCTGCAGGCTCAGGCGCAGGGAAAAACTGCTGCCCAGCCCCGGTTCGCTGACCACCTGCAACTGCCCCTGCATCATGTCGCTCAGGCGCTGACAGATCGCCAGCCCGAGCCCGGCGCCGGGCTCGCTGGAAGCATCGCGGACCTGGAAAAACGGCTCGAACAGCTGGGAGTGCAGTGCCGGCGAGATGCCGATGCCGGTATCCGTGACCTGCCATTCGATGCTGGCCTGCTGGTTCTGCAGCTCCAGCACCCGGACCCGCAGCACCACCCGGCCGCTGTCGGTGAACTTGATGGCGTTGCTCAGCAGGTTATTGAGGATCTGCCGCAGGCGCCCGGCGTCGCCCAGCAGCAGGTTCGGCAGGCCCGGGTCGATGCAGGCATAGAGCAGCAGGCCACGGCGTTCGGCCACGGCGGCATGACCGTGCAGGGTGTCTTCGAGCAGGTCCAGGGGGCAGAACTGCTGTGGCTCGATGCTCATCTGCCCGGATTCGATCTTGGCCACGTCGAGCACATCGCTGATCAGTTGAAACAGGGTGCCCGAGGAGCGCTGGATGGTCTGCAGGTACTCGTGTTGTTGTGCTTGCAGACGAGTCAGCCCCAGCAGTTCCAGGGTGCCGAGCATGCCGTACAGCGGTGTGCGGATCTCATGGCTCATGGTGGCCAGGAACAGTGCCTTGGCCTGGCTGGCGGCATTCGCCGAGGATCTGGCCTGCTCCAGTCGCTGGGTGTCGGCCAGGTGCCGGGTGACATCCCTGAAGGCACACAGCAATGCGTCCTGGCCGTGGTAGCAGGTGTCGACCAGCACCACCTGCAATCGCCAGTCGCCGATATCCAGATGCACCTCATTCGGAGCCCGCGGCGCTTGCCGCTGCAGCAGATCCAGCAGTTCAGCGGTGCCCGGCCACTGCCGGGCATGGCGGTTTTCCAGCAGCCGCTCGAAGTCGCCACGGCGCACCACACAGAGCCCGACCGGGGCGGTATCCAGCACCGCCTGGCCGAAGGCCTGGGTTTCCCTCAGGCGGCGCTGCGCCCGTTGCAGCGGCGCCAGCACCCGGGCCCGGTACCAGCGGCTGGCGCCCCAGCCACCGCCGATGGCGGCCAGCGCCAGTGCCAGCAGGCCCATGGCTGGCCACAGGGTGCCGTTGAAATAGCTGCGGTAGCTGCTGTGATAGAGCCCGGTCCAGAGTGCCGGGGTTTGGCTCGTGAGCTTGAGGGTCACGCCTTGCAGGCCGAAATTGAGGCCTTCGTGCAAGGCCCTGGAAGGGCTGGGCAGGCCACTGAGCAGGGCGCCCGAAGGGTCGATCAGGGTGAATTCGGCAGGCTCGGGCTGCTGCGCAGCGGGCGGGCTCAGGCCGAGCGAGGGCAGGTCGAGCAGGGATGCTGCGAGCATGCGCCGGTCGATGCCGTGCAACTGCCAGGGGAGTGTGGCGGCCGGCAGCTGGATATAGGCCAGCAGCCTGGGAGCCATGTCGTCAGCGCTCTGCATCGGATACGGCTGCCAGTGCACCCGAGGCCCCTGGGCGACCTCGCTGCCCTGGGGCAAGGCGTCCAGTAACCGCTCCATCAGGCGCTCATGACGGGCGGTAGTGGGCGTGCCGATATCGAAGCTGCCGAAGCGGTTGAACAGCAGGGTGGCTGGCGCGGCATGGGGCAACCGCGACCAGAAGGCGCTGTAGTCGTTCGCCAGGTGCAGGCCCAGGGCGAAGATCCGCGGCAGTTCGGCCGCCACTGGCTGCGGGTTCAAGTTCAGGTCGAGGACACCGCGCAAGGCCGCCCCCGAGAGTCTCGAGGCGCCAGGTTGGATGCCCGGTAGGGCAGGCGGCTGGGGCACAAACCTGTCGCTGGCCTGATAAGCGGCCAGGCGCTTGAGGAAGAGTTCCTGTTGCTGGATGTTTTCCATCAGCCGGGCGAAATGCTGGCGCTTGCCGTTGTTCTGCTCATCGATCAGGCGCTGGGCGGCCCAGCACAGGGTGGCGAACAGCAGGAGTGCCAGGCCCAGCAGAAGCAGCAGCCCCTTGTTCAACTGGTGCGAGCTTTGATTGAGGTTCTCCAGGACGATGTCGCTGTCGTTCATCACTGATTTTCCTAACACCTATCAGGGCCTTGCCGCCGAGATTCCTCTCTCGGCAACCGGGCCGTCAGCGATGAGTGACCCTTGCGCGAATGGGCAATGCGTTCATCGGCTAATACACGGTCGCCGGTCCGTCTTGGGCCAGCAGTTGCTGAAACTGTCGCGAGGAAACCGCATGGGAAATCAGGAAGCCCTGGACCTGGGTGCAATCGATCTTGCGCAGCAGGGCCAGCTCCTGGGCGCTTTCCACCCCTTCGGCGACCACTGTCAGGCCCAGTTGCCGGCCCAGGCCGATAATGCTGGTCAGGGCCTGGGCCAGTTCCTCGTTGTTGTGGCAGCCCTGGACCAGGCCGCGGTCGATCTTCAGTTCGGTAAAAGGCGCCGACACCAGGTTCATGTAGGAGCTGTAGCCCTTGCCAAAGTCGTCCTGGGACAGGCCGAAGCCCTTGATCCGCAGGCGGCAGGCCCCGGCGTAGAAGTTGCTGATATGTTCCGGGGTCGAGCATTCCATCAGTTCGAAGCAGATCTTGCCGGGCACGCCGTTGCGCTGGACCACGAAGTCGTGCAGGCGGTCGGCCAAGTCGGGGCTATTGAGCAGGTGGGTCGGCAGGTTGATCGACACCGGGATATCGTAGCCACCCTCGCGCCAGCGCTCCTGGGCCAGCAGCGCCTGGCGCAGAATGTGCCAGAGCAACTCCTCTTCCAGGCCGGCTTCGCCAAGCTGGGGCAGGAAGTCGCAAGGCAGCAACATGCCGTGTTGTGGGTGGACCCAGCGCACCAGGGCCTCGGCGGCAACGATACGGCCGTTGCTCAGGGCCTTCTTGGGCTGGAACCAGGCCTGGATTTGCCCGTTGCACAGGGCGGCTTGCAAGGTTTCCCGGTTGCGTTCGATCCACCGCTCGGGGGCGCGTTCGGCCTTGGCCAGGGCCGGCAACTGGGCGGTGAGATCGCGCAGCGCGGCCAGGTTCACCGGCTTGGAGATCAGCCCGATCACCTTCAGGCCCAGGTTGCGCGCCACCAGGCTCGCGCCCATCAGCATGCGTCGCGAAGAGGCACTCATGATCGCCAGGGCCGGGCGGCTGCGCTGGGTCGCCAGCCCCTGGATGAACTGCACGCCATCCATGCCGGGCATCAGCAGGTCCGTCAGCACCAGGTCGAAGTGCTGGCGCTTGAGTCGCTCCAGAGCGTCGCTGCCGTTGCTGGCGACCTCCAGCCGGTAAGGCCCCAGTTCGTTGAACAGGTGTTGCAGGTACATGTACTGAAACGGCTGATCTTCGACGATCAAAATGCTACAGGACTTCATGTGAGGCTCTTTCATAGGGGGCCAGGTAGTTGAACAAGGCCCTGAGGGCAAACGGCTTGACCAGGCAGTGGTTCATCCCGGCGGCAAGACACAGCTCTTCTTCGCCGCGCATCGCATTGGCCGTGGCGCCGATGATCGGCCCCGAACAGCCCTTGCGGCGTAGTTCCCTGGCCAGTTCGTAGCCATTGAGCTTGGGCATGTTGACATCGGTCAGGACTACGTCGAACTGCCCGGTGCTCCAGATCGACAGGGCTTCTTCGCCGTTGGAGGCCAGTTCCACGCTGCAGCCCAGTTCTTCCAGCTGGTCCTTGAGAATCAGCTGGTTGATCACGTTGTCCTCGGCCACCAGCACATGCAGGCTGAGTTTCTTCAACTCGCGGCAGTCGAGGTGCTCCTCGCTCTGGGCCACCCACACGCCCTGGGCCTGGCTGACGGCCTGGTGAATGGCCCGCAGGTTATTGGTGTTGGCCTGCCAGCTGTTGTTGCGCACCCGCGGTTCGTTGTGGCCGTCGCCGCTGGCCAGCACCACGGGGCCTTGCCAGTCAGGCTCTAAACGCTGTTCCAGAGGGCCGGGGTGCAGTTCGATCAGCACATTGCCGCGGTTGCGGTCGGCCTGGCTGGGCAGGTTGAACTGGGCCCGGGCACCCCAGCGGCGCAACCAGCCGGCCACGGACTCGGCCAGCTCGCGCACTGGCGACACCACGTAGATCATCTCCGGCAGCAAGGGGCTGAACGGCGGCCTGGCGGAAACCGCAGAGAAGGCTTCCAGGGGCAGGGTCAGGGTGAAGCTGCTGCCCAGCCCGAGTTCGCTGACCATGCGGATGCTGCCATTCATCAATTGGGTCAGGCGCTGGCAGATCGGCAGGCCGAGACCGGTGCCGGCAATCACGTTGGTGTTGCCCTCGGTCTGGTAGAAGGGCTCGAAGATCAGCGCCTGATCCTCCTGGGCAATGCCGCGCCCGGTGTCGGAAACCTGCCAGAGGATATTGCTCCGCTCGCCGTCACGGCTGTCGACCCGGACCCGCAGCACAATGCGCCCGGAATCGGTGAACTTGACCGCGTTGTTCAGCAGGTTGCTGAGGATCTGGCGGATCCGTGTGACGTCGCCAAGCAGGATCTGCGGCAGGTGCGGGTCGACGCAGGCATAGAATTGCAGGCCCTTGGCCTGGGCGGCCGCGGCGTAGCCCTGGATGATCTCGTGCACCAGGTCCAGGGAGGAGAATTCGCTGAGCTCCAGGGCCAGTTGCCCAGCCTCGATCTTCGACACGTCCAGCACGTCGCAGATCAGTTGCAGCAGGGTGGCCGATGAGCCTTCGATGGCCCGCAGGTAGTCCTGCTGCTGGTTGTCCAGGCGGGTGCGGGCAAGCAGTTCCAGGGTGCCGAGCACCCCATACAGCGGCGTACGGATCTCGTGGCTCATGGTGGCCAGGAACAGGGTCTTGGCTTCGTTGGCGGCGTCGGCCATGCGCTTGGCCTCTTCCAGGGCCGCTTCGATCTGCTTGCGGGCGCTGATATCGCTGAAGGCGCAGAACAGCACATCTTCACCCTTGTAGCGGGTGGGGGCGGAGCTGAGGTAGAGGTGGCGGCCGTCGGCGGTTTCAAAATAGTCCGAGCTGTTGGGGCGGTTGGGGTCGAAGGCCTGTTCGATCCAGCCGGCACACAGCTGATCGCGTTCGTTGCCCTTGCCCAGCCATTGCTGCGACAGGGCATTCTCCAGCACCACCCGCCCATCGCTGCGCCGCAGTACACAGAGCGCCACCGGGGCGATCTGGATCACGTCGCGGCTGAAGGCTTCGCTTTCGACCATGGCCTGGATGCGGTGCAGCGCCGGGGCGATCAGGCGCTGCTCGACCCATTGGCACAGCAGGCCGATCAGGGTCGCGCCCAGCACGCTGGCCAGCAGCGCCAGCAGCAGCTGCGGCCACAGGCTCCGGAGCAGGTTGTGCAGGTCGAAGGCATACACCAGCTGCCAGTCCGAGGTGCCCAGCTGCTTGCGGATCACCAGTTGCTCGGGCCACCAGCGGCCGCCGAGAAAACCGAAGAAACTGTCGCCCTGGACCTGTTGCACGTCATGGCTGAGGCGCGCGCTGGGGGTGCTGCTGAAGATCAGCCCGCCCTGGGAGTTGAACATCATGAAATTGCCGGCGCTCTGGTCGCTGAGGGCGGCGCAGACATTCCTGCCATCCATCTCCAGGCCCAGCCAGCCGGAGTTGGCGAAGCGTTCGTCGAGGCGGGTGAAGATGTATAGGCGCGGGTTTGGTGAGGCAGGGTCCATCAGCCACAGCTCTTCGCCGGCGTCGATCTCATCCGGCTCGACGCTGGCCAGGCGGGCCAGCAGCGCCGCGGACAGCGGTGAGGTTTCGCCCTGGGTGTCGAATAGGCGTTGCACCTGCAGCTGTTGCCCGCCGTGGACATACAGCAAGTTGAGCTTCTTGCTGTGCAGGTAGTCGCGCATCCGCCGGGTCAGCCAGACGCCCCATTGCTGCTCGCCGGGGGCGCCCAGTTGCAGGAGCACTTCCTCGGCCGGGTTGCTGTTTGAGTCAAGGCTGCTGGCCAGGCGCGACTGGTGCACCGCGGAGAGGCTCAGGCTTTCCAGCAGGGCTTCGCGGGTGGTGAAGAAGGCCTGGGCCTCGGCGATGGCGCTGCTCATGTAGCCGCGTCGCTGCGACAGTTCGTGGTTCACGCTCGAGCGCAGGAAGTTGTAGACGGCGCCGAGCATGCCGATCAGCACAATCAGCGCCACGACACGAAGCAGCCGACGGGCTGCTTCTGGACTGGAAAATAGAGGATTGATCTGAGGGAGGTAGCTTTTTAATCTCATGCGCCAACTGTAATTGGGGGCATGCCGAGCAGGGATCAGACAATTCTTAAATGGCCGGTAAACCAGGCTGCATCCGCGCCGATATGTGCTACAGGGCCATGGGTTGTTGCTGACAGTGGCCTCGACGCCTGCTCGGCGCGACGGCTCAGACCATCTCCAGGCGCTGCTTGCGCCGTGGCGGGGTGAACACCCGATCCAGGGTCAGCAGGTCCTCGGGGGGCAGGCGAAGCTGCTCGGCCTGGGCGTTCTGGCGGATATGCGCCGGGCGTACCGCCTTGGGAATCACCAGCACACCCTCCTGGCGCAGCAGCCAGGCCAGGGCCACCTGGGCCGGGGTGACCCCATGCCCATCGGCGATCTGCTGCAGCACCGGCTCGGCCAGCAGGGCGCCGCCCTGACCGATCGGGCAATAGGCCATGACGGGCATCCGGCGCTGCTGGCAAGCCGGCAGCAGGTCGAACTCGATGCCCCGGGACTCCAGGTTGTACAGCACCTGGTTGGTGGCGCAGGCCGGCGCATCGAGTTCGTCCAGGTCCGCCACATCGAAGTTGGAGACGCCCCAGCGGCGTATTTTCCCGGCCTCGCGCAGGCGTTCCAGGGCCTCGACGGTTTCCGCCAGCGGGTACTGGCCGCGCCAGTGCAGCAGGTACAGGTCGATGAAGTCGCTGCCCAGGCGTTTCAGGCTGCGTTCGCAGGCCAGCGGCAGGCCCCGGCGGCTGGCATTGTGCGGGTAGACCTTGCTCACCAGGAACACCTGCTCGCGACGCCCGGCAATGGCCTGGCCGACCACTTCCTCGGCACCACCCTCGCCATACATCTCGGCGGTATCGATCAGGGTCATGCCCAGGTCGATGCCGGTGCGCAGCGCGGCGATTTCCTGGTCCCGCTGCCGGTGATCCTCGCCCATCCGCCAGGTGCCCTGGCCAATGACCGCAACCTGAGTGTCCGCAAGCTCGAGCGTACGCATGGCTATCTCCTGGTATCCGTGAGGGGATGGATTTGCAGGGCACAGGGAAACAAAGCCCTGATCGACGGTCAAGGCCGCGGGGTACGCAATATTCCATAAAGTAATAAAATACTAATTATTTATTCCTTTGAAGGCTTTGGCCAAAGGTGCATGTTTAGCACCAGCCGCTCAGTCCTTGAGCCCGGCACCAGCAGAGGATTTGCCCCCATGACCATTCAAGCCATCAACGTACGCAATCAGTTCAAGGGTGTGATCAAGGCGATCCACGAAGGCCAGGTGGTCTCGGAAATTGATGTGCAGACCGCCTCGGGCATCGTCACCTCGGTGATCACCACGCGCTCGGTACGCGACCTGGAACTCAAGATCGGCAGCGAAGTGATCGCCTTCGTCAAATCCACCGAAGTGTCCATCGCCAAGCTCTGAGCCACGTGCCTCGGACGTCGTCGACTCACTGGGGGCAACGTGCCGCACTCGCGGATCTATCTGGGGCGCGGGTTACCCTTCGTGGTGCTGCTGATCGACGGGCAGTTGTTGCCAGCATTCCACCAGCCAGTCGCTCAGGGCACTGACACGCTCCGCAACGAAGCGACTGTTCAAGCGCAGCAGATTCACCGGCAGCGAGGGCAGTTGCCATTGCGGCAACAGCCGCAGCAGTTGCCCCCGTTGCAGCGATTCGCCCAGCAGCCAGTCCGGCCCGGCGTGCAGCCCGGCCCCCGCCAGCAAGGCAGCCTGTATGGCGCCGACGTTGTTGAGATAGAAGCTGCCCTTGAGCTCGACCTTGTGTACCTGGCCCTGGTGGCTCAGCGACAGTTGGCTGGGGCTGCGCTCGGTCATCCAGGCGTAGATCAGTGCCCGGTGGCTCGACAGGTCTGCGGGGTGCCGGGGGGTACCGTGGCGCCGCAAGTAGTCGGGGCTGGCATACAAGCCGTGGGACAGTTCCCCCAGGGGCCGGGCCACCAGGGATGAGTCCGGCAGGTGGCCGATGCGCAACGCCAGGTCGATGCCCTCGGTCATCAGGTCCAGGCAGCGGTCGGACAGCACCAGGTCGAGGATCAGTTGCGGGTGGCGCTGCTGGAAGGCCGCGAGCCAGGCGGTGACATGGCGTTCCCCCAGGGCCACCGGAGCACTGACCCGCAAGCGTCCGGACAATGCCGTATGACGTTGATCGAGGCTGGCCAGCAGCGCGTCCATTTCCTCGATCAGCGGCCGCAGTTGCTCATAGGCCCGGGCCCCGGCGGGGGTCAGGCTGACTTTGCGGGTGCTGCGATTGAGCAACTGGGTATTGAGCCGCTGCTCCAGGGCACTGAGCTGGCGGCTGACGGAGGAGGGTTCCAGTTGCAGGTCTTCAGCCGCCAGGGTCAGGCTGCCGCGATCCACCACACGGAAGAATACTCGCCAGATGGCGTTGTCTTGATTTTTGCGCATGGCGCAATTTGCTTTTGATCTTGGCGCCATGTCAATGCACGAAGTGCAGCAATAGCATCGGCCTCCCTGGTTGCCTGGAGTGCCTCTTATGCCCGCGTGTCCCACCGTCACAACCTCTGCCGAGCGTTACTGGGTGCTGTTCGCCGTGTGCGCGGCGGGCCTGATCCTGCCGTTGGAGTACACCGGCCCGGCCATGGCGCTGCCGGCCATCGAGCGCGCCCTGGGAGGCAGCCCGATTGCCCTGGCCTGGGTGATCAACGCCTTCGCCTTGAGCTTTGGCAGTGCGGTGATGCTGGCCGGCACCCTGGCCGACCGCTACGGGCGCAAACGCATCTTTACCCTGGGCATGGCCAGTTTCACCCTGTTCTCGCTGCTGATCGGCTTCTCGCCCAATGTGCTGGTGCTGGACCTGCTGCGCGGCCTGCAAGGCATCGCTGCGGCCCTGGCCATGTCCGCCGGTGCGGCAGCCCTGGCCCAGGAGTTCCAGGGCAGAGAGCGAACCAAGGCCTTCAGCTTGCTGGGCAGCGCCTTTGGGCTGGGCCTGGCCATGGGCCCGGTCATCGCCGGAGCCCTGGTGCAGGGGTTGGGCTGGCGGGCGATCTTTCTCCTGGGGGCGCTAATCGGCATCGCGGTGCTGATCCTGGGTGTGCCGCGCATGAAGGAAAGCCGCGACCCAGGGGCACAGGCCCTGGACAAGCTCGGCAGCCTGACATTCAGCACGTTCCTGGTGTTTCTCACCTTCGCCATCATGCAGATTCCCCAGCACGGCCTGGACAGCCTGGAAGTCGGGGGCCTGCTGGTCGGCGCAGTGCTGTGCTTGTGGGCCTTTATCCGGGTGGAGCGAGGTCAGCCACGGCCGATGCTGGATCTGCGCCTGTTCGGCAATGGGCGTTTTGTCGGCGTGCAAATGTTGCCGGTGGCCACCGCCACCAGTTTTATCGTGCTGTTGATCATCCTGCCCCTGCGCCTGATCGGTGCCGAGGGCCTGAGCGAATGGCAGGCCGGAGCAATGCTGATCGCGCTGTCGGCGCCTATGGCCATCGTGCCTTTCACTGCGGCCTTGCTGACCCGCTGGGTCAGCGCCGCGACTTTGGCCTGCCTGGGCCTGGTGGTGGCGGCACTGGGCCTGCTCTGGCTCAGCCAGGTGCCGGTGGGGCAGGCCGGCATGTCCATGGTCTGGCCGTTGCTGGTGATCGGCATGGGCACCGGCCTGCCCTGGGGGCTGATGGACGATCTGGCGATCGGCCTGGTGCCGGTGGCGCGCGCCGGCATGGCCACGGGCATCTTCACCACCATGCGTGCCTGTGGTGAAGCCATCTGCGTGGCGGCGGGGCTGGCGTTGCTCAAGGCATTGTTGTGGCGCGAACTGGCCAATGCCGACGCGCCGGGCCCGCACCTGGATAGCGCGGCCAATGCACTGGCTATGGGCGATATGGCCAAGCTCCAGCCGTTGTCCCGGGCGTTGCTGCCGATGCCGCTGGAGACGCTCTACAGCAACGCTTTTGCCAGCCTGTTGCAGGTGTTGGCGGGCGTCACCTTGCTGGCCGCCGCATGCAGCGCCCTGGCACTGCGCCGGCCAGGCCCGAAAGGTTGCCAGGCGAGCCATTGAACGCTGCTTTCAACGCCCCTCATGCTGTTTGCGATAGGCGCCGGGTTGCAGGCCCACGGCCTTGGTGAAGGCTCGGGTGAAGGCGGCGATGGACTGATAGCCCACGGCCGTCGCCGCTTGCTCGACGTTCTGGTTGGCCTTGAGCAACTGGCAGGCGTGGCGCATGCGCAGGGCCAGCAGCACCTGCCCCGGGGATTGCCCGGCCAGCTCATTGAAACGCTTGAAGAACGCCGAGCGCGAGAGCCCGGTCAGGGCCGCCATGGCCTCCAGGGGCCAGGGTTCGCCGGGGCGCTGGATCAAGGCTTCGAGCAGGGGCGCGAACCCCGGGTGGCGGGCCAGGGCCACCAGGCCGCCAAGGTCCTGGTTGGCGCTGACCTGCTGGCGCAGCACATAGAGAAACAGCAGGTGACTGAGGCGTTCGAGCAGGCTCGAGGATGGCGCAGGCGTGCGCTGGCACTCCTCGAGAATCAGCTGGAACAGTGCCCGGGCGGCGCTGAGCGACGGGTCGCCGGCCCGCAGCACCAGCCAGCCCGGCAGGCTGTCGATGATCAGCGACGACAGCCCCGGCTTGAAATGAAAGAACCCGCAGACCAGGCCCACGCCATCCTGGGCGCTGGCATCCAGGGCCGTCATGCGGATGCGCGGCAGTTGCTGCGCCGCTTCGCACTGCTGGGCGCTGGACAGTCGATAGCCCAGGTCGCGCAGCACAAACACTGCATCCCCGGCATCCAGGCGCAGGGCCTCGGGCTGGCCATCGATATGCAGCCAGCAATGACCTTGCACGATCAGGTGGAAACTGGCCCGGGCCAGGCCCTGGGTGCTGGCGTGCCAGCCACCGCAGTAGCGTCCGACATGAAACAGGCTGGCATCCAGTTCCAGGCCTTCTAATAACCAATCCACCAGGGGGCTCGACGAAATCATCTAAGGGAAACACTCAGGAGCAAGTAATAGCGACTTTAGAATATGGATCGAAATTCTTATAACCAACAGACTTGACGCTCATCTACACAACAGGAGTCCACTCCATGTCCCGCGTCACTCTACACAGCTTGCACAGCGCTCCAGAAGCGGCACGTCCATTTCTTGAAAACGCCCAGAAGAACTCCGGCTTCATCCCCAATCTGCTAGGCATCCTGGCCAACGCCCCGGCGGCCCTGGAAACCTATGTCACGGTGTCGGCGCTGAACGCCAAGGCCGAGCTGAGCCTGGCCGAGCGTGAAGTGGTGCAGTTGGTTGCCGCCACCACCCATGGCTGCGATTTCTGTGTCGCAGGTCATACCGCGGTGGCCCTGAACAAGGCCAAACTGGCCGACCCGGTGGTCAGCGCCCTGCGCGAGCAGAGCACCTTGCCCGAGGCCCGGCTGGAAGCCCTGGCGGCTTTCGCCCGGGAAGTGATCGCCACCCGGGGCAAGGTCAGCGACGCCGGCTATGAGCAATTCAAGGCCGCAGGATACAGCGAAGGCAATGCCCTGGAAGTGATCCTGGGCATCAGCCTGGCCACCCTGTGCAACTTTGCCAATGTGTTTGCCGGCACCGAACTCAACCCCGAGCTGGCCAAGTATCGCTGGTCCGTGCAAGGTCAATGATTCAGGGCGCCGGCTACCCGGCGGCGCCCCCATCAAGGAGAACATTTCATGCTCAGTGCGCAATTGAGTGAATGGCTGGATGCCCAGGCCCAGGCCCTCGACCAGGGCCAATGCGACCCGCAGCAGGTGCTCGGGCAACTGGCGGCGGCCGGTGTGCTGCGTGTCGGTATCGACCCGGCCCAGGGCGGCAGCGGCGGCGACCTGGCTGACGCCCTGGAGGTCATGGCCGCGGTGGCCAGCCATTCCCTGGCGGCGGCCTTTGTCTGCTGGGGCCAGCGGGCCTTTATCGAATACCTGCTGCACAGCCCCAATACGGCCCTGCGCGAGCGCCTGCTGCCGAGCCTGCTCAGTGGTGAACTGGCCGGGGCCACCGGGCTTTCCAACGCGATGAAATTCCTCTCCGGGATCGAGGCTCTGCAAGTGCGGGCCCGTGACCAGGCCCCGGGCTGGAACCTCAACGGTCGCCTGCACTGGGTCACCAACCTGCGCAAGAGTGGCTTTGTGGTGGCCGCGGCGATCGAGCACGAGGAGGGCGGTACGCCCTTTGTCCTGGCGCTGGCCGATACCTTGCCGGGGCTGCAACGCTCCGAAGACCTGCAACTGATGGGCCTGCAATCGAGCAACACCGCAGCCATCGACCTGCATCAGGTGCAGGTTTCCCCCGACTGGCTGCTGCACGAAGACGCCCGGGTATTCTTGCCGGCGGTGCGGCCGGCCTTTCTCGGCCTGCAATGCGCCCTGGCCATCGGCCTGGCGCGCCGGGCCCTGGCTGAGGTGGAGCCGCATGTGCAGGGTGCCCGTTCGATTCTCCTGGAACCCTGGCAGGAACAACGCCAGCAGTTGGAACAGTCGGTTGCCGAACTCAAGAGCGGCCTGCTCGATGGGCGTTTCCTGACTCAACCCGGGGCGCTGTTCCGGGTGCGCATCGCCCTCGCCGAAGCCACCGCCAACGCCGTGCAACTGGAGTTGCAGGCCAGCGGCGGCAAGGCCTACCTGTGCGAGCACGGCAGTGGTTTCGCCCGGCGCTGGCGCGAGTCGGCCTTTGTGCCCATCGTCACCCCGAGCCTGGTGCAACTGCGCGCCGAGCTGCAACGCCAGGCGCGGAGCGCCGCATGAGCGAGTTGTTGAACGCACGCAATATCAGCCTCGGCTACCCCGGGGCCACGGGCTGGCACCCGGTATTGCAAGACTTCGAACTGCACTTGCAGCCCGGCGAAGTGGTGTCGATCCTCGGCCCCAGCGGGGTGGGCAAATCCAGCCTGCTGCGGGTCCTGGCGGGCTTGCAGCAGCCCCATGCCGGGCAGGTGAGCCTGCTTGGCGAAGTGCTCAGCGGCCCGCACCCGCGGGTTGCCGTGGCCTTTCAGGACCCCAGCCTGCTGCCCTGGCTGAACCTGGAACAGAACGTCGCCTTCGGCCTGGACTTCGCTCGCCAGCCGCACCTCGGCGCCCAGCAGCGCCAGGCGCGCATCGACCAGGCCATCGCTGCGGTGGGCCTTGGGCACGCGCGTCGGCAGTACCCGGCGCAGTTGTCCGGCGGCATGGCCCAGCGCACCGCGCTGGCTCGCTGCCTGGCCCGCCAGCCCCAGGTGCTGCTGCTGGACGAACCCTTCGGCGCCCTGGACGAGGTGACCCGGGCCGATATGCAGCAATTGCTGCTCAAGGTCATAGGCCAGCACCGCACCGCGGCGCTGCTGATCACCCACGACATCGACGAAGCCCTGCTGCTGTCCGACCGGGTGCTGCTACTGGGTAACAGCCCGGCGCGCACCCTTGGCCAGTGGCACATCGACCTGCCGGCGCCACGTGCCGAACGGATCGAGGAACTGGGCGCGCTGCGTGTCGAGATGCTCAAGACCCTTCGGCGGGCGAGCCGCAACCCCCTTCATTCCCCTTTGCCTGCACCGTCGGAGATTGACCATGTGCCTGGACGACTTCACTCACAGCCGTCGTGACTTCCTCAAACTCAGTGCGCTGCTGACCGCGGGCGGCGCCTTGCCGCTGCTCAACAGCCTGCACGCCCGCGCCGCCCAGGAACCGGACGCGCCGGTGCGTATCGGCTACCTGCCGATCACCGATGCCACGCCCTTGCTGGTGGCCCACAACAACGGCCTGTTCGAAGCCCAGGGCATCAAGGCCGAGCGCCCGGTGCTGCTGCGCAGTTGGGCGCAGGTGATCGAGGCGTTCATTTCCGGCCAGGTGAATGTGATTCACCTGCTGTCGCCGATGACCGTCTGGGCCCGCTATGGCAGCCGCGTGCCGGCCAAGGTGGTGGCCTGGAACCATGTCGGCGGCTCCGGCCTGACCGTGGCCCCGGGCATCACCGAGGTTCGCCAGTTGGCCGGGCAGTCGGTGGCGATTCCGTTCTGGTACTCGATCCATAACGTGGTGGTGCAGCAGCTGTTTCGCGACAACGGCCTGGTGCCGGTGAGCAAGGCTGCCGGCAGCGCCCTGGGCACCAACGAAGTCAACCTGGTGGTGCTGCCGCCCTCGGACATGCCGCCGGCCCTGGCCAGCAAGCGGATTGCCGGCTACATAGTCGCCGAGCCTTTCAACGCCCTGGCCGAGGAACTCAAGGTCGGCCGGGTGCAGCGCTTTACCGGGGATGTGTGGCGCAACCACGCCTGCTGCGTGGTGTTCATGCACGAGCACGACCTGAACAACCGGCCCGAGTGGTCGCAGAAAGTGGTCAACGCCATCGTCCAGGCCCAGCTCTGGACCCGCGAGCACCGCGCCGAGGCCGCGCAACTGCTGTCCAAGGACGGCGCCAACCGCTACACCCCCCATGCGCCTCAGGTACTGAACCGAGTGCTGGCTCCGGCGGCCGACCAGCGCCAGGCCTACCTCGCCAGCGGGGCGATCCAGCACCCGCACTGGGATGAACAGCGCATCGACTTCCAGCCCTATCCGTTCCCCAGCTACACCGAGGAACTGGTCAAGCGCCTCAAGGACACCCTGATCGAAGGCGACAAGGGCTTTCTTGCCGCACTCGACCCGGTGCACACCGCCCAGGACCTGGTGGACGAGCGCTTCGTGCGCAACGCCATCGCGGCGGTGGGCGGGCTCAAGGCTTTCGGCCTGGCGGACAGCTTCGAGCGCAGCGAGGAGTTCGGTCTCTGATGGGCAAGCCTGTTTCTGCTGTGAGCCACTGGGGGCTGGGCCTGGCCGGGCTGTTGAGCTTGCTGGGGTGCTGGTGGCTGGGGGTGCATCTGCTGGGCAGTGAAGACGGCCTGGCGGCGCGCTTCTCGCCCCAGGCGACCTTTGCCAGCCTGTGGGAGCTGCTGGGGCGCGGTGAACTCTATGAGCATGTCTGGGTTAGCCTCCGGCGCATTCTCGTGGGCCTGCTCCTGGCGCTGCTGATCGGCGTGCCCCTGGGGCTGCTGGTGGGCAGCTACCGGCACCTGGAGTCGGCCACCACCCCGGCGTTCCAGTTCTTGCGGATGATCTCGCCGCTGTCATGGATGCCGGTGGTGGTGATGTTGATGGGGGTAGGGGACCAGCCGATCTATTTCCTCCTGGCCTTTGCCGCGCTGTGGCCGATTCTGCTCAACACCGCGGCCGGGGTACGCCAGCTCGACCCGCGCTGGCTGCAACTGAGCCGCAGCCTCAGCGCCACCCGCAGGGAAACCCTGTGCAAGGTGATACTGCCGGGGGTGCTGGGGCACGTGTTGACCGGGGTGCGGCTGGCCATCGGCATTCTGTGGATAGTGCTGGTGCCCTGCGAAATGCTCGGGGTCAGTGCCGGGCTGGGCTATTTCATCCTCGATACCCGGGATCGCCTGGCCTATTCGGAGCTGATGGCCATGGTGCTGCTGATCGGGGTCCTGGGCTTCGCCCTCGATGCCTGCGCCCGCGCCCTGCATCGGCGTTGGTCCCACGGCTGAACGCGATACAACCCCGCCGCTCCTACGATAGCCCGACCTAGCTCGCCGCCTCTCGTAGGAGCCGGCTTGCCGGCGAAAGGGCCCGCGAGTCTTGCATCGCCTTTGCGGACGCCTTCGCGGGCAAGCCCGCTCCTACGTAAACGCGCCGCGTCGAGGTTCCTACCTGGGGGAGGCGTTGGCGACCGCCTGGGCCTGTTGCAACAGGCTGACCCACTCCTTGGCGAAGCGATGGCAGTCCCCTGGCCAGCGGGCCGTCAGCAGGTTGCGGTCGCGCACCACGAAGCCGCGCTCGGGGTGGGCGGCCGAGTCCCGGCGGGGCAGCCAGGGGCCGGAATGGAAGTCTGCCGGGCTGGCCAGCACCTGCTTGATCTCGGCTTCGACGCTGCAGTCGTAGGTGCGGTAGTAGCGTCCCAGCCAGGGCGCGGTGACCAGCCAGGCCGCCAGTTCCATGGGGCCGGCCAGCAACGCGGTGACCTTGCGCCCGTAGAGCACCGAGCGCCCGCTCTCGGGGTCGAGGCAGCGAGCCAGGGCCAGGGGGCCATGGCACACCGCGGCCATGGGTTTGTCGGCCTTGAAGAACGCCAGGATGATCCGTCGCACCTCGGCAGACTCCAGCAGGCTACGCATGCCCCGGGCATGGCCGCCGGGAACCAGCAGGCCCTCGAAGGCTTGCGGGTCGACCTCGGCGTAGTTCAGCGGCTGCTGAAAGGCCGGGTCGCGGGTCATGGCGTGGTAGCACTCAAGGTCGGCGGCCGGGGTCATCAGCAACGGGTTGAGCGGACCGAAGCCCAGGCTCACCAGGCGCGCATCGGCGTAGGCCGGCATGCCCTGGGGCGTGGCGAACTGCGCGCTGAAACCGGCATCACGGGCCGCCTGCCAGGGTAGGCTGCTTTCGCTGGGGTCGTAGTCGGCATGGGGCAGCAGGATCAGGATCATGGCGCGCGCTCACAGGGCAAGGTGCGCAGCAGATTAGCAGCCTGCCGGGCAACCGCTAGCCTCAGGCTTCTGGCGACAGACGGTAGTCGAACTGGTAATGGTGCTGTCCGGCCTCGATGCGAATCTGCATCTCGCCGCGCAGGCCTTGCAGTTCGCCATCGGCGGAATCGGGCACCACTTCGATCCGCAGCCCTGACTGGCCACGGTCCATGGTGCCGTAGTGCATCAAGGCAAAGCTGCCGCGGCGGCCGCCCAAGGTGCCCTCGAAACGCTCCAGGGCCACGTAGCCGGCGGAACCGGGCACCGTGCCCATGCAACTGAGCATTTCCCCGAGGCTCTGGCCTTGCAGTTCGCCCGCGAATTGCTTGTGGATCGCCTTGCGTCCCAGTTGCGCCGCTTCGGTGCCCGGGGCAACGGGGTGGGAAGGCAGTTCCACAGTGAAAAGTCCTTTGACCTGCATGCTGCTCTCCGACATTTGCTGGGTGATAGGAATGCTGGATGTCCGAGCGCTGCGACCCGGCCCAGGACGAAGATGAAAGCACAAGACCGATGCCCCGGGTAAGCAAATGTGCATTCAACTGGCGCCGGGCCGGCGCCAGCTGAATGCGCGCTACTACTCGCTGGTCGCGGCGGCGCGGGTGCGTTCGATATCCCGCACCAGCTGGTCGATGCGCCGCAGTTGCTCGCGGTTGTCGTGATCCCAGGGGTGGAAGCCCGGCTTGAAGAATTGCAGCCAGGGCAGGGCGATGCGCGGGAACACCCCCTTGGGCCCGTAGAGGTACTTGATCACCTGCCACAGGCCGCGCCAGTGACCGCCGCGGCGGCGATCGGCGATCAGCATGCGCACATGGAAATCGAACACCACCAGCCAGAAGGTCAGGGTGGTGAAGAGCATGCTCCCGGTGCGGATCAGGTAGCGCTTGGGCCCGGGCTTGAGCACCCGGTTCCACACGTCGAAGGACACCGCCTTGTGCTCGGTTTCCTCCAGGGCATGCCACAGCCACATCTGCCGGTAGCCTTCGACCGAGCTGCCGAAGCGGCTGGGGTCGCGCAGCAACAGGTCGGCGAGGATCGCCGTGTAATGCTCCAGGGCCACGGTGATGGCCAGGTTGAACGAGGGGGCGAAGTGTTTTTTCTGGAAGTCGAGGATCATCCGCAGCCGCCGGTCCAGCAGCTTGGCCGGCAGCCCGGCGTTCTCCATCAGCTCGTTGTAGCGCAGGTGTTCGCGGCTGTGCATGGCCTCCTGGCCGATAAAACCCTGGATCTGGCGCTTGAGCTCGGGGTCGTGAATCTGCTCGCGGTAATGGCGCACGCTGTCCATGAAGAACAGCTCGCCGGAAGGAAACAGCAGGGACAGGGCGTTGAAGAAATGACTGACGTGGCTGCCTTGTTCGTGCCAGTCGCAGATGCGCTCGGCAGGCAGTTCGACTTGGATGTCGCGGCGGATGGGCAGCATGGCTGACGCTCCTCTAGACATGAAATGGAGGCGGCCTCAGAGGCCGCGTTCGTCCTGGGGCTCGTAGACCGGCGCGCGGGCCTTGCCCGGCTTGGGTGCCATGCGCCGAGTGATCCACACCACCAGGCCCTGGTAGGCACTGGGCAGCAGCCGCGCCAGCAGGTCGAGAAAGTGCGCATCGCGGCCAATCAGCACCCGCCGCTTGTTCTTGCGCACCGCCTGCAGAATCACCTTGGCCGCGGTTTGCGCCGAGGTGATGAACAGCTTCTCGAAGTCGTCCCGGGCTTGCTGTTCGTTGTCGATCAGGAAGCCCTTGACGTTGTCGCAGATACGGCTGGTGCGGGCGATTTCAGTGCGAATCCCGCCGGGGTGCACGCAGGTGGCGGAGACGCCGTTGCCTTGCAGGTCGAGTTCCTGGCGCAGGGCTTCGGTGAAGCCGCGCACGGCGAACTTGGTGGCGTTGTAGCCGCTCATGCCCGGTTGCGAGAACAGCCCGAAGACGCTGGAAGTGTTGATGATATGGCCTTCGCCAGTCTGCTTGAGGTAGGGCAGGAAGGCCTGGGTGCCATGCACCACGCCCCAGAAGTTGACGTCCACTATCCATTCAAGATCAGCCAGGCTGGAGCCTTCCACGGTGCTCGACAGGGCCACCCCGGCATTGTTGAAGATCAGGTTGATCTGTCCGTGTTCGGCGGCGCTGGCCGCGGCCCAGGCGAACATCGCCTGGCGATCGCCCACGTCCAGTTCCTGGCTGCTGATACGCAGCGGCAGCAGGGTCGCGGCCCGAGCCTGGGCGACGGTTTCGGCCAGGCCCTGGGGGTTCTTGTCGGCCAGGGCCAGGTGGCAGCCTTCGCGGGCCAGGGCGATGGCCAGGGCACGGCCCATGCCGGATGCGGCGCCGGTGATGGCAGCGACTTTACCGTTAAAGTTTTTCATCGAGGGCGGCCTCTACAAGGTTCAGTGGGCGCGCTGTGGCCGGGGTGGCGACAGGCCCGGGATGGGGCAGGTGGGTGCTCTGGTAGTCCTTGAGTTCGAAGTGCTGCAGGGCCTTGCCGAAGCTGCGCGCAGAGCCGGGCCACAGGGTGGTGTTCTGCCCGCTGCGCGGGTCCAGGTACCAGCTGCGGCAACCGCCGGTAGACCAGATGGCCCTGCCCAGGCGTTGCTGCAGGCGCAGGTTGTACTGGCGCTCGACGTCGGCGCGCACCTCGATGCTGGCGATGCCCGCCTGGCGCATGCGTTCCAGGGCCTTGAGGATGTAGGCCACTTGGGCCTCGATCATCAGGATCATCGAATTGTGCCCCAGGCCGGTGTTGGGGCCGATGATCATGAACAGGTTGGGGAAGCCCGGCAGGCAGGTGCCCAGGTAGGCGTGGGCACCCTGGGACCAGCAGTCCATCAGGTCCTGGCCGCCACGGCCGAACAGCAGGCCACGGGGCAGTGGGTCGGTGGCCTGGAAGCCGGTGCCGAAGATGATGCAGTCGACGCTGTGGCGCTGGCCGTCGGATGTGACCACGGCATCGCCGTCAATGCGCTGGATGGCCTCGCTGATCACCCCGACATTGCCCCGAGACAGCGCCGGGTAGTAGTCGTTGGAAATCAGGATGCGCTTGCAGCCGATGGTGTAGTCGGGGGTCAGGCGCTGGCGCAACTGCCGGTCCGCCACCTGCTTGCGCAAATGGCGCAGGGCCACGCGCTGCACCACCTTCATCAGCGCGGGCCGGCGGGCGAAGGCGATCACCCGGCTTTCCAGGGCCCAGTACAGGGCCGAGCGCATCAGTCGCTGGGTGAACGGCAGGTGCTTGAAGGCCCAGCGCTCCGCGGCGCTGAGCGGGCGGTCGGGCTTGGGCATGATCCACGGCGGGGTGCGCTGGAAGAGTTTCAGTTGGGCCACTCGCGGGGCGATCTTGGGCACGAACTGGATCGCACTGGCGCCGGTGCCGATCACCGCCACGCGCTTGCCTTGCAGGTTGTAGCGATGGTTCCAGTGCTGGGAATGGAAGCGCTGGCCGGTAAAGGACTCCAGCCCGGGAATATCCGGGATTGCCGGGCGCGACAGGCCGCCCATGCCGGACACCAGCACCCGCGCCCTGACTTGGCGACCGTTGCTGAACCGCAGTTGCCAGCACTCGCGGGCTTCATCGAACTGCGCCTGTTCAAGGCCCATGTTGAACCGCAGGAAGGGCTGCAGGGCGAAATCCCGGGCGCAGTTTTCCAGGTAGTCGCGAATTTCCGGCTGTGGCGCGAACTGCCGGGTCCAGTTCGGGTTGGGGGCGAAGGAGAAGGAGTAGACGTGGGATTGCACATCGCAGGCGCAGCCGGGGTAGTGGTTGTCGCGCCAGGTGCCCCCCAGGGAGGGAGCCTGTTCGGCGACGAAGAAATCCGTGATTCCGGCTTGCTTGAGCTTGATCGCCATGCACAGCCCGGCAAAGCCGGCGCCGATGATGGCAATGTCGACGACTTCGGGGTCGTCGGGTGGCGAGTACGCATTCATGGTGTGTACCTCGATTGTGGTGACGCTGGGCTGACTTTCGTCGGTGGGTGAAATCTCAGGATTGCACAATTTAAAATAATGTTTTAAAAATTAATTTAAATAAATCACCTGGAAATGTCACCTGCGTCGTCCACCTGTGGATCTTGCGGGCTCATCTGCGCTCTGGATGAGGCGCCACCGGCGGCAGCAGACCAAGGCGACGGCGACGGCCACGGCCACGGATCATCCCGATCCCGAAGCCGGGCGCAGGGAGCGTGGGGGGCGGGTTATGCAGTGGCTGGTAGCGGCGGCGGTATTCCTGGGGGTCAGCCTGGTGCTCTGGTTGATCAGTGTGCGCATCAATCGGCAGATCGAGCGGCAGGTGCCGATCAATGGCCGCTTCCTCGAAGTGGCGGGCGAACGCCTGCATTACACCGATGAAGGGCGTGGGCCGGTGCTGCTGATGATCCACGGCTTGTCTGGCTGCGCCCGCAACCTGACCCATTCCCTGGCTCCGCAATTGAAGGAGCGGTTTCGGGTGATCAGCCTCGATCGCCCCGGCTCCGGCTACTCCACCCGGGCCCGGGGCGCGGCCGCCGACCTGCCGGCCCAGGCCGCCCTGGTGGCGAAGTTCATTCGCACCCTGGACCTGGGCCAGCCGCTGGTGCTGGGGCATTCCCTGGGGGGCGCGGTTGCACTGTCCCTGGCCCTGGACCATCCGCAGTCGGTGTCCGGGCTGGTGCTGGTGGCGCCCCTGACTCACCCGCAACGCATGCTGCCCCTGGTGTTCCTGTCCTTGGGAGTGCGGCCGGGCCTGCTGCGGCGCTGGATGTCCCTGACCCTGGCGGCGCCCATGGCCATGCTCGGCCGGCGCGGCTTGGTCAAGGCGGTGTTCGCCCCGGACCCGGTGCCCGAGGATTTCGCCGAACGCGGCGGCGGCCTGCTGGGCATGCGCTCGAACAACTTCTACAACGCTTCCAGCGAGATTGCCGTGGTCAATCGCGCCTTGCCCGAGATGGTCAAGCATTACCCCAGCCTGAAGTTGCCGGTGGGGCTGATCTATGGCTCGGCAGACCCGGTACTCAGTTATCGCCGCCACGGCCAGGCCATGCTCGGCAAGGTGCCGGGGCTGATGCTGGAGATAGTGCCCGGGCGTGGGCACATGCTGCCCATCAGCGCAGTCGAGCGGGTGGTGGCCATGGTCCAGCAGGTGGCCGAGCAGGCCGCGCCACAACGCAGCGCGGTGGTGCTGCGCCCGCCGTTCGCGGCTTCAAGAGCAAGCTAGAGGGGCAAGCGAAGGCGGTTCTGACCGTCGTCGAGGCGACTCTGGCAGCAGTGGTAAAGGCTTTACAGGCGACATTCGAAACAGGCCGAAAAAATAGTTGACGAGCTAACGAACCCGAGCTATTTTTTTAAAAAAATGTTTTGAATGTTTTTTTTGAAAGTGCATTTGAGCGGTTAAAATAATGAAAATAACGCCATTTCACGCTTTTGTTTTTTCCCCTGTTCGCGCTCGGCCCCGGGCCGTGGCGCTGTCCTTTATAGCACCGATGTCGACAGTCTTCCTGCGGAGGCTGCCATGAATCTTTCCGTGGCAGCACCTGGCGTCTGGACCGATGGCAAGCGTCACCTGTGGTGGCTCGGCACCTTGCCCATGATCACCCCATTGCTGGCCGGGATGTTCGCCCTGACCACCGGCGTCCAGGTGTTCTGGTGGAGCGGGGTGGTGGTAATCTTCGGCCTGATCCCGCTGATTGACGGGCTGATTGGTGAGGACACCAACAACCCGCCTGAATCAGCCGTCCCCGACCTGGAAAAACAACCCTACTACCGCTTTATCGTCTACACCTGCGCCCTGTTCTCGGTGCTGTCCCTGGTGGTCACCGCCTGGATGGCGATCTCCGGGGTGGACTGGATCAGGGCCGGCGGCCTGTTGCAACTGAGCGAGCAGTGGCACCTGCAGGGCGGCCTGGCAAGTTTCGCCGGGTTCCTCACCGAGCGTTCACAATTGCATGGCAGCGTGGGCTGGTTCACTTACCTGGGCATGGCCATGTCGACCGGTGCCGCCACCGGTATCGCGATCAACATCGCCCATGAGCTGGGGCACAAGAATCGCGGCATGGCCAAGTTCCTGGCCAAGCTGTCCCTGGCCTCGACCTTCTACGGGCACTTCTTCGTCGAGCACAACCGCGGGCACCATGTGCGGGTCGCGACCCCGGAAGATCCGGCCAGCTCGCGCCTGGGTGAATCCTTCTGGAGCTTCCTGCCGCGCACCGTGTGGTTCAGCCTGCGCTCGGCCTGGCACCTGGAAAGCGAGCGCTTGCACAAGCTCGGCCTGCCGACCCTGCACTGGAAGAACGCGGTACTCAGTTCCTGGATGTACAGCGTGGTGCTCTGGGGCGTGCTGATCGCCTGGCTCGGGGCGGCAGTGATTCCCTTCCTGCTGATCCAGGGCATCTACGGCTTCTCGCTGCTGGAAGTGGTGAACTATGTCGAGCACTACGGCCTGCTGCGGCAGAAACAGCCCAATGGCCGCTACGAACGCTGCTCGCCGCGCCATTCGTGGAACAGCAACCGAATCGTCACCAACATCTTCCTGTTCCAGCTGCAACGGCATTCGGACCACCACGCCAACCCAACCCGTTCCTACCAGGCCCTGCGTCATTTCGACGAGTCGCCGCAACTGCCATATGGCTACGCCACCATGATCGTCTGGGCCTATGTGCCGTTCCTCTGGCGCCGGCTGATGGACCACCGGGTGCTGGCGCATTACTCGGGGGATGTGCGGCTGGCCAATATGCACCCGGCCAAGCGCAGCGAATTGCTCAAGCAATACGGCTTCAACCATAGCGACTGATCCAGCGCTCTTTAGTTGTACCGCTCACCCCTTCAAGTGTTGGTGAACTGCCGGCGTTCGCCCGCAATTCGCCTGGCTTGAAGGGTGGGCCAGGCAAGACCGAAGTCCTTAAGCCAAGTTGACCGACAACAACAATAAGCAACTGCAAGGAAATCACGGATGTCTATTTCACCTCTGTTTGCTGCACGTCTGTTCGTGGTCCTGGTGGGGGTGTCGCTGCTCGGCGCCGCCGAGGCCGCGCGCATCGAGCCGGCCAATACCGAGTTCAGCGCCAAGGGCCCCATCAGTTTTGCCAAGAGCATCATCAATGCCGACTGCACCATCCAGGTCAGCGGCAAGGTCAGCCCTGACGGCAGTTTCGCCAGCGTTGACAAGGTGGATTTCAGCGGTGGCCTCAAGTGCGGCCAGGTGGAAGCCACGCACCTGCCCTGGAAGCTGATTGCCAAGGATGAAAGCAGCGGCGCCATGTCCGGCATCCGGGTCACCGTGCACGCCCCTCTGGTGGGCGGCGAGTGCGGCCCGAGCACCGCCGAGGGCAGCTGGAACAACCGCACTGGCAAACTCGAGGCGGCCCAGGTCGCCCTCGACGGTGGCTGCACCATCAAGACCGTATCGATCCAGATGCCACCGACCTTCCGGGTCGCGCCCTGAAACAACCGATTCCATGGAGGGACGCTGATGAACAAACAATCGAATCCGCAAGCCGTGGTGGTTCAAGCCGGGTCGATCTCGCCGTAGCGCGCTCCAGTACCGAATTCGGTCAAGCCGGAGCGCCGATGGCGTCATCGACACCCCTGGCAAGGCTGATAACCCCCTGGCAACTGCCTGTTGCCTAAATCTTGAGGAAAACAACAATGCAAAGCATCAAGACTCTGGTATCCGTAGCTTCCTTCGCCATCTGCCTCGGCGCCGCGTCGATGGCCAACGCCGCTACCATCGCTCCTGCCGGGGCTACCTTCTCGGCTCCGGGCACCATCGCTGTGACTTCGCCAGCTTCGTTCGGCATTCCGGTGAACTGCAACATCACCTTCACCGGTACTGTGGCCGCCAACGGTGCCAACGCCTCGATCACCGGCGCCACCGTCAGCGGCAGCAACTCGCTGTGCAGCGTGCCAGTGCTGCAGAACCTGCCTTGGACCCTGACCGCCACCAGCGCCACCGGCGGCACTGTCACCGGCGTCAGCTTCAAGATCGTCTCCAACTGCAGCGCCACTCCGGTGACCATCAACGCCACCTGGAACAACGCCACCAACACCCTGAGCATTCCTTCGGCGCAAACCGTCGGCAGCTGCAAGATCACTGCTCTGAGCGTCAACCCAAGCCCGGCTTTCACCGTGACTCCATGAAGTTGATGTGATTTCAGCCTGTTGATCACTTGCTGAAAAAAACAGGCGCCTCGTCAGGGGCGCCTGTTGCAGCACCCTGGATCGGTGATGGCCGATCGCGGTCGATAATAATAAGGAGTGGGGCATGAATAATAAGAAACAAAAAATCCAGACGGTCATCGGTCTGGCTGTACTGGGTGGCTTGATCGGTTCCAGCTCGGTGCAAGCGGGTGGCTTCACTACTCCGACCTTTGGTACCCCAGGCTGGGGCCGGGCATTCGGTGGGGGCTCGCTGTTCAAGAATGATCCCAGTGCGGCCTACAACAACCCGGCGGGAATGGCGTTCATCGATCAAAACGTGGCACAGATGACCGTCGACTACGCGCGGATCAAGCTCAAATACAAGGGCAGTGCCTACGATTATCAAGGCAATCCGGCTTCCAGTTCTCCGATCGACGATCCTTTCGCCCAGACCCCACTTGAAGGCAATGGTGGCGAAGGTGGCTTCACCGCCTGGTTGCCGACCGGTTTCTTGGTCATGCCAATCAATGATCGTTTTGCCTTTGGCCTGAGCCAGGTGGTGCCCATGGGCATGCGCAGCACCTGGGACAATGGCTGGAAAGGCCAGGATTTTGCGGTGGACACCAAGATCGAAACCTCAGGGGTCTCTGGCTCCTTTTCGTTCAAGGTCAACGATCAATTCGCCCTCGGTCTGGGCGCGATCCTTCAGCACACCAACGGCTTTGTCAGTCAGAACCTCAACTTGAGTGGCGCCGCGGGGGTTTCCCTGTTGCCGGGTGCGCCTTCAGGTGTGGGGTCCAACCTGATACGGGTCAAGGTGGATAACACTTCCGTCGGCTGGTTCACCGGGGTGACCTGGAAACCCACCGAACAGGACACCCTGGGGGTGAACTATCACGCCAAGATCAAGAACAAGCTGGAGGGTAAATACAGTATTCGTGCCGACGCGCTAGGACGGTCCTACACCGATTCCTCTTCAGGCCCATCCCTGGTGGAAATCGCTTATCCAGGGCTCAAGCTGTTCCCTGATGGCGCCAATGCTTCGGCTCAGCTGGATGTTCCAGCCAGCGCCGCTATCGACTGGGTACACGTGTTCAACGATCGCTTCACCCTCGGTGTCAGCGCACTGTGGACCCAGTGGTCGTCGTTCAAGGACCTGACCCTCAAGTCCGATGGCAACACCATCGTTTCGATCCCCTACAAATACAAAGACTCGATGATGTATTCGGTGGGTGGCGATTACCGTTTCACCGACCAGCTGACACTGCGTGCCGGTGTGGCTTTCGACCAGACGCCGACCCGTGGATCGACCCGTGACCCGCGGATTCCGGACAATGATCGCTGGTTCACCTCGCTGGGCTTTGGCTATGACATCAAGGCTGTTCCGGGGCTGACCATCGACGGCGCTTACTCACGGCAGTTTGTCAAGGAAGCGCGGATCAAGACCCAGAACCAGGACCGTCTTGGCGGCTCTCGCCTGGATGGCAAGGTCGAGGCCTCGGGTGAGGTAGTGAGCCTGTCGGCGACCTATCACTTCTGATTCACGTGGTGTCGTGGCTTGGGTGCGCGGCGGTGCGGGACGCTTGTCCTGTATTGCCGTAGCCCGGTCCGAGACCTGCATTTTCGCTGCAACCTATTGCTCTGGATGACCCCTGGCTGACTGTGTTCAGCCGTTGTGCTTTGTTTAAATCGGTTAAAAAAATATTTCAAAAATAAATTTGAAACGCGCTTGCTTCCTTTGTAGGGTGAGCTTCGAGGGGCCGGCACAACGCCCGGGCTCCAAGTGTTCGCCTGGTTAGAACAAGAGAGGTTTTCCATGATTGTCTGGTTATTGCTGGGAATCGCCGCAGCCTTGGTGCTGGCCTATCGACAAGCCGCCGCGACCCTGTGGCTGGGGGCTGGCCTGGTCTGGCTGGCGGTGGGCTATCTGTTCAATCTGACGGGCAACCTGGGCCTGACCCTGGGCGGCCTGCTGGTGCTGGCGCCGGCCGCGCTGCTGAGCCTCAAGCCGCTGCGCCGCGCGCTGCTGAGCCGCCGCGCCCTGGCCATGTTTCGCAAGATCATGCCGGCCATGTCCGATACCGAGCGTGCCGCCATCGAGTCCGGCACCGTCTGGTGGGACGCCGAGCTGTTCAGCGGCAAGCCGCAATGGAAACGCCTGCTGGAGGCCGCGCCGGCCCGTCTCAGCGCCGAAGAGCAGGCCTTCATGGACAACGAAGTGGAAACCCTGTGCGACATGGCCAATGACTGGGAAACCACCCAGGTCTGGCAGGACCTGTCGCCCAAGGCCTGGCAGTACACCAAGGACGCCGGCTTCCTGGGCATGATCATTCCCAAGCAATACGGCGGCAAAGGCTTCTCCCACTACGCCCATTCCCAGGTGGTGATGAAGCTGTCCACCCGTTGCTCGGTGGCAGCGATCTCGGTGATGGTGCCCAACTCCCTGGGGCCGGCCGAGCTCTTGCTGCACTACGGCACTGAAGCCCAGCGCCAGCACTACCTGCCGCGCCTGGCCCGGGGCGAAGACGTCCCGTGCTTTGCCCTGACCAGCCCCTATGCCGGCTCCGACGCCGGGGCCATTCCGGACACCGGAATCGTCTGCAAGGGCCAGTTCGAGGGCCAGGAAGTGCTGGGCTTCCGGGTCACCTGGGACAAGCGCTACATCACCCTCGGGCCGATCGCCACGGTGCTCGGCCTGGCCTTTCGCGCCGAAGACCCGGACGGCCTGCTGGGCACCCGGGGCAGCCTGGGCATCACCTGCGCGCTGATCCCCACCAGCCATCCCGGGGTTAATACCGGGCGCCGTCACTGGCCGCTGAACGCGGTGTTCCAGAACGGCCCGACCACGGGCAAGGATGTGTTCATTCCCCTGGAATGGGTGATCGGCGGCGCGGCCCAGGTGGGCAATGGCTGGCGCATGCTGATGGAATGCCTGGCCGCCGGGCGGGCTATTTCCCTGCCGTCGTCCAACGTCGGCCTGGGCAAGGTGGCGGTGCGCGGCACCACCGCCTATGCGGCGATGCGCAAGCAGTTCGGCCTGCCGATCGGCAAGTTCGAAGGGGTGCAGGCGCCACTGGCACGCATGGCCGGGCACCTGTACGCCTGTGATGCGGTGCGCAAGGTGTCGGTGGCGGCCCTGGATGCCGGCGAGAAACCCTCGGTGATCTCGGCCATCGCCAAGTACCACGTCACCGAGCGGGCGCGGATCATCGTCAACGACGGCATGGACATAGTGGCTGGCAAGGGCATCTGCATGGGCCCCAACAACTTCCTGGCCCGGGCCTACCAGCAAAGCCCGATCGCCATCACCGTGGAAGGCGCGAACATCATGACCCGCTGCCTGATCATCTACGGCCAGGGGCTGATCCGTTGCCATCCCTATGTGTTCCGCGAAATGGAAGCGGCGCGGGATACCGGGCGCAAGGGCCTGGAGGATTTCGACAGCGCGATGTTCGGGCATATCAGCTTTGTCTTGGCCAACACCGTGCGTGCGGCGGTGCACGGTTTCACCGGCGGCCGCCTGCTCAAGGCCCCGGCCGGCACCGACCGCGCCCTGGCGCCTTACTACCAGCAGATTCAGCGTCTGTCGGTGGTGCTGGCCCTGGCTTCGGACATCTCCATGGGGGTGCTGGGCGGGGCCCTCAAGCGCAAGGAAAGCATCACCGGGCGCCTGGGCGACATTCTTTCCCAGCTGTACATCCTGTCCTGCGTGTTGAAGCGCTTCGAGGACGATGGCCGGCCCCAGGCCGACCTGCCGCTGGTGCATTGGGCGGCCCAGGATGCCTTGCTGCGGGCCCACGAAGCCCTGGCCGAGGTGCTGGACAACTACCCCTCGAAGGCCGCGGCGCGAATCATTCGTGGCCTGAGCTTCCCCTTGGGCATTGCCTTGCGCAAACCCAGTGATCGCCTGCTGGCCGAGGTCGCCGAGCTGGTACAGACCCCGGGCGCGACCCGTGACCGCCTGCTGGGGGATTCCTACATGCCGCAACCGGATATCGACAAGCTGGCCTACGGCGAACTGGCGTTCCGCCTGCAGCCTGCGGTGGAGCTGATCGAGGCGCGGCTCAAGCCGGCGATCAAGCAGGGCATCCTCGCGCCGTTGCCGATTTCGCGGGAGGCCTTCGTGGTCTGGCGGGCCAAGGCCCTGGAGCTGCAACTGATCAGCCACGACGAGGACGAGCTGCTGGGGCGCTATGTGGAATACGGCGACCACGCGATCCAGGTCGACGACTTCCCCCAGGACTTCGGCTTGCTGGAGGCCCTGCAACAGCGTCAGGCGCACTTCGAGCAAGGCGCAAAACCGAGCGCGCGCAAACGCAACGCCAGCAGCGAAGACGCGGCGCTGGCCAGCGATTCGGCCTATTGACCTTCCACGGCTACTGATCGGGATCACTTTATGTCTGACGGTTATCTTTCCTTCGTCAACTCCGGCTGGGGGCGCTGGCTGGCCCAGCGCACCGGCCTGCCGCAACCCGTGCCGCTGCAACGGCACCGCGAGGGGCAGGGCGGCAACCTGTGCAACCCGGTGGTGCTCGCCGCCGCCCCGGGGGGGCGTTTGCTGGGCGAGCTGCAACGGATCTTCGCCGCCACCGACACCGTGGCGGCCCAGGCCGCGAGCATCAATGCACCGTCCACGGTCAAGGTCCAGGGCCTGGTGTTCGATGCCAGCGGCCTGGCGGATATCGCCCAGCTCGACGAGCTGTACCGCTTCTTTCATGCCAATGTGCGACGCCTGAGCGCCCACGGTCGGGTCCTGGTGCTGGGCACGCCGCCGGAACACTGCAAGGAACTGCCCCAGGCGGTGGCGCAACGGGCTTTGGAAGGCTTCGTGCGCTCCCTGGGCAAGGAGCTGCGCCGGGCCATCACCGCGCAGCTGATTTATGTCGAACCGGGGGCCGAGGCCGAGCTGGACAGCAGCCTGCGGTTCTTCCTGTCGCGGCGCTCGGCCTATGTCTCGGGCCAGGTGGTGCGCATTGCGGAATCGCGGGATGTGCTGACCCAGGTCGACTGGCAGCTGCCGCTGCAGGGCCGCCGGGCCCTGGTCACCGGGGCTTGCCGCGGCATCGGCCTGGCGATTGCCAAGGTGCTGGCCCGCGAGGGTGCCCAGGTGGTGTGCCTGGACATTCCCCAGGTCGAAGCCGAACTGCAACAGGCCGCAGCAGGGCTCAAGGGCAGTGCCCTGGCCCTGGACATCACCGCCGCCGATGCCGGGCAACGCCTGCTGGCCTTTGTCGGCGAGCAGGGGGCCTTCGATATCGTCGTGCACAACGCCGGCATCACCCAGGACAAGACCCTGGCGAAGATGACCGAGGCGGCCTGGCGCAAGGTCATGGCGGTGAACCTGGAGGCGCCGCTGCTGCTCAGTCAGGCGCTGCTCGAAGGCCAGGGCCTGAACCCCGGCGGGCGCATCGTGTGCGTGTCGTCGATCTCCGGCATTGCCGGCAACCTTGGGCAAAGCAACTACGCCACCTCCAAGGCCGGGGTCATCGGCCTGGTGCAGAGCCTGGCGCCCCTGGCGGCGCGCCAGCAGGTCACGGTGAATGGCGTGGCCCCGGGTTTTATCGAAACCCAGATGACCGCGAAGATCCCGCTGCTGATCCGCGAGGCCGGACGCCGCATGAACTCCATGAACCAGGGCGGGCAAGCCGTGGATGTGGCGGAAACCATCGCCTGGCTGGCCCACCCGGGTTCCGGCGGGGTCAATGGGCAGGTGGTGCGTGTGTGCGGGCAAAGCCTGCTGGGGGCCTGAAGCATGAGCACAGAGACCGCGATCCGCATCATCGAGCCGCCACCGAGCCGCCACCAGTTGCTCTACGAAGGTATCCGCAGCCTGCGCAAGCCCAAGCTCGAGGCCGCGCCCAGGCTGCCCGTCGAACGCCTGGTGCGCCCGGCGGTGGAGCTGGTTGGCGAGCAGATTGCCCGCTATGCCCAGGCCTGCGGTTTTCGCCGTGAGCACGGGGTGCCGCTGGCGTTTCCCCATACCCTGGCGTTTCCCTTGCATTTGCTGCTGCTCACCGCCCGCAGCTTTCCCTATCCGGCCAGCGGCATGGTCCACCTGGCCAATCGCATTCGCCAGTACCAGCCCCTGGAGGAAGGCCAGGCCCTGCGCCTGGAGGTGTTCGCCGAGCGCTGGCTGGCTCACCCCAAGGGCCAGGCGCTGTCCATCGCCACCCGGGCCTACAGTGGCGGCGGGCTGGTCTGGGAGGGCGACAGCCTGTACCTGCGACGCGGGGTGAATGAGCCGGTGGGCGAGCCCTGGAGCGGCGCCTTGGCGTTGCAGGAGGAAAGCCTGATCCGCACCCAGCGCTGGAACCTGGGGGGCGACCTGGGGCGGCGCTTCGCCCAGGTCAGCGGCGATTTCAACCCGATCCACACCTCCTGGCTCGGTGCCCGGTTGTTCGGTTTCCGCCGGCCCATCGCCCATGGCATGTGGACCCTGGGCCGGGCCCTGGCGGCGCAGCAGCCACCCCATGCGCTGGCCGCGGCGGAGCTGGACTGCGAGTTCAAGCTGCCGATCCTGCTGCCGGCCGCGGTGACCCTGTGGAGCCGTGTGCCCGATGGCCCGCGGCGTGAGTTCGAAGTGCGCAACAACGCCGGGGACAAGCCCCATATGCGCGGTCTATTTATCTGGGGGGAGCCTTGATGGCTGAGTACAGTTTCAATCCGGCGCCGGTGCGCCGGGTGGCGATCATTGGCGGCAATCGGATTCCGTTCGCCCGTTCCAACACTCTGTATGCCCATGACAGTAACCAGGATTTGCTGGTGGCGGCCCTGCAGGGCCTGGTGGACCGCTTCGACCTGGCTGGCGAGCGCTTGGGGGAGTTCGCCGCGGGGGCGGTGATCAAGCATTCCCGGGATTTCAACCTGGCCCGGGAAAGCCTGCTGTCCACCACGCTGTCGCCGCAGACCCCGGCCTATGACCTGCAACAGGCCTGTGGCACCGGGCTGGAAGCGGCGTTGCTGGTGGCCAACAAGATCGCCCTGGGGCAGATCGAAGTGGGCATTGCCGGCGGCGCCGACACCACCTCCGATGCACCGATTGGCATCAATGAAGGCCTGCGCCGCACCTTGCTCCAGGCCAATCGGGCCAAGGGCACCGGCAACAAGCTGCGCAGCCTGCTCAAGGTGCGCCCGGGGATGTTTTTCAAGCCGCTGCTGCCGCGCAATGGCGAGCCGCGCACCGGCCTGTCGATGGGCGAGCACTGCGAAGAAATGGCCAAGCGTTGGCAGATCAAGCGCCTAGCCCAGGACGAGCTGGCCCTGGCCAGCCACCAGCGTCTCGATGCGGCCTACCAGCGCGGCTTCTTCGATGACCTGATGACCCCTTACCGTGGCCTCAAGCGCGACAACAACCTGCGCGCCGATGCCAGCCTGGAGAAACTCGCTGGCCTGAGCCCGGCCTACGACCGCCACAACGGCAGCCTCAGTGCCGGCAACTCGACGCCCCTGACCGATGGCGCCTCGGTGGTGCTGCTGGCCAGCGAAGACTGGGCGGCGGCGCGCAACTTGCCGGTGCTGGCCTACCTGCGCACCGGCGAGACCGCCGCGGTGAACTTTGTCGACGGCACCGAGGGCCTGCTGATGGCCCCGGCCTACGCGGTGCCGCGGATGCTTGCGCGCGAGGGCCTGGGCCTGGGGGATTTCGACTTCTACGAGATCCACGAAGCCTTCGCCGCCCAGGTGCTGTGCACCCTCAAGGCCTGGGAAGACCCAGACTACTGCCGTGACCAGCTGGGCCTCGATGGGGCCTTGGGGGCCATCGATCGGGCCAAGCTCAATGTCAACGGCGGCTCCCTGGGCTGCGGCCATCCCTTCGCCGCCACCGGTGGCCGCTTGCTGGCGGCGCTGGCCAAGGCGATCCATGAGCGCGGTGGCGGTCGCGGCTTGATTTCCGTGTGTGCAGCAGGCGGGCTGGGCATCACCGCCATCGTCGAAAAATAAAACAACAAGGAGACTGCCAATGAGTGTCGTGAGCCTGCAACCTGCCGAGCGTATCTGGCTGAATGCCTACCTGCCGGGGGTGCCCAGCGATATCGAGGCCGAGATCGACCGCTATCCGTCCCTGCGCGAGGTGTTCCTCGAACACGTGGACAAGTACCGCCAGCGGGTGGCCTATGTGAGTATCGGCACCGAGATGGGCTACGACCTCTGGGAGAAACGGGTACTGGCCTTCGCCGCCTGGCTGCAATCGAAGGGGGTGAAGAAGGGCGACCGGGTGGCGCTGATGATGCCCAACAGCCTGCAGTACCCGATCTGCCTGTTCGGCACCTTGTTGGTGGGGGCCGTGGTGGTCAACGTCAACCCCCTGTACACCGCTCATGAACTGCGGCACCTGCTCAAGGACAGTGGCGCCGAGACCGTGGTGATCTTCGAGAACTTCGCCCACACCCTGGAGCAGGCGCTGCCGGGCAGCCAGTTGAAGAACATCGTGGTGGCCTCCATCGGCGACCTGGTGGGCACCTTCAAGGGCGCGGCCTTGAACTTCGTGCTGCGCCATGTGCAGAAGCAGATTCCCAAGTTCAACCTGCCGGGGGCGATTCGCTTCCCGGCGATGATGAAGCTGGCCGGGGTGTTGGAACACCGGCCGGTGGACCTCAAGCAGGACGATATCGCCTTCCTGCAATACACCGGTGGCACCACCGGCGATGCCAAGGGCGCCATGCTCACCCACCGCAATATCCTCGCCAACCTGATGCAGGCCAAGGCCTGGGTCGGCGACCAGCTGGACGAGAACCAGCAGGAAACCAACGTCACCCTGTTGCCGCTGTACCACGTGCTGTCGCTGACGGTGAACTGCCTGATGTTCATGTGCCTGGGCGGGCGCAATATCCTGATTGCCAACCCGCGGGACGTGAAGCGGGTGCAGATGATCCTGCGCAAGGAAAAGTTCAGCGGCATTGTCGGGGTCAACACCCTGTTCAACGGCCTGCTGGAGAACGAGGAATTCCGCGGCCGCGACTTCTCCGACCTGAAGCTGGCGATCGCCGGCGGCATGGCCACCCACACCGCGGTGGCCCGGCGCTGGAAAGAGGTCACCGGGGTGCCGATCATCGAAGGCTACGGCCTGACCGAATGCTCGCCGGTGGTGAGCATCAGCCCGATCGATATCGCCCGCATGCGTGAGGGCGATTTCACTGGCACCATCGGTGTGCCACTGCCTTCGACCTGGGTGCGTTTCGTGCGCGAGGACGGCGAACTGGCGGAGCTGGGCGAGGAGGGCGAATTGCAGGTGCGCGGCCCGCAGGTGATGAAGGGCTACTGGCAGCGCCCGGAGGAAACCGCCAAGGTCCTGGACCGCCACGGCTGGTTGTCTACCGGGGATATCGGGGTGATGAACGAGCAGGGTTTCATCCGCCTGGTGGACCGCAAGAAGGACATGATCCTGGTGTCGGGTTTCAACGTGTACCCCAATGAGATCGAGGACGTGGTGGCCCTGCACCCGGGGGTGGCGGAAGTGGCGGCGATCGGCGTCGAGGATGGGGTCAGCGGCGAGAAGGTGAAGATCTTCGTGGTGCGCAAGGACCCGAGCCTGACCCAGGAGCAGTTGCTGGCCCACTGCCGCGAGTACCTCACCGGGTACAAGGTGCCGCGCTATGTGGAGTTCCGCACCGAGGAACTGCCCAAGACCACAGTGGGCAAGGTGCTGCGCCGCGCCCTGCGCTGAAGCAGCAAAGCGGCAAGCGGCAAGCTACAAGCTTGAAACCCACAACTTGCAGCTTGAAGCTTGCAACTGCTCCTACTGCTTCACCCGTACCTGGCCGGGTTGCAGGCCGAACACTTCCACCCCCTCCGGGGTGGATTGGCCGACGCTCACCGGCAGCCGTTTGGCGGGCTGCTCGGGCGCTTGGCGGTATTCCACGCTCATGCCCTCGGCCTCGCGCTGCAGGGCGCTTGGCGGCACCACCAGGGCCTGGTCGTTGCGGTAGGTGATGATGGTCAGCCGCGCGCTCATGCCCAGGCGCACCCGTTGCAGCTGCTCGCGGCTGAGCTTGGGAATCGACAGGCTCACCGGGAACTGCGCGCTGGCGCTGCTGGCATCGCCGGGCAGGGCCAGGCTGCTGACGATATCGACCACGCCGCTCAAGCGTTCGCCATCGAAGCCGTCTCCCAGAATCTCCACGCTCTGGCCCTGGTGCAACTGGTTGATGTCCAGTTCGGAAACCTTGCTGACGATCTTCAACTGCTCGATGTTGGCCAGGCCGAACAGTGCCTGGCCCTGGCCAACCTTGGCCCCGGCCTGCACCGGGCCGACGCTGGCGCCGGCGCTATTGCTGGCCAGGCTCAGGCCCGGTGCCGGTACCACTATGCCGGTGAAGGGCGCGACCACATCCTTGCCCTCCAGCAGCTTGCGCAGGGCCTCGTACTTGACCGTGGCGTTGGTCAGTTCCATTTCGGCAATCTGCCGGTATTCGCCCTTGCCCTGGGCCAGGGCCTGTTGCAACTCGCCTTCGGCCGCCGCCAAGTCCAGGCGCTGGCTTTGCAGCAGTTGGCCCAGGTCGTCCAGTTCATTGCGCGGAATGATCCCGCGGCTGAACAGGTTCTGGCTTTCGCCGAGCTTGCGCTCGGAGTTGTTCACCGCCATCTGCGAGCTGCGCAGGGTGCGCCGGGCGCGGGCGACCTGGGCGCTGTTGTTCCAGTCCTGCAGGTCCTGCACCGCGCGGCGCGCCTTGAGCTGGTTGGACAGGGCCTCGCGCAGCTGGATCTCGATCAGGCTGGGGTCCATTTTCAGCAGCACCTGGCCGGCCTCGACCCGTTGCCCCTGTTCCACCAGGTTGGCCAGTACATTGCCGTCGAACGGCGCGGTCAGGCTGATGGTGCTCTGCGGTTCGATCTTGCCCACCAGGCCAATCTGGTGGATCAGCGGTGCCTGCCGCACCTCGATCCAGCGTCCTTGTTCGCCGGTGCTCTGGGGCGGCGCGCGGTAACCCACCAGGGCGACGCCGCCCAGCACCGCCACGGCCACGGCGGCCTGCAGCCCACGCTGGCGCCAGGGCTTTGCATCAGTAGTCGTTGAGCGCAATGTCCCAGGTCTCCAAGGTGGTGCCCAGGGTCAGATCCAGCTGGGTCTGGGCGTTGAGGTAGGCGATCAGTGCATTGAGGCGAGCGTTTTCGCTGTTGCGCAGATCGGCTTCGTAACTCAGCACCTGGAAGTTGCTGGAGCGTCCGGCACTGAGTTTTTCCCGTTCGATATCCAGCTTGCGCCGGGACAGGTCCACGGCGCGCTGGGCAATTTCGTACTGCCGCCAGCGGGTGCCAAGGTCGCGCACCACGTCGTCGACATCGCGCTCCAGGGCCTGGCGGGCGTCGGCCAGCACCAGTTCCTGTTTCTCCACATCGACCCGGGCATGGACTTCCGCCTGGCGGGTGGCCAGGTCGCCGATGGGGATCTGCACCTGGACCCCGGCGTAGCTGTCCCAGGTACGCCCGGCACCGTTGCCGCTGTCATTGTCGTAGCGGTTGCGCACCTGGTTGGCCCCGGCCACCAGGGACACGTCCCAGCGGCCCTGGTCCTTGGCAATCACCAGGTTGAGGTCGGCCTGCTGGCTGCCCAGCAGGGTGGCCAGGTAGTTGGGTTGCTGGATCTGCGCCAGGCGCAAGGCATCTTCGCGCTGGATGCTGATGCGTGCGGCGTCCAGGCCGTCGCTGGCGCGGATTCGGGTCGAGAGGTCCAGGGCCAGCAGGCGCAACAGGCTCAGGCGGTTGATGTCCACCTGGTTGCGCGCTTCCTCCACCCCCAGTTCCTGGCTGGCGATATCGGCTTCGGTCTGCACGATTTCGAACTCGGCCATGCGCCCGGCACCGATCAGCGCCCGGTTGACCTGGAGCAGGGCATTGGCGCGCTTGAGGGCGTCCTCGACAATGGCCAGCTGTTGCTGGGCCCGCAGCAGCTCGCGGTAGGCGCCGATGATGTCGCTGATGGTCTGCGCCACATTGGCCTTGAGGTTGAGGCGATAGGCCTGCTCGTTGATTCGGGCCAGGCGCAGCGGGGCGGTGGTCACATCCCAGCCGGCGCCCTTGAGCAATGGCTGGATAATTGCCAGGTCGAGGCCGTCGCGGCGGTAGTAGCCGGCGCGGTTGGCGTCGTTGAGTTCCTGGCGCCAGGCCAGGTTCAGCCGCGTGCCGTATTCCCCCAGCAGGCTGGAGGTGGGGTTGAGGGTGGCGTTGCGCACGCCGTCGTTGCTGCCGCGGTTGGCCTGGTAGGCGCCGGCCAGGGTCAGCTTGGGGTTGAAGGCGTCTTCCGAGACCCGCAGGTCGAACTTCTGCGCCACTCGCTGCAGGTAGGCGCTGCGGATGCCGCGGTTGTTGCGCAGGCCCAGGTACACCGCGTCGGCCAGGCTCAGGCTGGTCTGTTGCGCATTCAATGAAACGCTGCGTTCAGGGCTGCTGCGCAGGCTCGGCGCCGAGGCCTGGCGGGCCACGTTCATGTCCACTCCGGCCTGGCTCAGAGGGCTGAGCAGGCACAGCAGCAAGCAAGCGATACGCTGGCGATCATTCATCGCGCAGGGCCTCCACCGGTTGCAGGCGCGAGGCCGCGACCGCCGGGTACAGGCCGAAGAACAGGCCGATCAGCAAGGTGCTGCCGACCCCCAGGGGCAAGGAGGCGCTGGCCAGGGAAAACCCCCAGCCCGAAACCCGGGCATAGACATAGGCCGCGCCCAGGCCCAGAACTGCCCCGGACAAGGCGCCGACGGCGGTCAGGGTCACCGCCTCAAGGAGGAACAGGTTGCGGATATCCCGCCGCCGGGCGCCGAGGGCCATGCGGATGCCGATTTCCTTGCGCCGCTCGGCCACGTTCATCAGCATCACGTTCATCACCCCAACCCCGCCGCCCACCAGGGAGATGCCGCCCAGGGCCATCAGCAGGTAACCGAAGGTGCGGCTTTGGCGGGTCATGCCGTCGATGATTTTCTGCGGAATCTGCACCTCGATGTCGCGCCCTGGCAGCAGTGTCTTCAAGGCTTCGCCGAGGGCGCTGGCGAGCGAGTTCATGTCCTGGGCCGGCGCGGCACGGGCGATCAAGTTGCTGATCTGCGGGGTCGAGGAAATCCGCCGCATGCCTTCCAGCGGGATGAACAGCGACTCGTTGCTCTGCACCGGGATCAGCACCGCGGCGGGTTGCTCCTGGAGAATGCCGATGACCTGGAACAGGTAGTCGTTGATGCGAATCCGCTCCCCCAGGCGCAACGGGTCATTGGGCCGGCCCAGGGCCTGGGCGACTTGCGCGCCGACCACGGCGTAGGTTTCAGCGCTGTCGAATTCAGAGAGAAAGCGTCCTTCGCGCAATTGCAGGCGCATGGCCGCGGCCAGGTCGGCGGTGCTGCCCACCAGGTTGGCGTTGCTGGTGCGGCCCTGATAGACCACCGGCCCGCTGAACAGCGCCACCGGGGCGATATGCAAAAGGTTGGGCAGGCGTTGATACAGCTGCTGTACATCCAGGGTGGGCGGCATCGGGTTGCGGTTCGCCGATGAATCGGGGAACTGCACTGCCAGGGTGTCGGTGCCCATGTCCTGGAAAATCGCCGCGGCGTCCTCGGCGGCGTTGTGGCCGATATTGATCAGGGCCACCACCGAGGAGCTGCCGATGACGATGCCCAGCAGCGCCAGGATCGAGCGCTTGCCCAGGGTGCGCAGGCTCACCAGGGCTTCGTGCAGCAACTGGCTGGCGCTTTGCTCGACCACAAGGCTCATGCCGGGCACGCCTCCTGGACCACGCCGTTGCTGACCCGGATCTGTCGCTCCAGGCGCTGGGCGATATGCGGGTCGTGGGTGACGATGATCAGGGTCACATGGCGCTCGCGGTTGAGGGCCAGCAGCAGGTCCATGATCTCCTGGGCGGTATGGCTGTCGAGGTTGCCGGTGGGTTCGTCGGCAAGGATCACCGCCGGTTCGCCCACCAGTGCCCGGGCTATGGCCACGCGCTGGCGCTGGCCGCCGGAGAGGTCGGCGGGGCGGTGCTCGGCGCGCTGGCCCAGGCCCACCAACTCGAGCATGTGCCGGGCCCGTTCCAGGGATTCGCGGCGGGCTACGCCGCGATAGCTCAGGGGCAGGGCGACGTTGTCCAGGGCACTCAGGCGCGGCAGCAGGTTGAAACTCTGGAACACGAAGCCGATCTGCCGATTGCGGATGGCCGCCAGCTGGTCGGGGCTGGCGCTGAAGATATCGTGGCCGGCGAAGCGGTAGTCGCCGCTGTCGGGCAGGTCCAGCAGGCCGAGGATATTCAGCAGGGTGCTCTTGCCCGAGCCCGAGGCGCCAAGAATCGCGCAGCTCTGGCCGGTGTCTATGGACAGGGAAACGTTCTTGAGGATATGGAGCGGTTGCTCCGCCAGCCGATAGCTCTTGCCTATGCCCTGCAGGGAGATGAAACCTTGTTCGATTCTCGTCTCTGTCATTGCGACTGCGCCGGCTGGCTCGACGGCTTGCCCGAGCAAAACCATGCCCTGGAACCTCAGGGGCAAGGGGCTTTGCAGGGCGACGCCAAGCTCTGGTTTTATTTATTATTTTAAAAACTTTGTTTGAATAGTAACTGCGTTCATCCTGGCGCGCCAGCCGTCTGAACCGGGTAATTGCGGGCTTTTTTCCAGGTTTTTGCCACAGGAACTCGCGAGTCACAAAACGGCCTTCGGCTGCGCAAGACGTCCGCCGGGGCCTTGCTTTTAGGACTTCTCGCAGGTATAAAAAATCAAATTTTTTTTTAAAACACTGTTCAAACGGTCAGTTTTTCACCCCGCAAAGGTTAGTCCTAAATGGTCGCCAAGAAACTCAGTGCACCCAATGTCACCAAGACCCGACTGCTGGAAGCGACCGAGGCATTGTTTATCAAGTACGGCTACGACGCCGTGCTGCTGCGTCAGATCACCGAGCGGGCCAAGGTCAACCTGGCGGCGGTGAACTATCACTTCGGCGACAAGGACTCGCTGATGAAGGCCCTGCTGCAACAGCGCCTGGGCCCCCTCAACGATCAGCGCCTGGAGCTGCTGGCCAAATGCGAAGAGCAGGCTTCGGGCCCGCTGGACTGCGAAACCCTGCTGGGGGTGCTGTTCGCCCCGGCCATGGGTCTGGAGCGCAGCGACGAGAATGGCGGCCTGGAAGGTCGTTCGTTCATTCGCTTTCTCGGGCGGGTCTACAGCGACACCTCGCCCTTTATCCAGGAGTACCTCAAGGAGCATTACCAGCCGGTGTTCGAGCGCTTCTTCAAGGCCTTCGCCCTGGCCTTGCCGGACCTGCCGCGCAACGAGCTGGGGGTGCGCCTGCAGTTCGCCCTCAAGGCGATTTCCGGGGTGATGGCCGGCACCGAACTGCGTCTGCTGATGCAGGCCATGAGCCTGGGCCGCCCGGCCACCGACGCCGAGGTGATGGCCAAGCTGATCAGCCTGGTGTCGGCGGCAATTCGCGCGCCCATGCAAGACCCGGATTCCGAACAGGCCCTGGAGAAGGTGTTGGCCACCCAGCGGCTGATTCGCCAGCAGGGCCATTCCCCGGCCTGAACCCTGCCACTTTCCGCTACCGCGAATCATTCGGCGCATCAATGATGCTCGGGCGCTTGCGCGGGATCTGCTAGGTTCGGCTCCCGGCATGGGCCTTGGAGTCTTGCATATGATTCGCCTGCAACAGCATGTTCTGGCCGTCAACGGCATCGAGCTCAGTGTGCATGTGGCCGGCCCCGAACAGGGGCGGCCGGTGTGGTTGCTGCACGGTTTTCCCGAGTGCTGGCATTCCTGGCGTCATCAGGTGCCGGCGCTGGTGGCCGCGGGCTTTCGGGTGTTTGTTCCGGAAATGCGTGGCTATGGTCGCAGCTCGGCGCCCGAGGCGGTGCAGGCCTACGATCTGCTGACCCTGTGTGCGGATATCCAGCAGGCCATGGATGCTTTCGGCCAACAACGGGTGTGCATGGTCGGCCACGATTGGGGCGCACCAGTGGCTTGGCACCTGGCATTGCTGGAACCGCAGCGGGTGGCGGCCCTGGTGACCTTGTCGGTGCCCTTTGCCGGACGGCCGAAACGCCCCGCCACCGAGATCATGGGTGAGGTGCATGGCGGGCACTTCAACTACATCCTCTATTTCCAGCAGCCGGGGCTGGCCGAGGCCGAGCTGGATGCGGATATCGACGCCAGCCTGCGGCTGTTCATGGGCAATGTGGGGGCCTTGCTGGAGCCCAAACCAGCCAGCGCCCAGTTGTTCGATGGCGTGCAAGTACCCGCCGAGCTGCCGACCTGGTGCAGCGCGGAGGATTTCCAGGCCTATCGGCAGACCTTTGTCGGGCGTGGCTTTCGGGGTGCGCTGAACTGGTATCGCAACTTCGAGCGCAACTGGCAGCGCACCGAGTTCCTGGCGGATGCCCAGGTGCTTCAGCCGACCCTGTTTCTGCTGGGGGACAGTGACCCGGTCGGGGTGCTGGAGGCCCATACCCTCAAGCGCATGCCGAGCCGGGTGAGCGATCTGGAGCAGCACCTGCTGGCGGATTGCGGGCACTGGATACAGAACGAAAAGCCGCAGCAGGTCAATGAGCTGCTGCTGGATTTTCTTCAGCGTCGATATGCCTAGCCATCGTTCCTCTGCCCGGTTGTTGTAGGAGCCGGTTTGCCGGTGAAGGGGCGCGTCAACCCAGCACTTCGCGCATTCGATGCCAGAGCATGCCCAGTGCCAGCAACGGTGCGCGCAGGGCCGGGCCGCCGGGGAAGGTCATGTGCGGCACCGCACTGAAGATATCCAGGCCCTGGCTGTGCCCGGCATGGATGGCTTCGGCCAGCAGTCGCGCAGTCCAGTGGGTGACATTGAGGCCATGCCCCGAATAGCCCTGGGCGTAGTACACATTGGGGTACTGGCGCAGGCGCCCGACCTGGGGAAAGCGATTGGCGGTGATGCCGATCTTGCCGCCCCACTGGAAGTCGATGGCCACATCCGCCAATTGGGGAAACACCTTGAGCATTTTCGGCCGCATATAAGCGGCGATATCCGCAGGATCCCGCCCCGAGTAATGACAGGCCCCGCCAAACAGCAGGCGCCGATCCACGGTGAGCCGGTAGTAGTCGAGCCCGACTTTCTGGTCGCACAGCGCCAGGTTCTGCGGGATCAACTGGGCAGCACGCTCTTTCGCCAACGGCTCGGTGGCGATGACATAACTGCCGGCCGGCAGCACCTTGCCGCTCAGGCGTGGCTCCAGCTTGTCGAGGTGGGCATTGCAGGCCAGCACCAGGCGCCCGGCGCGCACCGTGCCTGCGGTGCAGCGCACCTGCACGGTGTCGCCATGCAGCAGTTCCAGCACCGGGCTCTGCTCGAAGATCCGCACCCCCAGCGCGGCCGCCACGCGCGCCTCGCCCAGTACCAGCTTGAGCGGGTGCAGATGCCCTGAACCCATGTCCACCAGGCCACCGGCATAGACCCCGGAGGCCACCACCTGGTGCATGTCCTGCGCGGCCACCAGGCGGGTCGGGTGCTGATAGCCCAGGCCGAGCAAATGTTCCTGCTCGGCCTGGAAGGCGGCGAATTGGGCCGGGGTGTTGGCCAGTTCGCAGAAGCCCCAGCGCAGATCGCAGTCGATGCCGTGTTCAGCGATGCGCTGGCCCACCAGTTGCACCGACTCGATGCCGGCGCGCTCCAGGTAGCCCACGCCTTCACTGCCGACATAACGGGCGAAGCCGCTGACATCATGGCCAATGCCGCGGATCAGCTGGCCGCCATTGCGGCCGCTGGCGCCCCAGCCGATGCGCCGGGCTTCCAGGAGGATCACCGACAACCCGCGGCGGGCCAGCTCGATGGCGGTGTTGACTCCGGTGAAGCCGCCGCCGATCACGCAGACATCGGCGTTCAGATCGCCGCACAGCGAGGGATAGCCGGGCAGGGCGCCCGCCGAGGCGGCGTAGTAGGAGCGGGCATGGCCGCTGGCGGTGTTGGCAAAGATCGACGGGTTCATTGCTTGGACTTCACTTTGCTCCAGGAGCGGGTCATCAGGCGCATGATGTTCGGCGTCGGGGTGCTGGAGATATACAGCTTGTCCAGCACCTCCTGGGGCGGATACACCTGGGGATTGTTCACCAGCTCGGCGTCCATGTACCGCTGGGCCGCCGGGTTGGGGTTGGCGTAGCCGACATAGGCGCTGACCTGGGCGATCACCTGCGGGTCCAGCAGGTTGTTGATAAAGGCGTGGGCCTCCTTGACGTTGCTGGCATCGGCGGGAATCGCCAGCAGGTCGAACCACAGGTTGCTGCCCTCCTTGGGAATCGAGTAGGCGATGTTCACCCCGTTCTTCGCCTCCTTGGCCCGGTTGGCGGCCTGGAACACATCGCCGGAGTAGCCGAAGGCGATGCAGATATCACCGTTGGCCAGGTCCGAGACGTACTTGGAGGAGTGGAAATAGGTGATGTAGGGACGCAGGCTGAGCAGCTTGGCCTCGGCCTTCTGGTAGTCCTCGGGTTTCTCGCTGCGGGGGTTCAGGCCCAGGTAGTTGAGCACCGCGGGCATCACTTCATCCGGCGAATCCATCATCGCCACCCCGCACTGCTGGAGCTTCTTCAGGTTCGCCGGCTCCAGCAGTACCGCCCAGGAATCGATGCGTTCGATGCCCAGCACTTGCTTGACCTTGTCGACGTTGTAGCCGATGCCGTTGGTGCCCCACAGGTAGGGCACCGAGTACTGGTTGCCGGGGTCGTTCTGCTCCAGCAGGGTCAGCAACTTGGGGTCGAGGTTCTTCCAGTTGGGCAACTGCGAGCGGTCGAGCTTGAGGAAGGCCCCGGCCTTCACCTGGCGCGCGAGGAAATGGTTGGAGGGCACCACCACGTCGTAGCCGGTGCGTCCGGCCAGCAACTTGCCCTCCAGGGTCTCGTTGGAGTCGAACACGTCGTAGACCACCTTGATCCCGGTCTTGCCCTGGAAGTCGGCGAGGGTGGTCTGGCCGATGTAGTCGGTCCAGTTGTACACGCTGACGCTGGGTTGGGCCTGGGCGGCGGTGCTGCCCAGTACCGCCAGGGCAGCCGGGATCAGAGCCTTGAATAAACGCATGTCGACACCTCTTCGAGTTGTTTTCGGTGGTTGCACAATCAGGGGGGAATCAGACGCTGAGCAGCAGGAACTCACGTTCCCAGGAGCTGATCACGCGCTTGAAGTTCTCGTGTTCGGCGCGCTTGACCGCCACATAGCCGCGGACGAACTTGCGTCCCAGGTACTGCTCGATGGTCGGGCAGTCTTCCATGTGCGCCAGGGCGTCCTCGATGGTGATCGGCAGGCGCAGGTTGCGCCGCTCGTAGGCTCGGCCTTCCACCGGCGCACTGGGTTCCACGCCCTCGACCATGCCCAGGTAACCGCACAGCAGGCTGGCGGCGATCGCCAGGTAGGGGTTGGCGTCGGCACCGGGCAGGCGGTTTTCCACCCGCATGGCATCGGCGCTGGAGGTGGGCACCCGCAGGCCCACGGTGCGGTTCTCTTCACCCCACTCGACGTTCACCGGGGCCGAAGTGTCCGGCAGGAAGCGGCGGAACGAGTTGACGTTGGGGGCGAACATCGGCAGCACCTTGGGGATGTACTTCTGCAGGCCGCCGATGTGATGCAGGAACAATGGGCTCTTGTTGCCCTGGGCATCAACGAAAATCGGCTTGCCGGTGGCGATGTCCACCACGCTCTGGTGCAGGTGCATGGCGCTGCCGGGCTCATCGGCCACCGGCTTGGCCATGAAGGTGGCAGTGACATTGTGCTTGAGCGCCGCCTCGCGCAGGGTGCGCTTGAACACGGTGATCTGGTCCGCCAGGTCGAGGGCGTCGCCATGGCGGAAATTGATTTCCATCTGCGCCGGGCCGTCTTCGTGGATGAGCGTGTCCAGGTCCAGGCCCTGGGCTTCGCACCAGTCGTAGACGTCTTCGAACAGCGGGTCGAACTCGTTGGCGGCATCGATGGAAAACGACTGGCGACCGCTTTCCGCGCGGCCGGACCGGCCCAGGGGCGCCTTGAGCGGCAGGTCCGGGTCTTCACAGCGCTGGGTCAGGTAGAACTCCATTTCCGGGGCGACAATCGGCTGCCAGCCCTTGTCGGTGTACAGCTTGAGGACCTTCTTCAGCACGTTGCGCGGCGACAGCTCGATGGGGTTGCCGAACTTGTCGAAGGTGTCGTGGATCACGATGGCGGTGGGCTCGATGGCCCAGGGCACGAGGTAGGTGGATGACGAATCGGGGCGGCAGATCATGTCGATGTCCGCCGGGTCGAGCAGTTCGTAGTACAGGTCGTCGTCGACAAAATCCCCGGTTACCGTTTGCAGCAGGACACTTTCCGGCAGGCGCATGCCGCGCTCATGGAGGAACTTGTTGGTGGGCGCGATCTTGCCACGGGCAATGCCGGTCAGGTCACTGACCACGCACTCTACTTCGGTAATCTTGTGATCTTTCAGCCAGGAGGAAAGCTGATCGAAAGGGGCGTTCATAAAGACCTCGATGATTGTTTTTATCTGCTCCGAGGTGAGCGGGAGTATCCCGGCAAGGCTTCCCCTGCGGCGCATTGGCGACTATCTTGGGCAAGCCTTGGCGTTCCATCTATCCACTTTCAGCAGCACTAAAGCGCACCAAAAGAGTGCGCAAGGTCCCCCGATGACAGCGTCCCCTGGGCTTCAGGTCCAAGCCTTCAACACCTTCGATGTGGCCGAACAGATCCGTGCCACCCCCGGCTGGGTGCAGCACTACCAGCAGATGTCCCCCGGGCATTTCAATGGCCTGGTGCGCTACCTCGACCTCGAGGGCGTGGAGGTCTACGAGGAGTGCATGAACACCCGGGTCGAGCAGAATTTCAGCGCCCCGCAAGGCGCCCTGGCGTTCTGTTTCGATCGCAGCGACAACGCGCTCTATGTGCTCAATGGCGAGAGCCGCAATATCTGGATCACCCCGGAGAACTACCAGGAAGTGGCGGTGGTGTTCGGTGCCGATTTCCTCCGCGGCCAGGGCCTGGGTGTGGAACGCCTGGACGGCCTGTTCATGGCGCCCTTGAGCAGCCAGCAGAACGCCTTGTTCTGCGGGTGGTTGAGCAGCACCCTGACGCGCCTGTCGCAGACCTTCGACCCTTCCTGCCGCGAGGCCCTGACCCAGCAGTTGCTGGATGATTGCCTGTACATCCTCGACAACGCCTGCGTGCGCCTGGATACGGGCGGCCTGCAACGGCGCAGCGAGGAGCGGGCGATCATGCAGCGAGTGGCACAATGGGCCGCCGACGTGCCCGAGGAAACCCTCAACCTGCTGGAGCTGTCCCAGGTGGCCGAGGTGTCCCTGCGCCAGTTGCAGGGGGCGTTCAAGGCCTTCACCGGGATGAGCCCCAGCCAGTGGCTGCGCCTGCGCCGGCTCAACAGCGCGCACCGCGAACTGCTGGCCCGCGATGCCGGGCAAACCACCGTGGCCGAGGTGGCCATGCACTGGTCGTTCTGGCACCTGGGGCGCTTTTCCAGCAGCTATCGGGCGCTGTTTCGCGAGTTGCCCAGCGAGACCCTGAAGCGCCAGCGGCACCGCTGAGCCTCGGGAACAGGTTGCTCATGTGCTCCTGCGCCGTCATCCCGGGCTGATTCGCGAGGCTTGTGACAGCGCTCTATGCTCGCTATGAGCCATGGCCATCGGGGCACAGCATGATTACCACCATCGACCTGAGCAACGCCGCCGCCGCCCTGGGGGTCGGCATGCTAGTGGGCCTTGAACGCGAACGGCGCAAGGGCCAGGGGCCTCGGCGTGGCAGCGCCGGGCTGCGTACCTTCGCCATCACCGCACTGTTGGGCTTCACCAGCCTGCGGGTGGGCGGCACGCTGTTGCTGGCCACGCTGGCCATGGCCGTGGCGGTGTTGTTGACCGTGGCCTATTGGCGTAGCGAGGAAGACGACCCGGGCCTCACCAGCGAAGTGGCACTGCTGGCAGTGCTGGTGCTGGGCGCGTTATGCGACACCGCGCCACAACTGGCGCTGGCCGTTGCGGTGGTCATGACGGGTTTGCTGGCCTATCGGCAGACCCTCCATCATTTTGTGCGCAGCCAGTTGAGCGATCGGGAAATCGCCGATGGCCTGACGCTGCTGGTGGCGGCGCTGGTGATCCTGCCCTTGGCACCGGACCGGTTTATCGGCCCCTATGCCGCCTTCAACCTGCGTACCATCGGCACCTTGACCGTGTTGCTGATGGCGGTGGGGGCCTTGGGCCACATCGCGATGCGAACCCTGGGCGCGCATTACGGCTATGCCCTGAGCGCGGTAGCCTCGGGGTTCGTATCCAGCACGGTGACCATCGCCTCCATGGGGCAGCGGGTAGCCAACGCACCTGGGCAGGTCAAGACTCTCGCCGCGGCGGCGATCCTTTCCAACCTGGGCACGGTGACGCAGATCGGCCTTATCCTGACCACGGTGGAGAGCGGGTTGCTGCGTGCCATGTGGCTGCCTCTGTCACTGGGCGTCGCCTGCACGGTCCTGTATGCGGCCTGCCTGATGTTTCCTCGCTCCGACCCCGGCCGCACCGAGCCGGTCACCGACAAGGGCGCATTCAACCCCAAGCTGGCATTGATCGTGGCCTTGAGCATGACGGTCATCACCTTCGTCTCCTCGGTCACACTCAACTACTTCGGCCAGTTGGGGGTGATGCTGACGGCGCTGGTGGGCGGTTTTGCCGATGCCCATGCCTCCACGGCGTCCATTGCTTCGCTGGTGAAGTCCGGGCAACTGAACAGCACCGCCATCGCCAGCCTGGTGATGCTGGCGGTCAGCAGCAACTCCCTGAGCAAGTGCGTTCTGGCGGCCATCAGTGGCGGACGGCGCTTTGCCCTTTGGGTGATTCCGGGGCAGGTGCTGCTGACCTTGGCCATGTGGGCTGGGGCATGGCTGCAATAAGTGCCCCTGGCCCGAAAAAAGCCTGACGACTGACAAATATCAACTCAACCCTGGCCACAGCGCTCAGTCTTGAACGACCCCCTGTGATGGTTTCAAGTACCGATGCCGAGGTGAGCCATGTCGCAAACTCCGCGTTTACTCTTGATCGCCCCCCAGCAGATGCAGCGCACCCCGGCTTTTGCGCGCACCGCGGAGCTGGCCAAGGCCATGCAACTGCCGGTGCATATGGTGGCCATGGATCACCTTCAGGCCCTGACGCTGGCGGGGCTGTTCGAGAGCAGTCAGGCCCAGCAGTTGCAGGTGGCCTATCTGCAACAGCGCCGGCAATGGCTGGAACTGCAGGCGCAACCCATGCGTGAGCAGGGGCTGCAAGTGACCTGCGAGGCGCTGTGGGTCACCCAGCCGTATCAGGAGATCCAGCAATTCGCCAATGAGCTGCCCCTGGCCCTGATCATCAAGGATGCCCATGCCGAGTCGGCGATGCGGCGGATCTTCTATACCCCGCTGGACTGGCAATTGCTGCGCGACTGCACGCTGCCGGTGCATCTGGTGACCGAGGCCCGGCACCCAAGGCCGCGGCGGGTGTTGGCGATCGTCGATGTGCTGCGCAGTGAAACGCAGGATCTGCAATTCAATGATCAGATCGTCGAGGCCGCTCTGAAATTGGCCGAACAGTGCGCTGCCGAACTGGACTTGCTGCATGTGTACGACTGGGTGGCGCTCTATGCCAAGGACACGGGGGCCGCAGCGCTGCCGCTGGCCAGCGGCTTTTATGAGGCCCTGGGCAAGGCGCAGCATGATGCCTATGGCGCTTTGGCGCAGCGCCACGGCGTGCCCGCGCAGCGCAGCCACTTCATCGAGGGCTTGCCCTTGCAGCAGATCTGCCGCTTCGCCGAGGAGCAGCAGAGCGACGTGATCGTCATGGGCACCACCCAGCATCGTGGTCTGCATAAACGCCTGGGCAGTACCGCCGAGCACCTGCTGTTGCAGGCCCCCTGCAGTATCTGGGCGGTCAAGCCGCCGCGTGAATCCCAGCCATGAGATGCCCCTGGGGTGAAGTTCAGCACTGAACCAGGGCGTTGCCCGACGCTAAGGAGACACCCATGCGCATGAGTTTCCTCGGTGCCGCCGGCACTGTTACCGGCAGCAAATACCTGCTGGAGCATGAGGGCCAGCACCTGTTGGTGGACTGCGGGCTGTTCCAGGGCTACAAGCAACTGCGTCAGCACAACTGGGAGGCATTCGGCCTGCCGATGCGCGAGCTTCACGCCATTGTCCTGACCCATGCCCACCTCGATCACAGCGGTTACCTGCCGGTGCTGGTGCGCAACGGGTATCGCGGTCCGGTCTATGCCACCGCGGCGACCTGCGAGCTGGCGAAAATTCTGCTGCGCGACAGCGGTCGCTTGCAGGAAGAGGAAGCGGCCTATGCCAACCGCCATGGTTTCTCCAAGCATTCCCCGGCTTTGCCGCTGTACACCGAGCGCGATGCCGAGCAGGCGCTGAAACTCCTGCATCCGCTGCAACTGCGGCATCGGGTGGAAGTGCTGCCGGGGCTGCACCTCGAATTGCGTGGAGCCGGGCATATTCTCGGCGCCGCCACGGTCCAGATAGACGCCGCGGGCATGAGCCTGGTGTGCTCCGGGGATCTGGGGCGCATGCAGGACCCGCTGATGTTCGCCCCCGAAAGCATCGAACAAGCCGACTACCTGCTGGTGGAGTCGACCTATGGCGATCGCCTGCATCCCCGGGAGGACCCCGAGCAGCAACTGGCCGATGTCATCAACCGCACCACCCGACGGGGCGGCATTACCCTGGTGCCGTCCTTTGCCGTGGGGCGCGCGCAGCTGTTGATGTATCACCTGTATCGCCTGCGCCAGCGCCAGGCGATCGCCGACTTGCCGATCTACCTCAACAGCCCCATGGCCATCGACACCACCCATCTGTACCAGCGCTTTCGCAGTGACCACCGACTGTCCAGGGAAGAATGCGAAGGCATGTGCCATGTGGCGCACATCGTGCGCAGCACCCAGGAGTCCATGGCCCTGGACCGCCTCAAGGCCCCGGCGGTGATCATTGCCGCCAGCGGCATGGCCACCGGCGGGCGCGTGCTGTACCACCTCAAGGCATTGGCGCCCGATCCCGCCAATAGCCTGTTGATTCCAGGGTTCCAGGCCGGCGGCACTCGCGGGGCGCAGATTGTCGCCGGCGCCGAGTCGGTGCGCATCCATGGGCAGGAAGTGCCGATCCGCGCCGAGGTCAGCGCCATGCAGAGCCTGTCGGCCCACGCCGATGCCGATGAGATCATGCAGTGGCTGCGGGGCTTCAAGCGGCCGCCGAAACACACCTTTGTGGTTCATGGCGAGGCCAATGCCGCAGACACCCTGCGTCGGCGTATCAGCCTGGAACTGGGCTGGTCGGTGTCGGTGCCCGAGTACCGTGACAGCCTGGAGTTGCAGCCTTGAGCGGCGACCTATTCACTGCCGGGGTTCTGGCAACCCGTCACCCGCCGTTTCAAGCCCTCCGGGTCAAGGATCTCCACATGCTTGCCATCGATATGGATCAGGCCCTGATCCCGCAGATGGGTGAAACCCCGGCAAATGGTTTCCAGGCGCAGGCCCAGGTAGGAACCAATCTCCTCGCGGCGCATGCGCAGCACCAAGGCTCGTGATGAATAGCCTCGCAGGCTCAGGCGCTGCGACAGGTTGAGGAGAAAGGCCGCCAGGCGCTCGTCGGAGCTCATATTGCCCATCAGCAGCAACATGCCGTGATCTCGCACGATCTCCCGGCTGAGGATCTTGTGCAGGTTGTGCTGCAGCGAGGGCAGGGCCTGGGAGAGTTGCTGCAGTTGGGCAAAGGGAATCGGGCACACTTCGCAATCTTCCAGGGCAATGGCGCTGCAGGCGTGCCGATCGGTGCTGATGGCATCCAGCCCGAGGATTTCTCCGGCCATCTGGAAGCCGGTGACCTGCTCACGGCCATCCACCGATAGCACGCTGGTCTTGAAAAAACCCAGGCGCACCGCGTACAGCGAGTGCAAGGGATCCCCCGCGTGATACAGGGCGTGGCCCTTTCTCACCTTCACCCGTTGCAGGATCAGGGTGTCCAGGCGCTCCACTTCGTGATGGCTGAGGCCGATGGGCAGGCACAATTCCAGGACGCTGCAACTGGAGCAGGCGGCCTTGAGGTAGCGCACCTGAATCGGCTGAGTCTCGAATGGCGGCATGGCGTGCTCTCGTCGGTTGCAGCGGATCAGGCAGGGTGAGGAGGCTAGACCTGATGCTTAACTGTAGACCGATGGCGTATCCCACGCTGCCGCCGACTTAACCCGGCGGCAGCAGCCGCAACGGATCCACCGGCACGCCATTGGCGCGAATCTCGAAATACAGCTGCGCGCGGTCGGTGTCCTGGGAACCGGCCTCGGCGATCTTCTGGCCCTTGATCACCATCTGGCCTTCCTTGACCAGCAGCTTGCTGTTGTAGGCGTAGGTGCTGGTGTAGGACGGGCCGTGCTGGAGAATCATCAGGTTGCCGTAGCCACGCATATAGCCTGCGAACGCCACCTTGCCGCCCAGGCTGGCATGCACCGGCTGGCCTTCGCTGGTGGCCACGCGAATGCCCTGGTTGAGCTTGCCGGTGGGCGAGAAACGCCCGATCAACACCCCGCGCAGGGGCCAGGTCCAGCCTTGCAGAGTGACCTTGGGCATGGGCGGGGCAGACGGCGCAGGCCGGCTCTTGCTGGCAGTGGCCCGCGGCTTGCTGCTGGCCACTCGGGTGGCCTTGGGTGCGCCGCCGACCCGCAGCACTTGGCCGACTTCCACGGTGTAGGGCGCCTTGAGGCCGTTGAGCCGCGCCACTTCCTTCCAGTTCGTGCCGTTGCGGCTGGCAATCGAATACAGGGTATCGCCGCGCTGTACCCGGTACTCGCCGGCCTTCAGGGGGCCAGAACTGGAGGAGTTGGAACTGCAGGCCGAAAGGCTCAGCAGCAGCGCAATCAAAAGAAGTCTCAGCACAGGGCAACCATTAGATCCTGATGAAGCTCGGCCAAGCGAGCTGCCCGCGACACCTCGGGCAAGGCGGCGACTATACCTGTTTGCCGCAGCAGAGGCGCGCACTAGACCGCCGGCACCCCAGTTAAATTCAATCCGCATGTCACCGGGGCGGCTGGTTGGAGAGGGCCCCGGTTACTCTTGGAAACCGGGGCAGGGCGTGCCTCAGTGCGGCGCGCGGGGAATGGTCTTGAGCAGGTCTTCGGGGCTGATATGGCCGACGATGGCCTCGGCGGCGCTGCCCGGCAGCGGCAGGTCGAGGATGTGGCCCTTGATCTTGCCCACCACGTGCATCTCGCAGGGCTTGCAGTCGAACTTCAGGGTCAGCACTTCGTCACCGTGCACCAGTTGCATCGGCGCCACCTTGGTGCGCACCCCGGTCACGCCCTTGGCCTGCTTGGGGCACAGGTTGAAGGAGAAGCGCAGGCAGTGCTTGGTGATCATCACCGGCACATCGCCGTGCTCTTCGTGGGCCTCGAAGGCCGCATCGATCAGTTGCACCCCGTGGCGGTGGTAGAAGTCCCGGGCCTTCTGGTTGTAGACGTTGGCCAGGAACGACAGGTGCGACTCGGGGTAGACCGGCGGCGGGTTGCTCTCGGCCTTGCGCCCGCCCCGTGGGTGAGCCTCGATGCGCGCGGCATCCAGGGCCTCGATCACTTCCCGGCGCAGGGCCTTGAGCTGGGAGTTGGGGATGAAGTACGCCTGGGGCGCATCCAGCTTGATGTCGGTGGCGTGGTAGAGGGTGGTGCCCAGTTGGCCCAGCAGGTCCTGCAGTTGCCCCAGGGCCTGTTCCGGTTTGTTGGCCACGCCGAACGGGCCCTCCAGGGCGACGCTGGCGCTGATGCCTTCTTCGCTGGTGGCGGTCAGTTGCAGGCGTTCTTCACGCAGGTTGGCCTGCCAGGACAGGCCGATGCGCCGCTCGGCGGAGGTGCGGGTCAGGGCCTGCTGCCAGTTGTGGTCGAGGTTGCGGCTCAGGGGATGGTTGGGACGCAGGCGCTGCAAGGCCTCGGGCATCTCGTTGGGCTCGACCCGGTAGCGGTAGCGTTTCTCGCCGTCTTCCTCGAACTCGCCACGGGCCTCGGCGATATTGGCGCGGAAACCCACCACCTCGCGCTTGACCAGCAGGTTCAGGCCGTCGCCATTGGACAGCGGTTCGAAGGTCGCTACTTGCAGGTCGCGCTTGCCGACCTTTTCCACCACGCCCACCGGCAGGCCGGTGAAGGTCGGCGAGTCGAAGGCGCCGATATCGATCTTGCGCTCGCTGACGAAGTAGTCGGTGCTGCCGCGGTGGAAGGTCTTGTCCGGGTCGGGCACGAAGAAGTGCGCGGTGCGGCCGCTGGAGGCGCGGGCCAGGTCCGGGCGGTCTTCCAGTACGTCGTCGAGGCGCTGGCGGTAGTAGGCGGTGATGTTCTTCACATAGGCCATGTCCTTGTAGCGGCCCTCGATCTTGAACGAGCGCACGCCGGCCTCCACCAGGGCACGGATATTGGCGCTCTGGTTGTTGTCCTTCATCGACAGCAGGTGCTTTTCATAGGCGATCACGCCGCCGTGCTCGTCTTTCAGGGTGTAGGGCAGGCGGCAGGCCTGGGAGCAGTCGCCGCGGTTGGCGCTGCGGCCGGTCTGGGCGTGGGAGATGTTGCACTGCCCGGAAAACGCCACGCACAAGGCGCCGTGGATAAAGAACTCGATGGCCGCGTCGGTTTCGGCGGCGATGGCGCTGATTTCCTTGAGGTTCAGCTCACGGGCCAGCACCAGCTGGGAGAAACCGGCCTGATCGAGGAACCTGGCCCGCTCCAGGGTGCGGATATCGGTCTGGGTGCTGGCATGCAGCTCGATGGGCGGAATGTCCAGCTCCATCACCCCCAGGTCCTGGACGATCAGCGCGTCGACACCGGCGTCGTACAACTGGTGGATCAGCGTGCGCGCCGGTTCCAGTTCGTTGTCGTGGAGGATGGTGTTGAGGGTGGTGAACACCCGGGCGTGATAGCGGCGGGCGAACTCCACCAACTGGGCGATCTCGCCCACCTCGTTGCTGGCGTTGTGCCGGGCGCCGAAGCTCGGGCCGCCGATGTACACCGCGTCGGCGCCGTGCAGGATGGCTTCGCGGGCAATCGCCACGTCGCGGGCAGGGCTGAGCAGTTCCAGGTGATGTTTGGGCAAGGACATGTTTTTTTAGTCAGGCTTATCAGGGTCAAGGCGCGCATTGTAGCGGCGAAACGCTTGCCCGGCACCCGTGTACTGCCAGGTGGCGGCCGCGTATTGCCCGCGGCCGCCGCAACCGGGCGCCGACTCAGGCCTTGGCGGCCATTGCGGTGACTTCCACGCGCATGCCTGCAACCGCCAGGGCGGCCACGCCAACGGCGGCGCGCACCGGCCAGGGCTTGGCGAAGAAACGCTGGTAGACCTGGTTGAAGGCGGCGCGGTCGGCCATGTCGGTGAGGTAGATGGTCAGGTGCATGACCCGGTCCAGGGAGCTGCCGGCCCGCTCCAGGGCCACCTTGAGCGCTTGCAGGGTGCACTCGCTTTGCAGGGTGATGTCCCCCAGTTCCAGGCTGCCGTCGGCGCGGGTGGGGATCTGCGTGGACACCAGGATGCCGTTGAAATCGGCAACGTCGGAGGAGATGGAATCGGCGTCCGGGTCGGGGGTGAAGATGATGTCTTGATGGGCCATGGGGGTCTCTTGAACAGGTCGCTCGACAGAGCGGGAAAGAACAGTGGGCCAGCAGGGCTGGCTGAGTCGCCAGTCTAAACTCACCGCCGGGCGACTGGCATGGCCGGGTGCTTAAAAAATCGCTGCAGTGGTTCGTGTCTGCGCTTGCGCTCAGACAATTTCCTTCGCCACATCACCAGTCAATCCGTTACAACTCCCGAACTTGCCGCTAGTCTGCTGCCTTCGACGCAGGCCGCGATCCGCCGAGGGGCGTTGCGCAAGTGCCTGTGCCGTGCTCGAAGGGTGGTTTTTTTCCAGGTGAGGAACAGCTTTTGATCGACCGCAAGGTTAGGGCAATAGATGGCAGCACAGGATGCTTTGGCGATTTTCAACAGGCCAGTTGCCTGGTGCTCCTGGGGGACCCGGGGGCCGGCAAGAGCCATCTGTTCGAGGCCGTTGCCCAGCAGTCCGGGGCTCGCTACCTGCAGGTTCGAGAGTTCCTGCGGATCAAGCCCGGAACTGTTGCTGCGGGGAGCACGCTGTTTCTCGATGCCCTGGATGAGTACCGGGTGCATTACGGCGATGCGCCGGCGATCGACCGCCTGGTCAGTCACCTGGGGGAGTTGCAGGGGTGTCGGGTGCGCATCTCCTGTCGCAATGCCGACTGGATTCGCAGTGACGACCTGCAAGCGCTGAAAGACTGTTTTCCCCAGGAGCACGCGGTGCAGGAACTGCACCTGCTGCCCCTGGACGAAGCCGAGCAGTTGCAGGTGCTTGGCAGTTTGCCGCAGGTTGCCGAAGACTTTCTGACCCAGGCCCGGCAGCGCGGGCTGGAGGAGATGCTGGGCAACCCCTTGACCCTGCGCATGCTCGCCCAGGTGGTGGCACAAGCCCAATGGCCGCGCACCCGTCGCGAGTTGTTCGAGCGCTCTTGCCAGGTGTTGCTCAGCGAAGACAACAGCACCCACCGCAATGACCGGCGCTTGCGCGCCGAGCTCAGTGAAGCCGAATTGCTGCGTGCCGCGGGGCTGCTGTGTGCGGTGCGCTTGCTGGCGGATATCGACGGTTTCAGTGTCCAGCAGCAGGGCAGCCAGCGACTGGCGTCCCTGGCCGCGCTGAACCTGTGTCCGCCCAAGGCACTGCGAGCCGCCCTGGCCAGCCGAGTGTTCAGTGCTTGTGCCGAGCCGGGGGTGTTTGATCACAGCCACAAGGCGATTGCCGAATACCTGGCTGCCGGTTACCTCGGCGAGCTGTTCCAGGAGGGGCTGCCGCTGAGCCGGATTCGCCTGTTGCTGGGGGGCGAGGGGCGACCGGTTTCTTATCTGCGGGGCCTGCATGCCTGGTTACCGTTCACCCTCTGCGCCCATGCACTGGAGTTTATCCAGGCCGATCCGATGGGGGTGTTGCGCTACGGCGATGCGGCGTCGCTGAGCAGCCATGGCAAGCGCCAGCTGTTCCAGGCGCTGGCCGACCTGGCCGAGAGCGACCCAGGGTTCCGCGGCCAGGATTATTCCTCGCAAGCCCTGGCGGGGTTGGCGGAGCCGGCCCTGGTCGAGTGTTTCCGGGGCATCCTCGAAGCCCCGGCCAAGCACCATGAACTGAAGATCCTGGTACTCGATACTTTGCGCGTCGGCCAGCCCTTGCCGGCGTTGCTGGAAGTGCTGGCGCAGTTGCTGGCCAGCCCCGATGCCCACGCCAATGAATGCGCCTATGCCGCGCAGATACTGTCGCAGTGGGGCGAGCAGGGGCTGCAGGCCTTGCATGGGGCCTATCAGACGTTGCTCAGCGATGGCCGGGGCCGGCGCCTGCGGGCCTTTATCCTCAGCCGCGTGCTGGGCGCCGCCGATTACCCCGATCTGCTGGCGCTCTATCGGCTTAATGCCCAGCGCTTGCAGGAGCATGAAGCAGCGTTGGCCCGCTGGGAGCTGCATAAGTTGGTGGCCACCGGGGACATCCCCCAGTGCCTGGACGGCCTGCTGGCGATCGACAGCAGCGGCCTCAGCGAAGCTGCGGCCCTGGATGCGATCAATTTTATGGTGCCGTTGATCATTCGCTACCTCGGAGCTCAAGAGCCCCCGGACGAAACCCGGTTGTTTGGCTGGCTGGCCGGTTGCAGCGGCCTGTCGTCGTACAAGGGCTACCGGCCGTTCCAGGAACTTGCCGAGGCCCTGAGTAATTGCGAACAATCACGAGCGCCGGGCCTGTTGCTGCGGGCGGCGGATTATCCCGGCCTGGAGGATTTTCCATTTCCCAAGGCGCCGGCGGACAAACCGGGAGAAATCGACGCAGAGTTTGAATGCATAGAGGCAGAAGACGGCCTGGACGACCCCTTTCTGGCGCTGGTCAACAGCGCCGTGGATGGGCTTGAGCAGCAGCTGGATGGCGGTTATCCGGTGCAGGACAGCGATCCGTTTTTCCTTGGGGAAGTGCTGTTCAAGTTGATCAAGCAAGAGGCGCTGGCGGACAAACCCTGGTTCCAGGCGCTGCGCCGGGACCATTACGGTTACTACATCGACTGCCTCGCCCAGCACCTGCTGAGCGAAGTCATCACCTCTGGAATGAGCCATTGCCTGCGCTTGAAGCACACCGGGCAAGTGCCCCTGGCGGACAAGCTGGATGCGGTTCGGCAATTGCTGAAGTACGCGCCGAACCTGGACCAGACCCAGTTCTACCATCTGCTCCGGCATTACTGCCGACACCTGAGCCTGGATCAGTTCGGTCCGGAGCTCCAGGACCTGCTGGCAAAGGATGAGGCTGCGCAGCATCACGCCTTTATCACCGCCCTGGGCCTGCTGATGTCATTGGAGACCTTCGCGCCCCACCTGGAAGCGTTGGACAGCGCGGGGAAAAATGCAGTGCTCTGGTACCTGCGCGACTGGACGGGCCTGGTGCGCGGTTTCGATGGGCCCATGGACATGAGCGCCCAGCAGGTGGCGTGTTTCTGTCGCCTGATGGCTGATCAGTATCCGGCCACTCCCGAGGCCTTTGACTGGTTCACGCCCGCCAACACCAGGCCTGAGGATGCCGACGAGTTTATCTGGGCGCTGATCGGCTTTCTCGCCGGCCAGCCCTCCAGGGCCGCGGGCGAGCATCTGTTGAGCTTGCAGGTCCATCCTTCCCTGGCATCCTGGAAAGGCCATCTGAAGCACGCCTTGGCGATCTACCGCACACGCCAGCACGACGCCCAGTTCATCCGCAGCAGCTGGCAAGAGGTGCGTGACGTACTGCAAAACGGCGCACCGGCCAACATCATGCATATGCAGGCCCTGGTGCTGGACGAGCTGCACGCCGTGGCCAGCCAGCTGCGCAGCAACCTTAACGGGCACAAGTTCTTCTGGAACGAAGTCAACGGCAAGATCGACTCGCCCAAGTGGGAGAACAGCTGTCGCGACGCCCTGTTGAGCCTGTTGCGCCCGCGCCTGGATCGCCGGGGCATCAGCGCCGAGCCGGAGGGGCAGATGCTCCACGGCAATCGGGTGGATATCGCGGTGCAGCATGGTTCCATCAAGCTGGTGATCGAACTCAAGCGCACCAGCCACGTCGACTTGTGGACCTCGATCGAGAAGCAGTTGGTGGCGCTCTATACCTCGGACCCCGGAGCCCGCGGCTATGGCATCTACGGGGTGTTCTGGCATGGCCTCGGCGCGCCTATTACCCAGCGCCCTGGAGAGCCCGGGCCGCAGTCGGCTGCCGAGCTGAAGCAACAGTTGGAGGCCACCATCGCCGAGGAACTGCGGCCCTATATCAAGGTGTTCGTGCTGGATGTTTCCGGGGCTTGAGGCCTGAGGCCTCGCGGCTCAGGCCGGGGCAGTGGCCTGCACCGCCCCGTACAGGAACATCTGCAGCAGGGTCTGGGCGCTATTGGCGCTGGCTGCGCGACCCCGTTGCTCGGCATCCACCATGCCGTAGACCAGGGTGATGAACAGCTCGGTGAGAATCGCCGCGGTGATATCGATACGCAGCACGCCTTGCTGCTGACCGCGCAGAAAAAAGCCGTCCAGGGCATTCAGGTAGGAGCGCCAGGGCGCGCCGTCCCCCTGTTCAGCGAGGAAGTCGGGCCGGTACTGGGCCACCAGGAAGGCCAGCAATTCGCGGTGCGCCAGGTGCTCGCCGATCAAGCGCTCCAAGGCCGCAAGAAAGCCATCCTGCTGCAAGCGGGCATTCTCGATGATCTGTTCGAGCACCTCCCGGGCATGGGCTTCCAGGCGCTGCAGCAGGTTGTCCCGGGTGCCGCAGAAACGATGCAGCGTAGCCTTGCTCACTCCCACCATCTGCGCCAGTTCGAGCATCGAGGCGCGGGGCCGGTTGACGATTGCCGTGGTCAACAGGCGCAGCAGCCGTTCCTCATGGGGGGACGGGGTATTCGCCACTTCTCGGTAGGATTTTCCAGATGCTTGCATGGGCCGATCGGTCTCCAGAAGGGCAAAAGCTCAGGTCTTATATTGATCAAATGAGACATAGTTGACTCATTAGGGTTTGAAACGTACCATTCGATCCGTTTTCAATCAACCCTCGGGTGAGTCATGGGCAAGTTGCGTGCAGTAGGAATGGCTGGGTCATTGGCAGTAGCCATCGCATTGGCCGGGTGTGGTCCAACAGGTGAACAGAGCGCCGCCGTGGAAGTGGCGCGTCCGGTAGAGGTGCTGGCGGTGGCCAGCGAGCCTTTGGCGCTGGTCTCGGAATTGCCGGGTCGGGTCGAGCCGGTGCGGGTGGCGCAAGTGCGTGCCCGGGTGGCGGGCATTGTTCTGCACAAACGTTTTGTCGAAGGGGCTGACGTCAAGGCCGGCGATCTGTTGTTCCAGATCGACCCTGCGCCGTTCAAGGCCGCGGTGGCGCGGGCCGAGGGCGAGCTGGCCCGGGCCCAGTCCGGAATGCTCGAAGCCCAGGCGCGGGTCAAGCGCTATGAGCCGCTGGTGAAGATCGAAGCCGTGAGCCAGCAGGATTACGACAGCGCTACCGCCGAACTGCGGCGGACCCAGGCGGCCACTCGTTCTGCCGAGGCCGACCTGCAGACCGCGCGCCTGAACCTGGGCTATGCCTCGGTCACCGCGCCGATTTCCGGCCGTGTGGGCCGGGCGCTGGTCACCGAAGGCGCGCTGGTGGGGCAGGGCGACGCCACCCTGATGGCGCGCATCCAGCAACTGGACCCGGTGTATGTGGACTTCACCCAGCCGGCGGCCGATGTCTTGCGCCTGCGTGAAGCCCTGAAGAACGGCACCTTGGCCGCCGATTCGCAGCAAGGCTTGTCGGTGCGCATCGAAGGCACCTCCTACGAGCGCAAGGGCTCGCTGCTGTTCACCGATGTGGCGGTGGACCCGGGCACCGGCCAAGTGGCCCTGCGCGGCCAGTTCGACAACCGTGACGGCAACCTGCTGCCCGGCATGTATGTGCGCGTGCACACCCCCCAGGGCACCGACAGCCAGGCGATCCTGGTGCCACAGCGTGCAGTGCAGCGCAGCCCCGACGGCAGTGCCTCGGTGCTGGTGATGGACGACGACGGCCGTGCCCAGCAGCGCCCAGTGCAGACCGGCGCCATGCAGGGCGCGCGCTGGCAGATCCGGGACGGCCTGAAGGCCGGCGACCGGGTGATTGTCAGTGGCCTGGCGGGCCTGCAGCCGGGGACCAAGGTCGAGCCCAAGAGTGCCCTGGCCACAGCGTCCGGGTCTCAACAGTAAGGGCGAAATCGCCGCGAGGATTCTTCGATGTCGCAATTTTTCATCAGACGCCCCAACTTTGCCTGGGTGGTCGCGCTATTCATTTCACTGGCTGGCTTGCTGGTTATCTCCAAGTTGCCAGTGGCACAGTACCCCAACGTGGCGCCACCTCAGATCATGGTGACCGCTACCTATCCCGGCGCTTCGGCCAAGGTGCTGGTGGAGTCGGTCACCAGCGTGCTCGAGGAGTCGCTCAACGGCGCCAAGGGCCTGCTGTATTTCGAGTCCACCAACAACTCCAACGGCACGGCCGAGATTGTCGTCACCTTCGTCCCGGGCACCGATCCGGACCTGGCCCAGGTAGACGTGCAGAACCGCCTGAAGAAGGCTGAGGCGCGCCTGCCCCAGGCCGTGCTGACCCAGGGCCTGCAGGTGGAGCAGAGCAGCGCCGGTTTCCTGCTGATCTACGCCCTGAACTACAAGGACGGCACCCAGCACACCAACACCACGGCCCTGGGCGACTATGCCGCGCGTAACATAAACAACGAGTTGCGGCGCCTGCCGGGGGTCGGCAAGTTGCAGTTCTTCTCCTCGGAAGCGGCGATGCGGGTCTGGATCGAACCGCAGAAGCTGGTGGGCTATGGCCTGTCCATCGATGACGTGAGCAACGCCATCCGCGAACAGAACGTGCAGGTACCCGCCGGTGCTTTCGGCAGTACCCCGGGCAGCAGCGTCCAGGAGCTGACCGCGACCCTGGCAGTCAAGGGCACGCTGAACAACCCGCAGGAATTCAGCCAGATCGTCCTGCGGGCCAATCAGGACGGCTCCACGGTGAAGCTGGCGGATGTCGCGCGGGTGGAACTGGGCCAGGAAAACTACAACATCTCCTCGCGCCTCGACGGCACTCCCGCAGTAGGCGGCGCGATCCAGCTGTCGCCGGGGGCCAACGCCATCCAGACCGCGGGGCTGGTCAAGCAGCGCCTGGCGGAACTCTCGGCGTTCTTCCCCGAGGACGTGCAGTACTCGATACCTTATGACACCTCGCGCTTTGTCGACGTGGCCATCGAAAAGGTCGTGCATACCCTGATCGAAGCCATGGTCCTGGTGTTCCTGGTGATGTTCCTGTTCCTGCAGAACGTGCGCTACACCCTGATCCCGTCGATCGTGGTGCCGGTGTGCCTGCTGGGCACGCTGCTGGTGATGTACCTGCTGGGTTTCTCGGTGAACATGATGACCATGTTCGGCATGGTGCTGGCCATCGGCATCCTGGTGGACGATGCCATTGTGGTGGTGGAGAACGTCGAGCGGATCATGGCCGAGGAGGGGCTGTCGCCGGCCGATGCCACCCTCAAGGCAATGCAGCAGGTATCCGGGGCCATTGTCGGTATCACCCTGGTGCTGTCGGCGGTGTTCCTGCCGCTAGCCTTTATGTCCGGTTCGGTGGGGGTGATCTACCAGCAGTTCTCGGTATCCCTGGCGGTCTCCATTCTGTTTTCCGGCTTCCTGGCCCTGACCTTCACCCCGGCGCTGTGCGCCACCCTGCTCAAGCCGATTGCCGCAGGGCATCACGAGAAGCGCGGGTTCTTCGGCGCCTTCAACCGCGGTTTCGCGCGGATGACCGAGCGCTATTCGCTGCTCAATGGCGCACTGGTCAAGCGCGCCGGGCGCTTCATGCTGGTGTATGGCGGCATTGTCGCGGTGCTCGGCTACAGCTACCTGCGCCTGCCGGAAGCCTTCGTGCCCAGCGAAGACCTGGGCTACATGGTGGTCGACGTGCAACTGCCGCCAGGCGCCAGCCGCGTGCGTACCAATGCCACCGGCGAACAGCTGGAGGCCTACCTCAAGTCCCGCGAGGCGGTGTCCTCGGCATTCGTGATCTCGGGTTTCAGCTTCTCCGGCCAGGGCGACAATGCGGCGCTGGCCTTCCCGACCTTCAAGGACTGGTCCGAGCGCGATGCACAGCAGTCGGCCGCGGCGGAAGTGGCGGCGCTCAACGAGCACTTTGCGGTGCCCGACGACGGCACGGTGATGGCGGTGTCGCCACCGCCGATCAACGGCCTGGGCAACTCCGGTGGCTTCGCCCTGCGCCTGATGGACCGTGGCGGCGTTGGCCGCGAAGCCTTGCTGCAAGCCCGCGATACCTTGCTGACCCAAGCCTACGGCAACCCGGTGTTCCTCTACGCGATGATGGAAGGCCTGGCCGAAGCGCCACAGCTGCGCCTGAAGATCGACCGCGAGAAGGCCCGCGCCCTGGGGGTGAGTTTCAGCACCATTGGCAGCACCCTGTCGGCGGCTTTCGGTTCCGACGTGATCAACGACTTCACCAACGCTGGGCGTCAGCAACGGGTGGTGATCCAGGCCGAGCAGGGCGAGCGCATGACCCCGGAAAGCGTGCTCAAGCTCTACGCGCCCAACCAGCAGGGTGAGCAGGTGCCGTTCAGTGCCTTTGTCACCACGGAGTGGGAAGAGGGCCCGGTGCAACTGGTGCGCTACAACGGCTACCCGTCGATCCGTATCGTAGGTGACGCCGGCCCCGGCTTCAGCACCGGCCAGGCCATGGCCGAGATGGAACGCCTGGCGGCGCAACTGCCGGCCGGCATCGGCTACGAGTGGACCGGCCTGTCCTACCAGGAGAAGGTTTCCAGCGGCCAGGCCACGGCCCTGTTCGCCCTGGCCATCCTGGTGGTGTTCATGCTGCTGGTGGCGCTGTACGAGAGCTGGTCGATCCCGCTGTCGGTGATGCTGATCGTGCCGATCGGCGCGGTGGGCGCGGTACTCGCGGTCAGCCTGGTGGGCATGCCCAACGACCTGTACTTCAAGGTCGGCCTGATCACCATCATCGGCCTGTCGGCGAAGAACGCGATCCTCATCGTCGAGTTCGCCAAGGAGCTCTGGGAGAAGGGCTACAGCCTGCGTGACGCTGCCATCGAGGCCGCGCGCCTGCGCTTCCGGCCGATCGTCATGACCTCCATGGCCTTCATTCTCGGCGTGGTGCCCCTGGCCCTGGCCACCGGCGCCGGCGCGGCCAGCCAGCGTGCGATCGGCACCGGGGTGATCGGCGGCATGCTCAGCGCCACCCTGCTGGGGGTGATTTTCGTACCTATCTGTTTTGTCTGGGTGCTGTCGCTGCTGCGCAGTAAACCCGCCGTGCTCGAGCACGCGGCCGAGGGCCAGGAGTGATGCGCATGCCTATACGAAGTCTTTCCCTGTCGCTGTTGCTGGCCCTGGGCGGTTGCTCTCTGGCGCCGACTTACCAGCGCCCTGAAGCGCCAGTGGCCGCCAGCTGGGAGCAGCCGGCCACGGCGTCGGGGCAGCGCATTGGCGAGCTGGACTGGCAGGGCTTTATCCTCGACCCGCAACTGCGGCGGCTGGTGGGCATCGCCCTGGACCACAACCGTTCGCTGCGCCAGACCTTGCTGGATATCGAGCAGGCCCGGGCCCAGTACCGCATCCAGCGTGCCGACCGAGTGCCGGGGCTGAACGCCGGGGCTTCGGGCAATCGCCAGCGCTTGCCGGCGGATCTGGCCAGCAGTGGCCAGGCCGGGGTCGCCAGTACCTACCAGGTGGGCCTGGCCCTGCCGGAGTACGAACTGGACCTGTTCGGCCGGGTCAAGAGCCTCAGCGACGCGGCGCTGCAGCAGTACCTGGCCACCGAGGAGGCTGGGCGTGCGGCGCGCATCGCCCTGATCGCCGAAGTCAGCCAGGCCTACCTGCAGCTCGACGGCGCCCAGCGACGCCTGGAACTGACCCAGCAGACCCTGGTCAGCCGCGAATATTCCTTCGCCCTGATCAGCCGCCAGCGTGCGGTGGGCACCGCCGGTGCCCTGGACTACCAGGAAGCCCTGGGGTTGGTGGAGCAATCCCGGGCCGACCAGGAAAACAACCTGCGCCAGCAGCAACAGGCGTTCAACGCCCTGGTGCTGCTGTTGGGCAGCGCGGATGCGGCGAAGTCCATTGGCGACCCGCGTCAGGAGCGGCCGCAACTGCTGCAGGACATCGCCGCCGGTTCACCATCGAGCCTGATCGAGCGACGCCCGGACATCCTCGCCGCCGAGCACCGATTGCAGGCGCGCAATGCCGATATCGGCGCGGCACGGGCGGCGTTCTTTCCGCGCATCAGCCTGACCGGCAGCCTGGGCACCTCCAGTGCGCAGATGTCCGGGCTGTTCGATGGCGGTTCGCGTTCCTGGAGTTTCGTGCCGACCCTGTCGCTGCCAATTTTCGACGGCGGGCGCAACAGCGCCAACCTGAGCCTGGCCGAGGCACGCAAGGACTCCGCCGTGGCCGCCTACGAGGCCACGGTGCAGAGTGCATTTCGTGAAGTGGCGGACGCCCTGGCGGCCAGCGACACCCTGCGCCGCGAGGAAGCGGCCCGGCGTGCCCTGGCGGACACCAGCGAGCAATCGCTGAAACTGGCCAAGGCCCGCTACGAGGCCGGCATCGACAGCCACCTGCGTTACCTGGACGCCCAGCGCAGCCGCTTCGTCAACGAAACCAGCTTGATCGAAGTCAGCACCCAGCGGCAGATCGCCCTGGTGGACCTGTTCCGCGCCCTGGGCGGTGGTTGGCCGGAAACCACTCAAGCCAGTCGCTAAGACTCGGCAATGGCTCCTTTGGTTGGCCGCAACCAACCAATTTTAGCCCCGTCGCCCCTTGGGTTGCGGGGCTCTTTTTTGGCCCGGAGAAAGCCTCGGGGCAAATTCCTGGGGCAAGGCTTAGGCCGATGCCGCGGCTCCATGCAGGAACATCTGCTCCAGCACCTTGGCCGAGTTGGCGCTGGCGGCGCGTCCGCGGCGCTCGGCGTCGACCATGCCGAAAATCAGGGTCAGGAACAGTTCGGTGAACACTGCGGCGCTGATATCGATACGGAAGGTGCCCAGTTGCTGGCCCCGCAGGAAGAAGGCGTCCAGCGCCTCGGTGTAGGACTTCCAGCGAGCGTCCTCCTGGCCCAGGGTGTCGGGACGGTACTGGAACAGCAGGAACACCAGCATCTCGCGCTCGGCCAGGTGTTCGGCGATCAGCGTGCGCAAGGCTTCCATGGGCTCGGCTTGCTGCAAGTCGATGGCCTGGATGGTGCGGTTGAGCACGGCATCGCCATGTTCTTCCATCAACTGCACCAGTTTGTCGCGGGTGCCGCAGAAGCGGTGCAGGGTGGCCTTGCTGACGCCGGCGGCCTCGGCCAGGTCCTTGAGCGTGGCCCGGGGGCGGTCGACGAAGGCCAGGGCCAGCGCCTTGATCAGTCGTTCGTCTTGGGGCGTCAGGGACATCAGTGAACCTCGGGTGAATAGACAAGTGCAGGCATTGTGCAGAAATAGCCGCGGGCTTCAACGCCAATCAGCGCCCAGGGGGGCAAAAAAACGCCTGGATGCCATGGGCCAGAGCGCTTTATCCGCATATTCCAAGCCTGTTTGCAGGTTGTTCCGGCGTTTTGTGTCGCAAGCACAACGGGGCAAATTTATCACAGCTAAGAATCTTGACGCAGCTAAGATTGACCCCTAGCCTCGTGACACAACAACCCACCCACAGAGGTAACCTTCATGTCCGAACTGCAACTGCAAGCCCCGGCCCAGGCCTCCCTGCAACGCTGGCACGCCATGGTCGCCAGCCAGGATCTCGGCGCCTTGACGGAAATCCTCGCGCCCCAGGCGCTGTTCCGCTCGCCCATGGCCCACACGCCATACCCCGGGGCGCAGGTGGTGGCGACCATCCTTGGTACGGTGCTCAGGGTGTTCGAAGATTTCGCCTACCACCGCGAGCTGGCCACGGCCGATGGCCTGAGCGTGGTGCTGGAGTTCAGTGCGCGGGTGGGGGACAAACAGTTGAAGGGCATCGACATGATCCGCTTCGATGAGCAAGGCAAGATCGTCGAATTCGAGGTGATGGTGCGGCCCATGAGCGGGCTGCAAGCCCTGGGCGAAGAGATGGGCCGGCGCTTGTCCGGCTATCTGGCGGCGCACAAGGGCGCCAAGGGTTAGGCAACACCTCTTGGGAAAAGGCGGCGATCAGTCTTCGTCCGTGGCCTCGGGTGTCAGCCAGGAGGCCAGCACCCGGCGGTCGAGTTCTTCCCATTCGGCCATGCCCAGCACCCGGGTGGTGTTCAGGCCGCGCAAGTAGCCACGCAGTTGCCAGGCCACCGCCAGGTGCGCCTCGGCCGACAGGCTGGCATCGGCCAGGGCGCTTTCGTATTCGATCAGGTAGTCGGCCACCCGCTCGCGGAATTCCGGCAGTACAGCGTCGCGGATCAAGTCAAAGGTTCGCACACAATAATCCTTGTTCTAGTTGTAGTAGGGGCTGCCAGGCAGTCTGCACGGGGCGTCACTATCGGTTCAAGTGATAGTCACAATCAAGCCAGGCAAATACTGTCGGGGTCACTGATCTGGGATAATCGCCGCCAGCAAAAACCATGATCGCAAGGGCGGCGCCGTGAAGCCGGCCCCTTGCGCACCGAACCCGGCTTACACCTCAGGATGACCCGATGCGCGCTTTACTCGTTCCCGCCATGACCCTGGCCACTCTGCTGCTGAGCGCCTGTGCCTCGGCGCCCAACGACCCGAGCCTGGTGCTGCAGACCCACAAGACCCCCAGCGAATACGCCGATTGCGTGGTGCCCAAACTGCAGCGCGATGCCCAGGCCCCGACCGTGTCGCAGAACCAGCGCGGCTATCGGATCGTGGTGTCGAGCAAGGTGGCGGCGGACAATGTCCTGGAAGCCTACAAGGCGCCCAATGGCGGCAAGGTGTTCCTCTATGAACGGCACTTGCTGGCGTCGAGCTTCACCCCTTCGCATTTCGAGCGAGTGGCCCAGGACTGCCTGTAACGCGGCGCGTGGCCTACCTAGCAGTGGAACAGCCCCTGTTCGTCAAGATGCACCCGGCCCTGGGCCAGCAGTTCGTCCAGGTGCTGGTTGAGGGTGCGGGTCTCGGCGTCCTCGACCCAGGGGCCGCTAAAGCCCTGGGGGTACAGCAGTCGCCGTTGCACCAATTGCGCAAGGTTCAGGGGCTGGTCCTGCAACCAGTTCAACAGGCGCTGCTCGCGCTCATCGATCTTGCCAGCGAAAATCGCCAGGTGGTCGAGGAAACGCTGGCGGTCGGTGTAGACCCCGCGATGATGGGAGGTGACCCAGACCCGTGCCGGAATTTGCGCCAGGCGCTCAAGGCTGCGGCGAAAATCCCCCAGGCTGGATGAAGCATCGGCGTAGTAGGGACCGAAGCCGGTGAGGTCGATATCGCCAATGAACAGCACGCCCTCGGGTTCCACCAGCAGCGCCGTATGCCCAGCTGTATGCCCTGGCAGATGCAGGGCGCGGATGCTGCTGCCCCCCAGCTCCCAACATGCGCCATCTTCATAACCCAAGGCATCGGGGCGTGGTGTGTAGAAGAACTCGCGCTGCAGCTTGTCGAGCATCTGGGCTGCGCGATCCTTGTCAGCGATGCCGAAACTGGCCTGCAAGCCCTGCCAACTGCGGGCCGCCGCCAGATCGGCCTGGTGCACATAGACCTTGGCCTGGGGCACGCGGTGCAGGCCGGCCATATGGTCTTCATGGGCGTGGCCCAGCACCACCAGCTCACTGCTGTCGAACAATGGGCCTATATGATTGGCCACCAGCGGCGTATCCAGGGCGGCGCGGGTGTCGGTGCCACGGATCAGGATCTGGTTGCCGTCCGGGTACTTGCCGTTCCTGGCACCGAAGAAAATCGCCACCCGGCCGAAATCCAGGCGCTCCAGGGCGATGGGGGGAAGCTGGTTGGGACTCTGGCGGGGATCGCTGGACATGCTGGCAGGCTCCTGGCTGGCATGGGGGCCACTGTGTCGCGGGCCCCGCTACTGGAAAAACCGCCACGCAGCCCAGGGCTGCGCCCGGCACTCTTGGCACCGCAGCAGCCTAGCATTGCGGCCAGGAGTGTGTGACGGCCTTCAGCGGGTCGCCAGCCACGCTTTGCACCGCCGAATGCCAAGATCCCAGCGCAATTGGCCCGCGAACCGGGCACCTGGCGTGCCCCGCAAGCCTAGTTCGACGCGGGCCTGTTGCATGCCGTCAATGCCCGTTCATTCAGCGAATTGCCCAGGCCGCGCTATTGCGCCGACGCGCAACCCGGCAGCCGCTTGCGCAATGACTAGGCGATACGCGCCTTGCCAGGTTGAATGTCGAGATCCCCGCGCAGCTGCCGTTCCGCCAGCGACTATAAGCGAAGGTTGTGCCCCTGAGCTGAGCCCGGAACCTGCCGGCCGGCAGTCTGGCGCTGCCGACCGGTGGGTTTTCAGGCCACCCGCAACGGCTGGCCCCAGCGGTTATGGTCCGGGCGCTGCGGGTCGGCCCCTGGGCAATGCTCGGAACTCATGCGCGCCTTCTTCTCCACATCGCAACCGCACAATGCGCAACGGGCCCGGGTTTTCAGCAGCCGGTGCAGGGCACTGGCGGCGTCGTCCGAGGGCCTGAGGTTGGGGCAGGCCAGGCAGGCCCCCAGGCGTTGTTCGAGCAGCCCATCGTCCACCACCGAAAACCCCACGCTGCCCCAGCGCGCCAGGGCACCGGAAGCCTGTTTCATCAGTGCCACGGCACTCTGCTCAAGCTTTGGCTCGGGCTCGGTGGCTGGCGGCGGGCGCACCGGGTTGGCCAGCAAATTGTCGAGAAAGGCCGGCGTACGCCGGCAGATCAACAGGTTGCGGGCATATTCCTCGGACTGCAGCGCCGCGATCAACACCTCGGGGGCGACCGGGTTGCTCAGTTCGAGGATATCGGCCAGTTGCCGGCAACCGTCCTCGATGGAGCGCAGGCGGATACCACTGATCTCTTGTAGCTCGCTCATGCTGGCAATCCCCTTGGCTACTTGTGCGACATAAAGGCGAAGCTGGCGTTGTTCTGTTCGCCAAGCACCGAGCCGTTCGCCCCCCAGACATCGGTGAGGAACACCGTGAACTGGATGTCCAGCGGCGACTGTAGCTGCAGCACCACCACCGATGGGTTCAGCGGGCTGAGGCTTGCCGCCAGCACCTTGGGCAGCCTGGCGTTGTTGTCCTGATAGCCGGGCGGGAGGAACTTGTAGTTGTACAGGTCCTTGATGCTCAGCGGGTCGATGGCCTTGTTGAAGTTCAGCTCCAGGCGCAGGTGGTAGGGCTCGGAAGCATCCGGCACGGCGCTCACCAGTGCCAAGTCGTCGCAGGCGCAAGGCAGCACGCCACCGCCGAAGATCCCGGTGTTGATCGAACCGATGCGGCAATCGATCGAAGGATCGTTGGCCAGGTTATTCGGATCGCCAGCAGCATTGGCAGGAGAAATGTAGCCGAAGACTGTCTTGATCTGATTGGGTGCGTTGTTGATCAAGTCATTGGAGTCGAGGAAGAACACCTCGCGGAAAATCGATGACACCGCGTAGAAGTCCGCTGCAGCCGTATAAGTGAAGCCATACTGGTCTTTCGGCGTGCTGCCCAGAAGCCGGGCAATGCCCTGGGCGATGATGAATTTGTAGCCATCGGCGTAGAGACCGTTGAGTCGAGTGATCTCTCCGCTGATTACCAGATGCTTCTGCCCGTACATCTCGAAGCCGTAGGTATTGAAGTTGGGGTTGGGTACGTCGACCAGGAAATTGATCGAGGGGTAGAAACCCTTGAATACCTTCAGCAAAAAATTGACAGCATCGAGGCCTGATTCGCTGGTCAGGTCGCGAAAGCTGGCGTTGCTGTTATTGACGATGTCTGTGGCCTGGGCATCGGTCAAGAACTGCGCTGCGCCGGCTGGAATATAGATACTGCCGTTGGGGTCGAAGGCGGTAAAACCCTGGGGCAAGGCCTTCTCGGCCAGATTCTCGCCACTTTTCACTGCCGAGGCGCGAGTCACCTCAAGATGCGGGTTGGCATCGGCAAAGGCCCTGCTGCCATGGGCCGGAGTGTTTTCTGCGGAGTCCATCAGGCCCATCTTCACCAGCTCATGCTGGTTGATCTGCAGGCAGTAGTCGCCGGACACCACCCCCGCTGAGTTGATCAGGTGGCCCTTGAGCGAGCCATCGAAGTGCATATCGGTGGCAATGTGATGCAAGCCCTTGTCCCAACTGCCGGAGATACTGCTGAGAACTTCGAGTGCCTGACCTTCGGAGCCCATCAGGTGATCCTTGTGGGGCACCAGGCGATCGGCGCGCTTGAGCTTGCCGCTGGCGAGAAAAAACAGGTGATCGACCGAGGCGATCACCTGTTTTTTTCCCGCTATCTCGATGAACATCATAGTGTTTTTCCAGCCGGCGTCGCTGCCACTGGAGAATTTCACCGACCCTGTGGTCCACGACAGCTCATGGCCGCGCCAGTCACCGACCGTGACGGCATCGCCAATGGCGAATTGCTCGATGGCCTTGACGCCCTCCGGAATGGCGATCGGTGTGCCGTTGGCCAGGCAGGAACAGCAGCAGTAGCACTTCAGGTTGGCATAGCCGTCGGGGCAGGCGTAACCCCACTTGCCCAGCACCGGCTCGGTGATGTCGTGGGGCGGGTTGGTGTTGATGCATTCTGCGGTGGATATCGGATAGAGCGGATGGCCCTTGCCGAAGCTGTCGCACTCCTTGTGAAAGGTGTCTGATTCCGTGAATTTGTCGCAGTGCTGCTCACTGCAAACAATGGCATCCGGATTCAGGTCATGGACGGAAGTCTCGCACCCTGGATAAATCGATCCCATTTCAATTCCCTCTGGTTCAGGCCAACGTTTTTTTCAATAACATCTGCCGGCGGCGCGCCGTGCAGCAGTTCAGGAACCGGTACTCACGCAGGCGGGCAAACTCTCGCCAAAAATGCCTGAGGTGATTGCATTGAAGCGGCAAGGAATACCCGGATTGGCCGCAAGATTGCCGGGGTCGGGCATCTGGTTCTGCTCCGATATGCCTTTCTGGAACAGCGTCTTGATCTGGATTTCGATACCGCTGTTCAGCGCGCTGTTGTCGGAGATGGAGAAGAACACCCGCGGCAACAAGGTGATGGTGGTGTAGTAGTCGGCCACCCCGACGTAGCTCAGGTTGTTGCCGTCCACCGGGGGCTGGCCGCTGAAGCGCGCCACGCACTGGCCGACGATAAAGCAGAAGGCTTCGTAGTACAGGCAGGCGATGCGCACCAGGGCGCCATTCACTACCACCTTCTGCCGGCCGTCGATATACACGAAGCTGCGGGCGTTGGGCGTGGGGTTGGCCCAGTCGAGGTAGAAGTCGATATCCGGGTAGGCCGCCTTGAAGGTACTGAAGATCTCTTCCATCAGTTGCGGCACCACCGGGTCGTCGATGGCCCGGGCCGGCATTTTTGCCAGGTCGCTGGCCTGGGCGTCGGTGACGAACTGCCCGTAGTGACTCTTGAGATAGGGAATGCTCGCGCTGACCGCGATGCTCAGGGTGCTGCTGGCCACTAGCAGGGGCGCGCCTTCGCCTTGGGCGTTCTCGAACACCTGGAACCGGTACTGCGCCGACATCGAGATGGCCGGCAGAGTGACCGTCAATTGCCCTTTGGCCAGCGCCGCGGCATTCAGGTTCCAGCTGGCACCGCTCTGCAGGCAGGTGAGGGTGGCGCTGGATACCGAATCGACAACCCGCCAGTTGAGCTGCACGTTGCTGCCGGGGGCACCCACGCTTTCCGCGGCCCAGAACGCGCTGATCGCCGGGTTGACGGTGATCGGGTAGACGCTGGACTGCAAGGTGAAGGAGGTGTCTTCATCGGCCGCGGCCTTGACGTGCAGGTAATACACGCCGGAGCTCTCGACCGCGTTCAGGGTGTAGATATAGGTGCGCGCCGGAATGTTCATCAGGGTGGTCTGGCCGCCGGCGCTGTAGCTGATGCTGTAGTTGGCCAGGTGCAGGTTCTGCCCGGTCCACACCAGGGTCACGCTGTCGCCCTGGTTGATGATCGGCGTGGCGCTGTAGAAGGCGTCCAGGCGAAAGTCCTGGGGAAACTTGGGCACCGCCAGAGTGCCGCGATTGGCCCGTTGCCCGCTGCCGGTGTCGATATGTTCGGTGATGGCGATCTGCGCGGTGCCGACCATCGAACTGACGGTAAGGTCGAAGACGAAGATCAAGCCGTCGCGGCCAATGCTGTAGGGCGCCGGCGGTGACATGGAGAACCGCCCGCCGCTCGGGGTCGGGTGCGACCAGCCTTCGGGCAGGCTCGGCGTGGTGGGGGTCACGCCACTGGCGATATCCCGCGCGCCGCTGCCCTGGGTCAGCACGAAGTCGATGCCCTTGAGGGTGAAGGGTGCTCCGGCGTTGGACACGATGATGGTCAGCCGCGCGGTATTGCCCGCTTGCAGCACCGCCGGTTCAGTGAGGAACGAATAGGACAGCAGCAGCTCACTCATCGGCGACATTCCTATCAAGTTGGGTGAGGAACCGCAGCCAGCCGTCCTGCACCTGCATGGACGGGGCCGACAGCTGGGCATTGGGCGAACTGAAGTCCACCGCCGAGGTGGTGAACTGGCTGCTGCTGGAGTGACTGACCCACGACCATTGGCCGTTCTGCTCTGCCAGCCGGGGAATCTGGATCGACGCCGCCGAAGTCAGCAGCGAGCCGACGCTGAAGGTGATCTCCATCTGGCTCAGGGTGCTTTCGACAAAGTGGTTGGGCAGCGAGATGTTCTTCACCGGCACAATCCCGGTGCTGCCGTGCAGGGTGCCCCGGGGGTCCATCAGCAGGGTGACGAAGGTCGGGCTGCCATCGCCGGCCAGCTCCAGGTAGTTGCCGGCCTTGCCGCCAATCGCCTTGACGTAGCTGGAACCGGTATCCAGGCCGCTGGGGTAGTGCACCGAGTTGAAACTCTGCAGGTTGCTGTCGGCGTAGTAGCCGATCAGCCCGTCCTCGCGCACCGCCAGGCTGCCCAGGCGCAGGGCGAAGCTGCTCTGGCCCACGCCATTGTCATTGCCGGTGAAGGTGTCGCCCCAGCTCTGGTTGGTGTAGCGCTCGCCGGCCAGTTGCAGCGCCAGCTTCAGCCGCAGCACCGCCAGCGGCCGACCGATCAGTACCGCCAGGTCCGGGTCGCTGCGCGGGCCCAGGGGGTCCACTAGCCACAGGGATTCGTCGATCACCTTGAGGAAGTTATCGAAGGTGCTGGCGGCCTGGCGCTGCGCCGCCATCAAGCCGCAGACCACGCCGCGCAGGTGCAGGTTGGCAATCTGCTCGGGGCGGGTGACGGGCTGGGTGCTGTCGGGTGCCGGGAACCAGGCCACGGTCTGCCGGTTGAGGTCCTCGCGTACCTCGCCCAGCAACTGGCCCTGCTGGTCATAGATGGCCAGGGCCCCATCCAGGTGATTGGGCAGCACCCAGCCGCACACCGGGTTGGCCTCGGCCACCAGCCCCACTTCATTGGCGTCCTGCTCGGCGTCGAGCCAGCGCATCGCCAGTTGCCCGGGCTGCACCAGGCCGTAGGGCTGTTGCACGAACTGCGCCGGGCTGTAGTCGCCCACGGCGATATTCGGGTTGGCCGGGGTCAGTTGTCGCGAGCGGATCGGGGTGAAGGCCGAGGCCTTGCCGCCGGTGGGGTTGTTGTTCGCCGGCAGCAGGCTCACGGCCTGGCCGAAGCTGTCCACCACCTCGATATCGTCGATCACGAAAAAACCGCCCATTTGCGGGAAGAAGGTCGGCGACACCGGGCCGAAGTCAGAGTCCTGATCGCCCTTGCTGGGGTCGGGCGCGCTCTGGTACTGGTTCTGCACCAGGGCGGCGATATCGCCGATGGGTGGCCAGGACTGGCCCGCCGAACGGGTGGCGAACTCGCCATGCAGGCCGCTCAGGCGCTGCGACATCACCCCCCAGGAACGGATGGCCTGGAGCAGGGCGTCGAGCCTCTCCAGCTTGGGCTGCGGGGTCCGGGACTTGCCGATGTAGTCCCGCAGGCGGTTCTCGAAATTGAACACCGAATGCGAGGAGAGCAGGGTGCGACCGCTGTAGCCGACCATCAGGCGCTCGTCCAGGTGCACCCCGGTCCAGTTGTAGTCGTCGCCGTCGAACTGCCACTCATCGCGCTTGAACTGCCAGGGCGAGTCGCCGTCCTTCTGGCTGTAGGTGGGGAACCACTTGATGCTCCACTCCAGGAACAGCGGGTTCCACGGCTGTACCCAGGCCGCCAGCGACAGCGCCAGGGGCGCCTGGGAAGCGGCCAGTGCCCAGGAACCCTGGGCGATGGCGCTGCCGATATCGGCCGGCTGCACATTGCCGCGGAACAGGTTGTTGGCGATGTTGCTCCAGTTCGCCGGGTCGAGGAAAAACGCTTCGTTGCACAGTGCATAGACCGCTGCTGGAACCCCTGGGTTGGCCAGCGGCAGGGGAATCAGTGCCTTGGCGTTGTCGGCGGTGACGGTCTTGTCGCCGATGCGCAAGCCGCTGACGATCTGCTCCAGGGTGCGGCACTGCAAGGCCTGGCGGGTGCTGTCGTCGTCCGGGTTGGCGATCCCGGCGACCACCAGCACCGGGTCGTTGGGTTGCCAGTAGCGCGGCGCGTTCTTCGGTTTGAGCAGCAGCGAAGCTGGCAGCTTGAGCACCTTGCGCGCGTACTCCTCGATGGCCTGCGCATCGCTGTAGAGCGGTACGCGGCCGCTGCTGAAGGCGTTGCTGATGCTTTGCTGCAGTTGCTGGATCTGCCCGACCAGGGCCTGGTACTCGCTGGAGCTGGGGTCCAGGGCGCTGGCGATCTGGGTCATGTCGGCGGGCGGGTTGGCCGGCCCCAGGCCCAGCACGTTGTAGTTCTGGTTCTTCCACCAGCGCGCATACAGGGTCCATTGCAGCGAGGCCAGCTGGCGCTGGCTGGCATTGACCTGGGCCTGGGCCTGGTTCAGCGCGGCCAGGCCGGCGGCATAGTCGCCGCTGTCGGCGGGTTGCTCGGTGCCCAGGGTCGCGCCGTTTTCTTCCCGGGCACGCACTTCCCAGGCCTGGCCACCAGCGATAGCGCCATAGCGTGCCTGGCGCGCCTTGTCCGCCACCAGGGTGCGCCCGCCCACCTGGTCGAGGCTGTCCAGCGAGCCGTATTGCAGGGCTTCGAGCAGGGTCAGGTCGATGTCCTGATCGCCGCTGGTGACGCCCACCAGCGCCGCCAGGGCTTCCACCGAGGTATTGCCGATGGCCACCTTGACCTGCTTGCCTATATCCCCCGGCACTTGGGTCTGGTTGCCCGACGGCATGGTCGCGGTCTGCCACACCAGGGAGTGGCGCAGGCCGTGCACGATGCAGCGGTTGGCCAGTGGCCCGCTGTACTGGCTCAGGTCGGGAAACCCGGCCAGGTTCCAGTTCAGCTCATTGAGCTGGCCACTGAAGGCCTCCAGTTGCGCGTCGGCACCGTGCAGCGGGTCGAAATCCGGGTTGGCATACCAGCCGGCCACCAGGTAGCTCAGGGCGGTGTTTTCCGGCAGGTTGGCGGCGTCGCTGTCGACAAAGCTGAAGACGTTCTGCGCCGCCGGGGCGTAAGCGCAGAAGGTCACGTCCCCCGGGCCTATGGCCCGCAGGAACATCGCCTCACCGGCAGCGCTTTCGCTCCAGCTGGCGCTGAGCAGTTGCGACTTGCCGATCTTGGTCACGGCATTCGGGCTGCCCAGGTTCTGCGCCTTGGGGTCGAGAAAGGACATCGAGCCGGCGCTGGCATTCAGGTAGTCGCTCTCGATGATCCAGGAGGTCGGCTCGAGCTTGCTCGCGCCGTGCTGGAAGCGGATCACCAGCCAGCGGTTGGGCACCTCGGGAAAGCTGATCTGCGCATCGCTGACCGCCAGGTACTCCTGGTTCGCGCTGTCTTGCTTGAGTTCGATCAGGTAGTGCCGGGCGTTGCTCCAGTCGATCAGTTGCCAGCCATCGTTGCCGGTGTCGGCCTGGGGTGCCAGCGACACGCCGCTGGCCGCTAGCGCCAGGCCATGGCTGCTGAAGGCGGCGAGCAGCTCGCTGCTCGGCTGGTTCTTGTCCAGGGCCCGGGTGATCGCGGCCACTGCCGTGTCGATGCGAAACAGCAGGGCGCCCGGGCGGCCATGCTTGAGCGCCTGGGGCAGTTGCCAATGCAAGTGGATGCCCTGCTTGGGAGGATCGCCGCCGTCCTGGAAGGGCGCCGGCATCGGGCTGTCCATGTTGTTGACCAGGTAGTTGTAGTTGTTGCGCCAGCGGCGGAACTTGCTGCCGTTGAGCACCGGCTGGTTCACCAGCATGGCTTGCAGGGCCATGGGCACCAGCAGTTGGGTCGTCCCTGTCATCCTTGTCACCCGGCCGTCTGTGGCTGATTGGTAAACACCATCTGCTCGGGCACCTTGACCAACTGCAGCGCGAACTGCGCAGCATTCAGCGTCGGCTTGCCCAGCTTGGCGGCCAGCGCCGCGTTGAGGTGCTTGATGTTCAATACCCGCCCGGACTGCGGGCCACGAAAGTCCGCCACCTTGTCCAGGCTGTAGACCAGGTTGGGCAACACCTCGCCGTTGTCCGGATCGCGCAGGGCGATGTCCAGGTCCTGCTCTGCAGGCTCCACGCCGAAACACAGGCCCTCACTGGGCTGGTCGAACTCGATCCAGGCCGGGGCATCGGGAAACAGGCAGATCAGCACATTGGGCGACAGCCGATCCATCCGCAGGATCTGCATCCGATCGATACCCAGCGGCGCGCCGTCGTCGTTCCGGCCCACGGCGCGGTAGCCCTTGATCTCGATCCCCGGGTACTGCACCAGCACGTCGGAGCGCAGCAGGAACCCGGCGATCACCCCGTCGGTGGGGTCTTGCTGGCTGGCGGGCAGGCCCAGGAGTCGCTCGCGAATGCCCAGGGTCAGGCGGTCCAGGGCATCGCGGATCAGGTCCTTGGTGATCTTGTAGTAATGGCTGTCCTTGGACGACTGCACGCCGATGCTCATGGCGCCGTCCACCAGGCTGTCGATCCAGCTGCGGTCGAGGTAGAAAAAGCGGATCGACTCGATCGGCAGCAACCGCGGGTCGGCCACCAAGTGGTCGAAGGGCACGTCGTACAACAGCGAGGTGCGGGCCAGCCATTCGACGATGGTTTGCAGCTCCTGGCCCTCGACATCATTGAGCAGCGCCGCCACCTGGGGGTTCTGCAACAGCTTCTGCAGCTCCTTGACCAGTTGCGGCGGCAACTCGTTATCGGCCTTGGTCAGGGCGTTGGGCGGCGGTGCGAAGCTCACCTGCTGCTGGTTGAGATTAGGCGCGATCAGGCTGGAAAACTCGCCGAGCATGAAATTCAGAAAGCCCTCGGTAATCAGCTGGTCGTGGAAGAACTGGTTGATATCGCCGTCGTAGGTGTCGAGGAAATCCTGCAACTGGTCTTCCTGGGCCAGGTTGGCCAGCAGGTCGATGATGTGATTGAGCTTGCGCCGCCAGTCCATCAGGTTGGTGGCAAACGCCCGATTGCTCAGGGCCATGAGCCGCCCGGTCTGCCAGGCCACCGAGTAGGAGAGGTCGAACAGCCCGGTTTGCGGGTCGAAGATCACCCCATCCGAGGCCGAGCGAAACGGTTGCAGGGCGGCCCCCCGGGTGAACTGGTCGGGCTTGTACGGCGCCAGGGGGCTGCGGTACCAGGACAGGGTCTTAGTGCCATACAGCGCGTTGTATTGCAGCGGCACATAACCGTTGCCCAGGGCCTTGCTCGCCACCTTGCCGGGGGAGCTGTCCTGGGCCAGGGCTTCGGCGCTCAGCGGCAAACGCAGGCTCAGCCCGGTGTTCTGCTCGCTGGCGCTGGACACCAGGTTGAGCATGAAGCTGCTGAAGCTTTCGCCATGGTCGGGCAGGCAGGTGAACGACCAGCTGTAGAGCGAGATCAGGCGCACGCTGTCGATGCCGGCGGGAAAGCTCGCGCCTTCGCCCAGGTAGGGCTTGAAGCCTTCCAGCGACACCAGGTGCACGTACTGCCGGGTGGGCTGCTCGGGGTTGATCGGGAAGCGGTTGCCGACAATCAGCGAGAACCAGCCCGAGTGGGTCATCTCGAGGATTTCTTTGTGCTCCATGTTCACCTGGCGCACATGGGCCAGGCTGCACAGTTCGCTGTCGGCCGGGGCGGCGCTGTCCAGGTGGGGCACCAGGGCGAGGAAGGTGGCGCTGGCAATATCGATGCTGTGGACAATGTCGTCATCGCTCTGGCCGTGGTCCAGATGGGCGATGCGCGGGCCCAGCAGGCCTGCGCTGTCGATATTGCGCACCTGGCCCAGGGGCAGCGCCGCGGCCAGGGTTTGGGTCGGCGAGGAGACGCTGTTCTGCGGCACGCTGATCTGCTCGGCATCAAGCACCAGCAGGGCCATCCACGGCGCGCCGCTGGTATCGCCGGGCTCCAGCAGATGCTCCCAGGGCAGGGCACGCTTGTTGAGGACGATTTGCGGCAGGTCGTTCTCGTACTTGCCGCTGCTGCCATTGGCCGGGAACACCGATTGCACGTCCTTGTCCGTGAGGCCGAAGCGCGGCGCCTGCACCGAGAAATTCTGGGTGCGTTGCACCTGCTGTTTGTGCGCGTCGTAGACCAGCTCCTGGGCGAAGCTGATGCTGTAGTCGCCGGCCAGCAGCGGCGGCACTATCTTGTCGAAGAACTCGATGCTGCCTGGCGCCAGGTCGGCGCTGCGGCGAATGGGGATGGCGCTCTTCATCTGCTCTTATTCCACCTGTGCAAGGGGCAGCGGGCCAATCAGCGGATCGCTGGCGAAGTTCGATTGCGCGTCAAAACCGCTCATGGCTTCATCCAACAGGGCAAAACCGCAGAGCGCGTTGAGCGCGCTGACGATCTGGCCGCGGGCGCTGGCGGTCTTGGCAATGGCCGGGTTGATCACCGCACCGCGGGCGTCTGCGATGATCGCCGCGCTGTTGGCTACCACCGCGGCGCTGGCCGAGATCGGCAGCCAGGGCAGGGTCTTGCTGCCCTCGGGGTAGAGGGTGAAGTAGGTGAAGGCCTTGAGGATGTCGATCGGCCCGGTATGGGCTGGCTGGTAGGTGGCCAGGGCCGACAAGCCGCGCACCCCCACCAGGCAGTCGTCGATCAGCTTGGCATTGGGGTCGACCTTCGACGGCTGCTCCACCGGTGCGCCCCACAGCGCCTGGGGCAAGGCCCGGTTGAACGGCTGCGGGGTGTTCCAGGTGATGGGGTTGCCGTCCTCGGAAACGATGCTCAGGCTGGCCAGGGAGGAGCTGATGCTGCCCACCCGCATTGGCCGGATCGCCAGCGCCCCGGCCTGGGAGTGCAAGGTGCTGCCGGCCACGCTGAGCTGGGTGATGGGCACCGCCGAGGTGGCATCGAAGACGAATTCATCGGCACGTACCAGCCAGCGCACGCTGCCGTCGCTGTCTTGCACCTGGTTCAACAGGCCATTGCTGATGGTCAGGTGGCACAGTTCGGCCTGGCTGGCGGTGTTCTGCTCCTGGGCCTTGAGCGACAGCGCCGCGCTCTGCCGGGGTTGGGCCAGCATCGCCTTGAAGTCGTCCCAGCCGAGTTTCTGTTCGCCCGCGCTGTCGCTGGCGCCGAAGGGCACGCTGAAGGAGATGATCCACAGGTGGATATGCACGATGCCGCCAGTGGGCGGGCCATGCAGGGCCACGGTGGCGCCCAGTTCGAAATGCAGGGTGGTGCTGACGAACAGAAAATGCACGTGATAGGACACGCCCACATCGACGCCGATGCCGGCGGTGAAATAGAAGGGTTTCCAGTAGATCAGCAGGTCGGCGTAGGCGGTGAACCAGGCCCGCAGGTTGCCCGACTGGTAGACCGCTTCCAGGCTGCCGCCGGCCATGATGCAGGACGGGGTCAGGGCAAAGTAGGCGCCGCCCTTGATCAGCACTTCGCTGGACACCGGCCAGTTGAAGCCCAGCCGCGCCACCACCGGGTAGTAGTCAGGTTGCTTGAAGGCCGGGTGGTAGCCGCCCACGGTGAACACGAAGTCACCGGCGTGGGGGTTGTCGCCGAACCAGCTGTAGAAGGCAAAACCCCCCGTCAGGTGGCAGTTCTGGTCCAGCACGTAGGAGTTCGGCGACAGCGCCGCCTCAGCCTTGAACAGGCCTGCATCGGGCTGGAACACCACCTCCAGGTCCAGCTCGACATAACCGTAGGTGACCCCGGTAGGCGGGAAGGAGCCATAGGATTTGCCCAGCACCAGGATCTCGAATTCCTTGCCCACCTCCAGCACCGCCACCACATTGGAGTGGATCAACTCGAAGGAGGTGAACTGGATGCCGGCGGCGAACCAATACTCACCCAGCTCGGGCTGGATATAGCGATTGACCTTTTCCAGCACCTTCTCCAGCTGCGACGCCGCCGGCAGGCCGCTGCCGGACAGGCCCAGCTGGGAGGGATCGCTGAGCCCCGCCAGCAGCGGAAAGCTGCCCACTTCGGCAATGCTCGGCACCTGCACCGAACGGTTGTAGCCGAAACCTGCCGACAGCCCGGTGACAAAGAACGCCGGCGGTCCGCCGATGGCATGGTCGAGGAAGGCAAAGCCGAACAGCGAGTTGTCGGTATGGCCATTGCTGGCGATCGAGGTGAAGGAGCCCAGGGCCATCAGCGCCAGGTCCGCGGTGCGCAGTTGCAGCGCGCCGTCGTATTCCGGGCGGCCGTTCTGCTCGCTGATCAGCAGGCCGCCCTCGATGCTCAACGCCGCGGTGGAAAAGGCCACGTCCAGGCCCTTGAGGCCCATCTGGATGTCGTCGAAGCTGCCCAGGCCGAAAATCGGCACCGTTGCCGAAAGGCCGCTGAGCTCGATGCTGAAGCTCGAAGTGGCCAGGCCGGCGTCGAGCAGCACCTGCACATCGTCGCCGATGCTGTTGAAGCCGATGCGGCCGATATGGATGGGGCCGATGGACTTCTGGATATTGATCCAGAAAATCGAGCCCTGGGGCACGTTTTGCGGCGCTGCGCCCTGGTCGGCGCTGGCCAGCCGCGCGTTGCTGCCCGAGGGCGGTGCCAGCGCAGTTAAGGGCGGTGGATTGCTTGAACCGGACAGCGGCAGCTTGAGCCGGCTGATGCTGTTGCCCCCCAGCACCAGCTCCAGTTCGAGGACGAACTGGTCACTGTCGCCGCTGCCGCCGAAGGCATGTTCGAAGGCCAGTTGGAAGTCCTTGAGCACCACGGCGGTGTCGGCGAAATCCTGGCTGACCAGGGGCATATGCCGGGACAGCACCAGGTCCTCGACCTTGAAACCGCCTTTGACCTTCAGCCCCTGATCGTCGTAGAGGCCGAAGAACAGGGTGCCGGGGACAATCACCGGCGACACTTCGACCGAGGCGATGCTGGTCTGGGCTGCGGTTGTCAGCTTGCTGGGGGTGGCCATCCTTGGAAACTCCTGAGTGTGCGGCGCCTGGCGGTTCGATCCTTAGGGGGTGTACTTGATCCAGCCGCCCCAGCCGGGTACCCGGGGGAAGTGGGCGGCATCGAGCCAGGGATAGACCGGAGGACGTCCGGCGTACACCGTGGCGTTGAGCTGGGTGGCCAGCTCCTGGCCGAGGCTGCAGCAGCCCAGGGGCAGGGCACTGAAACAGATCATCAGCTTGACGATGGGCGCGCGCCCCTGGTTGGTACGGATGTTATTGAGATGGGCGGCCAGGTAGGGCTGCGCCGCCAGAAACCGGGCGAAGTCGCCCTTGGCCATGGGCCGGGAGAAATCCACCCGGGCGCCGGTGGCGTCGAAATGGGTCAGGGCCGGGAACACATAGCGGCCGATGCCGTGCACGCCGAGCACCAGGTCTGCCCGGCGGTCGGCCGCCGGTGCCGGCGCCGGCGGTGCTCCAGTGGCATGTTCAAGCCAGAACAGCCGTTCGCGCATGGTGTTATAGCCATTGTCCATGTCCCGGAACTCGGTCCATTTCACCAGGGCCAGGGACAGGCCATTGGCCGGCAGCGCCGCCGGGTCATTGAATTGGGTGGCGTACACCGCCATCGACCAGCCGGGCAGGGCCACCGGCAGCCCCGGGTTGGGCAGGGGCAAGGGCGTGGCATTGCTCATCACCGCCGGCAGCGCCGCCGCCAGGCCGTTCATGGCGTGCAGGTTGGCCTCGGCCAGGGACAGCGGCACCGGCAGGCAGGCGCCGCCACTCAGGCCGCCCATGAATTGCAGGCCGCAGCCCATGGCGCCGCCGCCCAGGCCACCGATGGCGCCGCTGACCAGGGCCAGGGGGTCGTCGAAATCCAGCTGGCCGGTCTTGGCGTAGTTCTTCACCAGGGCCGCCACCACCGCGCCGCCGCCGGCGCCCAGGGTCAGTACCGAGCCGAGCATGATCAGTCGCAATTTCTGGATTCGCGCCGAAGGCGTGGGGCCGTTCTGCGCCCAGCTGGCGAACAGCTTGTTGCCGATCAGGGTGGAGATGAAGGCGCCGGAAAAGGCCCCGGCAAAACCCGAGAGCAGGTCCCACTGCACCTCATCGGCGCTGAGGTTCTGCAGCATGCCGAACAGGCCCTGGGACACTCCCGCCGCCACCCCGCCGACCATGGGCGAGGCGATCAGCCCGGTGCCGAAACTCAAGACCCCGGCGATGCCGATGATCAGGGTGGTGACCCCCGACAGCGCCGAAGCCACGCCCACCCGCCAGGCCGGCGGCGCGGCGGCCAGGGCCAGGTCGCTGGCCACCGCATTGGCCGGCAGGCTGGCCAGCATCAGCGCGGCGTGGGGCGAGTTACCGCGGATCAGGTCCACCAGGGTGGCCGGGGCCGTGGTGAACTGGGTGAGGCTTGGCGGATCGCTGAACACCGCCTGGAACTCGTCGCCCTTGCCTTGAACCTCGAAAGCGACAAATCCCAGCAAGGCGCCGACAAAGGCGATCAAGTCCCCCAGGGTGAAGGTCTTGCCGGGGAAGTAATGCTTGTAGAGGGCAATGAAGAAGGCGTTCTGCACCGGTTGCTGCAGGTAGCTCTTCAGGCCCAGCTGGCCCACCAGCGCGGCCAGTTGCCCGGAGCCGAACACCCCGTGCAGGGCGGTCATGGCCTCATCGACCTTGAACAGCTGGAAAAAATCACTGATCACGCTGGAAAACGGCTTGCTGCCGGAAACCGCCTGCAACAGGTCGCTGACCCCCATCTCGGTCAGCGACACCAGCTGCTTGGCGTTGAGCAGGTTGGCGAAGGGCGCGAACAGCTTGCCCAGGGCCTCGAAAGGATCGGGATCGGTGCCACTGGCGCGCAGGTTCAGCACCGGCATGCTCAGCGCCTGAGCCTGCGACGGGGAGAAAGGATTGAAAAAGCCCTGCACGTTCAACTGGCGCAACAGCAGTCGGCGCAGCTCCGGGCCGTCTCCCGGGCCGTTGGCGGGCGAACTCAGCAGGTTCACCGCAGCCGCCGTCGAGGGGCTCTGATTGTGCTGGGCGATAAAGTGGGTCAGGGGCTTGTCGAAGACTTTGTCGAGATTCTGTTGCTGGGTCTTGATCTGTGCACCCAGGGCATCGAGGACTTTTTCGCTGGCCACCTCTGCCACCGCCGCGACCATATTCGGCAACTGGTCGCAGAGGTTGTCGAGAAAGGTGGCGATGGCGTTCTTCGCCGCAATCACCTCGGACAAGGGGTCGTTGCCCGCGGCGCTGGCCGTGAGCTGCAGCGGTTGTATCCGTGGGGTGTCGAGCTGCACATAGTGCAGGGCCTGGTCATGGGTACTCACCAGCACCCCGTCGCCGGTATGGCTGACCTGGCTGATGGGCATCGTGCAACTGATCAGGGTGCGGAACCTTTTCAGGCGCAGGGTCTGGGTGGCGAGGAGTTGCTGGCTGTCTTGCACCTGGGCATGCAGCAGCTTGTGCTGCTGGCCATCGATCACCACCAGGCACAGGTGCAAGGTCCCGGCCACCGGGCCCGGCGCCTGGGTGCAAGAAACGACCTGGGGATTGCCCGGTTCCAGGCGAATGCGGATCGCTGGTCGGGCCAGCGCCAGCGATTGCAGCCAGAGCAGCCCATCCTGGGAGTTGAACAGGTACTCGCTCGTCTCGTCGGCCAGGCGGCCGTGGTCGCCTTCCGATGACAGTTGCTGTGCGTCCATGCGGTCCTCGTCGCGGCGTGAACTGGCCATTAGCTAGCCTGCCGTGGGCTGGAACTCTAGACGCTGGCCCTTGCCCGTCAAGCGCCGCCGGGGCGGGGCCGCAGCCTGCTGCCCAGGCGTGCAGCAGGGCACTGCAGGCCAGGGCCCAGGAACGTGATCGAGGGAAATGAAGCACTTAGCTCGCTTGGGTTTGCTGACGGACAAGCAGCTGAGAACCGAACGCGATAGTGGCGCACTGCCGCTATTGCGAAAGATCATGACTCCGCCCCGAGTTAACCGGCTGCCAATAAGGCCTTTTGGCGCCAGGCCGGGGCGCTGGTGGGGAACAGCGGTGCATTCGGTTGCCAGCGGGCCAGGCCATAGGCGGCGGCAATACGCTGGCGTTGCCCGCCCTCCAGCAGCGCTTGCTGGAAGGCGCCGGCGCTTTGCACCCGCCCCAGGATATGCCCGACACCCTCCTGCAAATGCCCGGCATGGGCCTGCCACCAGGCGGCGACACGATGGGGGTCGGGCCAGGGCAGGTGCTCGTCGGGGTCCATCAGCACATTGCCGTCCTCGGGGTCGTCGTTGGGGCCGGCATCGAACTCCGGCAGTTCCTGCAACTCCAGCGCCTGCTGCGCCAGGTCGACGCCGGTGATCAGGCTCAAGGCTTCGCCGGCGACCCGGGCCAGGGGCAGGTCGCTCATCTGCTGGATCAGCCAGGGCACGCTGAACGGATCACCCAACAGGCCAATCGCCTGGATGCCGATACGGCTGTGCTCAGGGCGCTGCAGCAGTTGCTTGACCCAGGCAATGCTGTGCTCCCGCGGTTGCCAGGCGAGCAACACGCAGAGTGCCGGGTACTGCCAGGCCCCGGCGTGCTCGGCGAACCCCCGCAAGGGCTCCAGGGCCCGCTCATCGCCCATTTGCGCGCAGGCCCAATTGGCCCAGAAGGCTACGGCCGGGTCCTGGTGTTGGCTCTGGGCGGCCAGCAGCGGCAGCCCATCACGCCGTCGCAGTTCGCCGGCGGTACGTGCGGCCCGCGCCAGCACCAGTGGCTCGTCCCGGGACAGTTCGGCAAGCAGGGCCGGGCCCGGGTCCTGGCGATGCATGCCGCAGGCGGCCAGGCCGAAACAGCGGAACAGGGGATCGGCGGCGCCGAGCAGGGGCTCGATCCAGGGCGCCAGTTGCTGCCAGTCGAGCCAGCCCAGGGCCATCAGGTAGCCGCGCCGGGTGGGCAGGGCGTTGCGCGCGTGTTCGCTGAGCCGCGTCAGCGCCGGTTTATCGCGGGTTTCGAAGGCCAGCAGCACGCTGGCGAACATCTCGCCCAGGGCCTGGTTATCGAGCTGGGCCTGCAGCACCTGCAGGGCACTGGGTGGGGCAAGGCGCAGGCCATCTAGATGGGCGGCCAGGCGTTCGTCCAGTTGCCCGAGGTCGGCAAGGTCGTAATGGGGGGCGTGCACCGCCTGGTCCCGCAGCAGCATCAGGAAACTGGCTTCCTCGGCGTGTTGCTCGAGCATTGAAGAAATGACGGCCATAAGCTCTCTGTTGTGCGCTGGCGGCTTACTCGACCCGCTTGCCGAAGAAGTAGCGTCGACCCGGCTCGAAGTGCTGGGGCGCAGCCAGGTAGCGATCGAGTATGGCCGCCGCATCCAGGGGCTGGAAATCGCCATTGGCGGCATAGAAACGACAGCAGTCGACGCCGCTGTACACCTCGAAGGTGCGCCGCCAGAGCAGGAAATTGCTCCAGTCGAGCCACTCGTCACCTTCCTGTGGCACCAGGGACTTTCTCATCAGCCAGGCCTGCTGGTTGAGGTCCACAGGCGCACCGCCAAGGACCGCAATGCGGTCGCTGCCAAGTTTCTGGATCAACTGCTCGAGTCGGGCATTCACCGCTTCGGCATAGGCGCTTGGGGCAAGCGGGCTGGCGTAGAACTCGGGCTCGTCGGCCAGGGGGTCGAGCAGGTTCGACAGGTTGGCTTCCACGGCCTGGCGATCGGCGCTGCGCTCCAGGGAGCGCCAGGCTTCGAGCATGAAGGGAATCAGCCACAGCACCCCTGACCACTGGGCGGCCAGGCAGGCCTCGATACGCAAGTAGGGCGGGCCTTCGAGCATCAGTTCGGCGAGAAAGTCCAGGTCCGGGTCAAGCCCCGCATCGGCGGTCAGGCCCAGGCAGGCCGAGACCAGGGTCGGCGCGCTGTCCGGGTCGAGTATCCATTTCCTGAGTTCTGCAATATGGCTGTAGTCCCCCTGCTTGGCACGCTCCAGAATCGTCGCCAGGGCCATCCAGGGATCGCTGTCCTGCCATCCCTGGGGCGCCAGCAGCGCCGCCGGAGCAGGGCTGGCGTAGTGGTAGCCGCGGCCTTTCCAATAGAAGCAGCCTTGGAGGAAGTCGGGTCTCAAGCTGTATTTGTAGCTGCTGGTCATTGCCCTGGCCCTCGGAAGATCTTAGCGCGGTTTCCTTGTAGCTCGCTGAGCTGCTTTTCGAGCTTTGCACACTTGCGGCCGGTAGGCGCGAGGTTGCCTGGCCCGACGGGACAGCCACCAGCGGCTTTGGGCACTCGGTGAGCAACCGGCTCACGCTGTTTCACGCCCTTCCATTCTGCGTAGGCGGGTCTGTTCATGGTCCAGTCGTTCTCAATGTTGGTCTTCTCTCTGGAGGTGGTCTTGAAGTATTTGTTGCAGCCACTCGGCGGCTTGCCGGCGGGGGGCAGCAGGTGCTGGCACTTGGCACTGCTTCGCACCTTGGCCAGCAGTGCCGCGTTCCCAGGGTTTTGCGCAGTGCCGTAGAACTCGGCTTCGGACATGTATTGACCCTTGGCCTGGGCCTTGGAGTGCGCCGCGCCGCCACAGCATTCGCATTTGTACTTGCCGGGCACCTTGGAGTCCTGCTGCACCGGTGCGTACTTGGCGGTGTTGACCATGGGCACCGCGGCGTTGGCGGCGGGGCTGGCATGGTTGGAGGTGGTCAGGTCGGTGTGGCGGTCGATATTGCGGCCTTCGAACAGCACATCCATTGACCAGGAAATGAAATAGGTCTTGCCGGTGATCACATGGGTGATGACCCCGGCGCCCTGGCTGCGGGTGGCCGCTTCATCGCCCAGGGGCGAGGTCTTGTAGAAGGACTGGTCCTTGAGCATCACCTCCTTGCGGCCGATCTTCACCGTCTTGCTGCCTTTTTGCATGTCCTTGGAAAACGAGGTGTCGGGGTAGGGCACCGGAATCGGCCCGGCCGGTGGCGGCGGGGGTGTCAGGCAGACATCCGGAAAGGCGGCGATGACCTTGCCGCCACCGGCCTTGCAGGCAATTTCATCGCCATTGGTGTACACCTCGCAGCTCATCGGTTACCCCCATCTGCATGGATATCGCGCAGCACCGCGGCCGCCCGGGCGCCGCCCACTGCACTGGCCAGGCACAGCGCGTTGCTGCCCGGCGCATAGCCTTTGCGAAAGGCCTGGTCGGCCAGGATCAACTGGGCGATGGACGCCATCGCGCCGCTGTCGCCAATGGCTTCGGCCCAATGCCACAAGGGCTGGTCCTGTTTTCTGACGGTGCGCAACAGCCGGGCCTGCATCAAGGGCAGCTCCTTGAAGCCATATTGCTCACCGGTGACATCGGACAAGCGCAGGTCGATCTGGTGCAAGCCCAGCCCGGCCTGGGCCAGGGCGGCACGCGCGGCGGCAGTCAGGCCATTGGCCCGCAGGGGCTTGCCGGACAGCAGCGGCGCATCTTCCTGGCCCAGGCCCAGGCCGCTGATGCTCAGGCAGGTGTCGGCCTGGCGCTGGGCGTGCACCAGCACGGCGGCGGCGCCTTCCCCCGGCAACAGGCCATCGCGGTTGCGGGTGGTTTTCAACCGGCGATCCTGGTCCAGCCACTGCAGGGTCTGGGCGTTGAGCAGCGAGTCGACCCCAGCCACCACACAGGCCGGGGCCAGGCGTTGGCCCATCAGCCGGGCGGCCTCCTGCAGGGCATTGAAACCGGCGACCTGGCCACTGGGGAAGATTCGCGAGTGGCCCGGATGGAAGGCCACCCCCAGCCGTGCGGGCAGCGCCTGGATAATGCTCTGTGCCAGCGCTCGGCTGTTGCCCCCCGGGCGTTCCGGCTCGGCCAGGCACAGCAGCAAGGGCACCTGCTGCCAGTCCAGTGGTGGCGCTGCCTGCAAGAGTTCGCCCAGCGCCTGCAGCATCAGCTCGGTTTGGCGCACCACGGGCGCCAGGGTCAGCTCCAGGTCGGGCACCGCCGCGCCGATGATGGCTTCGCCGGCGTTGTCATAGAACCCCAGTTCCTGCAGCGCCGAGAGCCCGGCGCGCTTGGCGGCGCAGGCGCTGGCGGCGCACAGGCCAACCGGGCAGGTCAGGCCCACGGCGCTGATAAACAGCTCGCTACCGAGCATGGGCGTCATGCCGGGTCTTCGGTGGCAGGGTCGGTCGCCTGGCTCCAGGCGATCAACTGCTGCAGTGACGTGAAATGCTGCTTGCCACGCATGCGTGCTTCGCTGGCCCGGGCCTGTTCGAAGCGCCGGGCGCTTTGCCCGACTATCACCTGGGCGACTTCCCGCAGATTGCGGGTCAAGGGCGATGCGGCGCGCCAGGTCAGGGCCAGGCGATTGGCGTCGGGCTCGATCAACAGGGTATCGACCACCGCGGCCAGCTCGCGGACGGGCTCATCGTGAAACACCAGCAGCACCGGCAGCTTGAGCCTGGCCGGCAGCCTGAATGCCAGGCGACCGCTGTGGCTGAGATTGAGCAGCGCCACTTCTTCACCGCCTTGGGGGTAGTCGATCTGCTGGTCCGGCGGGGCGGCCTGGAAGTAACGCAGGTCGAAGTCCTCGGGCAAGAAGGGGTATTGCTGATCGAGCCAGTGCTGGTCATAGGTGCCGGCCCAGCCGATGCGCGGGCGCCAGGCGCGCCCCAAGGGACCGAAGGCCATGGGGAGGTAGTCGCCGTCGGCGCGGGTTACCGGGCGTTCCAGTTCCTCGGTATTGGGCAGCGGCAGGCCATTGATCTGTTCGGCCTCGGCACTGGGGTAAAAGCCCACGCCTACCGGGTTGCTGGGGTACCACTGGTGCTGTCCGGGGTCTGCCTGGCTGCGATCGACCCCGCCAAAAGCCTGGGCGTAGGTGATCGGCATGTGGCTAAAGGGCTGGGGCGAGCTGACGCCGTAGGACAGTCCGCCGACCTGGTAGTAGCGCTTGCCGACGACCCTGAAGGCCTTGACCAGCGTGCCTATTTTCAACGCCACGTTCACCGCGGTGGCCGGCTGGCCGTTGGGCGCATGGCAGTGCCCATTGAGCAGCACATCGCAGCGTGGCTTGTGCAGGGCGAAGTCGTTTTCATAGAGCGCCGGTGACTCTCCCGGTTCGCCGGCAAACACGTCGGCCATGATCGGCGGCGCCTGGCTGGCGAGCAGCCGCGGCTCGTGCCCGGGGTGCTGGGGAAGGGCGTAGCTGCCCTTGGCCACCACCACCAGCCACTCGCGGCCCTGGTTGTCGGTCGAGGTGCTGTAGCCGGCACTGAACCGGCTCTTGTTGAGCAATTCCATGGCCTGCCGCCTTAGTTGATCTGCACCGACGCGCCCTTGATCCGGTTCACCCCCGAGGACCGACTGGAGAGGTAGGCGCCGCGGATCAGCACCTTGCCCTCGCGGGTGAGGGTAATGCTGGCCTGGCCGCAGCGCAGGACGATTTCCCGCTCGGCGCACAGTTCCAGGCGCTGGCCATCCAGCAGGGCGACGCTCTGTGGCGCGGCCTCCGGCAAGCGCTGGATACGCCCGATCACCAGTGGCCGGGTCGGGTCGCCGGCCTCGAACATCAGCGCCACCTGGGCGCCGATATCCTCACGACGCAGCGCGGTGGTGGTGCGAGCGGCCAGGCCCGCCTCATCCGGGCAGCCGGGGAAGGCCACCACCGGGGCATCGGCCCCGGGCACGTCCAGCAGCACCCCCAGCACCACGCCATCGATCCGGGTCGCGGTGGAGGAGGCGGGAAGGCAATGTTCGACGCTCATGGCTGAGGCTCCAGGGCTAGTTCTGCAGAATTTTCTGGCCTTTGACCACGACATTCCTGCTGGCTTTGATGGTGATGGCGCCGGAGCCATCGATGCTGATGTTCTTGCCGCTGATGGCGATGCTGCCGTCCTTTTTCAGGGTGATGCTGGCCGCGCCCGTGGTCAGGCTGATGGAGTCGCCGGCGTTCAGCGCAAAGTGCTTGCCCACGTTCAGGCTGTCGTCCTGGCCGATATCGCTGCTGCGCTCGCGGGCCACCTGGTGCGACTCGCTCTGGCCGATCCGGGTGCTGTGGTTGCCGCTGATCTCGAGCGCTTCGTTACCCTGGACCTGTTCATCGCGGTTGCCGCCGATACTGATGCGCTCGTTGCCGCCCACGTCTTCGCTGCGGTGGCTGCCGATGCTGATGTTTTCGGTGGCACCCACCTGTTCCTTGCGGTTGGCGCCAATGCTGATGTGCTCGTTGTTGCCGACGCGCTCGGTGCGATTGGCGCCGATGCTGATCTTTTCGTCATTGCCGACATCCTCCGTGCGGTTGACGCCGATGGAGATGGTTTCGTTGTTGTTCACGGTTTCCGTACGGTCGTGCTTGATGCGCACGGTTTCATCGTTGTCGACGGTCTTGCTGCGGTCATGGCCCACCCAGTGGGTCTCGTCGTTCTCGACTTCGATGTCCTGGTTCTTCTCGGCATGGATAAACAGCTGCTCGGCGCCTTTCTTGTCCTCCATGCGGATCTCGTTGAAATTGGCCGGCGAGCCGTCCTTGCTCGAACGGCTTTTCACCCCGCTCTGGGTGGCATTGGCCGGCAGCTTGTAGGGCACGGTCTGCTCGGCGTTGTACACCCGGCCAGTGATGATCGGCCGATCCGGGTCGCCTTCCAGAAAGCTGACAATCACTTCCTGGCCGATCCGCGGCAGCTGCATGGCCCCCCAGTTCTTGCCGGCCCAGGCCTGGGACACGCGAATCCAGCAGGAGCTGTTTTCGTTGGACTGGTCATGCCGATCCCAGTGGAAATGCACCTTGACCCGGCCATGCTGGTCGGTCCAGATCTCCTCGCCGGCGGGGCCGACCACCACCGCAGTCTGCGGCCCGCGGACAATCGGCAGCGGAGTCAGGGGCAGCGGGCGAAAGGCCTGGCTGGCATCCAGGCAGTCGAGCTCGCTGACGAACTGTTCCCCCAGCTCCGCCTGGCCGCTTTCGTAGGGTTCCTGGCGGATCTGGTAGCGCGCCAGCAGCACCAGGTATTCGCGGTTCTGGTCGGCGCGCTCAAAGCCGCTCAGGGTGAACAGGTGGCCGGCGCCCAGGCCACGGGCGCGCCCGCGCAGTTGCACCCGCTCGAACTGGCTGTGAATGGCTTCGATGCGGGTGCGGGCGTAGTGCTCGCCGTCGTTGCTCTGCAGGTATTCGCCGGGGTAGTCGTAAAGCGGGTAGTCGCTGTGGCTGTGGTTGCGCGGCACGCTGGAGCGCACTTCGAGGCTGGCGCGGGGCCGCAGGAAATCGTAGTCGTTGAGCGCCAGCGAACCGGGTTGCACCTCATGCGCCATCTGCCAATCGTAAAAATGATCGCGCTCGCGCATTTGCTGGTCGGGCGGGAAGAAGGGCACCGAGGCGTAGCCCGGCGCCGTGGCGTGGGCGCCATAGGCATCGGCCAGCACCAGCACATGGCGATCCTGTTCGTGTCGGAAGTAGTAGTAGATGCCTTCCTGCTCCATCAGGCGGCTGACGAAGTCGAAGCTGCTTTCGCGGTACTGCACGCAGTATTCCCACTCGCGGTAACTGGCGCTCAGGTTGTCTTCGAAGTCGGAGAAACCCAGGTCGCGAAACACCTGCTTGAGGATGTCCGGTACCCGTTGGTTCTGGAAAATCCGGCAGTCCGAGGTGCGCGTCAGCAGCCACAACCAGGGCCGCAGGCTGACCCGGTAGGCGGCGAACTGGCCGCTGCCGGCCAACTGCCGGCAACTGCTGACAATGCCGTGGAAGTAGCGCCGGGCGCCACCGTACAGCTCCAGGTTCAGGCTTATCGGCTTGCCCAGCAGTTGCTCGAAGCGGATCGCCCGGTCTTCGGAGACCAGATCCAGCTCGTAGTGGAACAGGCGCCCCAGCTCTTCGCTGCCCTGCATGCTCTGCAGCACCAGCACATCGCCGCCAAGGGGGCTGTCAACCTGGACCAAACGCTTGCTCTGGGTAATGGTCATGTGCGCTTTGCTCTGCTCGTGCAGAGGCGATCTCCCTATCGGCCTGGCGATGCTCTTGCGGGGCTGGCGCGGTTCACTTGCCGTCAGGAATGGCGGCGCCCCTGAACGAACAAGAACCTGTCTGAAGATAGGTGAGCACCGGCGGCTTATTCATTCTCTTTGGCGATTGGCATTATTCCGGCAAGCGATAAACCACCAGAATCATTCGGGAAGACCCGGGCGCAGAGGAAATCCACCAGGGCCCGGACCTTGGGCGAGGGGTGCTTGCTGGCGGGCCAGAGCACATGGAACACCCCGGTGCGCTCGCTGTGCTGCTGCAGAATCGCGCGCAACCGGCCATCCGCCAGGGGCTCGCGGATGGCGAACTCCGGCAGGTAGGCAATGCCCAGGCCCTGCAAGGCAAAGCACAGGCGGGTCTCGATGTTGTTGCAGATCATCGAGGTGGGCAGTGCCAGTTCCGGCTCGTCGGCGTCGCGCCGCAGGGTCCAGGGCTCGAGCTTGCCGCTGTGGGGAAAGCGGTAATGCAGGCACCGGTGCTCGAGCAGCTCGACAGGCACCCTGGGGGTGCCGTGCTGTGCCAGGTAGTCGGGCGAGGCCACCAGCAGCGAGCGGAAGCTGCCAAGGCGGCGCGCGGTCAGGCGTGAGTCGCTGGGCTCGCCGGTTCTGAGCACCAGATCGAAGCCTTCCTCGATCACATCCACCAGGCGGTCGCTGAAATCCAGGTCCAGCTCGATCTGCGGGTAATCGCGCATGAAATCCCCCAGCACCGGCAGCACCAGGGAACTGACCAGGGGCAGGCTGACCCGCAGGCGCCCGCGGGGCGCTGCCTTGGCCTGGGACAGTTCCTGCTCGGCCGCTTCGATTTCCGCCAGAATGCGCCGGCTGCGCTGCAGAAACAGGGCGCCTTCGGCGGTCAGGGTGACGCTGCGGGTGCTGCGATGAAACAGGCGCACGCCGAGTTTTTCCTCCAGGCGCGCCACGCTCTTGCCCACCGCCGAGGCCGACACCCCGAGCAGCCGGCCGGCGGCGACAAAACTGCGGGTTTCCGCCACCTGCACAAACACCACGAAGCCATTGAGGCTGTCCATCAGTCACCTCGATTACGGACAGGAAGTTCCGCGCAAAGCGGAACTCTACTCCACTTTTTCTTTAATCCGAGGCTTTCTAAGGTGACGCAAGTATACATCGACCCAAGGAATTTCCCGTGGCGCTTCCCTCGTCTCCATCTCTTGCAAGCCTTTCACCGGCACCGCTGTGCCCTCGTATCCAGGCTGTGACCCAACAGGCGCTGGAGGATCGGCGCCTGGTGGGCGCCGTGGTCCTGGTGGCCCGCGACGGTGAACTGATTCACCGCCAGGCCCTCGGCTGGGCGGATCGCGAGGCGGCCCGGGCGATGTCGGTGGATGCGCTGTTTCGCCTGGCTTCGGCGAGCAAGCCGATCGTTTCGGCAGCGGCGCTGGTGCTGGTGGCGCAAGGCCGGCTTGGCCTGGATGACAACCTGGATGCCTGGCTGCCGGAGTTCCGCCCAAGGCTGGCCGACGGTCGAGCCGCGCGGATCACCCTGCGGCAACTGCTCAGTCACGGTGCAGGGCTTGGCTATCGCTTCCTGGAAGAAGGGGCGGATGGCCCTTACGCCCGGGCCGGGGTGTCGGACGGCATGGATGCCTCCGGCATCGACCTGGAGGAAAACCTGCGGCGCATCGCCAGTGTGCCGCTGCTGTACGAGCCGGGTACGGCCTGGTGCTATTCCCTGGCCACCGATGTGCTGGGGGCGCTGATCGAACGGGTGCATGGCACGCCGCTGGGGGTTGCAGTACGGCAACTGGTGACCGGCCCGCTGGGCATGCAGGACAGCGATTTTGTCGCCCGCGACGTGCAGCGGCTGGCGAGCGCCTATGTCAATGACGGGCCGCAGCCCCGCCGGTTGGCGGAGGGCGAAAGGGTTACGCCCTTCGAAGGGGCGGTGGGCATCGTCTACAGCCCCGGGCGCATTCTCGATCCGCTGGCGTTTCCTTCCGGAGGCGCGGGCATGGCCGGCACCGCCGAGGATTTCCTGCGCCTGCTGGAAGCCTTGCGCCAGGACCGCGGCGCGCTCCTGCCCAGTGAACTGGTGGCGGAGATGGCCCGGGACCAGACCGGGGGCCTGGAGCTGCCCAATGCCCCGGGCTTCGGCTTTGGCCTGGGGTTCTCGGTATTGCGCGACCCGCGCCTGGCGGGCTCGCCCGAATCCCCCGGTACCTGGCGCTGGGGCGGTGCCTATGGCCATTCCTGGTTCGTCGATCGGGCCCTGGGGCTCAGCGTGGTGGCCTTTACCAACACCCTGTACGAGGGGATGTCGGGACGCTTTGTGAACGACCTGCGCGACGCGGTCTATGGGGCCTTGGCGGAAGGCTGATAAGCGCCTTTCCACTTCGTTGAAGCAGCATCTGCGGCGCGGCAAGCGGACAAGGCGCCACGCCTGGAGGGTTACTCCGGCAGCAGCGCCCTGAGTTCACCCTCGGTTGCATCCAGCGCCGAAAGTGACTGCTCGGAGCGGGAAATGGCCACAGCGCCCTCCAGGGCACACAGCACCAGCCAGGCCCTCGAGGTCGCCGCAGCCGCCGCGACGCCGTCGGCACGCAGCGCGCCTTCGATGCTGGCGTGCCAGGCGCGCAGGACCGAGCGGCACTCGGCATGCACCGGGGCCAGCTCGGCCTCAATGCTCAGGGCGGTGGAAAATACCGGGCAGGCCTCGGCGAATTGAGAGTGCTGCAGCCAGTTGCGCAGCGTCGCGGTGAAACGCCCCAGCACATTGCGTGCATGGGGCGCTTGGCTGCCTGCCTGTTCGAGAAAGGCCTGCACTTCACGGCCGACAAAACCTATGGCAGCACTGGCGATCTGCGGCTTGCCGTCCGGGAAGTAGTGGTACAAGGAGCCTTTCGGCGCCTCGGAGCGGGCGATGATGTCGCTGAGCCCGGTGCCGGCATAACCTCGGCTGGCAAGCAAGCTGGCGGTAGCGCGGACGATACGTTCGGCAGCGTTGGACTTCTTCGGCAAGCGTGACTCTCCAGGTGGCGATTGCGGCGGCGTAAGCATGCCCGAGCTTCAGGGAAGATGAAACACACCACTGGCGCTGGCCACCAACCGTTCACCGGCACGAATCCGCGCCGAAGCGAAGGCCATGCGCTGGCCGAGTTTCTCCACCTCGGCATGCACTTCAAGCCAGTCGCCGGTGCGCGCCGCGCCGCAGAAATCGACCCGCAAGCCCACGGTCACCATGGGCTGGGGCGGCTCGCGGGAAAAGGCCATGGCATAGCCGAGACCGACATCGGCCAGGGTGCTCAACAAGCCGCCATGTGCCGTGCCACCGTGGTTGCAATGCTTGTCCTCAACCCGTACCGCCACCACCAGTCGCCGTTGATCATCCCGCCGACAGTAGAACGGGCCGAGGAGGTCGAGCAACGGGCTGCTGCGAAACAGCGGCCCAAACCCCTCAGGGGCACTCATGCCGCACCTGCCTTGGCGATGGTGGCGAGCGCCACCGCTACGTGTTTCTCCCGTCCCTGGTCGACCGCGAACACATCGGCCTGCACCACCAGCAGCCGGCCGCCGGCCTTCAAGACCTTGCCTCGCGCCCAGAGACGCTCGCCCTTGGCAGGTGCCAGCAGGTTCAGCTTGTACTCGGCAGTCACCACGTCTCCCGCCAGGGAAGCGGCTGCCCAGGCGCAGGCGCTATCGGCCATGAAACCGACAATGGCGCCATGCACAAAACCATGGTGCTGGTGCATCAGTTCAGGTTTGACGTCTATCTCAAGCTCCGCCAAGCCCTCGGCGAATTCCCTGACCCTGGCCCCCATGGAGCGGGCAAAGGGGGTGATGGCGATGATCTGTTGCAGTTGCTGGCGCATATCAGCCGGAGTCGCGGTCATGGGAGGGCTCATTTCTATATAGACTGGTCTAGATAAAATAGACCCGGAATTCACCTGCTGTCTCCCTCCGGAACCCGTCATTGGCTCGATGAATGAGCAGGCATAACACCGGCTTTGATCGCGCCTTCTGCCACGGCTGGTCCTGGGTTGCCCTCACTGAAGGTCGCGACGAGACTGTCAAAAATTATGAGTCATATTTGACTCATAAGAATCCTTATGGCTTCATGTGCTCGTTCCAACGGCCGGGTGCAATGACACCCGGCGCCTGGACAGCGCAAGCACAGAAGCACGGCGGCTGATTCCGCCAGGCCAATGCAAGAAGGCTTGCGACCCGGCTCATGACCCTGTGAGCACAACATCTGGAGGTCCAAGTCATGTTGTTGAGCAAAGCTGTCAGTACAGTGAAAATTCTGGTTTCTCCTGTTATCGACCTGGCGCGAAAGAGTGATATCCGCGAATTGATGGCTCGACTCGGGATGCTGCCCGGCTGCCTCTCTTTGGGCCTTGTCCAAAGCAATGACGACCAGGAACTCTGGGAGTTGCGCAGTCAGTGGGCGAGTCAGGAGTGCATGCACCACTACTTTTTTGCAGAGGACCTCGCCGACCTGGTCCAGATCCTGGTCGGCTACTGCAGGGAAATGCAATTTTCCACTTCCTTGGACACAGGGGAAAACTGTAAATGATCTTTGACGAGCAGTTACTCCGGAAAATCGATCTCAACTCCCTGGTCACCTTCATGGTGATTTACCAGGAGCAGAATGTTTCCCGTGCGGCGCAGCGATTGAGTGTCACCCAGCCAGCCGTGAGCAATTCGCTGCGCGAATTGCGCTACCGCTTCGAGGACCCGCTGTTCATTCCTCGTTGCCGGCATATGGAGCCGACACCCTTGGCCAGACACATTGCCGAAATGCTTGAGCCGGCGATGCAGCTGATGCAGCTCGCGTTGCGGGTCTTGCTCGTGTCCGAGAAGGAATCAGCCAATGTCTAACAGCCCAATCTTCGTAGTGCTGCTTTTCTTTGGCATTTTCTTCTCGGTGAACGCACAAGAATCGCCACCGTCGGCGCAAGTGGTGATGAGTGAGAACAAGGAAAAGATCAAGAACCATCTTGAGGCCCTCAACTACAACCGTAAGCTGATGGTGGCGGAAAACATGCAGCTCGATGACCAGAAGGCGGAAAGTTTCTGGCCCATCTATAGCCGCTACCGCAATGAGATCGACTTCACCAGCAGGGCCTACTTCAAGCTTCTGTTCGAATACGCCAGGGCCCACGCCTCCGGCTCTGGCTCCGTGACCCATGAGGATGCCGCAGGGCTGATCAAGTCGCACAAAACCCTGGTGGCAAGGCAGAGAATGACCCTGTTTCGCTATGTGGACGAGGTTTCCAGAAAGATGTCGCCAGTGACAGCCATGCGTTTCCTGCAGATCGAGGAGCAACTGGACGCGACGGATGTATTGAGGCTTGGCCAGCAGGTGCCATTGGTCGAGTGATGTGTTTCCTAACAACCTGAAGGACCAGTGAATGAGTACGCGTATCGAAGTCAGATTCAACCCGGGGGCAGACGAGCGCTCGGCCATCCTCAGGCCCTTGCGGGCTCATAATCTGGCCAAGGCCGGCGATTCGAAAGCACAATCGATTGCCTTGCTGGTTCGTGATGAGCACAGCGACGAAATCATCGGCGGGCTCGCTGGCGAGATTTTTTATCGCTGGCTGTTTATCGAGCTGCTGGCCATACCCGAGGAAACGCAAGGGCAGGGCACGGGATCACGGCTGATGGACATGGCTGAAGACATTGCGCGTGAACATGGCTGCGTCGGCATCTGGCTCGATACCTTTGATTTCCAGGCTCCCGAGTTCTACCAACGCCATGGCTTCAGCGAGTTCGCTCACCTGGATAACTTCCCGCCAGGACACAAGCGTTTTTTCTTTCAGAAACTATTGGCCTGACGCAAGGTTTCCCTCCAAACGCTGGGTGCAGTTGAAGTCGGTGGCTGTGCTTCGATCAGCCGCGCTGCCCGATCAGGAACAACTGCTCCAACCCTTGCAGGGTGCTGTCGACAAAGCGCTCGTTGCTGGTGTCGGCGGGGAACTGCAGCACCTTGTGGATGACCAGCGAGGCCAGGCCGTGGGTATAGGACCAGCTGGCAAGCGCTGCTCGTCGCACTTCGGCGCTGTCGACCTGGCGCTCCAGCAGCTCGGCGATGATCCGCCGCAGTTCGCCAAAGGCCTCTTCGCGGGCCTGTTGCAGTTCGGCAAGCATTTCGCCATCGGCGAATTCCGGGCCGAACATCAGCTGGTACAGGGCCGGATTGCTTCGGGCGAAAGCAAAGTAGGCCAGGGTGGCATTGCGCAACCTCTGCGAACCCGGGCTCTGCGCATCCTTGGCGATAAGCTCCCGGGCCAGCTCGCGGAATCCTTGGGCAGCCAGATGGCCGATCAGCTCCGCCCGGTTGGCATAGTGGTGATAGGACGCGGTGGCGCTAACCCCCACTCGCTCGGAAACCGCCCGCAGCGAAAGCTTGGTCGGCCCCACCTCTTCGAGCATCTCTCGGGCGGCCTCCAGCAGCTGCGGGGCCAGGTTGCCCACATGATAGGTAGCGCGAGTACGGGGAGTGGTCTTGGACATGGGCAAGGGCGTGTATCGAGCAAAAAAGACGGGCTGGATCTTAACATGGGGAAATATCTTTACAGCGTAAAGGCGCGCTCTTAAGTTGTGCTGCAGAACACCGCCGCTGCGGCTGAAGAACCTGCCCCTATCGATGACATCGACATGCTTGAACTGCTGAGCAAGATCACCTTGGGGCCGTTGCTGCTGGCCCAAGGGCACTATGTCCGCTGGATCACCCCCAAGTTGCCGGAGGCGGATGGCCTGCGCAGCGGCGAGACGGGGCAGGGCACGGCGCTGCGTCTGCTGATCCTCGGAGACTCTGCCGCCGCAGGAGTGGGCGCCGGCACCCAACAGCAGGCGCTGGCCGGGCGCCTGGTGACGCAATTGGCGAAAAACCATCGGCTTGACTGGAAATTGCTGGCGCAATCCGGGCTCGATTCGCGAGAGCTGGTGCAACTGCTGGAGCGCAGCCCTGCCGATCGCTTCGATGTGGTGGTGGTTTCAGTCGGGGTCAACGACGTGACTGGCAATGTCTCGCTCAATGCCTGGGATGCGGCACTGAGTCGGCTGGTCGCGCTGTTGCGCGGCAAGTTCGGCGCCTCGCTGATCATTTTCTCCAGGCTGCCGCCCATGCATGCCTTTCCTGCATTGCCCCAACCCCTGCGCTGGTACCTGGGAGGCCGGGCCAAACGCCTGGATCGGCATCTGGCCACGCTTGTGGAGCGTCATCCTGGCTGCGCACTGCTGGAAAACGCACTGCCGTTACGCCAAGCGTGGATGGCCCCGGACGGGTTTCACCCAGGGCCCCCTCTCTATGCCCTGTGGGCCGATGAGGTGATGACGCTGTTGACTCGCCATTGGCAGGCCAGCCGCAGCCAGGCCTAGCCATGGCGAGGCTCGCCAACACCTATGCCGGATCGGCGCCGCTTTCCCCGCCCTGATCGAGGGCCGCCTGCTCCTGATAGCCCTTGCGCAGTTTCTCCGCGATCAGCTTCTGGGCTTCACGCAGGGCCCGCTCTGGGCTGTCGAGGGCCTTGATCAGGGTCTGGCCCTTGCTGCCGATGCGGCCGAAATGCACCACCACCTCCGCCTCGGCAACGCCGATACGCCAGAACTTGTTGGAGTTGCCTTCACCGAAGGTGAACTCGCGCATCGGGATCGCCGCTTCAGCACTTGGCGCAGGTTCGTGCTCAGGGGCTTGCGCCGGCACTTCCGGTTCCGGCTCCGGCAATGCCGGCGCCTCATCACCGCGGAGCAGCGCTTCGATGCGATTGAGCACCTCTTCCGGGGCCCGCAGCCAGTCGTGACTGAGCACATCGATAATCTTCCAGCCGAAGCTGCGCAGCACGCTCGGGCGGAAGATATAGCGCTCGCGCACATTGGCCGCGGCCGCCGTATCGCCGTCCAGCAGAATGCCCAGGCTGAAGTGTTCCCCTGCGGCGTCGCTGATGGCCAGGTCGCAGCGCAACTGCGAGCGTCCGACATACTCCTGCACCTGATGCCCACGCTTGCGCAACGCGCAGGCCAGGGCGTCGCGCAGGCTGTCCCGGGGCAGGCTGAGGGCGAAGGATTGCTTGGCGCCCGGATTGAGGTTGGCGAGGATCCCCTGGGAGCGCGGCGCGTCGCCACTGGCGCTGGCCTGGGCGAACTGCAGGAACGCGCGCAGCGCCGCGGCACCGTCGTTGTGGGTGTTGGTGATGGCCTGGGCCTCGATGCTGGAGACGATCGCCATGCGCTGGCGTGCCCGGCTGAAGATCACATTGAGGCGTTTTTCCCCGCCGCGCTGGTTGATCGGGCCGAAGTTCATCAGCATCTTGCCGTTCGGTCCCGGGGCGTAGCAGATGCTCAGGATGATCACATCGCGTTCATCACCCTGGACGTTCTCCAGGTTCTTCACGAACAGGCCATTGAACTGCCCGGCGTCTTCACGCACGTACTCGCGCTCAAGGCGGGTGGCAAAGGCCGAATCGCTGGCGGCCAGGTCTTCCAGGGCCTGCTCGATGGCGCCTTGCTGGGCTTCGGAGAAGGCCACGATGCCCAGGCTCAGGCCGGTTTCCCGTTGCAGCAGTTCACGCACCAGGTTGGCGATATAGCGCGCTTCGGCCAGGTTGCTCCGGCTGAGGTAGACGCCATCACTCATCTGCAAAAAGCTGATCGGGCTGTCGAGCAGGATGTCGGCGCCCCGGGTCACCGCCTGGGCATCGGTGGAGTCCAGGGTGGCTTGGGCCGGGGCCGGGCGTTCGATACGCCGGTCGGGAATGGTGATCAGCCGCCCCTCGTAGAACGCCGCGTTGGAGAAGCTGATCAAGGCTTCGTGGCGGCTGCGGTAGTGCCAGGCCAACAGGGTCGCCGGCAAATTGCGCGCGGCCTGGCTCAGCAGGCTGTCGGCATCGAGGTTGATTGCAATCTGTTCGCCGTCTTCCACGGCAAGCAGTTCGTTATCACCCTGGTCGCCTGCGCTGGAGAAGAAGTTGGTCGGCGGCAACTGCATCTCGTCACCCACCACAATCACCTGCTGCGCCCGGCTCAAGGCCGGTACGGCTTCTTCGCTGGGGATCTGGCTGGCCTCGTCGAAGATCACCACGTCGAACAGGTCCGGGGTCAGCGGCAGGGTGTCGGACACCGACAGTGGGCTCATCAGCCAGATGGGCTTGAGGTCGTTGATCACCCGGCCACTGTCGCCACTGGCCATTTCCCGGATCGAGCGATAGCGCATGGTCTTGCCCAGCTCATGCTCCAGCTCGCGGCGACCCTTGGCATAGGCTTTCTTGAACTCGCGAGCCTGGGCGTCGAGCTGGGTCACTGACATTGCCGAGTGCTTCACATGTTGCAAAAAACGCTGGTGCAGGTTGGCGCTCAGCATCTGGGCGTTGTGCTTGAGCAGGCCGCTCTCGGCCTGGCTGGCCTGGCGCGCGGCCAGGTTCAGGGCCGGGCCGTCGAAGCGCGCCATCTGTGGGTTGGCGCGATACAGGCGAGTCAGGTTTTCCTCGGCAATCAGCCCCTCCAGCACCGTTTGCGCCAGTGCGTGCTGCTGCAGCGCCAACAGGCACGCCGGATCTGCCCGGTGCAGCTCGTTGAGCAGGGGCAGGGTATCGGGCAGTTCGTCGAGTTCTTCCCGCAGATCCCGCAGGAATTCGGCCAGCTGCCCGAGGCTTGGCGGCGCTTCGAATACGCAATTGTTCGCCAACAGCTCGGCCAGGCGCGCCACGGGCTGGCGCAGGTTCGCTTGCTGATGTACGGCGGACAGGGCATTGGGGTTGCCCCGCAGGCCTTCGACCCACTGGCGCAGCAGTGGCGATGCACTGAGTTGCTGCAGCAGGGCCTGCAGGCTGTGCACGAACAGCTCGATGTCCTGGATGCCATAGTGGCTTTGCAGGCGCTGCTGTTCGGCCAGCAGCTCGGCGCTGGCGCGGTGTTCGCCGGCCAGGTTGTCCAGCAGGCTGCGGTAGCTGGGGCGGATCGCGTGCTGGCTGAAGTCATAGCACCGTTGCAGTTCACCGCGCAGCCGCCACCAGGACGGTTGCAGCCAACGCAATAGCGAACCTTCCAGGCGTTGCGCCAGGTCCAGGGCGGCCTGGGTGTCCTGGGGCGCCAGTTTGTCGCGCCAATGGCGGGTGTTTTCCGCGGCGTTGTGCTGCTGTACGGCCAGCGCCTGCAGCACCGCCTGTTCGGCGTGCAGCGCCTGGGAACCTGCGGAGCCCGGCTCCAGCAGGTCGAGGTGCGTGGCCAGGTTGGCGCCGCTCAGTTGCTCGGCGGCCTGGGTCAGGGCGCAGGCATCCGTCAGGGCGCTGTCGCTGGACAGCAGGCCGGCAGATGACTCGAGAAATTGCTCGACACTGTCCATCAAGCCGCTGGCTTCATCTAGGAACGCCTTGAGCTGGCCATAGGCATGTTCATGGGTCACCAGCCTCGAGGCCAGGTGGCTGAACGGGTGACGGGCAAAGCTGTCGAGGCCGAAGCGCTGGTTAAGGGCCAGATAGAGGCGGCCGATAAGTTCGCCCTGGGCCTGCCAGTGACGCCATTCGGGCAAGCGTTCCAAGGCTTCGGGCGGCAGCTTTGGGCTAACCGCCGGCCGTGCAATCAAGTGCCGCACCAGCTCGCGCACCGAGCAGGCCAGGGGCTCCGGCACTCCGGCCATGGCCTGTTCAAAGCGCTCGATCAGGCCCAACTGCTGCTCCAGGGTGGCCAATGCGGCGTTGCGTCGGGCCTGCACCTGCGGCGCTTGGGCATCGCCGGCAATCCAGCGTTCGTAGCACTCGCGCAGGTTACCGACAAAGGCCTTCTTGTCGGTCTGGGAATCGTGGATCAGGCAGCACAATTCCCCCAGCTCACTTTGTTGCAGGCGATGGAACACCACATCCAGTGCCGCGCGTTTTTCGCAGACGAACAGTACCCGCAAGCCACGCCCGGCGTAGTCGGCAATCAGGTTGGTGATGGTTTGCGACTTGCCGGTGCCCGGCGGCCCCTGAATGATGAAATTGCGCCCGGTGCGGGCCAGGCTGACCGCGGCATTCTGGGTCGCGTCGGCGGCGACCACATTCCATTGTTCGGGGAGCGGGATCGAGTCCGGGGTCTGGATTTCAACTTCCCGCGGTTCGATGGAGAACATCCGGTCGAAGGCTTCGTTCTGCGCCGGCTCGTCGATCAATTGCGCGTAGTCGCGCACCAGGGACATCTTGCGATAGTTGAAATTGGCCAGGGTCACCTGGGTCAGGTCGATGTCCCAGGCATAGCGGTGCCCCTGATCCTCGGGCAGGGCGAAGGTGCTGTTTTCGCTGCTGCTGGCGGCCATTTGCGGGTGCTGGGTGCGCAGCGAGGGCTTGGCGCCCACCGCCATGCGCAGCGGCAACTCGCTGGGCAGCACCTTCTGCTGGAACAGTTGCAGGCCCAGCGGCCGGTAGTCTTCGCGGTCGTAGCTGAAGTCCGGCTTCACCAGGGGCATGGCCGAGCGCTGGCGGGCGCGGCGACGCTGGAAATGGTGCAGGTGCTGCACGGCTTTCTGGTGGATCAGTTCGATTTGCGGCTTGCTCTGCAGGCGCAACTCCACGCCCGGCTCGGTCAGTTTGATCTGCCGCGCGATATCGGCATGGATGTCTGCCACGGAGGTCTGTTGCAGGTCGATGGTTTCCGGCAGCTGGATGTCGTAGAGCTGACGCAGCTGATGGCGCAGTACCGGGTTGAACTCGGCCTCGGTTTCATCGCACTGCAACATGAACTGGTCGCGCACGCCCTTTTTCCGTGTCAGCTCCACCGGCAGCCACAGCAGGGGGGTGAGGATGCGTTCCTCCGGCGTGTCCTTGAGGTTGTGCCAACGCATGAAGGCCACCACCAGGCGCAGGTTGCTGAAACCGAACTCGGCGCGGTCGCGGCGGGTTTCCTGGATGATGCGTTCCAGGGACGACTGCAGCCAGGCCTGGTCCTCGAACCGCAGCCATTGCTGCAGGCCTACGGGCTTGCCGCTCAATACCTGCTCGGAAAAACCACCGAAGGTTGGCTGCCAGGTGCACAGCGCTTCGGGGCGGATGCTTTCGATACGCATCACCAGCGGCACGCTGGCCACGGTCAGGTTGACACTGGCCTGGGTCGCCCGGAAGTGCAGCAGGCGATTGCGCCGCGACAGGTCGAACAAGCGGTTGCGCAGGTGTTCCAGCACCACAGTGCGCCGCGACGCCGGGCCTTCGGCCTGGGCCAGCACGCGCTCCACATCCAGGCTGGCCGGCTGCTCGCGCCAGGACTCCAGGCGCCGCGCCAGCGAGCCGACATCCGTGGCCCGCTCGTGGCGGTTGAGCTCGGTCATCTCGACAATCAGGTTGGCCAGCACCGGATTGAGCCGGCCATTGAGCTGGAACAGGTTGCGCCGGTTGCGGGCAAAGCGCTGGAGGTCGTCACTGTCGGCAAAGTCCAGGCCGCAGGCCAGGCAAGCCAGCATCAGGCCGAGCTGGAAGATATCGGTGATTTCATCGTGGTGCCCCAGGCGCTGCTCCCAGCTGTGCAGGTCCGGCAGGAACACCGGATGGTCGATGGCCTGCTGCGGGTCTTCCTGGACTTGCAGGTCGGTAATGGCCACGCCGCTTTCCGAGTCCCGGGTCAGGCGCACCTTGCCGACGATATTCAGCGCCGACTGCGGGTTGGGTTGAACCTGGCGGATGGCCTCCAGGGCCAGGCGCGGCGCCAGGCCCTCGGGGTGGCGCAGTTGCAGGCTGCGCTCCGGCCCTTGCAGCACATCGAGGCCGCTGAGCTGGGCCACGCGCCCCTGGTCATGCAGTTGCGCCACCTGGCGCAGCAGCGGCAGCGTTAGAAACAGCACATCGTCGATGGGCAGGGCGGCGCCATCGTGGCTCTGCAGCAGTTGGGCGAAGGTCAAGGGTTGGGTTACTGGGTCCATGTCTCGACCTCCGCTTTCAGCGCGCGAACGATCGGCTCGAGTTCACGTTTGGTTAACTTGATGTCGCGTTTGAGCAGGCTGATGAAATCGTCGGCGCTACCAAGCTGCTTCGCCGTGCGGGCGGCGTGCAGCAATGCCTCGTCCCGCAGCTCGGGGTCCACCAGGCACAGGTCGAGCATGATGAAGTGCAGGTACTCGTGGATGCTCGCGTCGATTCGCTCGGCATTCAGTGTGCCCAGGTCCAGGGGCGTTTCGCTCTCCTGCCAGTCGGGAAAGAAGCCACGTACCTGATTCAGTACCCCCTCCGATTGCAACACCGCAGTGTCGACAAAGCGCGCGATAAATCCGCGGGTGAGGGCGGTTAGCTCGATCTGGTCGGTCACGTCCAGGCGATTGAGCGACAAGGGCCCGCGCAAGCGCCGGTGCAACCAGGCGTCGGTCTGCGGAACCTGGCGCCACCAACTGTCCAGCGCCTGGGAGCGCAGAAAGGTCTCAGGGTGGGAAACGCCCTGGGACAGTTGCGCGCCCTTGCCCTCCAGCTCCAGGGCCTGCTGCAGGTAACTGGCGGCATCGACACTGACAATCCCGGTGTGAATCTTCACCAGCGAGGTAATCGACGCTTCTGGCCCACTGGCCACCAGGGCCGCGCCGCGGTCGGCGTAGATTTCCGTGTGCAGGCTGTACAACCGCGCGGTCTGCTCCAGGCTGGGCGGGGTATGCACATCGGCCAGGGCATGATTGAGAATGCGCTCGGCAGTGAGGTAGTCACCGTCGTGCTCCGACCACAAACGGTAATGAGCCAGCTCATGCCCCAGCAGCGCCAGCAGTTCCCGGGCGTCGAGTCGCTCCAGGATCGGCCCGTAGAACACCACGTGCACTTCACCGGCCAGGTAGTAGAGGCTGGCGTTCATTGCGCCATCGGCGGCCTGGTAGAGGGTGGCGGGGGCTTCGATCTGCAGGCACTGCAACGCGGTGTCACAGGCCTGATAGGCCTGCGGGTGAGTTTCGGGGCTCAGGCGATAGGTGTCGCGCAGCAATTGCGCCCGCACCTCCTGGGCATGTTCCTGCTGAACCCCCAGGGACGAGGCCCAGCTCCACACGGCGGGCTCGCTGGTTTTCAGGTAATCGACCACCTGCCGGTGGTAAGGCAGTGGCGTCAGGCTGCTGATATCCAGCGCGGGGCTACTCATCGTGCGAACGTCCTTGAGGATACGGCTCCATAAACCGCCCCTGGGCAGCAGAGGCTTGGGCTGGCATCCCGGTTTCAGTGATTGGCGATAGACGCGGAGCATACCTAGGGGCTGGGCAAATTACTTGTGAAAGTACAGCGCCCCGTTGAGCAATGGCCAGCCGCCAGGCCAACGCTGCCGGGGTGGCTAGGTGGCCAGGATCTGCTCGAGCCCGTGGCGATAGCGGGTGACTTCGAAGGTCGGGAAGCGCTGCTTGAACTTCGACGAGTCGAACAGGTTGTCGCGCTCGTAGCGTGGCAGCAGTTCCCGCAGTTCCCGCACCTGCCTGGACACCAGGCCTGCGGCCAGCAGTGTCCATTTGCCTAGCACCTTGTAAGGCAGGGGCTTGCCCAGGGTCTCCGCGGCCAGGCCGATGAACTCCTTGTAGGTCAGGCGCTCATCGTCGCAGGGCAGGTGCCAGGTTTGCCCGTAAGCTTCCGGGGTGTTGCCCAGGACGGCCAGGGCGCGACTGGCGTCGGGGGTCCAGATCAGGGTGCGCCGAGTGTCGTCGCGCACCGGCACACGGGCGGTCTTGCCGGCCTTGAGGTTGTCCAGCACCAGGCTGTTGGTGATGCTCTGGGTCTTGCCGGGCCCATAGAACTCCGGCGCCCGGCCGATGACCACGGGGATATCGCCGCGGGCCATTTCCTGCAGCACCATGCTGGCCATGGCCGCCCGTACTCGACCTTTGCGGCCCACAGGCTGGAAAGGGGCATCCTCGGTCAGCAAGCGATCATCCTGGGGGTACATGTAGGTGTTGTCGAAATAGACGAACTTGGCGTTGGCCGCCCGCGTCGCCTCCAGGGCATTTTTCAGCATCCGCGGGAACTGCTGCTCCCACATCCGGGTGTCGGGCGGCAGGCCGGCGGTGAAATACACGATGCTGCTGCCCTTGACCGCCTTGGCGGCCTGGTCGGCATCCAGCAGGTCCGCCGGCGCCAGGCTGTCGCTGGGGTTGATCTTGGCCGGGTGGCGACTGACCAGTCGCAGGTCGTCGGTGTGGGTGCTGAACAGCTCTCGCGCCAGCTCCAGGGCGATCTGCCCGCTGGCGCCCAAAATGGTTTGCATGCTGTGTCCTTGAGTCGTTGGAGAAAGTCGGTCAGTCAGGGCGCGCAAACGGCGTTCGAGCCTCGATCACCTGCGGTGCAGGGTTGGCTTTTGAGCTTAGCGAATCCGCGCTCGCTTGCAGCTTGGGCCCATGAATGACCCAGTGCTGCGAGGTGACTGAACCACGGCAAAACTCTAACTTTAAAGTTAGCTTCAAGGTCAAGCGGTGGCTGGTTCCAGGTTCATCTGGGGGGCTGCGTTGGATGGATCGACGCAAAAGCTGCTCCAGCTCATGGTTATTGGTCGCTTGATTCGTTTGAATAGCACCCCGCATCGCCTTGCCAAACAAGAGGGCGGCCAGAGCGCAGCCAAAGAACAAAACGCAATATTCAAAAGGACCTTGCATCTTGCTATCCCGCTACCTGTCAGGCTTGTCCAACTTGTTGCACTACCGCCGCGAATGGTTGCGCGCCGACCTGCGGGCCGGGTTGTCGGTGGCCGCGATCCAGATCCCGATCGCCATCGCCTATGCGCAGATTGTCGGCCTGCCGCCGCAGTACGGGCTGTATGCCTGCATATTGCCGATGATCGTCTACGCCCTGATTGGCAGCTCGCGGCAACTGATGGTGGGCCCCGACGCCGCCACCTGCGCCATGCTCGGCGGGGCCGTGGCGCCTTTGGCCATGGGCGATCCGCAGCGTACCGCCGAATTGTCGATGATGGTCACGCTGCTGGTGGGCCTGATGCTGATCGCTGCCGGCATCGCCCGGGCGGGCTTTATCGCCAGTTTCTTCTCGCGGCCGATCCTGATCGGCTACCTCAACGGTATCGGCCTGAGCCTGATCGACGGGCAAGTGGACAAGGTGGTGGGTTACAAGATCGACGGCGAGGGTTTCATCCCGGGTACGGTGGAATTCCTGCAGCGCCTGGGGGAGACCCATGGCCTGACCCTGGCCATTGGCCTGGCCAGCCTTGGCCTGCTGATCTGGCTGCCGCGACGCTACCCGCGTCTGCCGGCCGCCCTGGTGACAGTGGCAGTGTTCACCCTGCTGACCGGGGTGTTCGGCTTCGACCGGCTCGGGGTGGCGATTCTTGGCCATGTGCCAGCGGGAATGCCTGAGCTGTCCTGGCCCAAGATCAGCCTGGAGGAAAGCAAGAGCCTGCTGCGCGACGCTCTGGGTATCGCCACCGTGAGTTTCTGCAGCGCCATGCTCACCGCCCGCAGCTTCGCCGCGCGCCATGGCTACGCAATCAATGCCAACCATGAGTTTATCGCCCTGGGGGTGAGCAACCTGGCCGCCGGCGCGTCCCAGGGGTTCGCCATCAGCGGCGCGGATTCGCGCACCGCGGTGAATGACATGGTCGGAGGCAAGAGTCAGTTGGTGGGGATTATCGCCGCCTTGGCGATTGCGCTGATCCTGCTGTTTTTCACCGCACCCATGGCGTGGATCCCGCAGCCGGCGCTGGGCGCGGTGCTGCTGATGGCGGGCTGGGGCTTGATCGACGTCAAGTCCCTCAAGCAGATCTACTCCCTCAGCCGCTTCGAATTCTGGCTGTGCCTGCTGACCACCGTCAGCGTGCTGGGCCTGGGGGTGCTGCCGGGCATCATGTTCGCCGTGACCCTGGCCATCCTGCGCCTGCTGTACAGCATCTACCAACCCACCGACGCGGTGCTGGGCTGGATGCCGGGCATCGAAGGCCAGGTGGATATCCGCCAGTACCCGCAAGCCCGTACCGTTCCCGGCCTGGTGGTGTATCGCTTCGACGACGCGATCCTGTTCTTCAACGCCGATTACTTCAAGATGCGCCTGCTCGATACCGTGCAGCGCGAGACCCAGGCCGAGGTGGTGCTGTTCGATGCCGAGGCGGTGACCGATATCGATGTCAGCGGCATCGCGGTGCTGCGGGAGATCCGCGAGACCCTGGCCGCCCAAGGCATCTATTTCGCCATCGCCCGTGCTCGCGGCACCTTCCTGGCAATGCTGGAGCGCTCGGGGATGACCCGGGAAATGGACAGCCAGCTGCTGTTCGGTTCGGTGCGTTCAGGCATCAGGACCTACCGCATATGGCGCAATAGCATGCGCGGCAAGCAGTGATGCAGAGCAGGGTGGCCGGCAGGGGCTGGCCCCCCGCCGGCGCTTGATCGACGCTCAGCCGAGCATCAACGGCATCACTGGGTGATGGTCATGCTGCTGGTGGCCTGGACCGAGCCGTAGCGGATGCGCGGATACGCCGGATCGGCGTAGCTGAAATCCATCACCGTGCCCATGGAGCCGAAGTACAGGGCCTGGCAGCTGAAGTTCACCGCCACCTGGCCGCCGTAAGGGGTCACCCCGATGGCCACCTGGGTGGGCCCGGTCCATTCGATCTTGCAGCCCAAGGTGCCGCCTGCCGCGCCGGCATTGTAGCCGCGGCAATTCAAGGTGGCGTTGCCATTGCTGGTGGCAGGGAAACCGGCCCATTTGGCGATGGCCAGGTTGGCCGAACAGGAGGTGTTGATGGCGCTGGCGCCCGGCGCCAGCTTGTAGACCCCGGACGGTGGCGCAAGTGTTGCCGTGACCGGCGTCAATGGCAGCGGGCCAAGCTTCAAGGCCGCCTGGTTCGCCACCACGGTGGTGGGCGACGGCGGGAGTTTGCACACCACCACGGCGCCGACGTCGTCGGACTTCTTCAGCTCACCCAGCGTCGTGATGTCGGCGCCACCCTTCGACTCGCAGAAGAGTTTGCGTAACTGAGCCTTTTCTTCGCTATCCGCAGGGGAGGAAGCCTGGGCCAAAGGTGCCAGTGCCAGGCCAATGACTCCAGCCATCAGCCAGCTTGAAAAATTCATGATCGATTCCTTATCGAGGTTATGACTGCAGCACCCTATGAGCGCCAGGCGGTTTTTTTCATGACAAAAGCTCGGGTGTTGCGCGCTATCAGGGAAACCCTGGCGTTGCGCTTTCAGGGCTTGACCGGGTGCCGCTATCTGCTGTTGAATGCGCGGCCTAAAGCCCCCGCAACCTTTTCTCCAAGTGGTGAAGCCAGTGCCCTACGCCAGCCAACACGCCTGATACCGACGACGGTCCATCCTGCCTGATGGCTGCCCGCGCCCGTGCGCGGCGGCACTGCATCACTATGCCTGCCTGATCCTGTCGTTGGTTTTTCCCTATTCTTGAGGACAAACCCATGCACACGGATATTCGTGCCACCGCGCACAACCTGGAACTGCTCAAATACCCCCGCACGCCCCACCTGGAAGGCTCGCGCCTGCAGGACGGCGACACTGACGCTGGCCAGGTGCGCTATGCCGCCCTGGCCGGGCAGTGGCTGGTGGTGGAAGAAAAACTCGACGGCGCCAACGCCGGCATCAGCTTTACCCCGGGCGGCGAGTTGCGCCTGCAGTCGCGCGGCCACTACCTCACCGGCGGTGGTCGCGAGCGCCAGTTCAATCTGTTCAAGCAGTGGGCCTCGGCCCACGAGCACTGGTTGCTGGAGCGCCTGGAAGACCGCTACGTGCTGTATGGCGAGTGGCTGCACAAGAAGCACTCGGTGTTCTACGACCGCTTGCCGCATTACTTCTGCGAGTTCGATGTGTGGGACCGCAGCACAGGGCTGTTTCTTTCCACCGCGGCGCGCCGGCGCCTGCTCGAGGGCGGGCCGGTGCTGTCAGTGCCGGTGCTGTACGAAGGCCCGGCGCCGCGGCGGCATGCCGAGCTGATGGCGCTGGTGAGCGACTCGCTGGCCAAGACCGCTCGCTGGTGCGAAGTGTTCGAGCAGGTGGTGCGCCGTGAAGGCCTCGACCTGGCTCGAGCCTGGCGCCAGTGCGATCGCTCCAGCCGCATGGAAGGCCTGTACCTGAAACTCGAAGACCAGCAGCAGACCCTCGGCCGGCTGAAGTGGGTGCGTCAGGATTTTGTCCAGGCCATCCTCGATGCCGACCAGCACCATGCCAGCCAACCCTTCATCCCCAATCAACTGGCCGACGGCGTCGACCTCTATGCGCCGCGCCTGTCCATGGACTGGCACGGCCCACGCCACGGTTACTGAAGGAGCATCCCGAAATGGATATTCGACACCTGCAACAGCTGGTCCCCGAGCCGGGGCGCGAGATGGATGCCGCCGCCTGCCTGGCGGCCATTCCGGCCCTGGTGCGCCTGGCCGACACCCCGCAAGACCCCACCTACCACGCCGAGGGCGATGTGTGGATTCATACCCGCTTGGTGGTCGAAGCCTTGCTGGCGCAATCCGCCTACCAGCAGGCCAGCGCCGAGCAGCGTTTTGTGCTGTTCTTCGCCGCCCTGTTGCACGACATCGCCAAGCCCGACACCACGGTGATCGACCCGGATACTGGGCGTATCGGCCAGCCCGGCCACTCGCGCCGCGGCGCGGTGGATGCGCGGCTGCTGTTGTGGCGCGCTGGCGTGCCTTTCGAGCTGCGCGAGCAGATCTGCCGCATCATCGCCGTGCACCAGGTGCCGTTCTTCGCCCTGCAGGGCGATCGCAGCGGCCGCAGCGCAGAGTTCCTGCTGCACAAGCTGTCGTGGGAGCTGCCGGTATGGATGCTCTGCGCGGTGGCCGAGGCCGATATGCAAGGCCGCGATTACGCCGGCAAGTCCGATGTGATGACGGCCATCGAACTGTGGCGCGAACTGGCGCTGGAGGAGGGCTGCCTGCACGGGCCGCGGGCCTTTGCTGACGACTACACGCGCATTCAGTACCTGCGTGGCGCCCGGGTGCACCCTGACTATCCGCTGCATGCGCCGCAAGGCTCGGCGGTGGTGATGCTCTCGGGCCTGCCGGCCAGTGGCAAGGACACCTGGACCGCACAGCATTACCCGGATCTGCCGGTGGTGTCGTTCGACGACGCGCGCCAGGCCCTGGGCCTGCGCCATGGGCAGAACGAGGGCGCCGCCGCGCACTACGCCATCGACCGGGCCAAGGCCCTGTTGCGCGAGCACAAACCCTTTGTGTGGAACTCGACGCACCTGTCGGCGCAGATGCGCAACCGCACCCTGGACTTGCTCTACGGTTACGGCGCGCAAGTGGAAATCCTCTACCTGGAGCGCCCCGAGAGCGAGATCATGCAGCGCAACCAGAAGCGTGACACCTCGCTGCGCAACGAGGATATCCGCCGCATGCTGTTCAAGTGGGAAGTGCCACTGCCGACCGAGGCGCACCGGGTGGTGTATCAGGCGGTGACCGGGTGAACCGCGAACCCGCGTCTAGCCCGACCGAAGGGGGCCAAGTGATAACTGAAAAAATGCAATGCATAGAGGCTCTTGAGGGGTTTTTAGATAGGGTCTATCTAGGGGCTTCAAGAAGCCAGGGCAGGGCACTAAGCAGGAATCGTGGTCATTACGAATACCCGGGTGAAAAGTTCTGTGCCTACGTGTCGATTTTCCCCCATGAAGTTGAGCTGGTGTTTGAAGGTGAACGCTTAGAGGGTGGAACCTTCGTCGTGAACTTGGACCTGTGCACTCCTGATGGAGAAATACTGGCCGGCACCATTGTTTCTGCACGCGGTAGCTGTGGGGAGGTTGAGGCGGTGCTTGGCGCGTCGGAAGCGCTGGTGCTGATTGAACTCTTGAGGTTGCTTGAGGGTTGAGTCTCAGTGCTTGCGGGAGGTGAGCACCTGCACAACAACAGTGGTCAGTTGTTATCAGTTGCTCACCCTGCCTCAGGCCGGCAGAGGCAAGAACAGGAGACGCAACAAGATCAAGCCGGCCCCGGGCGACTTGGCAATCCCTTGATGGCTTGCCGCTTTCGAAGTGTCAGGGATGCTCAATCACCATGACCGCTGTGGTATCAACATCGAATGCCTCAAACACATGGGGCAGGTCTGCCGAATAGCTGATGTAGTCACCGGCGCACAAGCGCACCGGGCTGTTGGCCGGGCCGACGTTCGCGGCGCCAGTGCACAATATGACGTGCTCGACTGTTCCAGGCGGATGCGGTTGTGACAGGCGCGCCTCACCGGGCTGAACCTTGAGCCGGTAGATATCACGCTGCATGCCGGCAGGGCAGTCGGCGAGCAAGGTAGCGGCGTAGTTGGACGCTTCGGCATAGGCCGTCATTCCTTCATTGGCGCGAATCACCCGCAGATGCTGCTGGGGTTGTTCGAATAACCGCGTCACCTGCAAACCCATGGCCATGGCCAGCGCCCACAAGGTCTCGATGCTGGGGTTGCCGATACCGGACTCCAGCTGTGAAAGGGTTGATTTCGCTACGCTGGCGCGTTTGGCCAACTCGGTTACCGACAGCCCCGCCAGTTGCCGCTCACGCTTGATCGCCAGCGCCAGGAGGCCGATGCGGCTGAGGGAACTGCCGGATGAATCGTTCGTTATATCGTTCATTTGTTCTTTAAATCATCCTTAAATGGGTTGACGCACCGGTGCGCGTTGTTCACTATGCCGGTCGCTAGTTCATTATATCGTTCATTTTGTCGGCCGTAGAGCCGGCATCAAGGCGGCTCAGGTTACGGCATCGCCCGCAGCAAGGAAGCAGTTCAAATGAAGCCAGAAGCCCGTGGGGCAGTGGAAATGACGTTGGCGATGGCGATCTCCGGCACGGTGGGCTGGTTTGTCATCATGTCCGGGCAAGCCCCGCAAGCCGTGGTGTTCTGGCGCTGCCTGTTTGGCGCCATGGCGATGTTGGTCGCGTGTCTGGCGCTGGGCATCTTCCAGCGCTCGCGGATGGATGCAGTGCAGTTTCTCCTGGTGTGCCTGGGCGGCGTGGCGCTGATGCTCAACTGGGTATTGCTGTTCAGTGCTTATGGTCATTCATCGATCGCCATTGCGACGGTGGTCTATCACATTCAGCCGTTCATGCTGGTTGGCTTGGGCGTGGTGCTCTTTGCCGAACGCCTGAGTGCGGCCAAGGTAGGTTGGCTGCTGCTCGCGTTCGCTGGCCTGGTGTTGATCGTCGCGGCGAAAAACAGTGGGCAGACGGCAGGAACCGATTACCTGGTGGGGGTCTGCCTGGCCCTGGCCTCGGCCTTCTTCTATGCCGTGGCGGCGGCAATCACCAAGCGCCTCAAGACACTCCCCGCGCACCTGATCGTACTGATTCAGCTAACCGTCGGCGTGTTGCTGCTCGCACCCTTCCTGGATTTTTCCGCGACCGACATGGTGGGTGAAACATGGAGCTATCTGGTGATCATCGGCGTAGTCCATACCGGCATCATGTCGACGCTGCTCTACAGCGCTATCCAGAAGATCCCCACTGCACTGGTGGGAGCGCTGTCCTACATCTACCCGATCGTTGCGATCCTGGTGGACTGGATTACCTTCGGTCATCCCCTGGGGTTGCTGCAGATGGCCGGTGCCACGGCCATCCTGTTGGCCGCGGCGGGGATGAATTTTGGCTGGACCCTGACACGCTCCAAGCGCCAGGAAGCGGTTTGAAGCCTGGTGCGTCAACGCTCGGCCAGCGGCGGACTTGGCCACGAGACGGTGGCTGCCGGCGAGTTTTTCCTGCACATGGAGGGGCGAGCGGTCTACGAGCGGGCCGTGACTCGAATGGCCGCCTCGGCCCAGGCCGTGCTTGATCGGACGCAATGGTCGATGGAGCAGGTCGACTGGTTCGCCTCCCGCGGTGTGCGCTGCAACGCCGTAGCGCCTGGCTTCATCGACACCGACATGACCCGCAAGCTGAACGAGCGCAGGGTTGCCCAGGTGCTGGAACCTATTCCAATGCAACGATTCGGCACGGTTCAGGAGGTGGCCAAGGTGGTGGCTTTCCTGCTGTCTGATGATGCTGCCTACATGACGGGCCAGGTGATGGTTGTGGATGGCGGACTGCTGACTTGAGATCACCATTCGCTGGCTATCCCTCAACCCATGCGCCGCTGATCGCTGAGGGCATCCGCACAAGTGATGCTTATGGTTTAAGCGTTTTCTGAGACAGAGGAACTGAAATGAACGTGCAGGCACTGCTCAGATATCTGGTGCGCCCCAGCAAACAGAGGAGCGATCTCTTTTTCTTGATACTCGCCGCTATTGTGGGCGGTGGCGCCGGCCTATTGGTGGCTGAAAAGATCTCAGCTGATATCGGAATTCCGTTTTTCTTCTTCTCCACGCTCTTTCTGCATTTCACTTGGCGTACGCCAATGGCCAGAGGTGTTGACCCCCACGACCGAGCTAGAGTGGCGAATATTGATCGGGATGGCAGATAAACAACTGCATGAATCGAAGATGGCGGGAAGGGCCAGAAAGCGTTACATCAAAAGCCACAAGGAACGATGGTAGGATTATGCAATTTTGCCCCTTGCGCTCAAGGGGGTTATGCGCAGGCTTAGGGTAAAGGTGGAGCGGTAGAATGATTGATAGCCTGGAAGTTCGAGCGTTCGACTGCCTTGAACAGGCGTTACTTGATGCGGGCGTGTCTTTCAGCGAAATGACACGTCAGTATGCTCTCTATCTGCGCGGCCTGATTGACAGTGGGGCGCTCGCCAGTATCTCTGATGCTAAGTTGCAGGCGCTGATTCCGTATATCGAAGAAGGTATCCAGCGAGAGCCCATAGAAAACGATGGAGACTTGCGAAAAAAGCTTGCGGTAGAACTCTGGGAGATAGAGGAGCAACACCGTAAATCAGATGAAAACTTCGCCAACCTCATACGTTGCGTGCTTTTTTGTCTTGAGACGCAAGAGCGCTGGATTGAAGAAGAGGCATGGGATGCGACACCTGTCTATCTTTATTTTCTGGTTCTAAAAAAGATACTGCCAGGGGCAAGACAAGGCTTTATCAATAATTTTCAAGATTTTATTGCGTGTCGCGAAAAGCAGGCTGCTCTAAACAAGCAGGGATTGGGCGCCCACTAAAGATGAAGTTTGCAGATTTTTATAGCAGGATAATCAGTAAAGAAGCGTACAAGGATATGGATGTATTCTTTGAGATCCATGAAAGCTTTGAGGAGCTGCCGATTGTATCTAGATACAGTCGCTTGGACTTTTTAAGGCAAGAGATGAGCAGCGGCGCAGTTGCCGATTTCCTGACAGGGTTCGCGGTGTTTCTTTTAAATACGTTAAGGTTGCTGGAGGCTTCAAGAGATGAAAATGTCTTTTTTGCCCTGACCTTTACAGACTTTGAAGGCCTGGAGGAGCAAGGCATCCTCATCCCTAATATATTTTTTTATCAGCAGCCCGCCGCGGCCGTTTTTTTGCAAAAGCTACAAGAAAAAGCACAAGGGCACGCGTCGCGGGAGATGACAGACGTCAAAAGGCATTTCTCTAACTGCGGGGCAGAAACAGCCTTTGATTTTTATGAAAGTCGATTTTATGACGCCGCTTGCGCAGAGGAACTTGTAAGGGTCTTTGCTGTTCCCAGGGCTTGATGAGTGAATAGGATTCGCTGTCTGTTGGCGTCGATAGGATTTCACCCAGAGGGTAGGGGGCCTATACGTCCTACTCCTTCGGCGACGCTGAGCACCGGCCCAATCAGCAGCCCGGCGTGCTCTGCCAGAAAGGCATTTGGCTCCGTTCCATAGACATATTCATCGAGCCAGAGTTATTTCCTGGGAAAAACTTTACATATGCTTCCGTCCGACAGAGCTTCGGTAATAATCACTCCATTGTCAGTGTGGGTTAATTGGTAGTATCGGTTTTTGATGACTTCATCTGTTAGCCATGATGCTTGGTTTATTGAGGTGATTTTGTTGTCTTGGTAGCTGTAGTCTAGTTCAATGTATTCGTCGCGACGGTTCAAAAAATATGAATTAATTATTGTACCGCTTTCGAGTTTTGCCCATTTCACAAAGTTTAGGTTGGCTTCTATGTCATTGTCTCGGGAGCTGCCAAAGGTAAATTCAATTGCGTGATCTGGCGCATAAATAAAAAATCGCTTGTAAACCAGCCAGTACCCTTCTCTAGAATTGTGCTCTGCATATTCCGTCTCGCTGATTATTTTTCCATGCTTGTCTAGGTGGTAACACTGCTTGTTGTTTCCCGGTTCTGACTCCTTTTTTAGCATTCTTCCTGCTTTGTGGCCAAGTAACTCTGCATTGTAAGGAAGTAAGTCATAGGCAGGCATTACTCCAGTTCCCCACTGGGTTGATATTGACTCTTGCTCCACCCATTTTAAAAACGCTGGATATTTATTTCTATTATCTTCAAATAGCGATTGTAAAGTATCTTTCATTGCGAGCCCTTATCTCACGGCAGGGAAGATCTTTCCGTTCTTAAGCTGGTCTTGGAACTTGGCCAGCCGTGCCTCAAATTCAGCTATCGACTTTGAGCCCTTCAAGGTAATCAAAATATGCTGTTTGTAAGCAATGTCATGTACGCCCTTCCTGAGTGGTAAAGCTCCCCGCCGCCGGATCGTAGTAGAGGAATGTGTTGTAGTACAGCCCCGTCTCACGGTGGAGGTACTGCCCCTGTAAACGCGGGTTTGTTCCACCAGGTTCGGTGATAACGCTTCAAAACCGCCCCGCGCGGTATAGTAGACGCGCCCCACCCGATTGAATGGGTCGATCCGCACGAACATGGACCGGGTAGTCGGAACTCAGGGCGAGACGCAAGTCAGGATCGGTACACAGCACAACACCAACCAAGCCATCGCTGCTTTCCAGAGAGATAGAAACTGATATGCAATGCCCAACCTGTGGCGACTACGGCGATCTGGTCATCGTCAAAGTGAAAAAAACAGGCGAAGAAGCCCTGGTCTGTAGCGAATGCGATTCACTGTGGACAGCCATTGAGGCAGAGCCGCTCGGCGAGACCTTTCTGGACGTCGCCGACTTTCTGGCAGAGCGCAATCTCGAGCCGGATTGGGACGAGCTCGAGCTGGTGCGCAGGGCCTGACGAGGGACCGCCGAATACGGGGCGCGGGCTCAGTGTTGGGACGATGCGCCGATGGCAGGGGTGGCCCTTCGCACAGTTCAGGCTTTTCAGCGTCTTGATATTTCAGAGTTTTTGCAGCGGCTGGATCAGCTGGAAGCGCTGGCGATACTCATCCGTCACCTGGCGCGCCTCGCTGTTGCCGGTGATCACTCGAGGGGTGATGAGCACGACCAGTTCCGATCGGTCGTCATTGCGGGCGGTGGTACCGAACAACCACTTGAGCCCTGGCACCTTGCCCAGATACGGCACGCTGCGATTGGCCTCTGCCTGGTTCTGCTTGATCAGGCCTCCCAGCAGAACAGTCTGGCCGCTTTGCACGGCGACTTGGGTAGACACCGCGCGGGTCGAGATGGTTGGGTTGGCCGGTGGCGTCGTCGCTGTCCCGGTGCCGCCACTGGCGGGCGTCGTGGCGTCGCTGACCTGTTGCTGGATGTCCATGTACACCAAGCCGCCGGGGTTGATGCGTGGCACCACATTGAGGATCACCCCGGTCTGCACGTACTGCACGGAGCTGGTCTGGATGGCGCCGACCCCGGTATTGATGGTGGTCTGGCTGATCGGGATGTTGTTGCCTACCTGGATCCGCGCTTGCTGGTTGTTCATCACCACCAGCGATGGCGCCGAGAGCACCTTGGTGTTGCCGCTGGTTTCCAGTGCGCGCAAGGCCACCTGGAAGTTGTCGCTGACAAAGGAGTAGAACAGCGAAGCCGATCTCACCTCGATACCGCCTCCGCCCAATGCCCCCTGGCTGCCCGAAGTGTTCTGTACGCCAGGGGTGGTGGAGTTGCCCGCCAGGTTCCCCAGGTACCATTGCACGCCTTGCTCCAGAGAGCCTGTCAGGCTGACTTCAAGAATGCGTGTTTCGATCTGCACTTGCAGTGGGGTGTTGTCCAGGCGTTGTATCGCCGACTCGATTTCAGCCCATTGCGCCGGCCGGCTGCGCACCAGCAGTTGGTTGCTGCTTTTCTGGGCCGTGATGCGCACTGAATTGTCGAATGTTTCGCTGCTCGTGGCATTTGCGCTCTGCGCCTGATCCTCGCTGCTGGCCTCGAACTCTTCTTCCGGCTGTGCCGCGCTGGTGTCTTCAGCGTTGCCGTTGCTACCTATCCCATTGATGCCCGATGGCAGGCCCGAAACAGTGCCGCTGCTGTCATTGCCAGTGCCATAACCATTGCTCGACAGGGTGACCGTACGCAGGCCGGGCGCTACCTGGGCGGCAGGCTCATCGGTGATTTTTGCATTGCCGTAGATCTGCCGCAGGTACTTGGCAAGGTCGGTGGCCTTTATGTTGCGCACGTCATACACGTACATTTGCGGTTCATTGCCGCCGCCCTGGTCAATGGCTTCGATCCAGCGCCCGACATCACTCAGGTACTGCGGCTGAGAAGAGATCACCACAATGGAGTTGGTGCGTTCAATCGGCAGGAAGCGCAACATCCCGGCCAATGGTGTGGCGCTTTGCGCTCCGAACAAATGCTCCAGGTCGGGCATCAACTTGCTGACGTTGGCGTGCTTGAGCCCGAAGACGCTGACGGACATGCCCTTGAGCCAATTGACATCGAAGGTGTCGATGGTCTGCTGATAGTTGTTCAGCTCATCGGCAGTGCCCGCCATGATCAGCAGGTTGCGGGCGGCGTCGACCTGTACGAAGGCATTTTCCCGGGCCATGGGCTGCAGGAGCTTTTGCATTTGTGCAGCGGAAATATAGTTGAGCAGAAAGAACCGGGCCGTCATGCCACTGCCGGGTTGTGGCAATGTCAGCTGCGGCGCGAGCTGGCCGGCAAGTGCCATGTTCGCCGGCAGCACGACGTAACTGCCGTTCTGCCGGATGATGGCGTTCTTGGTCAGTGCCAACAGGGTTTCCAGGATCGAGAACGCCTGGCTTTTGTCGACGGGCCTGGAGGTCGAGAAGGTTACGTCGCCCACCACACCGGGGGCGATACTGTAGTTCTCCTTCAGCACATCACCGAGGATGGTGTTGGCTACGGCCTGGATCGACACATTGGCGAAATTGAAGGTTACGCCTTGCTCTGGCGATGCCGTAGCGGCACGGGGCAGCGCTAAGGTTTTTTTATTGATGAATTGCTGGTTGCCCTGGACCACCCGGGTCGTGGTCGGCGGTGTGACGGTCGCCAGTGGCGCTGCTTTTGGCACCGGGGCCGGCAGCGGTGCGCGATCAGTGCCGGTGCCAGACAAGGCTTCCTTGATCAGGCTGTCGTCCCGTGCACTGTCGGTGGCCGGTGTTGTACAACCGCAGAGCACTATCGCGCTGGCCAAGCCAGTGTAGATGAATCGTTTTCTCACAGTTCGCTGTCCTTGGACGTGTCAGGCAAAGAGGGGAGAGACGGTGTGTTCTGCGGCACTTTCAATAGCAGCAGCTTCAGCGTTTGGGTGTTGGCGCCCTGGGCCAACGAGACCTGTGTCGGTTCAATCCGCACCACTCGCCAGCCATTGGGCAGTTGTTGCTGTTCGAGGGCCGTCAGCTGTTGCCCATCGCCAGTCTTGAACAAGGCCTTGCGCAGGGCTCCGGAAGCGATCACGCCGGTCAGGCTCAGGCCACTGAGCGAGGAGGGCGCCTTCTCGGTGGCTGGAGAGGGGGGCGGATCAGCCTGCCTATGGGCGTTGAACAGTGGCTTTTTCCATGTGTATTCATACGCTGACAGCGCCACGGGTATGGGATCGGCAGTGACGGCCGCCTTCACCGGGGCTGCTGACGGATTGAGTGGGGGTAGCCACTGAACCTCCGCGCCAACGCCGTTAAGCAACATCAGGAATACCCCCAGCAGGCCCAGTACGGCGGCACCGAGCCAACCCAGCGAGGGCGGGAAGCGGGTCATGGCGTCGCTCCTTTTCGCGTTGGGTTTTGCAGGTAAGCGCTGACCAGCAGTTGCGCGGTCAAGCGATTGGCGCCGGCAAGCTGGCCCCGGCTTTTCTCGATCCGCAAGGATTCGATGAACAGCGAGACTTTGCCGTTTTCCAGGCGATGCACCAGGCCGGCCAGTGGCTCGATGGCACATTCGAGGTTGATCCGCACACTGACTTGCCGATAAGGCCCTTGCTGAGTGACGGGCACCGGAATTCGATTGGTCAGCGTGCAGCCACCGCCCACCGTGGCGAATACCTGCAAATCGGCGGCGATCAACTGCATCAGTTGTGCGGTGGCCGCGCCCATGTCGGAATCGGCCAGCAGGTTTTCATTGCCCACTGATGAGCCCCTGATCTGCGCCAGCGAGTTCTCCAATGCAGGCCGTTGGCTGGACAGTGCCACGTAGCGTTGCTGGTTGTGGCGTAGCAGCGCCATCTCATCGGCAATGGCCAACAAAGGCTGGCTGAACCAGGCATGCAAGGTCAGAAAGTACAAACCGACCAGGCTCAAAGCGGTCAAGGTCAAGGCCAGGACTCGCTGGCTAACGGGGGTTGGTCGCAGGCGCATGACTGGCCTCCGCTTTGCGTAGTGTGGCGAGCATGTTGAAGCGGTCCAGGCCGGTGACAGGGTCTGCCTGGATGGCGCCCTGGAAATTGATGCCTTCCAGGCTGCGGCAGGCTTTCATGGCGCTGATCAGGGCGCTGGCCTGGCTGCTCTGGCCGATCAGGCTGAGCTGACCGTCAGGGTTGATGGTCAGGGACTCCAGGCTGGTGTTCAGCGGGATGCATTGGCTCAACTCATTGAGCAGCGCCGCCATTGAGGTGGTTTGTGCCCGCCGTTCCACGACATAGCGTTGAGCATCGAGGGTGTCGTCGATCTGCTGCTTGAGTGCCTGGACCTGTTGCGTTTGCTGTTGCAGGGTCTTGACCTGCTGGCGCATGTATTCAAGGGCCTGTTGGCGGTTGTGCAGCCAGAGTTGCAGGCCGGCCAGCGCCAGGACCAGGGCGATCAGTGCGAGGGCCGGAAGTGGCTGGATCAGCGAGCGGCGTATCTGGGCGCGGCGATGGGGTGCCAGCAAGTCGAGGTGCAAACGTGTGCCGTGCTCATCCAGCACATCAACCGCCATGATCGAATGACCGGCCTGTTGCGCCTGATCAAGCAGCGCATCCAGCCGTTCACGGCTGACCACGGCCAGGCGAATGCGGATCAGCGAGTCGTGGGCAGAGGGCAGGCGGACATAGTCGAAATAAACCTGGCTGGCCTTGAACGGGGTGTATTTGTCCATCTCGAACGACAGCATGGAGCTGAGGTCCTGGGCCACTGCCGCCGGCAGCGACACTTCATGGAGCAAGCGCTGGTGAGGCAGCAGGACCAGGACCGATGCCGCCGAGGTCGATGGGGCGAGGGCCGGTTGCAGTTGCTCAACATCCCCGGTGCAGAAACGCTCGTCCCGTGAAAACAGCAACGGCTGCTTTTTCTCGGGGTTGAGCCTGGCTCGCCAGGAGGCGGGCAGACAGGCCAGGAGCTCTGCCCGCCACCACGCAAGGAATCCAGGCAGCGGCGACCCTTGCCAGCGCAGCAGTATCCAGCGGATCAGCGGCTGTAGCCGGTCAGCCAGGGGCTGGATCAGCAGATTCATTCTTTCCAGCGCAGCACCCGATACGGCCGTTGACCGCTTCCTTGTGGTGAGAGAAAAACCACGGCCTCCAGAGAAGCCGAAACCTGATTGTCCAGCGTCGCCAGCACTCGCACGTTGACCACCGATTCGGGCCCCCGCGGGAGCGCGACCTTTGGCCGTGGCAGTTTGAGCAAGGCCAGCAGTTCGGGGCTGGCCGCATCCACATCCGGCACCCCAAGGCCGGACCATAACGTGAGGTGCGGCAGTAAGCGCTCATACAGGCGCGCCTCCATGCCCGGTAGCTGCTGCAACTGTTCCAGCGCTTTAAGGGGGCCAGCACTGCGCAGCTGGCCCAGGCTTTCACTCCATTGCCGAGCCTGTTCGGAAGTTGCCCCGAGGCCATGGGCCAGGCGCGCGAAACTGTCCAGCGCGACAAAGTTCAGGTCCAGTTTGCCGCGCTCGCTGCTGACTTGGAGGCTCAGGGTGGCCTGTTCAAAGGGCAATGAATAAACACGCCCGTCAGCCACTGTGCGCGCCGGGTAGGCAAACAACCCTTCGATCGCCAACCCCAGGCCCGCTTGCGCGGCCAGCAGGGCGCGGCTGTGTTGCAGTGCAAAAGCGCTCTGGCGGTTTTCCAGGCGCAGGATCTCGACCAGGCTGCCCATCATCAGTCCCAGCAGGGCGATGGCCCACAAGACCATGATCAATGCGGCGCCGCGTTGGCGACTCATGGGGTCACCTCGGAATCCAGGCGCAATGCCACGATTTGTGTGGGCCACAGGCCGGCTGTGGGAGCATCGACGTCGATACGCACGGCTTGGGGCAGCCGGTCCGGCCAGGGCCAGCGCTCCAGCCAGTCGGTCGGTTGGCGGTTGGGGTCCAGGCCTCTGTAGCTCAAGCGCAGATCGTGAATCTCCTGCACCAGGATCTGGGGATTGCCCCAGGGATGCAGCCCATCCGTGCGGTCCTGGCTGAAACTGATTTGCAAGCGACTGACGCTAGTGCCGGGCACCGCTTCAAGGGTATGCACCTGGACGCCAGCCGCGAGTTGCCCGGGCATCGGGGCAACGAAACGCATGCGTTGTCGTTCGCCTTCGAACACCTGTTCTTGATCCCCAGCGTGGCCAAAATCTTCGGCCAGCGCCTGTTGCAGTGCGCTGCGCAGAAAGTTCTGCGCGGTCCTCACCTGGGTCAGGCGATCGGTGTGTTTTTCGCTGAGCAGTAGCAAGTGGTTAGCGGAGCCCAGGGCGGACCCGATCAACACCATCAGCAAGCCGAGGAAACTCAGGGCCAGCAGCACTTCCAGCAGCGTAAACCCGCGTTGGCCTTGCCTCATGGCATGCCCTCCGCTGGACGCTTGATGGCCTTGAGCGTGACAAAGCGTTCATGCCGGCTGCCCTTGACCAGCACGAGTTCTAGCTGGGAAAGGACAATGGCCCCGTCAGCGCGAAGTGGGGCGGCGCTCAGGCGCCATTGGATACCGTCACGACTGCCTTCCAGGTGGGCGCCGCTGCCCAGGCTTTCTCCATACTCGGCCATCAGCGAAGTGGCCATCAGCGCCATTCGGGTTGTCTGCCCATCCCGCGCCAGTGCCTGGGTGGCGTAACCCAGGGTATTGAGTACCACCGCAAAGCCAATGCTCAGGACGACAATCGCCGCCAGTAATTCGATCAGGGTGAAGCCACGCTGCTGGCTGGGAGGCAAAGGCGTCATGGCTGCTGCCTATCCAGCCAGCTGACCCGTCCGGTGAGCCAGTCGATATCAATGCGCGACGCTTGGCTGCCTCGCGCCAGATACAGGTGCCCGCCAGTGGAGCCACCATTGGGGTAGAAGGTGATCAGCCCGACTGGCCCTTGATCGCTATCGGCAGTGGCCGCCGTCGTCAGGCGCAGGGTCATGCCGTCCGGCAAGTGGCGCGGTGCCTTGCCTGGCAGCTGATAGCTGTTGCGCAGTACATCCAGGCGCAGGGAGGCCGGTTGTCCAGTGGTGATGGCCTGGCTTCGGACCTGGCGCAACGCCAGGCTCAGATCACCTTTGACCTGACGCTCCTGGGCACTCTTGAGCCCCAAGGAGACACCCGAGGCCAACAGGCCGAAACCCACGGCAACCAGGAGCAGCACCACCAGCATTTCCAGGAGGGTGAAGCCCTGTTGAGCCGGCCGGATGGCAGGCATGACTATTCCCAACTGCCCAGGTCCTTGCTGTAGCCGTCACCACCGGGCTGGCCATCCTGACCGTAGAAGATCAGGTCGAACGAGCCGTGCTGGCCGGGTGTGCGATAGCCGAATGCATGGCCGAACGGGTCTTTGAGATCACTGGCCTTGGCATACGGGCCGTTCCAACTGGCGGCATTGGCGGGGCGGGCAAGCAGCGCGCCGAGAGTGGGCGGCGGTGACCCGGCGTCCAGCGCATAGCTTTCAATCTTCATCGACAGGCTGGCCAGTTGCGCCTTGCCGGCGCCGTACTTGCCCTTGTCGACATTGCCGCCCATCTGGCGAGCGACGATGGTCGCGACTATACCGAGCAAGACAATGACCGCCAGCATCTCCAGCAAAGTGAAGCCGCGTTGGCGCTTGAGCAGTGAACGAGCTGTTTTCATTGACGTCTCCGGTTAAAGGTTACTGGTCAGGCTCATCAGCGGCAGCATGATGGCCAGCATGATCACCGCCACCAACGCCGCCATGACCAGGGTCAGGCTGGGAACCAGCGCGGCCAGCAGGCGGTCGATGCTGCGCTTGGCCTCTTCATCGAAAATGCTCGCCACTTTCAACAACATGCCGTCGAGCTTCCCGGACTCTTCACCCACTTCGATCATCTGGATCGCCAGGTCGGGCACCAGTTGTTCAGTTTCCAATGCCGTGGACAGCCGCTGACCGTCCTTGACCTTGACCGTGGCGTTTGCCACGGCGGCGTTCATCGCCAGGTTATTGGCGACTTGCCGGCTGATGTCCAGGGCATTGATCAGGGGTACGCCTTGGGCCAGCAAGGTGCCCAGGGTACGGGCGAACCGTGCGGTTTCGAGGCGCTTCAACAAGCCGCCGGCCAGGCGTGATCGCAGCAGGTGCCGATGCCATTGCAAGCGATTTGCGGGCCGCCCCAGGTAGCTCAGCGCTGCCCAGGCCAGCCCGAGAAACAGCGCCAATGCATGCAGGCCATAGCTGGAAAGAAACTGCCCGAGGTCGAGGATCAGCTGGGTCAGCAGCGGAACAGGCACCCCCAGGCCCTCGAATATCGGCACGAACTGCGGGACCACATAGGCCAGCAGCAACACCAGCGAGCCGAGCACACCCACCACCAGGAAGGCCGGGTAGATCAAGGCGTTGATGACTTCGGTGCGGATGGCCTGCATCCGTTCCAGGTAGCTCGCCAGTTGCCCGAGGCTTTGATCCAGTACCCCGGCGGTTTCACCGGCGTGAACCAGGCTCAGGTACAGCGGGGTAAAGCACTGTTGTTCGACAGCCATGGCGGCTGACAGCGTCTGCCCGGCCTTGACCCGGTCGCGAATGCGTTCGATCAATTGCCGAGCCGCGGGTTTGCCGGGTTGTCGGATCAGGATACTCAGCGCCCGTTCCAGCGGCTGATCAGCCCCGAGCAGCGTCGCCAGTTGCTGGGTAAAACGGCTGAGTTCCTCGCGACTGAAATGGGACGAGCGCAACCAGGAAGGGCGAGACCAGCCCGAGGCGCCGCTGGCGCGTTGTATCCGCAGGACCAGCAGGCCACGCTCTTGCAGCTGGCTCGCGGCGGCCTGCGGGTCGCTGGCTTGAAGATGGCCGTTGAGGGTGTTGTGGTCGGCATCCAGTGCCTTGTATCGATACTCTTCCATGGCTAGTCATTGCGCGTGATGCGCAGTACCTCTTCCAGTGAGGTGATACCCGCCAGGGCCTGGCGCAAGCCTTCCTCATGCAAGGTGCGCAAACCAGCAGCGCGAGCGGCCTGTTCCAAGGTAGCGGCGTCGGCGTGACGCATCAGCAGCGAGCGGATTTTTTCATTCATCACCAGCAATTCGGTGACCGCACTGCGTCCGCTGTAACCGGTTCCCGGTGCATCGGCCCTGGGGCGGTACAGCCGGATCGGACGCTCATCGGTGTAGCGATCCAACTGGTGCTCGGCGATGAGTTCCGCCGGCGCCTCAAAGGCTTCGCGCCATTGCGGGTCCAGCCGTCGCACCAGGCGTTGAGCGAGGATCCCGGTGATGGTCGAGGCGATCAGGTAGCTCTCCACGCCCATGTCCAGCAAGCGGGTAATACTGGCGGCGGCGCTGTTGGTGTGCAAGGTCGACAACACCAGATGGCCGGTCAATGACGACTGAATGGCGATCCGACAGGTTTCCAGATCGCGTATTTCACCGATCATGATCACGTCCGGGTCCTGGCGGACAATCGAGCGCAACGCGCCGGCGAAGTCCAGGCCGATGGCCGGCTTTACCTGAATCTGATTGATCCCGGCCAATTGGTATTCGACCGGATCCTCGACGGTGATGATTTTCCGTTCGCTGGTATTGAGCCGGGTCAGGGCGGTGTACAGCGTGGTGGTCTTGCCCGAGCCGGTGGGCCCGGTCACCAGCAGAATGCCGTGGGGGCGGTCGAGCAAATCGAGGAGTTGCTGCAGCCGCTGGCCATCGAAGCCCAGGCTGGGAAAATCGAAGGTCACCTTCTCCCGGTCCAGCAGCCGCATGACCACGGATTCGCCGTGGCGGGTCGGCACCGTCGAGACCCGCAGATCCAGCTCCTTGCCTTGAATCCTCAACATCATGCGCCCGTCTTGTGGCAGGCGTCGTTCGGCGATGTCCAGGTGCGCCATGATCTTGATCCGGGAAATCACCGCTGCCGACGAACTGACCGGAGGCGCCTCGCCTTCCTGCAAGGTGCCATCGATGCGGTAGCGCACCTTGAGCTGGTTTTCGAAGGGTTCGATATGAATGTCCGAGACCCCCAGTTCGACCGCGCGTTGCAACAACAGATTGACGATCCGGATCACCGGGGCTTCGGAAGCCAGGTCCTTGAGGTGTTCGATATCGTCGCTCTTGTCGAGGCTCTCGCCGAGGTTTTCGATCAGCGTGCCCATGGCCGAGCGGCCCTGGCCGTAATAGCGCTCGATCAATTGTTCAATCTCACTGCGCAGGCCAATCGACAGGCGCGCCGTGAGCTGGCTGGCATATTCCAGAGCCAGGATCGGATAGCGCTGGGTCGGGTTGCTCACCAGTAGGTGCAGTTGATGGTCGAAGGGTGGCAAAGGCACCACGCCGTAGTGTTTCAGAAAGCGTGGCGATACCTCCGGCAGACCACCTTCCAGCGGCGCTGCGTCGCTGCCATGCAACAAGGGAATGTCGAGCAGTGTCGACCAGGCCGTTGCCAGATCTTGTTCCGAGAGCCGGCCGAGTCGAATCAGCAGCTCGGGCAGGTCGTGTTGTTGGGCATCGCCCTCTAGTTGCCTGGCTTGTGCAACCTCGGCACCTTTCAAGTGCCCCTGTGCTACCAGCCAATCGATCGCTTGCGTGGTCAGTGTGGGTGAATCGGCTATGGCCATCAGCGGGTTCCGTTGGTTAACAGACCTTGTCACCCCATGACGACCGTGGGTCACGGGGTGACAAGGTGCCTTAGTGGCTCAGCGGCTGCGGGGCACTGCTGCCGAAGATCTCCAGGCGCAGCGCCTGGAGTTTTTCCTCGATGGCGGCGCGCCGTGCCTCGTCGCCATCGACGCTCTGCAGTACTTGGTCGATCGCTTGGTTCGCGGCCTGCTGGTAGGCATCCAGTTGCTGGCGCTGGGCAGGCGAGGGCAGAGCCGGGGGTGTGGAGTGGTCTTTCATGTCCATCCAGAGGCTGTAGTTCAGGCTCTCCCGTGACTTGGGGTCGGACTCGATATTTGGCGTCAGTCGTTCGACCTGGGCATAGGCGGTCTTCACGTCCTCGCCGTTGCTGACCGAGGTTTTCAGTTGGTTGATCAAGCGCTCGGCAGTCTGCCGGCGCTCGGCGGCCGACAAGCTGTTGGCGGTTTGCGAAAACGCGGTGATTTGCTGTTCCAGCGACGCGGGAACCTGGCTGTCGGAGGCTGGCGCAGGCACCGCCGGCGTGGCATTGCTCAATGGGCTTGAGGCAACGCTGGGCGCTTGTTCCACGATCTGGTCCGCTGGCTGGCGAAAGAGCACCAGATAGGCAATCAGCGCCGCACACACCACTAAAAGAATGGCTTTCATCTTGAAGGTTCCTTTCATCAGGACGGCATGATGTCCAAGAGTGGATCGGTGCGGCTTGGCAAGCCGGTTTCAACATGCCCAGCGAGCCGTCGAGAGAAGTTGCTTTCGGTGTTGGTGGCCGTGAGGGTCAGGTCATACCAGCCGGAACTGCTGCGCAGCAACCAGGGATCGGTCAGGCTTTCACCCGGTTTGAGCTCAAGAATGTGCAGCGTATCGCCCTTGTACGCAGGGTTGGATTTCACCGTTACCGTACATGCCAGCACCCCGGTATTCTTGATCGTCAGGACAATCTGCGCCCCCTGGTAGCTGACTGAAACTTCAGGCCGGGCGAGGGTCTTGGCCAACTGGTTATTGCCAGTAAATTCCCGATAGAAGCCATTCGGTGCACGCACTTCAAAGCCGTAGCGACCGTTCGCGTCGATGCGGTCTTTGAGGTTTTCGATCAGGGTCTGGCCGCGGCTTCTAAGGTTTGTGGCCGCATGGACATCGTAGCTGGTCACCGTATAGAACGCCGGGGCGCCCCGTTCGTTGGAGTGCACCTGAAAGACCGCCGCCGAACGTGCGTAGGGGTTTTCCGGCAAGACCATGCCGTCGTTTCTCAAGTTGAGCAGCAGGCTGCCATCGCTGGCGGCGACACTGACCTCGGCATGCATCTGATAGGGCACTGCCAGCGCGTCACGCTGGCCGGTTTCCTGGCCCGGCAAGGTCGTCGGGTTGGTGTAATAAGGGTAGGAGCGATAGTACTGCTTGTAGTAGGCGTCATCCTGACGGGCCTTGGTTTCAGTCAGGTTGGTCAGGCTGGCGGGCACGCTGCCATCGGCTTTCCCGGTAAAGTCGAATAGCGAGGTCAAGTCACCGCAAACCGCCCGGCGCCAGGGGGAAATATTGTCCGCGGTGGCGCCGAAGCGTTTTTCGAGGAATCTGAGCACCGAGGTGTGATCGAAGACTTCGGCACTGACCTTTCCACCCCGGGACCACGGCGAGATCGCCAGTACCGGCACCCGCGGACCCAAGCCAATGGGCAACTGGGTGGCGCTTTCGATTTCGCCTTGGGTGTCGACGGCCGAAATGCCGGTGCCCGGTTTCCATGGCGGTACGGCAGCGGACACATGGTCGAAATAACCGTCGCCTTCATCGTAGTTGATGATGAACACGGTCCTGGCCCAGACCTTGGGGTTGCAGGTCAAGGCTTCGAGAATCGTCGACACGTAATATTCACCGAAGGAGGGCCCCCACCAAGGGTGTTCCGAATAACAGTACGGCGGCACTATCCACGACACTTGCGGCAAGCTGTTGTTTTGCACGTCCTCGCGCAGCTTGGCCACCCCGCGAGCGACCATGGCTCGTTGCCACAGATCGGAGTCGGGTTTTGCTTCCTTGAAGCGCTTGAACCAGGCCAGGGCATTGCAGTCGTAATTGTTATCGGCCTGTATGAGCCACTTCCATTTGGGGTCAAGGTAGAGCCACCAGAGCGAAGACGACTGGTAACCGCCTTCCTGGTAAATACGCCAATCGATATGGGCTTCGCTCAGGCGTTCGGGGTAGGTGGTCCAGTCCACGGAACCACTCACACCTATGGTGCCGTCGCCCATGCTGTTGGTGTATTGAACATTCTTGCCATCGCCGGTAGGCGCGGTGCGTCCGGTCATGTGATACAGGCGATTGGGGTTGGTGGGCCCCATGATCGATTGGTGGTAGGCCTCGCCCAAGGTAAAGGCGTCTGCCAGGGCATAGTAGTAGGGGATGTCATCCCGCTTGAAATGGCCCATGGCGGTGTAGTCCTGGATCGCCGTCCACTGGTCGTTGCGGCCTTGGTTCCAGGTGCCGTGAAACGCCGACCATTCGTGGTTCTGCGAGCCTAGCCATTGGGCGTGCACATTCTTTGTGTCGAAGTGATAAGGCAGGTATTCGGTGGTTTTGTAGGTTTGATGCATCACCGACTTGCCATCGGCGCGCTTGAGAACCCGGGGGTCGTTGAATCCGCGAACGCCATTGAGGTGGCCGAAGTAATGATCGAACGAGCGGTTCTCCTGCATCAGAATGACCACATGGTCGACATCCTGGAGGGTGCCGCTGCGCACATCCGGTTCAATGGCCAGTGCGCGTCGTATGGTTTCGGGAAAAAGTCCGGACATTCCGGCCAGCGCTGCAGCCTGTGCACTGCCTTTCAAAAAAGTACGACGATGAAACTTTGGGGCGTCGGTCATCGATAAGCTTCCTGTAAGGTGCGCAGGGGTAGCACCCTCATAAAAGGTCGACCTTATTGTTCTTTCTTGATGTTTTTATTAAATAGACCGCTATTACGGGGTATGGCTATTTTCATGGACTCAGTAAGCGCTTTCTTGTAAGAGGTCCCTATCGTTTCTAATCTGCGGGCTACGCCTCAAGTACCACCAGGGCATTAAAGGACAAAAAGCGGACTTTGAAAGACAGTATTTAATTTTTAAATAACTGGCGAACCACTATCTGCCCTTTATTGCAACAGGAACTGAGGTTCTTCCATGCCAAATATCTGCTTGCGCAGTGCGCTGAGCTTTTCTTCGATAAGGCTGTGCTGTTGTTCTTCGCCTTCAACGCTACTGAGCACCTCATCAATCACCTGTTCAGAGGCTTTCGCGTAGATGCCGATCTGCTCGCGCTGAGCGGAGGAGGGGACGGGCGGCGGGGTATGGCTGTCCTTGAGTTCCATCCAGAGCTTGTAGTTCAAGGCTTCCAGAGGATTGGGCCGAGGCTCGATGTAGGGCGTCAGTTCCTGGGCGTAGGTGTAGGCCTGGTTCAGATTCGCCCCTTTGGCGACAGCACTCTTTATCTCCGCGATCAAGTTTTCCGCGCGTTGCTTGCGCTCCGCCTCCGGCAGCGTGCTGGCAGACCGAGAAAACGTGGTGATGTTGGCGACTAGTACTTTGATGTCATCCATGATCAGGTTCCCTGAAGAAAAGAGCGCGTGTGTTGTCGAGCACGAGCCAATCAAGTCCCTATGCGCAGTAGCCCGTAGAGTAGGGTACACGTATTACAGAACAACTCATGAACACCCAGATTATTGGGCAAGACCGGTACTTGTTAATAATGACTGTCGGGTCAGAGTGACGACAACTCAAGAGAATCCGGGCTCAAGTCCAATGTGGTGAGTGGACAGTTGCTTTCAGCTATCTTGAGTTGCGATATTCAAGAGGACCATCTTGAAAGCGACGCTTATTGATAGTAGATGCGACGAGAGTATCAAGTGCAGGCCAGAGGACCTGCACTTGAAGTATCCCTGATGAGCAAAGACGAACCCTGCCAAGAAGAACTTGTTACCCATCGAAGTTCAATCAGCCACTACTTCAAACTTTCGGGTGGATCCGGTAAAGGCGCTGATGGTGCCCCAGACATTTTTCTGATCACCGCTATGGCTGATGTAGTAGTAGCCGGGCTTGGCATCCTGGGGAATGTCCCAGGAAATAGTCGCCTTCGATGCGGAAATACCGACCCGTTCCCAGCGGTATTTGGTTTCCCAGTCGTTGTCGGTCGCCACCCGTATCGCCGGTTTATCACGGGTGGGGTCAGCTGAGGTGTAGTACAGGCTCAGGAAGGTATCTTCGGTATGCAGGTTGTTCTTCGGGTGCCCAGTGACAAAGGCCACCGTCACGGTTTGCCCGCGGTGGTAGATCTTTTCCGGTTGCTGCAACACATCACCAAACGATTTGCCGATGTAGGGGGCATCGGTGACGACACCGGTCTGGAAGTTCAACAAGCAGCAGGAGAGGTCGGGCGGCGCGGCAGTACTGGTGACCGGCTGATTGTCACGCATGGCACTGGCCATGTCGCTGAACAGTTGTTGATAGGCGGCCTGGCTCCAGGGACCGAAGATCGTCGAGCCGCCTTCATATTCCTGGGCACTGTATTCTTCGCGGGTGGTGACGTAACTGGCGTAGGCGTTGGCATAACCATTGAAGATCACATGGTTGATACCCATGGGGGTGACTATGGCTTGTACCGCCCGGCGAATGCGCACGCCGGACATCACCGTAAACTCGGCCGGTGCGCCCAGCACGGCGAGCTGGCCGATGCGGAACATCTGGATAGGCAGCACATTGGGGGTCCAGGGGAAGGGCTTTTTGTCGCCAGTGTCGGCCAGTATCTGTTTTTCAGCCTGGCACTTCTTCAGCTCTTTGGACGGCGCACCGGTCAGCAAGCCTCCGAGGAAAGACAGCAGCGGATTATTGCTTTCACTGATGCCCAGCGGGCCAGGGCCATCTTCCGTACTGCCAGCCACCAGGCTGCTGCCCAAGGCGGCAATACAGAGCGTCTTCGGTGTGCCATCCGTGTAGTCAGGGCGTACGCTCAGGCCGTGAAAGTCGACAAACTGAAAGCGCTTGTCGAGCCCCCCGGTAATTTCCTCGGTCGGCCCGGTGGCCAGTTCATAGGCTTTGTTGAACTGCCTCAAGCCGATTTCCTTGGTGTTGGCAAACTCGTCCTCGGTCGGCCCGGAGCCTGGGCGCAAGTTCAAGTTGGGCGACAAGTTGCCGGCATTGGTCTGGGCAAAGGCGGCAATAAACCCAGGTTTTTTACTGATGTCGTGTTCCCAGTGGTAAGACGCATAGCCTTTGTTATCAGAAGAAATCAGATGATTGTTATTGGTCATGGATGTGGCATGTACAGGGAACCAACTGATGACGCCGGCAATCTCGCCTTGTTGGTCGACGAACTTCAATACCGTCATTTCCGGGTCGATACCGCTGGTGTAGCCGGCGGCATCCGGATTGCGCTGGTGGGAGAGCAGCGATCTGTTCTTGCTGGCATTGTTGAGATCACCCTTGGCATAAAACAATCGGCCAGGCTGCATCTGTTGATGGGCCTGTTCAATTGAACGCACGATGCCATCGACAATCACGTTAAAGGTCTTTTCCTGGAAGCCCAGTACCGACAGGTCGTAGATCGTGTAATGGGAAAAGCCACCGGGACCTGAGTGAGTGTGAGTGGCCGCCAGCATCACATTGTTTTCGTTATAGATCCCTGGGTACTTCTTCTCCAACTTGCGCACCACACTTTGCTGCACCGCTTGAAAAATCATGCCCAGGTCGGTGTTGACGTACACCAGCCGCTTGCCCGTGGCCGCCTCCTCAATGATGAAAGCCCTCGACCATTGCCGCGTATGAATACCGGCGGTCTTCTGCTCGGTGGAGGAGTACCCCATCATCCCGACTTCAGCTGCTTCGCCGGTAATATCGGCTTTGCCCAAGCCAAATCGATAAGGTTGTTCGCCAGCAAAGCCGGTTGAACATAACAAGCAGGTGATGACAACGAGAACAGAACGATACCGTCGGATACTCATTTGAATCTCCCTGTGTATTGTTTTTGTGTGCGAAAGATAACCCAGCGTTGCCAGGCTCGTTGGAAGCGAGCCTGCACTGAAGACCGAGCCGCTGATCAGGAGTGGGTAGAAACTAGAACAGTCCGGTTCCGAGGGATGGGGTATTTACGGACATAAATGGGACTCTTACGGACAAGGGTTGAGTACCTTCAAAGAGCGAGGCTTTGTCAACGGGTGGAGTGGTGTTGCAGGGAATCAACCATGGATGGGGCAAGGATTGCCAAGGGCATGTGCGCAAAGAGTGCAGCGATCTATGCATTCATCATTTCACAAGTGGGCGATGTCAGATGTTCATAAGCAGATCAGCAGCCCAATAATACAGGCTCAGCGCCCCTGAAATGAACGCAACTGTTCATCGATTGATGTTCATAAACCTGACTTTATTGGCCTCAGTTCAAGGCAAAGAAGTTTCTACGAAGCTCGGGGCCGATTCACGCTGACGCGGCTGCAGACACAGCGCGCCAGTGAGATTGGGCAACTGCTGTCGCATCAGTGGGTACCGGTCTGACTTACGCAAGGTGAGTTGGGCGGACGCTTACTCGTTCGAGGCAGAAAAGCAAAGAAAAGCGCGACCGAAAGGTCGCGCTTTTTGTTTGTTTAGGCGAAACGGAATACTTATGGGCACTGACGGAGCTGCCCTCGAGGGCCCACAAGTAAATCCATCGACTGGCTTGTCGTGGGCTTCTAGATGATGCCTTGGGACGCAAGCTGCCCGCAGTGGTCGGAAAGCCCATGAGGCGTTAGGCGTCCCCGAGAGGAGAGGGCTTTCTGGATCTTGCGTGCTACAACGCCAGGGATTCACGACGCTGGCGTCGCAGCTAGCAGCAGACGTCAGCGGACTAGGTCACTATCCCGCTGACGTAGGTGCGTTACGGGCTAACGATGACCTTGATGTCCGATCCCGAAATGCTCTTGATATATGAGTAGCTCGTGCCCAAGACGGCAAGCTGCTCCTTCGACACCTTCTTCGCTGATATCGCGGGTTGCACGATGACAAATTTGAAGATCAGCTCGTGGTCGTGGCATTTGTTGCGCAGTATCTCCAGCTGCTGAGGCGTGCCTTTCAGGATTCTGTCGAAGTCCTTGAGCAGTGATTGCTGGTAGCGATCCATCAATCGGTTGAAGAACTTATCGCCGGTGTACAGCCATTTCACGGATCTGGACGCTTGACCGCATACCTCATAGACGTCGGCAACGCGAGCGCCTGGCGCGGCGATGCCATCCGTCATTGGGCAGAATTTGCAGTGGTAGAGGTCTACGTAAATCGCGTCCTTGCTTTCCCGGATTGCCACTAGGTCAGCGATTTCGCCTTTGCCGTCATCGTTGAAGACGATCGAGTATTCGTCAGCGATCTTGGCAAAGGTGAAGCCTTGTACAGAGTCCTCACGTCGCTCCGCACGCATGGACTCGTGATGGATTTTCGTCGTTCCCCAATTCCATGGTTCGAGCAAGCCGGCAGGCAGTTTTACATCCACGCTGTTGAGCGAGTATTGACGGTAGTTGCCCTGCACCATGGAACCGTCGGACTTGAGCAATACAAGCGGCTCTCCATCCAGGTAGGAGTCCAGTGGGATTTCGTGGGGGTAAAGAATCTTCACACCTGGGCAGGACGTCTTGTATCCGTCCTCCAGCAGCTTGATTGAGATGTTCGTGAGGCGACGCTCCTCGCCATCGTTACCCGCAACCAAGACGGGGATATCCAACGTCCGCGCGCCGTTGCTCGTTTTCGATCGCGATCGACACAGGCCAGTCGGCGTAAAACAAGCCTTCTGGCCATTTGCCCTTGATTTGCTCAACACGCATCACATTCTTGAGTACGTCGGTAGGGTCGATGGTGTCATCGTTGAGTTTGACCGACATGCGCTTGCACCACTCGACCCAGTAGTTGATCGGAGAGGAGTTCATCTCCCAGATCTTGCCTTTGTGCGAGCAGCCCACGGTGGTTCGTTCTCCATCCTCAAAACCGGTGGCGAAGATGTTGGATTTTGTCGCGTTGCCCGTCTCGATATCGCTGATCACTTGATTAATATCGCGCCCCACGTGCATTGTGAACCGCAGGTCTTTCCGGGCGCGGGATAGGCCAACGTTCTGCAGTTTCATCAGCTTGATATCGTGAAGCGTACGGAAGGTCGGCTCACCATGGATGCGACGAGGGTCTTTGGCCACCAGGTTGAGAAAGCGAGTTGCCTGGGTGTCGTCACCTGAAGTGTGAACAAAGAGGGTTTTCTGCGCCTTGTTATAGAAAGCGATGTACAGATTCCAGTTGGTATCGACGATTTCTTCGGTCTGAGCCCACCCAACCAACGTCTCTCGCCGAGTCACAGCAATGACCGTATCGGCCTCGTCGTTGATGGAGATGTACTGAAGTGTCTCCCTGCGCCCGTCCAGGCTATGCGCACGATGCGGTGTCCATTCCTTGGGGGAAAGGTGATAGGCCACGGCGCTAATTTTGGGGTTCGGGTTCAGTCCAAAAATCACTTGGGCATCGTCACCGTCGGCAAACTGCTCGTTGAAGCCCGCCTTCTTAACTTCCCGGGTGACCTTTTGCTCACTCACATCACGAATGACTGCCCCCCAATCAGCACTTTCCTTGTAGAGGGCAGCCATCTGGTGGTCGGTCTTCTGGTTGGCGATGTTGGCAACAAACTTGGCGTCACCAAGGGCCGCATCAACCCTCGTTAGCCGGCCAATAAACTGCAGAGTCACAGCAGGGCTTTGGTGTTGATCATGTATCGCGGCGATTTTCAGCTCGGGCAGATCAAAGCCTTCGCCGAGCATGTCGACACAAACAATGATCCGGTATTTTTTCTTGACGATCTCCGCCAGAACCCTGGCTTGGTTCGGCACCTTGCTGTGGATCAAGACTGGCGTCAGGTCGGCGTGTTGCTTGTAAATCTTAAACAGGTCTGTCGCACGCTTGTGCGACTTGGCCCGTACCATCATCAAGTGGTTGTACCCCGCCTTGAGGTCTGCCCTGAGCAGTTCAACGGCCTTGTCTGCAATGGCCTGATCGGACAGTTTGAGGTTGTATTCTCGTACCGGGTGAAACTCAATACCTTTGAAATAGCCATCGAGCTGGGCATCCCGGAGCGGGTAGTTGTAGATGATCCTGCCATCAAGAGCCAGGCCATCCTCCCGGAATGGCGTCGCCGTGAACTGAATACAGGGTTTGCCTCTGAAGGCTGTTTTGATCCGGCTCCAACTGGTCGCCGCAACGTGGTGGGCTTCATCGATCATCAGGTGGCTGCACATTCTCACCAGCGCACCTAGGGCGGCCTCGTCGAACAGCTGCAGGGCTTGAGGAGTGGCCACGATGATGTTGGCGGTAGCCAGCTCAGCTACCTCCGCCTCAGACATCTTCGAGCCGACGGCAGTAACGATGGGATTGCGCGCCGTGTCGGATACAGCGCCCACTGTACGAAGCGTCTTCATCTCCGTGCACTTGCCCACCAATTGAGTCCTGAGGGCATCCGAAGGAACCAGAATCAGCGTTCTTGCCATTCTCGCAGCGATGAGCAGCGCGAGCATGGTGTCGGTTTTCCCTGTGCCCGTGGGCATGACTACGGTAGCCGTGGAGGAGGGATCGACCACCAGATGGCCAAGGGTTGCATAAAGCGCAGCCAGTTGGGGCTTTCGCAGCCCAGGCGCCTTCGTCGCGGGGTCGTCGAGACTGAAATTGAAGAGATGGTTTTGCCAGCTCTGGTAAACATCCGAATGCGTTACTACTACGTCGTCCATGGCGATTACCTGAAGGCAGAAAGGGCTTCTTAGGGTGGCGATACGGTAGCACGCCTCAATCGCCGGCATGAGTTGACCCGGCCAGACATATTCTGAGCGGGCTTTGGGCGTGACGGGAGATAAACTTCCAGGCTCATCACCTGGTCTCCAGTGGTGAAAAGCAGATGCTGAAACTCGCTTGAGGGTGGGCATTCGTGGTTGAGAAGACGTTGGATGCCCGGCAACCTGTCTAGTCTAACGGTATGCATGATCAGGTTACCGGTAGGGGAGATGGCACAACCAAGCACTTGACTGCATTCGAAAAAGAGGCTTTTATTCTGTCATCTAACGCCTTGCTTTTAGGTGCGATTTTGGACAAACCCGCTGATATTTCGCTAACGCGTGCCTATGAGAGGATTCAAGCTCTCTTGGGTGACGACGTACGTGCGAAAAATGAAGATGCGGATGCACCAGCGGGAAATGAGACCAGTAGTTTTGTCGATCTGATCGAAACCAAAGCCAGTAGCCAGGAGCTCGTTGACAAAATCCTCGGCTGGGTGAGCGCTGCGAGAGAGATGGCGCGGCGCGCCAATCAGCAAATGGCTGACTTTCTCAAAATTGTCAACAAGATCCGACTCTCAGCATTCATCCTTTCTCATCTTGAGCACTTTGATCTTCATGCTCTGTTGACCAGGATTCGCAACTTTCTAGGGCTCCGTGCCTGCATCCGTGTGCCCCTTTTCGAGTATGGGGCTGAACTCTGCGAGTACCGTCACCGTTTTCGCTGAAACCTCGAACTCTAGCAATCTAACTATTGACTTGACTTCGAGAGATTCAGACCATGACTGCTCACATGCATGCATCGTTTTACACCGCTACGCTCAACACCGCACTTGGCCCAGAGGAATGGCTATTGCCGGCTAGGAGTTTTGCTGCAGCTGAAACGGTACAAATCCCCTATGGCTGCACTTTAAATTTCGGCCAGTTTATATGGCTTGAGCTGCAAGATTTCTTCGAAGGGGAGTATGGATACACCTTCGTATTTCATCACAACAATCAAGTGTGGTCTCGCGATAGTACCCACTTTGGCCACGACTATCTTTGTGAGCGCTTCATTGGTGTGATCAATGATTACATCAAAAGCCAGCAAGAACCGTATTGGTGAGGTAACGGGCGCTTAGCGCAGACTGTGTGAAAACGCAGTCTGCCAAGGTCAAAAACCAATGCCCCGACTTGTCGGGGCATTGGTTTTTCTACGGGACGCCACGAAAAAAGGGCTTTTCAGCCCATCAATGCCATCAACTGATGTGCGCCCATCACCTTGATCGCTCTTTTCAGGTTATAGGCCTGCACCGCCAGTGCCATTTCGGCTCTGGCGCCTTTCAGCTGTCGCAGCAAGAACCGGCCATTGCCAAATAGCCATTGCTTGAGGTTGCCGAAGGGGTGTTCGACGATGGATCGCCGGCTGACCATCATTTCCGGATGAGCCTGCATTCGCAGCTCCATCCGCTCAAAAGCGGCTTCATGAGCATGGCGCGTGACGTAGCGGCGGCTCGCTTTGGTGCAGTGGCTTTTTAACGGGCAAACATTGCAATCGGCGATAGGTGCCTGATAAATCCGGTCACCTTTGTTCATCTGCTTAAGCGTTAACAACTTGCCGGCAGGGCATTGATAAGCGTCGCTTTGCTCATCGTATTTGAAGTCCGTACGATCGAAAAACTCCGCATCGCCACCTTGATTGTTGACCGATCGATTAGGGGGGGTACGAACGCCGTGATGTCCGCGTCTTCACAGGCTTGAAACTGTTCGCCATTGGAGTAACCGGCGTCGGCAGTGACGTTTAATTGCGGTTGCTGCAACTCAGCTTTAGCGGCTTTTGCCATCGGCTCAAGCTGACGGTTGTCGATGCCTTGCTGAGTGACTTCGTGGTGCAAAATCAGACAGTGTTTGCCATCCACGGCACTTTGGATGTTGTACGTCACGAACTTGCCAGAAGGCGTGCGTATTTTTTGCGCATCGGACTCGCCCACAACGTGTTGAACCAGACCTTGAGCTTCCATCAGCCCTTGGCAGGTCTGGTTATTGGCCTTTTTATCTGTAACTCACGAAGCGCTGCCTGCACCGCCGAACGGTGATGGCACTGTGAGGATCTGAGACCGGCAGGCCTCGGATTTTGCGGTAGCATGCTTGATACACCAACGCTTCCGCGCGCTGGGATTTAGGGAGCAGGAAAGTGGGAAGGACATTCGCTTTCGTTGATGAGTCGGGTAATCATGACCTGGATACCTCAAAATCAGGTAGTTCCGGATTCTTCGTGGTTTGCTCGATTCTTGTCGCAGAGAAGGATCTACCTCGGGCCTATGAACATGCTGAGGCACTCAGGTCACTGCACTTCCAGACGGGTGAGATCAAGTCCAGCAAACTGAACGCCAAGAATTCGAATCGGCGCGAGAAGATCTTGGTCGACCTCTCCGAGCTGCCGTTGAAGCTCTATTTCACGGTCGTGGACAAGGAGCGGGTGTATCAGGACGGCGGCTTGCAGTTCAAACAGTCCTTCATCAAGTACGTGAACAACCTTCTATATGCTCGTCTTTTCAACCATTGCCCTGACCTACATATGACGGTTGATGAACATGGTGGGCCAGAGTTTCAGGCCAGTCTGCGAGACTATGTCGAAGCACGATACGCTGATGATCTCTTCGGTGATGCAGCGTTCCAGACCAAAAGCAGCAAGGACGATGTCCTGATCCAGGTAGCTGACTTTTTCGCCGGTACCGTCGCCCACATCTATGAGGGCAAAGCCTCCGCAGAGGTCGTCGAGGCCTACAAGAATATCTTGCGAGGCTCCACGTTAGGCCTGTTGGAATGGCCACCTCAGTACCAACCGCTTATCCCGCCGCCAATGGATGATGAGGCGTATGCCAACCACCGGGTACACCAACAAGCGTTAAAGCAAGCAGACCAATTTCTTTCCAGAATTGGTGATCACCCCGATGAAGATGATCGCTTGCAGCTCTGCATCCTGGACTACCTGCGTTTCAGAAGTGAATTTGTCAGTGACGAGTACGTCTCCACCGGCGACATCGCGAAGCACCTGGTCGACAGGGGTTTTCAGGGGCTTACGGAGCAGAAAATCAGATCGAGCGGTATCGCCAAGCTTCGCGACGCCGAAGTGATCATCGCCAGTGCTGTAAAGGGCTACAAAATTCCGCGATCACGTGCTGATATCAATGATTTCCTAGAGCTGGCATCGAGTCAGATTCTTCCGCTTCTGGATCGGGTCAAGAAGGCTAGGGATGTCTATAGACTCAGCAGCGTGGGGGAATACGACATCTTGGCAGCGGAGCAATTTGCCCAGCTCAGGAAACTGCTCTCATCGCTTGAGGTGCTGTGACGGCATGAGTCAAAGAGGGGGAGGCGGGGACATGCCTAGGGTTTGCCGGACGCATCGACGTATCGACCGACAGACAGGTTTAGCAGCGACTCCACCCTCGGCCGTATGTGCGACAACCTGCAGGGTTACTGGGTGCACGCCGATTACAGCCGCTGATCTGGAGTTGAGTATCTGTCAGGCTTCGGTAACGAGTGCGGTCTGGCAGAGCATTGATGATATGGCTTTCAAAGCGCCGCTCAATGACGTCGGCGACATCTGCAAATACGACCTCGATGTTAGCCTGGGTGGTTGAGTTCTGGCGGGCGCGCGGAATGTAACGGGTGACGCACCAGGACAGATACCGCTTCAGCAACCGCAGGTACTGGTCACGGGTACGCGGATCGATCTGAGGAAAAGCTGCCGTTTCAGCTTTGCCAACTCGGGCGACAAGGTTGTCGGCCTGACGGCCGCTTTGGAGCCAGATGGCGTAACCATCCAGCAACGCCAGAATCGACTCGAAGTGGCAGGCCAAGATGGCGTCATTAATGGCGCCGCGTCTCCGGTTTGCACGAGCAGCGGTACACGCAGACCTGAAGAGAAATGGCACTGAATCAGTTTCATCGGCAACCCCCTCATTCAATTAATCGCCATGAACACGGAGCACATGGCCCGTTGAGAGAGTGGATGCCAGAAACGGATTTGTCGAATCAGTACCTTACGAGGCTCATGAACGTTTCTAGCATAGCACATCATTTAACATAATATACATTATGCGTAATTATATAATGCGCCACCAAGGTCAGTGCAGGCCGGATTTGAAGCTCCGGCCTGCTGGTTTGCATGGACATCACGCAGGAGAAAAAACCAGCCTGGCTAACCCCGGCTTTTCATCAGGCAAACAACGCTAGCGCCGCTTCATCCCACTGATGACCCGCTTCGGACCAACCTTTGCCGACCTGCTCCGGGAATCCGGATCGGCAATATCCTTGCCTGGCATCGAAATCAAATACCGCGTGGGGATAATCATTGATCAGCAGCACCGCCTTGCAGTGATCGGTCGACCAGCCGATCTTCACCACCGAGGGCTTATCACTGTCAGAAACATCGGCGACGTTGTAGATATGCAGCGCATCGTTAATCGGGTTGTCGTCGGCCGCCGTATCCAGGGCGTAGAAATAGCCGGTGTCTCCGTCGTCTTCGAAAACCACGGCGAAGGAACCTTCCTCCGCAGGCGCCTCGAGCACCAATTCCTGGCCTACCTTCAATTCACTTTCTGCTGCTAGATAAATGGGCATTGCGGCGATCCCTGTCCCTTTGAGTGTTAAAGAGCGCGCATGATGACAACCCGGTGTTATCCCGGCAATCTCCGGCGCTAAGGCTTCTCAAGCTAGCACTCATCAAGCGCTCTCCTTACGAGCAACCCCGGATTTTATCAACTTGTCAATAGTATCGATGAGCGACTGTGCGCAACGCTGTACGGTAGTAGGCTTTCATGGCGTAACAGCATGCGAGTGCTCGATCTGTTCAGTGTTGTTAAAGGCAGGTCAGGCCATTGCATAAGGCACATGTCAGATAACTGAAAGGATTCGAACATGAAAAAGTCCATCACTGCTCTGGCGTTATCCGCGACGCTCGCTTTAACCGCAACTGTCGCGAACGCTTCCGTGCATCCGACCACCATCAAGGCTCCCCAGACCGTCAATCAAACGACAGCTGCTAATGACACTCCTTTTGGAACCCAGCAGAAAGCTGGCGAAATCCAGATGGCCAGCCTGGCCAGAAGTTGTTCCGATGACCGATATTCCTGGTGGGAATACAGCGGTTGGGAAATCGTCGGCTGCCTCGTCAGCGGCCAGTGGTAATGATTCAGACGGGCCTGGTGCGCGACTTGTGTGGCAAGCACGCCCCAGAGCCCGTTGTAGGCTCCCCAGGTTCAGAATCGCTACAGGTCACACCTGCGGATAGCGCTTGAACAACTCACTCTGCTCCAGACGCCGCGCATGTTCGGCAAACGCCGGAAAGTCACCGGCCTTGACCACCTCGGGCAGCATCAATTGCATAAACGACCAGGCCACTGCACTGGTGATACCCGCCTGATCAGGTCGTTCGACGGATGTCGGTTGCTGCGCGGCCAGCAACTGTTCCAGTGCGCCACAGGCGGCCAGCAATTGCCCGGTTACCCGTGCAACCCAGGGGTGGTGGAGCTTCTCGCTCGGCCTGAGGTTGTGTTCATAGACGATTTGCACGGCCTTTTCGCATGCCGCCAACGCCAGCCCGAGGACTTGCAGCGCCTGGGCCAATGCCTGGGGTTGTTGCGGTAGCAGCTTGGCATCTGCGCGGCTCTGGGCCTCGAAATAATCGATGATCAAGGTCGAATCCATTAGCAATGTGCCGTCATCGAGCACCAGGCTCGGCGCCTTTACCACGGGATTGATCCTGGAAAAGGCCTCGAAGGTGCTGAACACCGACAACGGCTCATGTTCAAAATCGACCCCGAGCCGATCCAGGCTAATAGCCACTCGGCGCACATAGGGTGAGTCCAGCATGCCAATCAGTTTCATCCATTGATTCCTTGGTTGATGGTGAGTTGCAGTGCCAACGGCGCTTGTCTGAAAGACCAGGAACGTCGATTGGTGCGCTTGGCGCTGTCCGTCTCGACAGGCGCCAGTTGCAGCACGCCTTCGCCATCGATCAGGGCCAGCCCGGCTGGCAGTCGCACCTGCTCACCGGGGCCAATGGTGAAATCGCTGCCCGCGCTGCTGATCCAGTGGCGACCACTCACTGCCTGGGTGTAGATGTCCTGGGCAAAGCACAGCTTGAGCAGTTGCCTCCTGGCCAGTGACACCCGCAACCACTGCGGTTCGTCAGCAGAACGCTGGCCCATCGGGGCTGGACTGGCTATCCGTGCATTGCCCATTGCCTGATCCTCTTGCGCGCCTGACACTTCACTGCGCCTTACAGTAATCAGAAAAAACCGCCTAAAATATCGGTATTTTTTCGCATAAACCGTAAGAAGATCTTACATGTCCGACATTCCACCCATCACTTGCCTGCGCAGTTTCGAGTCGGTTGCCAGGCTGGGCAGTGTCACTGCTGCCGCCAAGGAACTGCATGTGACCCACTCGGCCATCAGCCAGCAAATCAAGGTGCTGGAGGAACTGCTCGGCGTGACCCTGTTCGTGCGCCAGGGCCGAGGCCTGCGGGTCAGCGAGGACGGCCGCTTGTACGCCTTGCAGATCCGTGCCGCGCTGGGTGGCATCGCCGAGGCCACGCGGCTGGTCAAGACCCAGCCCAGAACCACCGAGCTGGTGGTGGCGGTACTGCCCTCCTTCGGCTTGAACTGGCTGCTGCCCCGTTTGCCGCGCTTCCAGCAGTTGCATCCACAGATCGGTATTCGCCTACAGGCCAGCCTGGCGATCTCCAACCTGGGCCAGGAATCTGTCGACCTGGCAATTCGCATGGGCAAGGGCGATTGGGACGCACAGCAACAACGCTTGCTGTTCCACGATGAAACCCTGGTGGTGGCAGCGCCGCATTTCAATGGCGGGCACTTGCCGCAGAGCACGGAAGAAATTCTCACCAGCCCCATCGTGTTCAATACCGAGTCATGGCAGCCCTGGTGCCAGGCCGCGGGCCTGGATATCGAGGTGCCGCGCAGTGGGCTGTGCAGCAATGATTCAAACCTGGTGCTGCAGGCCGTGCGCCTGGGCCAAGGCATCGCGCTGGAGCGGCGCAGCCTGGTGCACGACGCCATCCTGCGTGGCGAGCTGGTGCAGATCAGTCCCCATAGCGCGCCCTACCCCTACCCTTACTGGCTGGTGCTGCCCAACCGCGAGCATGTCCAGGTTCACCAACAGCTGTTTGCCGACTGGCTGAGCGCAGAGGTCGAGCAGTACTTGAGCCAGCTGGACCAGAGCAAGGCTCAAGCACCAGGCTAACCCCGCACTCGGGCGCCCAGTGGTAGCCGGCACTGCATGACAACCAGCCAAAGTTAACTATTACTAGTTGATCAGGCTGATTCCCGGCTTTGGCGCCGGGCCGTGCAAGGAGCGCAGAAGATGCAGGTCCAACCGTCAGATACAGCCCCTGCACGCAGCAGATCGCTGCTCAATATGCGCCCCATGCTGGGCTTTCTGGCATTGCTGGTGTTGGGCGTGACGTCCATCACCGCCTGGTGGCAGGCGCCCTCGCCCTTTCCCATCAGCCACCAACAAACGCGGCTGGAGTGGTTCACCACGCCCATTGAGCGCAATGCACCGCTGCGCCTGCCGGCCATTCCCTCTTCTCTGAACGCCGTAAACACCCTAGGCAACCAGCGGGCCTGGGCCGTGGGGCTGGGGGGCGGGATTTTTACCAGCACCGATGCCGGCAACAGCTGGGCATCCCAACCCTCACCCGTGAAGGCCAACCTGCGTGGCCTGCATTTCCAGGCCGACGGACGCCAGGCCTGGATCGTGGGTGATGGCGGCACCCTGCTCAGCAGCGACGACGCCGGCGCCAGTTGGCGCGATCGTTCGTTGCAGCCGGCGCGTGATGGCTTGATCGATCTGCTGGCGATTGAAGTCAACGAACGCACTCGGCAAATCTGGGTAGTCGGTGCCCTGGGCGTGCTGTTGTCGAGCAATAACGATGGCAGCACCTGGCGACGCGAGCTTATCGGCCAGGCGGATGCCAGCTCGATCCGCTTCAGCGCAGACGGTGCCCGCGGCTGGATCACCGCACGGGGCACTGTCCTGTTCAGCACCAATCAGGGAGCTACCTGGACGGCTGCGGCCATGGCCGGGCCTTCGGCCAAAACCGGCGGTCCGGCGCCACAATTCAAGGCGGTCTGGTTCACCGGGCAGTACGGCTGGGCCGTGGGGGAAAACGGCGTCATCGTCAGCTCCTCGAACTATGGCCGCAACTGGTCGGCGCCCCAGGCAACGCCCACCCGGGTCACCTTGAACAGCATTGTCGGCAGTAACGAAGGGCTCTGGGCCGTGGGCGACAAGGGCACCCTACTGTTCAGCGACGATGGTGTGTCCTGGCAATTGCTGGACAGCGGCACCCAGGCGGACCTGCGCGACCTGGCCTTGTTCGCCAGCCCGCAGCAAACGGTGCACAACAGCCTGCTGCTGCCCTGGCTGCGCGCGGCGAAACGTCAGCGCCTGATGTGCGATGGCCGTAATCTGCCGTCAGGCGAAGCCTCGGGCCTGCCCGATTCGGTCTCTTCATCCGCCGAGCAAAGCGTGCTGCCACCCTTGCCTGAGCCGTTCACCGGGCAAACCGAGTCAGCGCCCGAACCGACACCTGTGGCCCCGGTAACCAGCGACCCAAGCCTGGGCCGCAACCTGCTGTCATATGCAGCAACGGGGCCCGGCATTGCGGTGGGCGACGCCGGCACCATCATCACCCGCCGCAGTGACGGCCTTTGGGCCCCGCGGAGCAGCGCCGCGCATAGGCTGCTGCGCAGTGTCCAGGTCAGTGACAACGGCAAGACAGTGATTGCCCTGGGCGATTCCGGCACCCTCCTCAGCTCCCGCGATGGCGCTGACAGCTGGTACAGCAACACCGACTTCGCCAACCAGCGCCTCAACGGCTCCCACCTTACGGGTGACGGCCTGGGTGCCTGGGCCGTGGGCGATAACGGGCGGATCCTGTCCAGTCGCGATGCCGGAGCCAACTGGAGCGAGCAGGCCAGCACCACCAGCAACGATCTGCTGGCGGTGGATTTCGACGCCTCCGGGCGGTTCGGCATCGCCAGTGGACGCGAGCGCACCCTGCTCTACACCCACAACGGCGGTGATACCTGGGCTGCGGCCCACGAGCAGAGATCGCCCGGCCAGAACCCGCCGGAGGCCTTTGGCACCTTCTACGCGGTGCACCTGGATGCCGCCGGGGTCAACGCCTGGGCCGTCGGCGATCAGGGCCTGATTGCCAGCAGCACTGACGCCGGCAAAACCTGGGATGCAGTACAGATGCTGCCCTCCCCCCTAAGCCAGTCGGCAGATCAGCCATTGTCTGCCCTGGCCATGAACCTCAGGGCCGTGGCGTTCCTTGCCGATGGCCGCACCGGCTGGATTGCCGGTGACAACGGGGTGATCGCCAAGACCCTCGACGGGGGTGCCAGCTGGCGAGTCAAGCACCGGCAGGACGGCGTTGCCCTGAGCGGATTGCAGATGCGCGACGATGGCACGGGAGGCTGGGCCAGCAGCAGCGACGGGCTGATCCTGGTGTCCACCGACCAGGGCGAAACCTGGGCCCCGGCCCACAGCGACAGCGCGTCGCCACGGCTGGCCCTGGCCATGGCGCAGAACGGCGTCAGTGGCCTGAGCGTGGGTTATCCGCCGGCGCTGTGGCGCACCACCGACGGCGGCCAAAGCTGGGCCAGCCTGCCCTGGCCCCTGAGCCACCGGCAGTACCCGGCGCCCTGGTTCTGGTTCGCCCTGGCGCTGTGCGCGCTGCTGGTGTGGCTGATGTTTCGCCCACGACCCAGCGATGACAGCGGCGCCGCCGCCATTGCTGCCACCGATGCCCCCACCGATGACAGCGACAAAGACAGCCTCGGCGTCGCCCCGCTGGCCCGGGGCATCTCCCGCTTCCTGCGCAACACCCGTACCGAGCCGCCCTTGACCCTGGCCATCTCCGGCGGCTGGGGCGCGGGCAAAAGCAGCCTGATGGCGCTGATCTGCCAAGACCTGCGACGCTACAAGTACCGCCCGGTGTGGTTCAACGCCTGGCATCACCAAAGCGAAGAGCAGTTGCTGGCCTCGCTGCTCAACGCCATCGACCAGCAAGGCTTGCCGTCACTGCTGTCCCTGGATGGCTGGGCGTTCCGTCTGCACCTGCTGTGGATCAGGTCGCGCCGGCATCTGCTGCTGGCCCTGGGGCTGGTGGCGGCGGCCTCGTGCCTGGTGAGCTACCTGCTGACCCATCCACTGGATGAGTGGGGGCGACTCTGGCAATGGCTGCAGAGCCTGGTGGCCATGCAAGACAAGGGCGTGCAACTGAGCCGCAGCGATGTCGGCAAGCTGCTGGGCCAACTGGCCACCGGCCTGGTTACCTTCAAGACCCTGCTGAGTTCGATGAAGGCCTTTGGCGTGAGCCCGGCGACGCTGCTGTCGGACACCGCAAAACGCCTGCGCACCAGTGACGGGCAGAGCCCAACCAGCTTTCGCTCGACCTTCGCCCGCCAGTTCGGCGAAGTGACCGAGGCCCTGCCTTATCGCACAGTGATCGTCATCGACGACCTGGACCGCTGTCGTCCGGAAATCATCCTGACCATCATGGAAGCGGTGAACTTCCTGGTCACCTCTGGCCGTTGCTTTGTGATTTTCGGCATGGACACCTGCTACATCCGCACCGCCCTGGGCCTGCACTTCGAGAAATTCGCCGATGAACTGGCGCTGCGCCAGAAGCGCGACAACCCCGAGCAGCCTGAGCCCTCGGCTGCGGAACGACGCTGGAACTACGCCGGCAACTACCTGGAAAAACTGGTCAACCTGGAAATCCAGGTGCCCCAGCACGCGGACCTTTCGCCACTGCTGCGCTCGTCCCCAAGCGACAGCGCCCAGACCCGCAGCTTTATGCAGAGCGTTGGGCATTTCTGGCCTTTCTATCTGTTTGCCCTGGTCATGACCCTGGGGATCGCCACCGGTAAGTTCATCCAGTTGCCGCTGTCTCCGGCACCGCTGCAGCCGCCGGCAAGCGTCGCCAGCACGGTGCCGACCCCGGCTCCGGGGCCGCAAGGCGACAGCCTGGGCAAGGGCCCAACTACAAGGGTGCAACTGCCCCCCACCCTCAGCAACACGAAACAGCCGTTGCAAACACAAGACCTGCACGTGCAGGCCAGCCAGCACCACCCCATGGCCATCTGGAGCCTGGCCGCGGCCTTGCTGCTGTTTGTCCTGTTCAGCCTGGGCGTGGGGCTGTATCGCCTGCGTACCAGCATGCGCCAGGTCAACGACTCCACGGCCTTCAACCAGGCCCTGGATGCCTGGTTACCCGTGGTGCGCAAGCGCCATGCCACGCCGCGGGCGATCAAGCGCTTCATCAACCGCATCCGCTATCTGGCCATGCTGCAGCAAGGCGAGAAGCTGGATCGCTCGCTGTTCGATGAACTGCTCAGGCGCCGCCCCGCCAATGGCCCGGGGCGCAGCCGGGCCGTGCAGGAACACCGCCTGGTGGCGCTCGGCGCCCTGCACGAGATCTACCAGGAGCGGTGGCGTCACGGCGTCAAGGAACACCCAGACGACCTTGCCTCGGTGATCGACGACTACCGGCAAAGAACCCGCTCGGAGTGGCCACCGGCCGATGCCGAGCTGGACGCCTTCGAAAGCTCGCTGCGGGGCGTGCGGGTGGCCGGGGAAGTGCAATTGCTGGCCGATGATGAACCCGGTGCGAGCAGCGCCAGCTACAAGCAGTAGCGCCCACCTTGAGCCACCCGGGATTGGCGAAAGCGCCTGACCAGGCGCTCTGTGGGGGTTTGCCGGGACACGGGCCGCAGCGGCAAGTATGGCCGCACCCGCCGAGTCTCTATAGTCCGTGCGCAGCGGCCTGGAAGGACTCCAGGTCGCTTGCACGCCATCGGCCAATCAACAGGAGCAGCACTATGTACAAGATCAAGGATGATGCGTATTCCCCGGGTATTGAATCTATCCAGCAGCCCTCGTCGTTCGTTCTGACCGCCCTCCGCGCCCATCGGTGCCTTTAGCGGCGCCCCGCCGCTGCCCCCAGCAACTTTGAATCTTCAACATTCCGCGCCGTGACCGCCCAGCCAGTCACCGCGTTTGCGTGCCTCAAAACAAAATAGAACGGGTGTGTCATGACCGCGACAAGCTTTCCAGATCAGACTGCTGCCAACCTCTTGCCTATCGAGCCTGCAAGCCCGGCCTTTACCTTTCGCAGGGGGCATAGCGAGGATATCGAGCGCCTCGCCGAATTGTTCCAGAGCGTCTATGGGCAAACCACCCATCCGTGCCAGAAGCCTGGCTATATCCGCAGTTCGATGGGCTCCGGGCAGCAGCAATGGTTCGTTGCCGAAGAAGATGGGGCTATCGTCGGCTGCACCTGTATCGCTCGGCGCCCATGGAACCTGGCATGGGAGGTGTGCCATGGGGTGATCCGCCCCGAGGCCCGACGCAGCGGCGCCATCTCCCATCTGGTCGGGCTCAGCCTGGAGAACCACCAGCCCGCCCCCCTGGAGCTGGGGTTCTACATCACCCGCAATATCGCCAGCCATGCGCTGATGAAAAAGATCAAGCCAGCACTCCTGGTTGGCCACGACGGCGGCCCGGACAAGGTCGACGGCATTCGCGAATATCACCTGACCGCCATTCACCCCCCCATCCGGGACGGCTTTGTGCATGTCGCTCCCTGGTATGTCCGCGAGCCCTGCGCCGACTTTATCGGCCACTACCTGTACCCCTCATTGCAACTGCTGCCAGCGCCGGGCAACTACCCGCAAACCTGCCTGAGCGGCGCGCCGGGTGGCACGCGGCATGGGCAGCTGGGTTATACCCATGACGCCGAAGCCAATGCCCTGATGATCTCCGGCCAGGCGGGAGCCAGCGCCTCGGAACAGGAAGTCCTGCTGGAGCTCAATGCGCTGTTGCACGCCTGGAAACAGGTGGAATACGTGAACCTGCATATCCTCGCAGACAAGTTGGACCTGCTGGCCGAGCTGATGAAACTGGGCTTTGCGATCACCGCCTACCTGCCCGCCTGGCACCTGCAGGCAGGCGCTCGGTACGACTGCATCATGCTGGTCCGCCAAAGCTTTGCCCAAGCGCCGCACAGTCATGGTTTCGATGATGAGGTGGCCTTCTTCGATCAGGCCTACGCCCGGCTAGCGGACGGCCTCTGCAGCCTGTGCCCCGCACACAACCTGCCAACCGCCATTTAACCGACCAGGGGCCGCAAGGCCCCTGGCAGATGACTCCTGGAGATATAAAAAGTGACCAAAGAACAATGGCTTAGCGTTAGGAAACAGATTCCGGATGGCGCCAAGCAACCCTGGACCGTGCTGCTCTGGACGGTTGACCTGCTGCTGCTGGCACTGGCCTGGAACCTGTGGCTCGACACCTCCGTGGGCCTACAGGTGCTGGGCCTGGTGCTGGCGGGCTTCGCCACCTTGCAGATCTACCTGATCCTGCATGAGGCCCTGCACGGCGCGGTCTCGGAAAATCGCAACCTCAACAACTTTATCGGTCACTGCAGTGGCTGGTTGATCGCCTTGCCCTTCCTGGTTCGGCGGCGCTTCCACATGGCCCACCACACCTGGACCGCGCACCCGCTGAACGATCCGGAAAACCGCGGCATGATCGAGAAGTTCGCGGTCATGACCAAGCAGCAGGAGCGGACCCTGGAATTCATGTGGAAGCACTGGATCCCGATGATCGCCGCCAATCATTTCCTGCTGAACTGGCGCGCGCCCTTTATTGCCTGGGCCAAGGGCGACACCACGCCACGCATCGCCAAGGAAAAGCGTTTTGCCCGCCTGTACCTGGTGGGCTACCTGATGCTGGCCGGGGTGGCGCTGTATTTTGGCCACCTGGCGGATCTGCTGCTGTTCTACCTGATCACCTGGCTGTTCCTGTTCTTCATGGTGGAACTGCTGAACCTGCCCCACCACGCCGAGGCCCCGTTGCTGGCCAAGGATGCCGAGCGCCTGCAGTACTGGGAACAGGACCTGGTGTCCCACGACTGCAAGAACCTGCCGATCTGGTCGCGCCTGGTGATCCTCAATTTCAACCTGCACATCGTGCACCACGCCTTTCCATCCGTGCCCTGGTACCGCCTGGCCGAAGTGCAGAAGCTGCTGCACGAGAAAGAACCCCAGCAGCCTGCGGCGACGCAGATCAGTGAATGGGACTTTGCCTGGACCAACCGTCGCCGGCCGTTGTTGAAGCTGATGGGCCACTTCTTCGACCACCGGGCCTGAAACAGCAACGACAGGCCTCGCGCATCGGGGCCTGTCGCCGGGCTCCCTGCAGGCCGGGCGAGCCTTTTGGCCTGGCAAGCAGCTTCACTGATCGCGAACAATCCCCGGCGTCATGGGTGACATCTGTGCGTCGCGGTCCGGGTGATCGCGTTCGAGAAAGCGCCGTAGCCCCTCCTCGGTTTCCGGCTGATGAATCGAGCGGTTGAAACACTGGGCCTCGATCTTCAAGCCTTCATCCAGGGGCAGTCCATAACCACGAATCGCCGCCTCTTTGTCCGTTCGCATGGCGGGTTGCGGCAGGCCGGCGAGGACTGCGGCCAACTCCATCGCCCGTTTAAGCGAACGTCCGCTGGGCACCACTTCATTGACCAGGCCAATGCGGTACGCCTCTTCAGCGTCGATCACCTTGCCCGTGAGGATCAGCTCCATGGCCCGGCCCATGCCGACAATCCGCGGCAGACGCTGGGTGCCACCATCGGCCAGGCCGATATTCCAGCGCCGGCAGGTGACGCCGAACGAGGCATGCTCTTCCGCGATGCGCAGGTCGGCAAAACACGCCCATTCCAGGCCACCGGCATAGGCCACGCCATTGACCGCGGCGATCACCGGCTTGTAGATATCGGTCCAGCGGCTTGGGCCGATGATCCCCGGGCGTTCACCGCGGTCATGGGCGGCCATCTCCTCGGCATCGACCGGCACCAGTTGCGCGGCGGCCTTGAGGTCACCGCCGGCGCAAAAGGCCCGGTCGCCGGTTCCGGTAATGACCGCGACTCGCGCGCTGTCATCGTCGCGAAACCGGGTCCAGGCCTCGATCAGTTCCCGATGGGTGAGCGGGCCGATGCAATTGCGCTGTTCAGGACGATTGAAGCGAATGACCACTACCGCCCCATGCTGCTCGTAGGCAATTTCCTTGAAGTTCATACAGGCTTCCTTTGCTGGTCGTGGCGTGGCCTGGCGAAGCCCGGAGGGCTGGCGCAGCGGCGCCTGGCAATCGATTGCAGGTTGAAAAACAGTGTAAATGGTCTTTTCATCCTGGGATAAAAATCGCCCAGGCCCCGGCAGTCGCTCCACCAGGCCCTGGATCGGCGGCAGTTAATGCCAGCTTGGCGATCGCGCTATGTATCGCCCCTCTGCCTGCCCGCAGAATGCGCCGGCAGACAACACCCAGTATTGGAGGTGAAACCCGATATGCCGATGAATGTACAACTGCGTGAAGTCGATCACGGCAACTACGAGCAGCTCAGCGACCTCGAGGTGTTCGCCGAACAAGAGGACTATGTTGCATCGAACCTCTGGTCCCTGGCCCAGGCCGCCTACGAGCCGCAGTGCACGGCGCGCGCCATCTATCATCAGGATCAGCCCGTGGGCCTGTTCCTGTGGCATGCCGCCAGCCCGCACAAGGTCGCCATCTGGCGCTTTATGGTAGACAAGCAGCATCAGCACCAGGGCATTGGTCGCCAGGCCCTGGGCCTGCTGCTCGAGGAATTGCGCCGCAGCCCCGGCCTGACCCAGGTAGAGATCTGCTACAACCCGGAAAATCCCCTCGCCGCCCCCTTCTACGCCAGCTTCGGCTTCCAGGAACAAGGGATGGACCAAGACAACGAAGACATGCTGGCGCTGTTGCAACTGCCGGTGGCTTGAAGCGCCCGCGCCACTTCCCTGGTGCAGAACAAGCGCATTACCCTGCGCAATCACTCCACCCATACCCCTCAAGCATGCTCACACAACTTCGCGACATGGACCTGCAACTGCTGCGCCTGTTCGTCACCATTGTCGAATGCGGCGGCTTCAGCGCCGCCCAGGGCAAGCTGGGCCTGGCCCAGTCCACCATCAGCACGCAGATGGCCAAGCTCGAAGTACGACTGGGCATACGCCTGTGCGAGCGCGGCAAGAGCGGCTTCCGCCTGACCCCCAAGGGCGAGCTGGTGCTGGCCTCGGCCCGGCGCATGCTCGAAGCCCTGGACAGGTTCACCCGTGAAGCCCGGGACGTATCGCAAAGCCTCTTGGGCGAGTTGCATATCGGCATTTCCGAGCGCCTTGCCCCCCGGGAAGCGGAAACCATCGCCCGAGCCCTTGGCCAATTCCGCCAGCGGGCACCGGAGGTGGTGCTGGAGATTCTCTCGGCCACCCCGGCGGACCTCGAGCAGCAGTTGCTGCGCAACCAGTTGCAACTGGCGATCGGCTATTTCTCCGGCAACCAAACCGCCCTGCACTACGAGCCGCTGTTCAGCGAGCGGCAGAGCCTGTACTGCGGCCAGGGCCACGAGTTTTTCCGCCACCCGCCGCCAGATCCGGCCATGCTCCGGGCATCGAGCCAGATCGCCAGGCCGTACAAGACCCAGCCGTTGCACGCCAGGATGCTGTCGCCCAAGCGCACCGCCATTTCCGAACAGGTGGACGCCGACCTGATCTTTATCCTCTCGGGTGCTCACCTGAGCTTTCTGCCCACCCATATTGCCGAGCCCTGGGTCGCCGGCGGCAAGCTGCGAGCCCTGTTCGAGGACAGCCTCAGCTATGACGTGACCTTCTACCTGGCCACCTCGAAAAGCCGCGAGCCCGGTGAGGTGCTCGAAGTGTTCAAACAGCACCTGTTGCAGGCGTTCAAGAACCCCTGAGACCGCGCATGCGGTTTCGACTGCGCCTCTTCTACGCCAAGCGCAACCCCGTTACTCTTCGCCCCTGCCATTAGCCAGGCCATCGACCATGAGCCCTACCGCCCAATTCTGGCGCGACCCGCAACTGCCCTATGCGGAAAGCCGCCGGGCTTGCGACAGCCGCGCCAACTACAAGGCCCATAGCCATCCCAGCGTCTCCATCGGCGCGGTCGATCAGGGCCGCAGCCTGTTCACCGGCGCCAGCACCGGCCCGACGCTGATCCACCCGGGCAGCCTGGTGTGGGTGCCGGCCCACTGCACCCATGCCTGCAACCCGCAGCCGGGCCAGGCCTGGAGCTACCAGATGCTGCATCTGGACGCCGCTTGGCTGCAGGGCATCTACCAGGAGTTGCAGCTCAGCGCACCGCAGCAGGTAGTGCTGAGCAACGACCAGGCGCTGTACCGGCACTTCTGCCGACTCAACCAGCTGCTGTTCGCGGATGGCGACTGGCAGGACAAGGAAGCCGCACTGATCGAGTTCGTCGGTGATTTCCCCAGCCACGGGCATGCGCTGATGCGTCCGGCTGCCGAACCGGCCCGGGCCTCGGCCGCTGTGCGCCGGGTCATGCAGTTGCTCCAGCAGGAGCCGCAGGAGCCCCAGCCCCTGGAGCAACTGGCCCATATCGCTGGCCTGAGCCGCTACCAGCTGATCCGTGCCTTCAGGGCCGCCAGCGGCATGACGCCCCACGCCTATCAACTGAACCAGCGGATCATCCAGGCCCGCGCCTCATTGCAGGCCGGCGAGGCTTCGGCGGCCCTGGCCCAGCGCCTGGGCTTTGCCGACCAGGCGCATTTCCAGCGGGTGTTCAAGGCCCACGTCGGGGTTACCCCAGGCTCGTACAAGGCCTGAACCGCGCGCAATTTTCTTCAATACCCAGCAACCGCCTCGCCAGCAGACTTGCAGCCCTTCCCAAGGTTTGTGGATGTCTTGCTCATGATTCAACAGTTTCTGCTGGTTGCCGCCGCGCACTTTCTCGCCCTGCTCTCCCCCGGCCCGGACTTCTTCCTGGTGGCGCGGCTGTCCATGGCCGCCGGATGGCGCGCGGCCACCGGCGCCTGCCTGGGCATTGCCCTGGCCAATGGGGTGTTTATCGTCATGGCGTTTGCCGGGGTTGCGGTACTGCGCCCGGACAGCCTGTGGTTCCTGCTGATCCAGCTGGCCGGCTGCGCCTACCTGCTGTACTTGGGCGGGCTGTTTATCCGCCATGCCGGCGGCAATTCCCTGGCCGGCATGGCCAGTACTGGCCAGCCCCAGGCACTGGACCGCGCCAACTGGCGGCGTGGCCTGGGCCAGGGATTTCTCTCGGGCATTCTCAATCCGAAAAACGCCCTGTTCTACGTCAGCCTGGCGTCACTGGTGGGTGCAGCCACCAGCGGTGGCTGGAAGCTGGTCTATGGGCTCTGGATGTTCGCCGCGGTCCTGGGCTGGGACCTGCTGGTGGCGCTGGCAATCGGCAACCGGCCAGTGCGCGAGCGCTTTGCCCGCGCCCTGCCCTGGCTGGAGCGAATCACCGGAGTGCTGTTGATCCTGCTGGCGCTGGGGGTGATAGGCGCCAGCCTTTACCGGGTCATTGGCAACTAAGCTCTGTTTCAGGTCGCTAAGTACGGCGCAATATTGGAGAACTCAAAAATGGACCAAGAGTAAAATCAACTCTTTGAAATCACTTCAATCATGTATTGATTCAAGTCCCGCAGATCCTTGATGCTCCAGGCGTGGGGCGCGATCTTCACGCCATTTTCCTGCAAGGTCTTGGGAATCAAGTTGCCATTGGGACGCAGCACCACCGATGAAACAATAACCCCCGGATAGTCCTTCAAGCGCTTCTTGAAAGCGGGCTTTGTCAGATCGGGCGTAGGTGGATTGCTCTTGTTGGCCAAGGGCCCGCTACCCTTGATATCGGCGCCGTGGCACACCGAGCAGCGCTGCAGAAAGAGGGTTTTGCCATTGCTGTTATCCGCGAAGGACAAGGGCATTTGCAACAGTGATAGAACCCCAAGCACAGTGATGGACAGCAACTTCATATAGAGGGCCTTATTGAAATCAGATCTGAATCGAGGGCAAACCCCGCGCGCACAGCTGTGATGAAATGCAGACTTATAGTTTGAATGCGCGAAGTTCTTTGGAAGAAAAGCCAAACGAAAGAGTGGAAGTTTCTATAACGGCGGTATGCAACATGCTAATCCCTTGAGCACTTATAATTTTATTGTTTGCCGCGAGTACGGCTTCTTACTGGCGGCGACACTTTCAATATTGTTTCTGAAGATGTCAACACTGAAAAATAAATTGACCAGGGTGCGGGCACATCAGGCGCCCAGTCGAAGCAACTGAAATGACAGTTCATTACACAAAAACACATCAATACAACAATTAATTATCGTTTTACGATAATTATCCGCTAGCCTTGCCCTACCCTCCACCCAGAGATCCCGGCATGCCAGTCAAGTCCTTGCGTACCTTGCTGATCAGTACTCTGTTACTCCTCGCCACGTCCCTGGCAGCGGCCGAGCCGCAGGCGGTTGCGGCCCGGCAACTGGCCCGCGGCGACGGCTCGTCGATCACCTGGTACCTGTGGCAACGCCACATCGGCCCGGCACCCAAGGCGCTGCTGGTGATCATCCAGGGCTCGGACTGCAACAGCGTGACCCGCATCCCCGGCGTCTACCGCCACTTGGCCCGGGCCCTGCCCGAGGCGGATGTGCTGACCGTGGAGAAATACGCCATCGAGGCCAGCCTGCCCTACGACCACGACCCCGAACGCGCGGACTGCCCTGCGGCCTATCTGCGCCACGACAGCCCCAGCCAGCGCGCGCAAGACCTGCAAGCGGTGCTCGCTCACTTGCAGCAAGACCGGCGCTATAGCCGTATCGTCGCCCTGGGCGGCAGCGAAGGCGCGGTGGTCGCCCACCTGCTGGCGGCACGCAGCAACCTGGTGCACGCCACCGTGGCCTTCAACGGCGGTGGCCAGTGGTTTCGCGATGACCTGCTGCACGGTCTGGCCAGCAGCCCACAGAACCCTGCGCAGCAGGCCGAATCACGCCGGGAGCTGTTGGGTTTTATCCAGCAGGTGCAACAACAGCCAGCGGCAGACTTGCAAGCCAGCGGCCATGGCGCGGGCTGGTGGCAGGACGTGCTGCGCCTCGACCAACTGGCGCTGTTGCAGGGCAGTCGGGTGCCGGCGCTGATCATCCAGTCCGGCGCCGACGAGGCGGTATCGGTGTCGGCAGTGACTAGGATGATTGCGCAACTGCGCGAACACGGCCGACCCGGCCTGGCGTTTCGCCCCTACCCCGGGCTCGACCATCGCCTGGCCGACACCACCGGCACCAGCCGCATGGCCGAAGTGGTCAGCGATATCGCCCTGTGGTTGCGTCAGTTGCCGCTCGCCAGCCGCGAGCCCGGCTAAGGCGCCTCGCCCTGCTGCAGGGCCGGCCAAGGGCGCCCGGCTGCGACCTATGGCCGCAGGCATTGGTCTAATTAGCCCGCCCCGCGCTGCGTCCGTTTGTTACCATGCGCGGGTTTTTTGCCTGTCTGGCTGTTCAAAGGGCGTTACTTCATGAGTGTTCTGCTGACTCGCCGCACCCTGCTCACCAGCGCCGGGGTACTCGGCCTGGGCCTGCTCGCCGGGTGCGACAACAGCCCCCGGCTGTCCTTCAAATACGGCAAGGACCTGAGCAATCAGATTCTCGGCCGCACCTTCAAGCTCACCGATTCCCAGGGCGAAACCAAGTCGCTGTCCAGCTACCGCGGGCTGATGCCGATGATCTTCTTCGGCTTTACCCAGTGCCCGGCGGTCTGCCCCACCACCCTGGCCCGCGCGGCCCAGGCCAAGAAGCTGATGGGCCGTGATGGCGATCGGCTCAAGGTGGTGTTCATCACCCTCGACCCCGAGCGCGACACCCCCGAAGTGCTGGATGCCTACGTCAAGGCGTTCGATCCGAGCTTCGAGGCGCTGTACGGCAGCCTGGAGGAAACCGCCGCCACCGCCAAGGAATTCGGCGTGTTCTACGAGAAGATCCCCAGCGGTTCGACCTACACCCTGTCGCACACCGCCACCAGTTTCGTCTACGACTCCCGGGGCACCCTGCGCCTGGGTCTGTCGCAGTCACTCAACGCCCAAGAGTGCGCAGAAGACCTGCTCACCGTCATGGAGGTTTGTTAATGAAGTGCCCGTCCCGTCTCTCGTCCGCCCTGCTGCTGATGTCCCTGTTGGGCCTGGCCAATGCCGCCGGCGCTGCCACCTTGGTAGACAACGCCTGGGTGCGCGCCACAGTGGCTGGCCAGCATGCCAGCGGCGCCTTTATGGACATCACCGCCAGCAGCGACAGCAAGCTGGTGGCGGTGGAGTCGCCGGTGGCGCGCATCGTGCAGATTCACCAGTCGAGCATGCATAACGATGTGATGAGCATGCAGCAGGTGGACGCCGTCGCCCTGCCGGCCGGCAAGAAGGTCAGCCTCGACAGCCACGGCTACCACGTGATGCTGATGGAGCTGAACGGCCAGATCAAGGAAGGCGACCTGGTACCGCTGACCCTGATCGTGGAAAACCCCAAGGGCGAGAAAGAGTCGATCAAGGTCCAGGCCCAGGCCCGCGCGCTGAATACCCAGGACCACGGCATGATGATGCACTGAACGGCCGGAAGCTCCGGCCCCGGGGCCAGCAGCCGCGCTATCGAAGCGCGGCTTTTTTTTGCCTGCAACCAGCACCTCGCTGTGGCAGTGCTCGATAGCTGCCCGGCTATTTCCCGCCAGTGACTCAATATGCGAACCTACGCGCCTTTTTCGGTACTGGCTTAAAGCCATTTACCCGGCCGCCCGCCTCTGGATTCAGGGTCACGCCTGGAGCAAGCCTCATCAGGGATTCGAAATGTCGTCACGCGGCACAGTGATTCATGCGCTTTTCTTCAGGACAAAGTCGGGCAACCCGGTCGTCCTGCCACTTACAGATACCTATGAAATGCTGCTGCGTCCCGCCTCGGACGAGGCCAGCGACAACGCCTTGATTCTGGAAATCAACCGCTCCTCCACAAGCCTCCACTCCGAGAACCTAGGGGTGGCCTCCTTCACCACCCTGTATGGCGAGAACGGCAGCGGCAAGACTGAAATGTTGCTGCAGTTATGCGAATGGCTGACGGCTTCAAAGTCATTGTCCAAGCTCGGCATGTTCTGGGAGAACCACCAGGGCCTGCAACTGACCTGCGGCGCCTCGCTGAAAAACCTTGAGCTGAGCTCAAGCCTGCCGATCCAACGCGACGACGGCGCCGCCGTGCCGGAGTTCTCGACGGTGTTCTACACCACCTCGCCCTTTGAAAGAGTGCGTCGCAGCCGACTGCGACGCCGCGGGCTGAAGGACGTCAGCCCACGGTTTGGCAAGGATGTGGAATCCGAACTGGCGGCGGCCTTCAGTGCCTATCCCTATCTCAGGGAACGGGTCGACTTCGTCGGTGAGGCCCAGGTGGTGCTGGAACTCAAACCTTTTTCAATACAGGAGCTGCTGACGGCCTATGGTGGCAACCGCACGGCAAGCAACCTGAGCTCGAACCCGGCACTGAAGAAGAGCTTGCATGACCTGAATCGCACCGGGTCGCCGGAAATGAAATTCATGTTGTCCTATGCCGTGTTGGATTCCGTGGAGCGGCTCACTGCCCTGGATACCGATCAGTTGATCGACGCTTTGCTAGAGATGCTTGAGGACCACCACCCCTGGTTGGACGATCTGTTGAGCAGCAACCCGCCGTCTATCGAGAATCTCTCCGAAGATCCGTTGCTGACCAAGCAATTGATCAAGGCAGGCAAGGCACTAAAGGTGGTCAGGCCGCTCTTCGCCAAGGTCAGCTCGTGGCGACGCAGTTCCAGCCTGGCCTACCTGGACGAGCAGGTCGGTCAGCACATTCGCCAGCATGAAAGCACCCTGGCACACATCAGTGCCATGGGCCTGCTGCGGTTCTCCTTCAAGCAACTGAGTTCCGGCCAGGCCAGCATGATGTCGCTGTACTGTGCCATTGCCCGGGCCATCGGCGAGTTCGAGCGTGAGTCGCCGCAGCGCTTGCTGTTGCTGTGTATCGATGAAGGCGAAATGTTCATGCACCCCAAGTGGCAACGCCAGTACATCTTCGATCTGCTGCAGTTCATCAAGGCGTTCTCTACTGCCCACAGGGCTCATGTATTGATTTCCACCCACTCGCTGATAGTGGCCGCCGACACCCCGGCCGGCCGCCTGTTCGATCTGGACCACAAGCAACTGATCAATGCCTTTGGCTACACCCCCAAGCAGACCCTGCGTTCGGTGTTCGACGTGGGCGATTTCACCGGGGAGTTCAATATGCAGCGATTGACCGAGTTGTCCGATGTGCTGAACCACAAGCAGCGGAATCTCAAGCACATCGCAAAAGCCCGGCGGATCGCCGATACCTTGGCCGACGCAGAGCTCAAGAAGCATGTGCAGCAGCGCTTGGATGTGCTTGAGGGAAACCCGGATGCTCAAGCTTAATATCTCGGCAAGCGCCAGCAGTCAGCACCTGGCAACCTTGGGGCCACGCTTCGACAAGGCCATGAGCGCCTGGGGAAAGTCCTTTACCGGTTACCCGGCCCGCACCAAGGCCTTGCACGCCTTGCTGCTCAGCCAGCGCAAGTCGATCCTGGTCGGCGATGTCAGCCAGCTGCGCCAGGTGATCCAGCAGGTCGAGGCCACGGCTCCGGAGCTGATGCAGTACCTGCGTGAGCGCCCGGCAAAGGACGACCGCCTAAAGCCGATGGAGAAACTGATCACGCAGCTGGGCAAGGTTTTCAACTACAGCAGGTTCATCCTCAAAGACACCGGCTGGAATGCCTACAAGCTGGTCGGCAGCTACAAGTTGCGCATCTGTCCCTACTGCCACCTGCACCATGTCAACTATCACGGGCAAAGCACCGGCACGCCCAAGCAACTGGAACTCAGGCCGCCACTGGATCACTTCCTGCCCAAGTCGATCTACCCTTTTCTCGCGGTGTCGCTATACAACCTGGTGCCGTCCTGCCATCAGTGCAATTCATCGATCAAGGGCGATGACGAACCCGCCCTGGATGTGCCCCATCCCTTCGACAGTTCGAGCGTTCTGGACATGAGTTTCGATATTCAGGCCTCGCCATTGGCGCTGGCCGGGTTGGTCGATGAAAAACTGGCGGTCAAGATCAGCGGCCAGGGTGGCTGGGATGCATTCGCGTGCTTCTTTCATCTTCAGGAGCGCTATCAGTGGTACCTGCCTGAGGTGCAGGAGATGCTCGGACGCAAGCAGGCGATGGATGATGGCGACGCGGTCTTGCAATCGCTGGCGTTACGTCACCGATACATTCTCGGCTTCGACCCCAAGGACGCTGAACAACGCGCCCTGGGTATCTGTCTGAAAGACATCGCGAAACAGCTCAAGGTGCTTTGAGGTTCAGTAGATCGCCCGCGCCAGCCATACCGTCAAGCCGCCACACTGCGGGTCCTGGCTGACCTGTTGCACCACCTCAAAACCATGGGTATCGAGCAAGGTGCAGTACTCCAGCGGCGCCAGGCTGGCGTGGTACAGCGCCTCGCCCTGGAACTCGCCAATGGCCTCGCCGGCCTCCGGGCCGCTGGTGAACATCAGCGCGCAACCCGGCCCGGCATGGCGTTCGAATGTCGCGAACATGGCGCGCTGATCATCGGCAGGCAGGTGGAAGAAGCTGTTCCAGGCGAGGATCCCGGCAAAATCATCTTCAAGGACCAGCTCGCGCATATCGGCCTGCAGCCAGCGCTGTGCGGGAAAGCGCTGGCGGCACAGGCCGAGCAATGCGCTGGAGCTGTCGACACCGGTCAGTTCGCACCCCTGCTCGATCAGGTAGCCGGCCACTGGCTGGCCGGCGCCGCAACCCAGGTCCAGCACCTGTCGGCCCGGGGCCATCTGCTGGAGAAACCGCTGCAGCCAGATCTTCTCGCCGTCGAAGGTCGGGGTTTGGACCTGGGCCTGGCGGCGTTGGTCCCAGGCCTGGGCGTGGCGCTGGTAGAGATCGACGATATTGCGCGCGCTGGGGTGCATGCCGGGCTTTCCATGGTGGCTTCAAGGCCGCCGATTACACCTCAGCCAGCGCTCTGCCACAAGGCTTTCAGCCCTGCCCCGCCAGGCCCAGCAATTGCTCGCGCAGCCAGCGGTTGGCCGAATCGTTGTGCACCTGCTTGCTCCAGTAGAGGTTCAGGCACACCTCCGGCAGGCCCAGGGGCATATCGAGAATGCGGTTGCCCAGCCCGGCGTTGATCAGCCGCGCATTGTCCCGGGTCAGGGTCAGCAGCCGATCGCTCTGGGCCACCAACTGTGCGGCGGTCAGAAAGTGCTGGCAGTGCTGGCGAATGCGTCGCACCAGGCCCAACTGCCCCAGGGCCAGGTCCTCGACGCAGATGCCGCGGCGCCTCGACGTCACCGCCACATGTTCGGCCGCCAGGTAGCGCTCGGCGGTCAGCTCGCCCTGAAAGCCCGGGCCGGCCATTACGCAGAAGGCATCCTGCAGCAGCAGTCGCTGTTGCAACTGCGGGTCGGTGAGGCGTGACAGCTCGATGGCCAGGTCGATGCGCCCGGCAATCATCTCCAGCTTGAGGTCGGCCCAGTGCACGCTGGTGCTGCGGATCTCCAGGTGCGGCGCCACCCGGTTCAGGTGCGCCAGGATCAACGGCAGGATGATCGGCTCCAGCTGTTCGGGCATGTTCAGGGTGAAGCGCCGCCGATCCCGCAGCGGGTCGAAGGCCTGCGCCGGGCTGAGGCTGCGGCGCAGGCCATTGAGGGCGTCCTGGATACCCGGAGCCAGTTGCTTGGCCAGGGGCGTTGGCGCCACGCCGTAGCCCTCGCGCACGAACAGCGGATCGTCCAGTTGCACCCGCAACCGCGCCAGGGCGTGGCTGATGGCCGATTGGCTGAGGTGCAGCACCGAGGCGGCGCGAGTCAGGTTGCGCTCCTGGTAGACCACCTCGAAAACTCGAAACAGGTTCAGGTCCAGACGGCTAAGCCCAGACCATTCATGCGGTGAGTTCATGGTTGTGCCCTCGCAAATTCCACCCGATGCAGGCTAACAGCCCATCATTCAGGGCCCAACCATGTAGCGCATTCATGAATCTCGATGAATAACCATCGGTTCTGTGGCAGGCCCAAGGCTGCCTAAGATAGGTCGGCCCACAATAACAATCAGGAGGCACCATGGACCTTGCGGCCTATCAGCAGCACCTTCACGCCTTGCAGCAGGCCGCCTGGCCCAAAGGCGCGCCACGTACCGCGCAATACCCCCAGGGCCAGCAACCCCTTACCGAATACCTGCGCGCCTGGGCCCGTGAACAAGGCGCCGCGGTGGCCCTGGACTTCTACGGCCACAGCCTGAGTTTCGCCGAGCTGGACCACCAGTCCGACCGCTGCGCGGCGCTGCTCACCGAGCTCGGCGTGCGCCCCGGCGATCGGGTCGCGGTGTTCCTGCCCAACTGCCCGCAACTGCATATCGGCTTCTGGGGCATTCTCAAGTGCGGCGCGGTGTATGCGCCGGTCAGCCCGCTGGCGCGGAGCCTGGAACTGGAATACCAGCTCAAGGACAGCGACGCCCAGGTCATCCTGTGCTTCGATCAGTTGCTCGATGTGGTCCACGCCGTGGCTGAGTCTTGCGGCCTGCAGCACATCCTCGCCAGCAGCCTGTCGGAGTTGTGCCCAGCCACCCCGAGCATTCCCGTGCCCGACCTGCTGCGCGCGCCCAAACGCCTGGACCCCGGGGTGATTGATTTCTACCCGGCGCTGGAGCAATGCAGCACCGCCACGCCCACCCACCGCCCAGCCCTGGACGACGTCGCCGCCCTCAACTACACCGGCGGCACCACCGGCATGCCCAAGGGTTGCGTGCACACCCACGGGCATATGCTCTACACCTGCGCCAGCTTCGTGCCGGTGGCCCTGGGCCTGACGCGCGACAGCGTGATGCTCAATTTCCTGCCGCAATTCTGGATCGCCGGGGAAAACGCCGGGCTGCTGTTTCCCGTCTACGCCGGCTGCCGCCTGGTGCTGCTGGCACGCTGGGACGCCCCGGGCTTTATGGCCGCGGTGCAGCAGTACAAGGTCAGCCATTGCGGGCTGCTGGTGGACAGCGCCGCCGAAGTGCTGGAACACCCCGAGGTGGCGAACCACGACTTCACTTCCCTGCAATCCACTGGGTGCATTTCCTTCGTCAAGAAGCTGACCCTCGACTACCGCCAGCGCTGGAAAGCCCTGACCGGCTGCACCCTGTTCGAATTCAGCTTCGGCATGACCGAAACCCACACCTGCGACACCTTCACCGCCGGCCTGCAACAGGACGACTTCGACCTCAAGAGCGCCCCGACCTTCGTCGGCCTGCCAGTGCCGGGCACCGAGTTCAAGGTCTGCGACTTCGACAGCGGCGCGCTACTGCCCCTGGGCGCCGAAGGCGAGCTCTGCGTGCGTAGCCCGGCGCTGCTGGAGGGTTACTGGCGGCGCCCGGATGAGTCCGCCGCGGTATTGCGCCAAGGCTGGCTGCATACCGGCGACCTTGGGCAGATCACCGAACTAGGCTTTATCCGTTACCTGGGACGGCGCAAGGAGATGCTCAAGGTCAATGGCATGAGCGTGTTTCCCAGTGAGCTGGAAGCCTTGTTCGGCCAGCACCCGCACGTACTGGCCAGCGCGGTGATCGGTCGTGCCGACGAGCGCCGTGGCCAGCAGCCGGTGGCCTTCGTGGTGCTCAAGCCGGAGGCGCCCCAGGACCCGCAAGCCCTCAGCGCCTGGTGCCAGCAGGTGATGGCTGCCTACAAGGTGCCGGAAATCCGCCTGGTCAGTGCCCTGCCCATGACCGCCACCGGCAAGGTCAAGAAGAACGAGCTGGAACAACAGCTCTGAGCCACCCTTATCTAGTGTGAGAATTGCCATGTTCCAGAGTCTGTTGATCGCCAATCGTGGCGAGATCGCCATCCGCATCGCCCGCGCCTGCGCCGACTTGGGCATCCGCAGCGTCGCGGTGTATGCCGAGGACGACCACGCCAGCCTGCACACGCGCAAGGCCGACCTGGCACTGCCGCTCAAGGGCCGCGGGGTACCGGCCTACCTGGATCGGCAACAGCTGATCGACCTGGCCCTGGAACAGGGCTGCGAAGCGATTCACCCCGGCTACGGCTTTCTCGCCGAGAACGCCGACTTCGCCGAGCAGTGCCAGCGGGCTGGGCTGACCTTTATCGGCCCCGCCCCCGAAGTGCTGCAACTGTTCGGCGACAAGGCCGCGGCCCGCGACCTGGCCTTGGGCTGCGGGGTGCCATTGCTCGACGGCATCAACCAGCCGATCAGCCTGGAGCAGGCCGAAGACTTCTTCAGCCGGCATGGCGCGGTGATGCTCAAGGCCCTGGCCGGCGGCGGCGGTCGCGGCATGCGCGCGGTCACCGAACGCAAGCAGCTGGAGCAGGCCTTCGCCCGCTGCCAGTCCGAGGCGCTGTCGGCCTTTGGCAATGGCGCGCTGTACATCGAGCAGTTGCTGCGTCAGGCCCGGCATATCGAGATCCAGGTGCTGGGGGATGGCAGCGGCGCGGTCAGCCACCTGTGGGAGCGCGACTGCAGCCTGCAGCGGCGCCATCAGAAGCTGGTGGAGATCGCCCCCAGCCCGGACCTGGCCGACGACCTGCGCCAGCAGTTGATCGAGGCCGCGCTGCAACTGGCCAGCCGGGTGCGCTACCAGGGCATCGGCACCTTCGAATTTTTGGTCGACCTGCAACTCCCGGGGGCCTTCTACTTTATGGAGGCCAACCCGCGGATCCAGGTCGAGCACACGGTGACCGAGATGGTCACCGGCATCGACCTGCTGCACACCCAGCTGCGCCTGGCCGCCGGCGCCTCCCTGGAAAGCCTCGGCCTCAGCCAACCGCCGGCGCCCCAGGGCTTTGCCTTGCAGGCGCGAATCAACCTTGAGGAGCTGCTGCAAAGCGGTGACACGCGGCCGGTGGTCGGCACCCTGAGCGCCTACGAGGCTCCCAGCGGTCCGGGCCTGCGGGTCGATGGCTACGGTTACGCCGGGTACCCGGTCAGCCCCAGCTACGACTCGCTGTTGGCCAAGCTGATCGTCCAGGGGCCGGACTACCCCACCACCCTGAGCCGGGCCTACCGCGGGCTCTGCGAGTTCCGCCTGGCAGGCGTGCCCAGCAACCTCGGGTTGTTGCAGAACCTGCTGCGCCATCCGGCGGTGATCGAGCACCGGGTCAGCACCACATTTGTCGAACGGCATTGGGCGGCGCTGGTACAGGCCGCGCCCGAAGCCCACCGGCCGCTGTACTTCGCTCAACCGGCGGCGCTTGCCAATACCCCGCGCAAGAGCGTCCAGGCACCGCCCGGCGCCCAGGCGGTAGCGGCCCCTAGTACCGGCGTGCTGGTGTGCCTGGAAGTGGCCGAAGGCGATGAGTTGCAACTGGCCCAGCGGGTGGCGGTGCTGGAAGCGATGAAGATGGAGTTCGAGGTCAAGGCCGGCTTCAGCGGCGTAGTCCAGGCCCTGGCGGTGCAGGTCGGTGATGCGGTGAGCGAAGGCCAGCCGCTGCTGTTCCTGGAACCGGGGGCCGTGGCCGGCGATGCCCAGTGCAACGAGGAACAGCTGGACCTGGAGCTGATTCGCGCCGACCTGGCCGAAGTGCGCCAACGTCACCAACAGCTGCTCGATGCCCAGCGTCCCCAGGCCGTGGCCAAGCGCCGCAAGACCTTGCAGCGCACCGCCCGGGAAAACCTCGATGACCTGCTCGACCCAGGCAGTTTCATGGAATACGGCGCCATGGCCCTCGCCGCCCAGCGTCGCCGGCGCACCAACGAAGAGCTGCAGGAGCTGAGCCCGGCCGACGGCCTGGTGGGCGGTATCGGCACGGTCAACGCCGGGCTGTATGACAGCCAGGTAGCCCGTTGCCTGGCCCTGGCCTACGACTACACGGTATTCGCCGGCACCCAGGGCATGATGAACCACAAGAAAACCGATCGCCTGCTGGGTCTGGCCCTGCAGTGGCGGCTGCCGGTGGTGCTGTTCGCCGAAGGCGGCGGCGGGCGTCCGGGTGACAGCGACTTTGTCGGGGTGGCCGGCCTCGACTGCCACACCTTCGCCGCCATGGCCAAGCTCTCGGGCCAGGTGCCCACCGTGGGCATCGCCTCGGGCCGCTGCTTTGCCGGCAATGCCGCCCTGCTCGGCTGCTGCAGCCTGATCATCGCCACCGCCAATGCCAGCATCGGCATGGCTGGCCCGGCCATGATCGAGGGCGGTGGCCTGGGCAGTTTCAGCGCGGAACAGGTGGGCCCGGTCTCGGTGCAAGGCCCCAATGGCGTGATCGACGTGCTGGTGGCGGATGAAGCCGAGGCAGTGCGGGTGGCCAAGCAGTACCTGAGCTACTTCCAGGGGCCGCGCAATGACTGGCAATGCGCCGACCAGCGCGAGCTGCGCCACCTGGTTCCGGAGAATCGCCTGCGGGTCTATGACATCCGCCGGGTCATCGACACCCTGGCCGACCGCGACAGCGTGCTGGAGCTGCGGCGCCAGTTCGCCCCGGGGCTGATCACCGCGCTGATCCGTATCGAAGGCCGGGCCTTTGGCCTGATCGCCAACAACCCGGCGGTGCTGGGCGGCGCCATCGATGCTGCGGCCGGGGACAAGGCGGCGCGTTTCATGCGTCTGTGCGAAGGCTTTGGCCTGCCCCTGGTGTCACTGTGCGATACCCCGGGATTCATGGTCGGCCCCGAGTCGGAGCGCCAGGCCACGGTGCGCCATGTGTCGCGCATGTTCGTCAGCGCCGCCAGCCTCACAGTGCCCTTCTTCACCCTGGTGCTGCGCAAGGGTTACGGCCTGGGGGCCCAGGCCATGGCCGCCGGGAGCTTCCACAACCCGCTGTTCACCGTGGCCTGGCCCAGCGCCGAGTTCGGTGCCATGGGCCTGGAAGGTGCGGTGCGCCTGGGCTTTGCCAAGGAACTGGCGGCCCAGCCGGACACCGAGTCGCGCCAGGCGCTGTTCGACAAGCTGGTGGCCAAGGCCTACGCCCAAGGCAAGGCGCTGAACATGGCCAGCTACCTGGAGATTGATGCGGTGATCGACCCGCTGGACAGCCGCGCCTGGCTGCTGCGGGGCTTGCAGGCCGCGCCCCGGCCAACGCCCTGGGCAGGGCGTGAACCGCGGTTTATCGATACCTGGTAAGGCGGCGGCCGGCTAGGCGCGCTCAAGGGCGCGGCAGGCCGGCACCAGGTTAGCGTTGGCGTCCCAGGCCACTGGCGCCTGGGCCAGGAACTGTCGCAGCTCGAGCAGCACCTGGCTAACGGACAGGCTGCTGGGCCGTTCGGCGACAAACTTCAGGCCCGGCATGATCTCCTGCACCCCCGGGTAGTGCCACTGCCCGGGCGTGGCCTCGGCCTGTTGCAGGGCCCGGGCGAAGATCGCAAGGTCGCGTCGCGGCCGAGGGATACCACTCACCCGTTCAACCCAGCTTTCATAGCGCTGGCGGATTTCCACCCGCCCCGGGCTGACCAGGGCCAGCACCCCGCAGCGGCTGCGGTTGTGTACCGCCACCGGCATCAGCCCCAGGTAGTCGCCCGGCCCCGCTGCGTAGGGCAGGTGCAGCACCGCAAGATCGATCTCCGGGTACTCCTCGATCCGCGTTTGCGGGTGCGCCAGCAGCGTTTCGCTACGTTGCAGCTGCTCCAGGGCTGGTCGATACAGCTCGGCGTAACGCCCGGGCCGCTCCAGGACATCGGCCATCTGCGGCAGCAGCGCGGCAAAGCGCGCCAGTAGCAGGCGATCATTGCTGCCCGAGTGGTCGCTGGACACCCGGCTGGCCAAGGCATTCAGAGCGAAGCCGCATTGCAGGGCGACGTTCGAGGTGCCACGAGCAAAATCCCCGAGCCGGGCAATATCGATCAGCAGTTGCCGATGCTTGAGGGCATGTTCCGGCGCCAGGAAGGCGTAGACCGAAGCCAGCCCGTCGAGGTCGAAATGGTCGCTGGTGATCACCTCGGCCTGCTCCGGGGCCTGCCCGCGCTGGATAAAGTCCAGGGCGCTGCTGGTGGACAGATTGGCCTTGTAGTCGGCCGGGGTCTTGTTCGCCGGCCAGTGAGACAGGGTCAGCAGGGTCGCCGGGGTGTCGATGGAATCCAGGGAGATATTCTCCCGCCGCCGACTCTGGCCCAGGGGCAGGAAACCGTAGGGGCTCTGGCGCCCCAGGCGCAGCGGTTGCAGGCCCAGCTCCAGCACTGGCTCTTGCTCTGGAATGGCGTATGTCGGGGCCTGGAGCAAGGTGGCGAGCGAAGCCTGCAACTCACCGTGGCCACCCAGGCGATAGTCCAGCCGAGCGATATTTTCCAGCCGCAGGTCCCGCGGGTTGCCATTGAGCACCCGGCAGCCGGGGCCACCCAGGGCGCTCTGCAGGTCGGTGAAACGGTTATCGGCGATGCCGATGGCGCGGCCGCCCAGCAGCCGCAGTTCCAGGTGGGCAAAACGCTGGGCCAGTCCCGGATCGAACTTCCAGCCCTGTTCATCACTGTCCATAGATAAGCGATTCATCGGCAGCTCCTTGGCGAAAAGTGTTTCAGGCTTCAACCAGTGGTTGTGCGTTGCTGCGACGCACCTGGCGCAGGCTGATAAACAACAGCGCCGACAAGCCGGCATACAGGCCGAACAACCAACCGGCGGCCTGGGCCGCACCGACGCTGCCGCCGGTGGAACCGAGCCCCGCCAGGTTGACGATCATGCCGGCCAGCGCCGCCCCCAGGGCGGTAGCCACCAGTTGCACCGTGGTGATCGAGGCCCCGGCCAGCTCTTTCTGATCGGCCGGCGCCTGTTCCAGCACCCGCGACAGCAGGTGCGGCCAGGCCAGGCCAATGCCCACCCCCACCGCCAGCATGGCCAGGCACACCAGGCCCAGGCTCAACGCCGGCGTAGCGGTGGCCGGCATAAACAGGCAGGCCAGGAGCAGCCCGCCCACCACCAGGAAGGGCCCGGCGGCAATCGCCCGGGCCGCGCCCTGGGGCTTGAGGCCGGAGCTGAAGATGGCGCCCAGGGTCCAGCCGGCGGCCATCAGGGCGGCGATATAGCCCGCCAGCAGCGGCGTCTGCCGATGCAGCACTTGCAGAAACAATGGCACGAATACCTCGCTGGTCATGCCCACCACCAGCAACGCCATGGACCCATAGAGCGCCAGCAAGGCGCTGCCGGACTTGAGGCTGTCCCGGGGCAGCAGGCGCTGCACGGAGCGGTTTTCCAGGGCGATCACCCAGGCCAGCAGGGCCAGGCCAACACCCAGGCCCAACACGTTGTACACCAGCGAAGGGGTGATGCTGCCGATGGAAATCGCCAGCACCATGGCGGTCAGCAGCACCAGCTGGCGAGCGGGAATCGGACTGTGCGGCGCGGCCTCGCGGCGTTTGCCCGGCAACAGGGCCAGGGCCAGCAGCATAAACAGCAAGGTGCAGGGCAGCAGCACCCAGAAAGCCGCGCGCCAGGCCCCGTGCTCGGCGAACACCCCGCCCACCGCCGGGCCAATCAGGGTCGCCACGCCCCACATGGCGGAAATCAACGCCATGGCCCGAGGCCACAGCGGTTCGGCGAACACCAGGCGGATCATCGCGTAGGGCAAGGCGAACAGCAGCCCGCCCCCCAGACCCTGGACGCTGCGGCCGAGGATCAACCAGGCCATTTCCGGGGCCAGGGCGCACAGGGCGCAACCGAGCATGAACAGCAGCCCCGCCAGGCTATAGGCGGCCTTGGGCCCCAACAGCGCCAGGGCTCGGGTGGACAGCACCGAGCCGATGATCGAGGCCACCACAAACAGGGTGGTGTTCCAGGCGTAGTAGTCCAGCCCGCCGATATCCGCCACCACCGAAGGCAAGAGTGTGGTGACTAGGTAGACGTTGATTGCATGCAGCGCCACGCCACCGGCCAAGGCTGCGGAGCGCAAGCCGTTGCTACCGAGTAACAGTGCCGACCATCCGGTTGTCGATGCCATGCCCAGCTTCCTTTCGCGTTGTTGGATACTGCGGCACTGTATTACACAAGCAATAGCTTTGATAATTGTTTTTTACCTGGGTTCGCAACATGCTGCGCCAACCCCATGAAAACCGTGACAAGCACGGGGAAGCGGCGGCGCGGCCTGTTATGCTTGGCCGATCCTGCGCGGTATAAAGGCCGCTGATAACCCAACTGCCTATTGGTTAATGGTCCCCATGTCGTCGATGTCCCCGCCTGCCGAGAAAAAGAACCCCGGTGCCACCGCCGAACGCATCCTGTTCCTGTTGAAGACTCGCGGCCCGCTGAAAACCGCCGATCTGGCGCCCCTGCTCAAGGTGTCGCTGGAGGCCACCCGCCAGCAGGTGCAGCGCCTGGTGGACAGCGAACTGATCCGCGGCCAAGTGATGCCGGCCCAGGGCGCCGGGCGGCCCTCGCAGAAATGGGTGCTGACCGAGCAAGCCCAGGCACGCTTTCCCGACACCCACGCCAACCTGACCCTGCAACTGATCGATTCGATTCGCGCGGTGTACGGCGCCGATGGCGTGGAGCGCATCGTCAGCGACATGGAGCGGATCAACAGGGCCGAATACCTGGCGGTCTGCGCCCCGCTGGCGACCCTTGAAGCCAGGGTCCGGGCCCTGGCGCAGATCCGTGAAGTGGCTGGCTACATGGCCAGCGTCGAGGCCGACGGCGATGCCTGGCTGCTGATCGAGAGCCATTGCCCGATCTGCGTCGCGGCCCAGCAGTGCCAGGGCTTCTGCCGCGCGGAACTGCAAGTGTTCCAGGCCGCCATTGGTGAACTGGGCGAAGTGCAACGGGTGGAACACCTGATCACCGGCGGACGCCGTTGCGTCTATCGTATCCAGGCCCCCCAAGCGAGTTGACCCCGTGCCCCTAGCTGCCCTGCCCCGTCTATTCAAACGCGTTGCACTGATCCTCGGCGTTGCCGGCCTGACCCTGCTGGCCTGGCGGGTCTACGACAGCGAGCGCGGCCCGGCCCTGCAACCCTGGCACCGGCTGGTGCCCCACGAACTGACTGCCGAGCAACTCGATCACGCCGACTGGGCAGCCTGGCTCGCGGCCGAGGAGCGGGTGTTCGGCGAAGTCCGCCAGCAGGTCAGCGAAAGGCTGGACCCGTCCCTGGTGCCGCCCTTCAACCGCTACCGCATCGACAGCCGGGTCTACCCGCCAGGTTTCACCACCGACTGGAATCGCTCCTACCTGCTGCGCCCCGCCGGCCCGCCACGGGGTGTGGTGGTGCTGCTGCACGGCCTGACCGATTCGCCCTACAGCCTGCGGCACATTGCCCGGCGCTATGTCGAACACGGCTACCTGGCCATCGGCCTGCGCCTGCCCGGCCACGGCACGGTGCCGGCGGCCTTGACCGATGCCCACTGGCAGGACTGGCTAGCGGCCACCCGCCTGGCCCTGCGCACTGCCCGTGCTGAGGTGCCGGCGCCGGCACCGCTGGATATCGTCGGTTACTCCAATGGCGGGGCGCTGGCGGTGACCTACGCCCTGGATGCCCTCGACGACCCGCAACTGCCGACGGCCCGGCGCCTGGTGCTGATCTCGCCGATGATCGGGGTCGCCGGGTCCGCGCGTTTCGCCGGCTTGGCCGCCTGGCCTGCGGTGTTCCCGGCCTTTAGCAAGAGCGCCTGGCTGAGCCTGCGACCGGAATACAACCCCTTCAAGTACAACTCGTTCCCGGTCAACGGCGCGCGTCAGTCCTGGCTGCTGACCGATGCGCTGCAGGGCCGCATGCGGGCCCTGGCGGGCGACCCGCGCTTGCAGCGGTTGCCGCCGATCCTGAGTTTCCAGTCACTGACCGACGCCACCGTGAGCACCCCGGCGCTGGTCAGCGGGCTGTACCGCCACCTGCCGGCCAATGGCAGCGAACTGGTGATCTTCGACCTCAACCGCAGCCACGACCTCGAAGGCCTGCTGGACCCGGCCAGCCTCACTTCACTGGCCAGCCTACTGCCGCCGCCACCGCGCAACTACGCCACCCGGGTGCTGAGCAATATCGACAGCGGCTCGGCGCAACTGGCGCAAACCCTCACCGCCGCCCAGGCCCTGGACAGTCAACGGCAGCCCCTGGACCTGGCCTACCCGCCCGGAGTGTTTTCCTTGTCCCATGTGGCCCTGCCGTTTCCCCTGGACGATGCGCTGTACGGCACCCAGCCCACCGCCAGCGAGGATTTCGGCGTGCACCTGGGCCGCCTCGCCGCCCGTGGCGAACGCGGCGTACTGGTAGTGCCCATGGATGAACTGATGCGCCTGACCGCCAACCCTTTCTACCCGTTCCTGATCCAGCGCATCGAGGCTGATATAGATCAAGCAACAGTTTCGACATTGATTCGCTGAATACCTGGGTGCTAGCGTCGCTCTCTTTTTCCCCTTGAATCTTGCAAGGGCAAGGCTGCCGATCAGGCGGGCAACAGCGAGGAATCCCATGCAACCATCCACTCACACTCCACGCCGCCTGCTCGGTTCACTCCTTCTCGCCAGCGCCTGGCTGCTGACGGCCAGCCAGGCGGCGCAGGCCGATCAGCAACAGGATCGCTGGTACCTGCAGACCAGCCTGTACACCAATCACTGGCGCAACGATCCGGACCACAACAACCACCAGGACCTGATCGGCCTGGAACGCCACTATGCCGATGGCGAACTGTGGGGCCTGAGCACCTTTCGCAACTCCTTTTCCCAGCGTTCCTACTACGCCTACGTCGGCAAGGCCTGGGAAAACCAGCGCTGGCCGGTGTATGCCAAGCTCAGCGGCGGGCTGATCCAGGGCTACAAGGGTGAGTACAAGGACAAGATCCCGCTCAACGGCCTGGGCGTGGCGCCGGTGCTGATCCCGGCGTTCGGCGCCCATTACGGCCCGGTGGGCGCCGAACTGGTGGTGCTGGGCACGGCGGCGGTGATGGTCAATGCTGGTTATAGTTTCTGAGCTGGCGCCGCGCCGGCATCAGCTGATGGCGCTCGGCTCACCTTTGCCGACTACTTCTCATCCTCGCAACCCAACCCCTGGCGCTGCGCTTCTTCATCCACCAGGGTCTTGCCGGTGCGGTTCATGATCTGTGCCTGCAATGCCCGCAGCTGATTGCCGGCCAGGCGCTTGCAGCTGTTGATTTCCCAGACATCGCCGGTGCTGGTGCTGACCGAGAACAGCCCCCAGTACTCGGTGGCGCCGGCCTTGGGGTCGTTGTAGCCGAGGCTGAAATCGAAATAACCCGGGTGCGGCGGCTTGCCGTTGTCATCCTGCAGGTCGCCGTCGATAAACACCCCGGGCTTGTTCAGTTGATAGTCCTGATGCTCGAGGGCTACCCGCAGCACCTGCTCGGCCTGCTCGCGGCTCAGGCCGCCTTGCTGTACCTGGGCCGGCAGCAAGGCGCCGGCCCAGGCATTGAGAGTGATACTGGCGAGGGACAGGCCCAGCAGCCAGGCCTTGCAGTGGTTGATCAGCACGCCATCCGCCCCCTGACCGCAATGATGATATCCGCCAGGTACTTGGCGAAACCGTTGCGCCCACCCGTGGCGGCGTCGCCGCTGTTGTAGCCGCTGCGCACCAGGGCCTGGGCGAACTCCATGGGGTCGCGCTTGCCGCGCACCGCGGAGCCGAAGCTCTGGGCGAAGGACTGGGCGCATTTCTGGAAGGAATCGAAGCGCGCGACCTTGACCTTGGGGTTGCCCTGGGCCGATTCACTGCCACTCTGCAGCGGCGCCGGGGCATGCATGGAGAAGTAGTTGTTGAGTTCCCGGGCGATCCGCCCGGTGCCGTACTGGCTTTCCTGGGCAGCCAGGCCCAAGAGGTTCTCCACCGGCAGGTTGAGCTGGTCGGCGATCGGCTGGCAAACCGCCTTGTACTTGCTGACAAAAGTCACGGCACTGATGTTGTTGCACAGTTTGGCGCTCACGTTGCTTCCCTCGGTTGACCGGTCAATTCCATTTCATGCAGGTGCTGCGGCGCCGATTATAGAGCAAGCGCGGACTCTTCTGCGCCTGGCTTTAGCAAGCTGTGCCGGCGATCACAGTGGGTTTGGCGGGCAGCTGCGGAAAACTTCTGCGCTGACAGGAATTCACCATAAATTTGACGAATTTTTCTGCTTTGCCGCTCTAGATTGCCTGCCCGTACAGCTGCAAATGATTCCTATTGTTCTGCGCATTCGCGATGCCCGCGCAAGATGCCGAATCACACCGCCTGCCGCCTCGCCAATAACACCCAGGAGCCGCACCGATCATGACCGCAACCGCCCCTTCGCTGTTCAAGACTGCCCTGTTGGCTGCCGCCCTGCTGGCCGCCGGCCACACCTATGCGGCCGCCGACGCCGACGGCATCCTGGTCTACAACGCCCAGCACGAAGGCCTGACCAAGGCCTGGGTCGAAGGTTTTACCCGCGACACCGGGATCAAGGTCACCCTGCGCAACGGCGACGACAGCGAAATGGGCAACCAGCTGGTGCAGGAAGGCCAGGCCTCGCCGGCGGACGTGTTCCTCACCGAAAACAGCCCGGCCATGGCCCTGGTGGACAACGCCGGGCTACTGGCTAAGGTGGCGCCGAGCACCCTGGAGCAAGTCGGCGCGGCCTACCGCCCGGCCCATGGCCACTGGGTGGGGATCGCCGCGCGCTCCACGGTGTTCGTCTACAACCCGGCCAAGCTCAGCCAGGGCGACTTGCCCAAATCGCTGCTGGACCTGGCCACCCCGGCCTGGAAAGGCCGCTGGGCCGCATCGCCGGCCGGTGCCGATTTCCAGGCCATCGTCAGCGCCGTGCTGGAACTCAAGGGCGAGGCCGCGACCCTGGAGTGGCTCAAGGGCATGAAGGCCAACGCCAGCGTCTACCGCGGCAACAGCGCGGTGCTCAAGGCGGTCAATGCCGGGCAGGTGGACAGCGGGGTGATCTACCACTACTACAGCTTCGTCGACCAGGCCAAGACCGGCGAAAACAGCAAGAACACCGCCCTGCACTACTTCAAGCACCAGGACCCGGGGGCGTTCGTCAGCCTTTCCGGCGGCGCGGTGCTGGCCTCCAGCAAACATCAGCAACAGGCCCAGGCGTTCCTCAAATGGATCACCAGCCAACCCGGCCAGGCCGTGCTCAAGACTGGCAAGTCGTTCGAGTACGCCGTGGGCAATGGCGCCCAGTCCAATCCCAAGCTGGTGCCCCTGGCCGAGCTTGAGGCGCCCAAGGTCGACGCGGCAAAACTCAACAGCAAGCAGGCCGTGGACCTGATGACCAAAGCCGGGCTGCTTTAAGCCCATGGCCGACGACCTGTCTCGCAGCCCGCTGGCAATCGCCGGCACCCCGCGCTTCGCCAGCGGCTACCGACGGCGCCTGCCCAGCCAGCGTGCCGCGCCCTGGCTGCTGGGCGCGGCCGTGCTGGTGGCGCTGCTGGCCCTGCTGCCGCTGGGTTTTGTACTTGGCGTCTCACTGCAGACCGGCTGGGACACCATCGCCCAGCTGGTGCTGCGGCCACGGGTGGCGGAACTGTTGTTCAACACCCTGTTATTGCTGCTCCTGACCCTGCCGCTGTGCGTGCTGCTGGGGGTGGCCCTGGCCTGGCTCACCGAGCGCAGCGACCTGCCGGGCCGGCGCGTCTGGTCGTTGCTGGCGGTGGCGCCCATGGCTGTGCCGGCCTTCGTCCACAGCTACGCCTGGGTCAGCCTGTGGCCGGCCCTGCACGGTTTGCCTGCGGCGGTGCTGGTGTCGGTGATCGCCTACTACCCCTTCGTCTATCTGCCGGTGGCAGCCACCCTGCGCCGTCTCGACCCGGCCCTGGAAGATGTCGGCGAATCCATGGGCCTCAAGCCCCGGGCGCTGTTTATCCGCGTGGTGCTACCGCAATTGCGCTTGGCCATTGCCGGCGGCGCGCTGCTGGTGGGCCTGCACTTGCTGGCGGAATACGGTCTGTACGCAATGATCCGCTTCGACACCTTCACCACCGCCATCTACGACCAATTCCAATCCACCTACAACGGCCCGGCGGCCAATATGCTGGCCGGCGTGCTGGTGCTCTGCTGCCTGCTGTTGCTGGGCAGCGAATCAGCCTGCCGGGGCCAGGCACGCTATGCCCGGATCGGCTCCGGCAGCCCGCGCCTGCAACGCTGCGTGACGCTGGGGGCCGGCGCCCGGGTGGCAGCCCTGCTGCTGGTGCTGCTGAGCAGCGCCCTGACCCTGGGGGTGCCGCTGCTGACCCTGGGCAACTGGCTGCTGGCCGGTGGCATCGAGGCCTGGCAGGCACCGGAGCTGCTGCCCAGCCTGCGCCAGACCCTGGAACTGGGCCTGCTGGGTGCGCTGCTCACCACTGCCGCGGCGATGCCCATGGCCTGGCTGTCGATCCGCGCCCCGGGGCCGCTGCTGCGGCTGCTGGAAAGCTGCAACTACATTGCCAGCTCGCTGCCCGGCATTGTGGTAGCGCTGGCCCTGGTGACGGTCACGGTGCAGTACGCCCGGCCGCTGTACCAGACCACCTTCTGCGTGCTCCTGGCCTATGCCCTGATGTTCCTGCCCCGGGCGTTGGTAAGCCTGCGTGCAGGCATCGCCCAGGCCCCGGTGGAATTGGAAAACATCGCCCGCAGCCTGGGTCGCAGCCCATGGCAGGCGTTGTGGCGGGTCACCCTGCGCCTGGCCGCGCCGGGTGCGGCAGCCGGCGCGGCGCTGGTGTTCCTGGCCATCAGCAACGAGCTGACCGCCACCCTGCTGCTGGCGCCCAACGGCACCCGCACCCTGGCGACGGGCTTTTGGGCCCGTACCAGCGAAATCGACTACGCCGCCGCGGCGCCCTATGCCTTGCTGATGATTCTGCTGGCACTGCCGCTGACCGCTCTTCTCTATCACCAATCCAGACGCACGGCGGGCCGATGAACGCTCTCGAACTTCACGCACTGCACAAGTCCTATGGCCGCCAGGCCGCGCTGCAGGACATCAGCCTGAACGTGCCTGCCGGCAGTCGCACGGCCATCGTCGGTCCTTCGGGCTCGGGCAAGACCACCCTGTTGCGGATGATCGCCGGCTTCGAAAGCCCCGACCGCGGACGCATCAGCCTCAATGGGCAGATTCTCGCCGACGGCGGCGGCGCCTTGCCGGCCCATCGCCGGCAGATCGGCTACGTGCCCCAGGATGGCGCGCTGTTTCCCCATCTTCGGGTCGGCGCCAATATCGGCTTCGGCCTGGAGGGCAAGGCGCTGGCGCAACAGCCGCGCATTGCCGAGTTGCTGGAAATGGTCGCCCTCGACCCGGCGCTGGCCCGGCGCTGGCCCCACGAACTGTCCGGCGGCCAGCAACAGCGGGTGGCCCTGGCCCGCGCCCTGGCTCAACGCCCACGGTTGATGCTGCTGGACGAGCCGTTCTCGGCCCTCGACACCGGCCTGCGGGCCTCGATGCGTAAGGCCGTGGCCAAGCTGCTGGGCGATGCCGGGGTGACCAGCATCCTGGTGACCCACGACCAGGCCGAGGCCCTGTCGTTCGCCGACCAGCTGGCCGTGCTGCGCCAGGGCCGGCTGGTGCAGGCCGGCGCGCCGCTGGAGCTCTACCAGCGGCCAGGGGATGCACAGACCGCGCTGTTTCTCGGCGACGCCGTGCTGCTGCCGGCACAGCTGGACGAGGGCGTGGCCCATTGCGACCTGGGGCCGGTGCCGATCGCCAACGCCCAACTCAAGGGCCCGGCACAGATCATGCTGCGCCCGGAGCAACTGCAACTGGATCAGGACGGCCCGGCAAACACGGTGGAATCTGGCTGCCTCGGAGTGGTCAAGGACTGCGACTTCGCCGGCAACAACTGCACCCTGAACATCGCCATCCGCACAGCCAACGGCACCGAACACCTGCTGCCGGTGCGCAGCAGCGGGTTGCATGCAGCCTTGCCCGGCAGCCGGGTACGCATCCGCATCCTGGGGCAGGCCCACGTACTGCCGACAGCGGCTGGCACTTGAGTGCCGGGCGATTGCGCGCCGATACTCCAGCAACGCCCGCCGCTCGCGGGCGCACTGAGCTCCACCCGAGCAAGGACAGAACCATGATCCATCCCGCTAGCGACGCCGACGACCACCTGATGATGCAGGCCGCTCACTGGTGCATGCGCCTGCGCGAAGCCGATTGCAGCCTGCAGGAACGCCAGGCATTCGAACAGTGGCTGCAGGAAGACCCCAGCCATGCCTTCGAATACGCCAAGATGCTCGAGGTCTGGGACCTCAGCGGCCAGCTGGCGCCAAGCCTGAGCGCTCCCTGAAGCAATTTCAGGGGGCAGCGAAGCAGGCATGCACCGCCCGAGGTTGCACCGGGTAGCACCCGTCAGTGCCAAAAAAACTGCGGTTGCACTCTTTTCCAGCGATTGAAAAGGCACTAAAACCCTCAGCAACTGCACACTTTTCAACAACTTCGCTAACAATCTGAACCCTGGCTGTCTGGCTCGCAGAAAAACGGACTTTTGCCCTATTTTTCATATTCGTTTCACATTTTTGCGCTTAATCTCAGCCCCCACAGCCCAGCGTCCAAGTGCAGCACTTTCTCAGCTCACAAAGATAACGCCTTGATCCACATTTACTTTTAACAAACATGGTCTTTACTGAATCGCTGCATGGAACGCGCCGCTGGCTCAACGATCGGAAGTGCCTTGATGACCGCATGCCCTCCCCGCGTTCCATGAACCCTTAAGTTCGCTCGCAACACTCCGTATTTCCGGCATTAGCACTGTGTAAACCCGAGGTAACCATGAACCAGGCTTTCCTTCCCTTCTCGCGCCCAAGCATTGGCGACGAAGAGATCGCTGCAGTGGAGCAGGTTCTGCGTTCCGGCTGGATCACCACCGGCCCGAAAAACCAGGAACTGGAACAGCAATTCGCCGCATCCGTCGGCGCCCGGCATGCCGTGGCACTCTCATCTGCCACCGGCGCCATGCACATCACCCTGCTGGCCCTGGGCATCGGCCCGGGCGATGAGGTGATCACCCCGTCGCAGACCTGGGTCTCCACCGCCAACATGATCTGCCTGCTGGGGGCCACCCCGGTATTCGTCGATATCGACCCCGACACCCTGATGAGCGACGCGGCCACCATCGAGGCCGCTATCACCCCACGTACCAAGGTGATTATCCCGGTGCACTACGCCGGCGCCGCCTTCGACCTGGACCCGCTCTACGCCCTGGCCCACCAGCACGGCATCGCGGTGATCGAGGACGCCGCCCACGCGGCCGGCACCACCTACCGTGGCCGCCCCGTCGGCGCCAAGGGCACGGCGATCTTCTCCTTCCATGCGATCAAGAACATGACTTGCGCTGAAGGCGCGATGTTCGTCAGCGACGACGAGGCCTTGGCCAACCGGGTGCGCATGCTCAAGTTCCATGGCCTGGGGGTGGACGCCTACGACCGCCTGACCCACGGCCGCAAGCCCCAGGCCCAGGTGATCGAGCCCGGCTTCAAGTACAACCTGGCGGACATGAATGCCGCCATCGCCCTGGTGCAGTTGCAACGCCTGGATGAAATCAATGCCAAGCGTGAAGTGCTGGCCAATGCCTACCTGGAGCGCCTGGCGGGCCTACCGGTGCAACCCCTGCACCTGCCCCACTACCCGCAGCAGCATGCCTGGCACCTGTTTATCCTGCGCATCGATGCCGAGCGCTGCGGCATCGACCGCGACGCCTTCATGAAGGGCCTGCAGGAGCAGAACATCGGCACCGGCATCCACTTCATCGCGACGCACCTGCATACCTATTACCGACAACGCTTCCCCGATGTGCGACTGCCCCACACCGAATGGAACTCGGCGCGGCTATGCTCGATTCCCCTGTTTCCGGACATGAGCCTCGACGATGTCGAGCGGGTTGCCGGTGCCATTGAAAACCTTCTGGACTGAAGCCTTTGAAACCTTATCCAATCCAGTTCGTGTCGATCGTGATTCCGGTCTACAACGAAGAACAGAGCCTGCCCGAGCTGCTGCGCCGCACTGAAGCGGCGTGCCGCCAGCTCAAGCACGAGTTTGAAATTGTCCTGGTGGACGATGGCAGCCGCGACGAGTCGGCGAATATCCTGCAAGCCGCCGCCGAGCGCGAAGGCAGCCCGGTGGTGGCGGTGATCCTCAACCGCAACTACGGCCAGCACGCGGCGATCATGGCCGGCTTCGAGCAGTGCCGTGGCGACGTGGTGATCACCCTCGACGCCGACCTGCAGAACCCGCCGGAAGAAATCCCGCGCCTGGTGGCCCAGGCCGAGCTGGGCTACGACGTGGTCGGCACGGTGCGCAACAACCGCCAGGACTCGGCCTTCCGCCGCTGGCCGTCGAAGCTGATCAACCTGGCCGTACAGCGCTCCACCGGCGTGGCCATGAGCGACTACGGCTGCATGCTGCGGGCCTACCGCCGGACCATCATCGACGCGATGCTGGCCTGCACCGAGCGCAGCACCTTTATCCCGATCCTGGCCAACAGCTTTGCCCGGCACACCACCGAGGTGCTGGTGGAACACGCCGAGCGCGAGCACGGTGACTCCAAGTACAGCCCGATGCGCCTGATCAACCTGATGTTCGACTTGGTCACCTGCATGACCACCACCCCGCTGCGCCTGCTGAGCATCATCGGCTTCGGCATGGCCGGCGTCGGCGCCCTGTTCGCCCTGATGCTGATTGTCCTGCGCTTGATCTTCGGCGCCACCTGGGCCGGCGACGGCACCTTCGTGCTGTTCGCGGTGCTGTTCGTGTTCACCGGTGGCCAGTTCATCGGCATGGGCCTCCTGGGTGAATACCTGGGGCGCATGTACAGCGATGTGCGAGCCCGCCCACGCTTCTTTATCGAAAAGGTTTTGCGCAGTCAGCCTGCGGCTCCGGCCAAGGCTGTGACTGTCGACGGTTTAACTTCCACCCATACTGATCAGGTTTCGCCATGAGCAATAAAGCTGTTGTCTTCGCCTACCACGATATTGGCTGTGCTGGCATCGAAGCCCTGCTCAACGCAGGCTATGAGATCGCCGCGGTCTTCACCCACGCCGACGACCCCAAGGAAAACACCTTCTACGGCTCCGTGGCCCAGCTGTGCGCCCGCAAGGGCATCGCCGTGCACGCCCCGGAAGATGCCAACCACCCGCTGTGGATCGAGCGCATCGCCAAGCTCAACCCGGATTTCCTGTTCTCCTTCTACTACCGCAACCTGCTGAGCGAGCCGCTGCTGGCCACCGCCAGCAAGGGCGCGTTCAACCTGCACGGTTCGCTGCTGCCGCACTACCGTGGCCGCGCGCCGGCCAACTGGGTGTTGGTCAAGGGCGAAAGCGAAACCGGCGTGACCCTGCACCGCATGGTCAAGCGCGCCGATGCCGGCGCCATCATTGCCCAGGAACGTGTGGCCATCGAACGCAGCGACACCGCCCTGACCCTGCACCACAAACTGCGTGACGCCGCCGCCAGCCTGCTGCGCGACACCCTGCCGGCACTGGCCCAGGGCAAAGTCAGCGAAACCGCCCAGGACGAGTCCAAGGCCAGCTACTTCGGCCGTCGCACTGCCGCCGATGGCAAGCTCGACTGGAAACGCCCGGCCGAAGAACTGTTCAACCTGGTGCGCGCCGTGACCCAGCCTTACCCGGGCGCCTTCTGCGCCGTGGGCGAGCACAAGCTGATCGTCTGGAGCGCCGAAGTCACCAAAGGCAACGAAGGCCAGGCCCCGGGCCGAGTGATCAGCGTCGACCCGCTGCGCATCGCCTGTGGCCAGGATTCCCTGGTCATCACCTCCGGCCAGCGCAATGCCAACGGCCTGTTCCTTGGCGGCCCGCAACTGGCCAACGAACTGGGCCTGGTGGACGGTTCGCTGCTGCGCGGCGCGGAATCGGGGCGCAAGCCACGTCGCACCCGCGTGCTGATCCTCGGGGTCAACGGCTTTATCGGTAACCACCTGTCCGAGCGCCTGCTGCGTGACGACAAGTACGACGTCTACGGCCTGGACATCGGCTCCGACGCCATCGAGCGCCTGCGCAGCCACCCGAACTTCCACTTCGTCGAAGGCGACATCAGCATTCACTCCGAGTGGATCGAGTACCACATCAAGAAATGCGACGTGGTCCTGCCGCTGGTGGCCATCGCCACCCCGATCGAATACACCCGCAATCCGCTGCGCGTGTTCGAACTGGACTTCGAGGAAAACCTCAAGCTGGTGCGCTACTGCGTCAAGTACAACAAGCGCGTGATCTTCCCGTCGACCTCGGAAGTCTATGGCATGTGCCAGGACAAGAACTTCGACGAAGACAGCTCCAACCTGATCGTCGGCCCGATCAACAAGCAGCGCTGGATCTACTCGGTGTCCAAGCAGTTGCTGGACCGGGTGATCTGGGCCTACGGCGCCAAGGGCCTGAACTTCACCCTGTTCCGTCCGTTCAACTGGATGGGCCCGCGCCTGGACCGTCTGGACTCGGCTCGTATCGGCAGCTCGCGCGCCATTACCCAGCTGATCCTCAACCTGGTGGAAGGCACGCCGATCCGTCTGTTCGACGGCGGCGAGCAGAAGCGTTGCTTCACCGATATCGCCGACGGCATCGAAGCCCTGGCGCGCATCGTCGACAACGACAACGACTGCTGCAACGGCCAGATCATCAACATCGGCAACCCGGAAAACGAAGCCAGCATCCGTCAGCTGGGCGAAGAACTGCTGCGTCAGTTCGAAGCTCACCCGCTGCGTGACAACTTCCCGCCGTTCGCCGGTTTCCGCGACGTGGAAAGCAAGGCCTTCTACGGCGCTGGCTACCAGGATGTGGAACACCGCAAGCCAAGCATCGAAAACGCCAAGCGCCTGCTGAACTGGGAGCCGACCGTGGAGATGAGCGAAACCATCGGCAACACCCTGGACTTCTTCCTGCGTGAAGCCATGCTGGAAATCGCCGATCGCGCCAAAGAAGAAGCACGCTGATGCAGGCAGGTCTGCGCATTGATGTGGATACCTACCGCGGCACCCGGGAGGGGGTGCCACGGCTGCTCGAATCGCTGGATGAAGCCGGGGTCAAGGCCACCTTCTTCTTCAGCGTCGGGCCGGACAACATGGGGCGCCACCTGTGGCGCCTGATCCGGCCGCAGTTCCTCTGGAAAATGCTGCGGTCCAATGCTGCCGGCCTGTACGGCTGGGACATTCTCCTGGCCGGCACTGCCTGGCCGGGCAAACCCATTGGCCGGGACCTGGGGCATCTGATGCGCCAGACCCTGGCCGCCGGCCACGAAGTCGGCCTGCACGCCTGGGATCACCACGGCTGGCAGGCCAACACCGGGCGCTGGAGCGATGCACAGCTGATCGAACAGATCCGCCGCGGCGTCGACAGCCTCAACGATATTCTCGGGCAAGCGGTGAGCTGCTCGGCGTCCGCCGGTTGGCGCGCCGATGAGCGGGTCATCGAAGCCAAGCAACAATTCGGCTTTCGCTACAACAGCGATTGCCGCGGCCAGAGCCTGTTCCAGCCACGTCTGGCGGACGGCAGCCTGGGCGCACCACAGATTCCGGTGGACCTGCCGACCTTCGACGAAGTGGTCGGGCCGGTGGTGGCCGCCAAGGATTTCAACCGTTACATCCTCGACCGATTCAGCGCGGACAAGCTCAACGTCTATACCGTGCATGCCGAAGTAGAAGGGATTCTCATGGCCAACGATTTCCGCCAGCTGCTGGCCGATGCCAAGCAGCGCGACATTGATTTCCAGCCACTGGGCGACATGCTTCCTGCGGACCTGGCCAGCCTGCCCGTCGGCAAGGTGCAGCGCGGCACCCTGGAAGGCCGTGAAGGCTGGCTGGGAGTGCAAGGCGCATGATCAGACGTTGGGCCCTACCACTGCTGCTGATCGCGTTCGGTCTGTTCTACCTGTTGCCCATGGCCACCCACGGCCTGTGGATTCCCGATGAAACCCGCTACGCGCAGATCAGCCAGGAAATGCTCCTGGGTGGCAAATGGGCGTCGCCGCATTTCATGGGCATCCGCTATTTCGAGAAACCGGTGGCCGGCTACTGGATGATTGCCATCGGCCAGGCGCTGTTTGGCGACAACCTGTTCGGCGTGCGTGTGGCCTCGGCCCTGAGTACCGGCCTCAGCGTGGTGCTGGCCTACCTGCTGGCCCGGCGCCTGTGGAACGATCCGCGCAAGAGCCTGGCCAGCGCCCTGCTCTACATGAGCTTTACCGTGGTGGCGCTGCAAGCCGGCTACGCCAACCTCGACCCGCAGTTCACCTTCTGGGTCAACCTGAGCCTGGTGGCGCTGTGGTTCACCTTCGACTGCCGCTCCCGCCGTGGCCAGATCATGGCCTGGGTGGTACTGGGCCTGGCCTGTGGCATGGGCTTCATGACCAAGGGTTTTCTCGCCTGGCTACTGCCGGTGCTGGTGGCCCTACCCTACGCCATCTGGCAGAAGCGCCTGCGCTCGCTGCTGATCTATGGCGGCATCGGCGTGCTGGTGGCGATCCTGGTCAGCCTGCCCTGGGCCCTGGCGGTGCATGCCCAGGAGCCCGACTACTGGCGCTTCTTCTTCTGGCACGAGCACATCCGCCGCTTTGCCGGTGAAGATGCCCAGCACGCCTCGCCCTGGTGGTACTACCTGCCGCTGCTGGTGGGCTTCAGCGTGCCCTGGGTGCTGTTGCTGCCGGCCAGCCTGAAACAGGCCTGGGAACAACGGCGCCTGAACAGCAGCGGTTTCCTGCTGTTGTGGCTGGTGCTGCCCCTGGCCTTCTTCAGCCTGAGCAAGGGCAAGCTGCCGGCCTATATCCTGCCGTGCCTGCTGCCCCTGGCGCTGCTGATGGGCAACACCCTGATGGACCGCCTGGCCGCCGGCAAGACCCGGCTGCTGGCCGCCAACGGCCTGCTCAACCTGCTGGCCGGGCTGCTCGGCCTGCTGGCCCTGGTGTACTTCCAGATGAAGAAGCCGGTGTATGTGGACGAGCCCCAGCACCTGGTGCTGGTGTACGTGCTGCTGCTGGGCTGGATCCTCAGCAACCTGCTGCAGGCCATGCGCCCCCTGACCCTGTGGGCCGCGCCGGCCCTGGGCAGCTTCCTGCTGGTGGCCCTGGCCCCGGCCGCGCTGCCCAACAAGGTGGTGTACAACAAGATTCCCGACCAGTTCATCATCGATCACCTGGCCGAACTGGGTCAGGCCAAAGCCCTGCTGAGCAACGACCTGGGCGCCGCTTCAGCCCTGGCCTGGCGCCTGCGCCGGCCCGATGTGACCCTGTACAACACCGAAGGCGAAGTGAAATACGGGCTGGCTTTTGCAGATGCCGCGCAACGCAAGGTCGACCTGGATCAGGTCCAGCCGTGGCTGGCCGAAGCGCGCAAGCAAGGCTCGGTGGGTGTTGTGATGCGGGTCAAGAGCAGCGACGAAGTGCATGAAGTGGAACTGCTGCCCAAGGATGCCAAGCACTACGAGCAGGGCAATATCCAGATTTTCATCATTCCCCAGAGTCAACCATGAGCCTGCTGCTTTTACTGCTGGCCTGCGGGCTGACCTGCCTGGGCCAGGTGGCACAGAAATTCGCCGTGGAAGGCTGGCGCGACCGGCCGTCCAGCGCCCTGCAGAAACTGCGTTCGGGCTGGCTGTGGCTGGCGTTGTTCAGCCTGGGCCTGGGCCTGCTGGTGTGGCTGCTGGTGCTGCAACGCATGGAGGTGGGCGTGGCCTACCCCATGCTCAGCCTGAATTTCGTGCTGATCACCCTGATCGCCCGCTTCGTCTTCCGTGAGCACATCGACAGCCGTCACTGGCTGGGGGTGGCCCTGGTGATTGGCGGTGTGCTGCTGTTGAGTCGTCACGCATGAGCCGGGCCAAGGGTTTTGCCTTCGCCCTGGGCAGCGTGGCCCTGGTCAGTGGCGCCCAGTTGGGCATGCGCTGGAGCATGACCCGCCTGCCTGCCCCAGAGCAGTGGCTCTCGGCGCTGAGCGCCGGCACGGTGGACCTCGCGGCCCTGGGCGTGGTGTTCGCGGCCATCGCCGCCTATGCCCTGTCGATGCTCTGCTGGCTGCTGGCGCTGCGCGACCTGCCCCTGGGCCGGGCCTATTCACTGTTGAGCATCAGCTATGCCCTGGTCTACCTGCTGGCGGCCAGCCTGCCGCTGTTCAACGAACCCTTCACGCTTTCCAAAAGCCTCGGTGTGGCCTTGGTCATGCTTGGGGTCATCGTCATCAACTCTCGATCTGCACCCGCGACAAGTCCCAGGAATACCCCATGAAAATCAGCGTATTTGGAAGTGGTTATGTCGGCCTCGTACAGGCTGCCGTATTGGCTGAAGTCGGCCACGATGTCATCTGCATGGACATCGACGAACACAAGGTCAAGCAACTGCAACAGGGACACGTGAGCATCTTCGAACCAGGGCTTGCCAGCCTGGTGAAGGAGAATCTGGAAGCCAAGCGCCTGCACTTCACCAACGACGAGAAACTCGCGGTGCAGCACGGCCAGGTGCTGTTCATTGCCGTGGGCACGCCGTCCAGCGAAGACGGCTCGGCCGACCTGCGCTACGTGCTGTCGGTGGGCGACGCGGTGGCCCGCCACCGCCAGCAGCCGCTGATCCTGGTGGAAAAATCCACCGTGCCCGTGGGCACCGGCGACACCCTCAAGGCCCATATCGAAAAGGCCCTCGACGGCCGGCCGCTGCAGTTCGATATCGTCTCCAACCCGGAATTCCTCAAGGAAGGCTCGGCGGTCAGCGACTGCCGCCGCCCGGACCGGATCATCATCGGTTGCGAGCGCGACGAAGTGCGCGAGGTGATGCGCGACCTGTACGCGCCGTTCAACCGCAACCATGACCGCATCATGTTCATGGACCTGCGCAGCGCCGAGCTGACCAAGTACGCCGCCAACTGCATGCTGGCGACCAAGATCAGCTTCATCAACCAGATCGCCGAGCTGGCCGAACACCTGGGGGCCGATATCGAATCGGTGCGCCTGGGCATCGGCGCCGACACCCGCATCGGCTACCACTTCATCTACCCGGGCTGCGGCTACGGCGGCTCATGCTTCCCCAAGGACATGCGCGCGCTGATCCACAGTGCCGAGCAGGCCCATTGCTCCAGCGATTTGCTGCAAGCGGTGGAAGCCATCAACGAACGGCAGAAACACAAGCTGTTCGAGCGCATCAAGGCCTTCTACAAGGGGGACCTCCAGGGCAAGACCTTCGCCGTCTGGGGCCTGGCGTTCAAGCCCAACACCGACGACATGCGCGACGCCCCGAGCCGGGTGCTGCTCGACGCGCTGTTCGCCGCCGGCGCGCAAGTGCGCGCCTTCGACCCGGAAGCCATGCAGGAAACCCAGCGCCTGTACCCGGACGAGTCGCGCCTGATGCTCATGGGCACCCCGGAATCGGTGCTCAACGGCGCCGACGCGCTGATCATCTGCACCGAGTGGCAGCAGTTCAAGGCGCCGGATTTCGACCTGATCCAGCAGCGTCTCCAGGCACCGGTGATCTTCGACGGGCGCAACCTGTACGACGCCGAGCGCCTGGCGCGCAACGGTTTCACCTACTTCCCGATCGGTCGCGGCGAGTCGCGCAACCTGCCGATCCCTTACCAGCAGTGGTCTGAGGCCTGAATGAACAGCCACCCCGGCTCCCCTTCGAACACTCTTCTCTGGCAATCGTTGGGGCTGGGGTTGCTGGCCTTGCTGCTGTTCTGCGCCGGCGCCGACCAGCAGTCGGCGATCGGCTTCGATTCGCGCTTCGTGCTGTTCGCCAAGGAAATGCTGCGCCATGGGCCGGGGTTCTTCCCCACCACCTATGGCCAGCCCTACGCCGACTACTCCAGCGCCACCACCTTGCTGGTGTGGCTGTTCTCCCTGCCTTCGGGGCAGGTCAGCAGCTTCACCGCCTGGCTGCCCACGGCCATGGCCTCGGCCTTGATCGTCAGCCTGGTGTACCGCCTGGTGGCGCCCTATTCCCGCACCTGGGCCCTGCTCAGCGTGGCCCTGCTGTTGCTGTCCAACACCTTTATCAGCGAAACCCGCGCCGTGTCCCTGGACCAGATGCTCGCCGCGGTGTCCCTGGCGGTGTTCTACCTGGGCTACGCCCATGACCATTTCGGCGCCCGCCGGCACCTGGCGGCGATCTTCCTGCTGCTGGTGCTGGGCTTTGCCATTCGCGGGCCCATCGGCCTGGTGATTCCTACCGGCATGCTGTGCAGCTACTACCTGCTGGGCGGCCAGTGGCGCCGCCTGTTCAGCGTCGGCTGCGGCGCCCTGTTGCTGCTGGTGGCCTGCGTGGCCCTGCTGCTGTGGCTGGCCAAGCTCAGTGGTGGCCAGGCCTTTGTCGACGATGTGATCCGCATGCAGTTCATGGGCCGCATGGATGGCAGCGAAGGCTCCAGCGATGTGTTCTATTACTTCACCAGCTCCCTGGGCAACTACGCCCTGGCCTACCCGCTGGCAATCCTGGCCTGGATCGCCGTGCTGCTGAGCCGGCCGGTGGAACAGAGCCAGGCACTGAAACTGCTGCGCCTGTGCACTGCTGCCGGGCTGATCGTAATGATCGGCCTATCGATTCCCCAGGCGAAAAAGGCCCGCTACCTGCTGCCGATGCTGCCCATGGCGGCGATCATCGCCGCCTACCCGTTCCAGGCCGGGCGCGGTCGCGTGATGAACGGGCTGCGGGTACTGATCCAGGGCATTTGGCTGCTGCTGCCGGGGCTGCTGATCGTCGGCCTGCTGCTGTTGCGGCGCAAGTTCCCCGAGCAACTGGCCGAGCTGACGCCGATGCTGGTGCTGCTGGGCCTGTTGCAGGCGATTTCCCTGGGCCTGCTGTGCAAGCGCCAGTGGCGGGTGGTGGGCCTGGCCTACAGTGCGGTGCTGGCAGTGTGGGCTTGCTATATCGGGGTGTTTGAACCGGTGCAGCACCAGCTGTACGACACCCGCACCTTCAGCCGCGCGGCCATGCAACTGATCGACGCCGAACCGGCGCCGGTGGTGCTGCATCGCCTGGGCAAGGACGCCAAGGCGATCAAGTTCATGGTCAACCTCGATCGCGACCTGCAACCGCAGTTCAGCCAGCAGGCCCAGGACCTGGCGCAACTGGCTGGGCCAGCCTGGGTGATACTCGACCAGAGCGACCTGGGCGACCTGCAAGGCACGCCCCTGGCCGGGCTGACCCCGGTGCTGAGCGGGCGTTTCGACAAGAACGACTTCATCCTGCTGCACCTGCCCAAGGCCGCCGCCGCGCAACCCTGAAAGCGTTGCGTGGCGCCCTGCGCCTTACTTACACTCGCGCCCATGACCCTAGAGATCCGCTGGGCGCAAGTGCCCGATACCGCCTTTCTTCCCGCCATCGAACGCTCGGCTGCCGAGCTGTTTCGCAGCGACCCGCAGCTGGCCTGGCTGGCCGATGGCGAAGTCATCGCCAGTGCCAGCCATGCCCGTCACCTGCAAAAGCACCCGCTCTGGGTGGCCGTGAATGCCGATCACCAGCGCTGTGGTTTTCTCAGCGCCCAGGTCTGTGGCCGCGAGCTGCATATCGTCGAGGTGTCGGTGGCCAGCCATTGCCAGGGCCAAGGCATCGGCAAGGCCCTGCTACAGGCGGCCATCGGGCACGCCCGCGAGCAAGGGCTCGATGCCCTGACCCTGAGCACCTTCCGCCAACTGCCGTGGAATGAGCCCTTCTATCAGCGCCTGGGGTTTATCACCCTGGCGGACGCGCAATTGGGGCCGCGCCTGCGCCAGGTGCTGGCCAATGAAACCCTGCACGGCCTGCCCGCCGAACGCCGCTGCGCCATGCGCCTGCCTCTCTAACCCCACCCGCGAAGGCGTCCGCAAGATCAGCGCAAGACTCAAGGTCCCCTTTGCTCGTAGGAGCTGGCTTGCCAGCGAAGGCGTCCTCAAGGCTTGCGCCCAATCCGAGGCCCTCTTCGCCGGCAAGCCGGCTCCTACGACAGCTTTAGGCCCGGTTCAAGCTGCAAAAATAATGCACTTAACCAGCATTATTATGAATTTGTCAGCTGCACCATTCCTGGGCACACTGTGCCCGTTCCTCCCCCAAATGTTGGAACGTTCAAGGGCTTTCTGGCGATCCAGACAAGCCCTTCTTTTTGCCTGCCGTTTGCCATGGAAAGTTCTCACCGATGTTTGCCCGCTGGAAACCCGCCGCCATCAATACCCGCCCCCTGGAATGGAGCCGCGCCGCCATTGGCATGGCCCTGGGCACCCTGTTCAGTGTCTGGTTCTGCGCCCAGGTCTATGACCTGCCGGTGGCGCTGCATCTGCTTGGCCCCCTGGGCGCCTCGGCGGTGCTGCTGTTCGCCGTGTCCTCGGGGGCCCTGGCCCAGCCCTGGTCGATCCTCGGCGGCTACCTGTGCGCTGGAATCATGGCGCTGCTGGTGGCCCATGTACTGGGTCGCAGCCTGGGCAGCGCCTGCCTGGCGGCGGGCCTGGCCCTGGTGCTGATGTGCTGGCTACGCTGCCTGCATCCACCGGCCGGGGGCCTGGCCCTAACCCTGGTGCTGGCAGACCCGGCCAGCATCGCCCTGGACTGGCTCGAGCTGGGCCCGGTGATGCTGGCCGCCGCCAGCCTGCTGGCCAGCGCCCTGCTCTACAACAACCTGACCCGGGTGCGTTACCCCAAGGGGGCGAGCGAAGCGCCGGTGCTGCTGCCGGCCATGGCCGCCAACGACAGCCTGGCGATTACCGCCGAAGACCTGAAGCAGGCCCTGGCGGAGATGGAAGAGTTCTTCGACATCACCCCCGAAGACCTGGAGCAACTGGTACATGCCAGCGAAGCCCATGCCCGCCGGCGCAGCATTGGCCAGGTGCTGTCTTCACGCACGGGCTAGCTCGATCTCAGAGCATCGGCGACCAGCGCTGCGACCAGTCGCTATCGCCCTGCACCACTTCGCGCAACACCCTGAATGCCTGCTGCAACTCTGCCGAATCCCGTTCCCGGGCATACAGCAGGTAGGTGGGGAAGTTGAATTCCGGAGCCTTTTCCACCCGTTCCAGCACCCCGCTGTCCAGGTAGCTCTGCACCACCCGGGTGCGGAAATAGCCACTGCCACCGGCATCCAGGATGTACTGCAGGGCCAGCGGCCCGAGGTTGAAGCCCAGCGCGGCCTTGGCCTGCTCGGGGAGCGCGGCGTCATGCTGGCGGCGGAAATCCTCGCCCCAGTCGATGTACACATAAGGCTCCGGGCAACCGGCCAGGCGCACCAGAATCAGTTTTTCCTCCAGCAACTGCTCCACCTGCAAACCCGGTGCATACAGCGGCTGGAACACCAGGGCGGCATCCAGCAGCCCCAGTTCCAGCTCTCGTTGCAGGCTGGCGCCCTCGCCGATCCGGGTGCGCAGCGCGTGGTTGGGCAACACCTGGCGCAAGCCCCGCACCCAGTTGAGCATCAGCGGGTTGCACAGGCTAGTCTCGCCGCCGATATGCAGCACATTGCGGTAGCCGGCGAGCAAGGGCAGATCGCGCTGGGCGGCTTCCCAGGTCTGCACCAACTGGTTGGCATAGGCGATAAAGGCCTCGCCATCGGCAGTGGGTCGGGCACCAGCGCGATTGCGCACCAGCAGCTTGCAATTGAGCTGGGCCTCCAGGTTCTGCACCCGGGCGCTGATGGCGGTCTGGGTCAGGTGCAAGCGTTCCGCGGCGGCGATCAGGCTGCCGCTGCGGACGATTTCCAGGAAAGTACGGGCCAGATCGATATCCATGGTGCCTCGCCGGCAGAAAATTCGAGCGCCATTGTAGCGGCGCTCGCCCGGCCCTGCTGCCCCTAGGCCGCGGACAACTGCCGGGCCGGCACCGCCAGGCTCACGGCCCGCACCGAAGCCCCCGCCACCAGCCCCAGGAGCCTGGCACTCTCGGCGCTGACAATCAGGGTGCCGGCCGCCACCCGGGCCGGCGCGGCGCTGATGCGGCAGTCGGCGAACTGGCGGTTGTGGATCAGGTAAGGCTCGGCCCCATCCCCCGGGGTGCCGACGCTCAGTTGTAGCACCTGGCTGTCGCGAACCGCGCGGATATCCCCGGTGGCGCACTCGATCAGCGGCCCGCCGTCGAAGATATCGATGTAGTCCTTGAAGGCAAAACCTTCGGCCTTGAGCATGCCCAGGGCCGGTTCGGTATTGGGGTGCACCCGGCCGATCACCGCCCGCGCAGCTTCCGGCAACAGGCAGGTGGGCAAGGGAAACTTGGGCATCAGCTCGGCGATAAAGGTTTTGTTGCCCAGGCCGGTGAGGTAGTCGGCGTCGGCGAAATCCATCTTGAAGAAATGTCGGCCCAGGCCCTCCCAGAACGGCGACACGCCCTGCTCGTCGGAATAGCCGCGCATCTCGGCGATCACCTTGTCGCCAAAGTGCTGGCGAAACTCGGCGAGGAACAGAAACCGTGCCTTGGACAGCAGCCGGCCATTGAGCCCCTGGCGATGTTCGGCATGCAGGAACAGCGAGCACAGCTCCGATTGCCCGGTCATGTCGTTGCCCAGGAACAGGGTCGGCAACTGCTGGTTGATGCCCAGGTTCTTCGAGGCGGCGACAAACAGCCCCAGGCGATAGTTGTACCAGGGCTCGCGCAGGCCCACGGCGCCGGCCAGGGCGCAGATGCCCACCACCTGGCCGGAGGCAGCCTGGAGCACGAACAGGTAGTCGGCATCGGCCCGCGAGGCCTGGCCGGCGAAGGTGCGTTCGGCCCATTCCAGGCGCGAACGCAGGCGCCCGGCATCCGCCGGCAAGGTGGTCAGGCCGGCGCCGGCGCTGTGGGCCAGGGCCAGCAGGGCCGGCAAGTCGGCCAGGATGGCGGGACGGACAATCATCGGGCGTTCTCCAGCTGGGGTTGACGTTCGGGCAGGTAGATTTCCGCCAGCATGCAGCGGGCGCTGCCGCCGCCGATGCGCTCGATGGTGTCGATATTCACCGGCAACGGCTGGACATGGCGCTCGATCAACTGACGCTGCTGGGCGTCCAGCGAGCGCCAGGCGTTGCGGGACATCACCAGCAAGGGCTCTCCGGCACTGTTGTGCAGCTCGAGCATATTGCCGGCGAAGGATTCCAGCTGGGCCCAGGTCAAGGGCAGCAGCTGTTTGCCACTGTCTTCCAGGCGCTGGCGCAGGCTCGCGCGCTCCTGGGGGTCGTCCAGGGCTTGCAGGCAGGCCAGGGCCAGTTGGCTGCCAACGCTCATCATCACGTTGGTGTGGTAGATCGGCACGCCGTGGCGGTCACGGGCATGGAAGGTGCACAGCTGGTAGCCCAGGTGCGTCGCCAGCTGCTCCAGGGCCTGGGCGTGGGTGCGGCTGGAATAGCCGGCGTAGCAGATGCGCTGCTGGCGATCGAGGACCATGCTGCCGGTGCCTTCGAGGAAGATTTCCTGTTGCTCCAGGGCGGTCAGGTCCAGGGTGCGGTGCACTTGATACTGCGCATGCAGGTGGGCCAGCACCCCCTTGAAACGTTCCAGGCGCCGGTTGTGGCCCTGCATCGGGTACAGCACCAGGGTGCCGTCGGGGTGGCTGCTCCAGCAGTTGTTGGGAAAGATCGAATCCGGGGTGTGAGGCAAGGCCCCATCCTCGTGCACCAGCACCTTGACCCCCTGCTCGCGCAAGGCAGCGACATAACCGTCGAACTCTTCCAGGGCCCGGGCCTGGACCTGTTCGGCAACCCCGGCCGGGCGCTGGAAATTGTTGTGGGCGGCGGTGTCCTGGTTGAACGCGAAATGCGTGGGGCGAATCATCAAAACGCTGTGGGTGGTCTGCATGGGGCACGCAAGCAATGTGGTTTGAGAGGTGCCCATTGTGATTTTGCAGAGAGGAAAAACCCGGCTGAAGGCCGGGCCCCGGCGAGCGGAAATGGCTGAAAGCGGGGGGCGGATCAGCCGATTCTGCGGTAACAGGTGCACACAAGATCAGCGCAAGACCCGAGGGCCTCTTCGCCGGCAAGCCGTCTCCTGCCGTTATTCCATACCGGTCTTGACCATCGCCAACTCGGGATGGCTCACCAGCTTGTCGATATGCAGCTCCGGGTCATCGAACCAGACCTCGGTCAGCACCCGGTAATGCTCCATGTCGCGACAGCGCATGCGCAGGCTGTAGTCGAAGGCGCCGCTGATCAGGCGGCATTCCAGCACCTGCGGACAGGCCCGGACCTTGGCCTCGAAGGCCTTCTGCGCCGCTCGCCCGCTCTGGTTGGACAAGGCCACCAGCACCAGCAGCGACAACCCCGGGGTCAGTTTCTTCTCATCGAGGATTGCCCCGTAACCGCGGATCACCCCCAGCTGTTCCAGTTTGCGCACCCGCTCCAGGCAGGGCCTGGGGGTCAGGTGCACGCGCTCGGAAAGCTTCTGATAGGTGATGCGCCCTTCGTGGCGCAGCACCTCGATGATCGCCTGGTCGATCCGATCCAGCACAATCGACACGTCGCGAATGTCCGCCATTAACGTTTTCCCTCACTTCAAACGACCGGATAGAAATTGCTGCAAACGCTCACTCTGGGGCTGGTCGAGGATAGCCGCACTGCCCTGCTCCTCGACCCGCCCCTGATGCAAGAACAACACCTGGCTCGACACCTGCCGGGCAAAACCCATTTCGTGGGTGACCATCAGCATGGTGCGCCCTTCTTCCGCCAGGGCCTGGATCACCTTCAGCACCTCGCCCACCAGCTCCGGGTCCAGCGCCGAGGTGGGCTCGTCGAACAGCAGGATCTCCGGCTCCACCGCCAGGGCCCGGGCGATCGCCACCCGCTGTTGCTGGCCACCGGAGAGAAACGCCGGGTACTGCTCGGCCACCCGTTGCGCCAAGCCCACCTTGTCCAGGTAGGCCCGGGCGCTGGCCTCGGCCTCCTGGCGGCTGCTGCCCAGCACCCGGCACGGCGCCAGCATGATGTTGTCCAGCACGCTCAAGTGGCTCCACAGGTTGAAATGCTGGAACACCATGGCCAGCCGCGTGCGCAGGCGCTGCAACTGGGCCGGGCTGCTGACCTGCATGCCACCGGGGGCATCGCGGGTGACGATGGCCTCGCCGTCCAGGGCAATGGCCCCGGCATCGGCCCGCTCCAGGAAGTTGATGCAGCGCAGCATGGTGCTCTTGCCCGAGCCACTGGCGCCGATCATGCTCACCACGTCGCCGGCCCGGGCATTCAACGAGACGCCCTTGAGCACCTCGTTGTCACCAAAACGCTTGTAGAGATTTTCCACGGTCAATTTGTACATCGAAAACTCCTGGAGCCACGGCAACCCGCCGCGGCCCTGGGCAAGAAATGAAGGGTCAGTGGGCCGGGCCGAGGAAGCTCAGCCAGCGCCGCTCGGCCAGGCGAAAGGCGCCCACCAGGCCGAACGACAGGCCCAGGTAGAGCAAGCCGGCGATACCGAAGGCCTGGAAGGTGAGGAAGGTCGCGGCATTGGCGTCGCGGGCCACCTTGAGGATGTCCGGGATGGTGGCGGTGAAGGCCACCGAGGTGGCGTGCAGCATCAGGATCACCTCGTTGCTGTAGTACGGCAGCGCCCGGCGCAGCGCCGAAGGCAGGATCAGCCGCCAATACAGGCGCCAGCCACTGAGGCCGTAGGCGTGGGCCGCCTCGATCTCGCCATAGGGAATGCTGCGGATCGCCCCGGCAAAAATCTCCACCGTGTAGGCACAGGTGTTGAGGGTGAACGCCAGCAGGGTGCAGTTCATCGCATCGCGAAAAAACGCCTCCAGCAACGGCTGCTGGCGAATCGCCGCGATGCCATACAGGCCGCTGTAGCAAATCAGCAGCTGGATATACAGGGGCGTGCCGCGAAACACGTAGGTGAACAACTGCACCGGCCAGCGCAGCAGCGCCCGCTGGGAGGTGCGCAGGATCGCCAGCGGCAGCGACAGGACAAAGCCCATGGCCAGGCTCGCCACCAACAGCCACAGGGTCATGGCCAGGCCGGTGAGGGTTTCGCCATCGCTGAACAGAAAGGGACGCCAGTATTCCTGGATCAGTTCGATCATCGCGCCAGCCCTCGCACGCCCTGGTTATAGCGCCGTTCCAGCAAGCGCAGCAGCTGGTTCGAGGCGCTGGTGATCAGCAGGTACAAGGCCGCCGCCAGGAGCAAAAAATCCAGCATGTTGAAGGTGCTCTTGCCGGCTTCCTGGGCCACCTTGACCAGGTCCGCAAGGCCGATGATCGACACCAGGGCGGTGGCCTTGAGCAGCACCAGCCAGTTGTTGCCCAGGCTTGGCAAGGCGAAGCGCATCATCTGCGGGAAGACCACGAAGCGAAACCGCTGCCAGCGACTCAGGCCAAAGGCCGCCGCCGCTTCCTGCTGACCCCGGGGCACGCTGAGCATCGCCCCGCGAAAGGTCTCGGTGAAGTAGGCGCCGTAGATAAAGCCCAAGGTGACGATACCGGCCACAAAGGGGTCGATTTCCATATAGGGCCAGTCCAGCAGCTCGGTGAGGCCAGTGAGCCAGCCCTGCAGGCTGTAGAAGATCAGCAGCATCAGCACCAGGTCCGGCACGCCGCGGATCAGCGTGGTGTAGCAGGCCGCCGGCAGGTTCAGCAGGCGCAACGGCGAGAGCTTGGCCGCCGCCCCCAGAAGGCCCAGGAGCATGCTCACCAGCAGCGCCAGGGCCGAGAGTTTCAGGGTCATCCAGGCACCGTGCAGCAACAGCGGGCCATAGCCTTGCAGGACCGCAAGGTCCAGGCCGAGAACAGAGGTTGAGGTAGTCACGCCAGTCACCTTGGGCGCGCCACGGCCCGACGCGGGACAGGCGCTTGCCGTCCCGCACCGAATCCGCGGGCGATCAGTTGTTGTAGAGGTCGAGGTCGCCGAAGTACTGGCGCTGGATCTGGGCGTAGATGCCCTTCTCGTGCAGGGCCTTGATCGCGCCATTGAGCATGGCCTTGAGCTCGTCCTGGTCCTTGCGCAGGCCGATGGCGATCTCGGAAGGCACCAGCGGGTCGCTGATCCCGGCGCTGTTCTCGAAGTCGGCGCCCTGGGGCGAGGCGAGGAAACTCATCTGCGCCTGCAACTTGTCCTGGATCGAGGCGTCGAGGCGGCCATAGACCAGGTCGGCGTACACCTGGTCCTGGTTCTGGTAGGCCCGCAGCTTGACCCCGGCCGGCCCCAGCTTGGCCTTGGCGTAGGTTTCCTGGACGGTGCCCTGCATATAGCCCAGGGTCTTGCCCTTGAGGGACTCGCCAGTGGGCTCCAGGCCCGAGCCCTTGCGGGTGACGATGGCGGTGGGCCCGGCGTACAGCCGGTCGCTGAAGTCGATCTGCTTGCGCCGCGCGTCGGTAACGGTCATCGACGACTCGATGGCGTCGAACTTACCGGCCTTGAGTGCCGGGATCAGGCCGTCGAAGTCGTTGCTGATCCACACGCACTTGAGTTTCAGCTCGGCGCAGATGGCGTTGCCCAAGTCCACGCCGAAGCCCTGCACACCGCCATCGGCAGTGCTGGATTCAAAGGGCGGGTAGCTCGGGTTGACCCCAAAGCGCAGTTCCTTCCATTCCTTGGCACTAGCGCCCATGGATACGCACGCAATTGCCAGGAACGGCACAGCCAGCCATGTTCTATTCATTCTTCAGAGTCCCGGATTATTTGGATTTATAGCGACCCGGCGGTAACGCCGGGCCCCACTTGTGACAGGGGCAGAGAGTGAGTGCGGGGTTACCGCCGTCGGTTCTTGTTGTGGTGTACCAGCCCGGCGCGCAACACCGCGGCTGTGTTTGTTGCCGCGCTCGGCGCTGCAACGGAGCGCCAGAATGCCAACACCCACCCGCGCCGGGGTGTCGTAAGGGGGGCTGCAAACAGCCGGGATCGGCTGATAACGGCTCATTCACAGCCGATTCTGTCGCCAGGGCTCTGCACTCGGATCCAGCGCGGTTGTGCAAGGCCCGACCGGGGTTTTCGACCTTGCAAAAATGCACAGTCGACCTGCAGGTTTCGGGGTTGTAATCGGCAAATTTGCACTGTTACGATCCGTCGATCCTTCGCGCGCGAGTGCGATATAAAAAACAATAAAAGCAGGGAGTTAGTGATGACTGCTCAGGTTTCATCCCAGGCGTCAAAGGAGTTGCACGCCGGTACTGAGGAAGTGCTGGTGGAGGTACGCAACCATATCGGCCACCTGACCCTCAACCGCCCCGCCGGCCTCAATGCCATCACCCTGTCGATGGTGCGCACCTTGCAGCAGCAACTCGATGCCTGGGCCCAGGATGCCACTGTGCATGCCGTGGTGCTGCGCGGCGCCGGGGAAAAGGCCTTTTGCGCCGGGGGCGACATTCGCTCGCTGTACGACAGCTACCAGGCCGGCGGCACCTTGCATGAAGAGTTCTTCGTCGAGGAATACGCCCTGGACCTGACCCTCCACCACTACCGCAAGCCGGTGCTGGCGCTGATGGACGGTTTTGTCCTCGGCGGCGGCATGGGCCTGGTGCAAGGCGCCGACCTGCGGGTGGTCACCGAGCGCAGCCGCCTGGCGATGCCGGAAACCGCCATTGGCTACTTCCCTGACGTGGGCGGCAGCTACTTCCTGTCGCGGATTCCCGGCGAGCTGGGGATTTACCTGGGGGTCAGCGGGGTGCAGATCCGCGCCGCCGACGCCCTGTACTGCGGCCTGGCCGACTGGTACCTGGCGAGCGACAAGCTGGCCCTGCTGGACCAGCGCCTGGACCGCCTGACCTGGGGCGACTCGCCCCTCAAGGACCTGCAGAGCCTGCTGGCCAAGCTGGGCGTGCAAACCCTCGGCGACGCGCCGTTACAGGCGCTGCGCCCGGCCATCGACCATTTCTTTGCCCTGGCCGACGTGCCGAGCATGGTCGAGCAACTGCGCAAGGTCACTGTGGCCGACAGCCAGGAATGGGCCCGGGCCACCGCCGATTTGCTGGCGACCCGCTCGCCCCTGGCCATGGCTGTGACCCTGGAGATGCTGCGTCGCGGTCGCGAGTTGAGCCTGGAACAGTGCTTCGCCCTGGAACTGCACCTGGACCGCCAATGGTTCGAGCGTGGCGACCTGATGGAAGGCGTGCGCGCCCTGATCATCGACAAAGACAAGAACCCCCGCTGGAACCCGCCCACCCTGGCCACGCTAGGCGCCGAACGGGTAGCGAGTTTCTTCAGCGGTTTCGACGGCAGCGGGAGCTGAACTCATGCACGACATCGAATTGACCGAAGAACAGGTAATGATCCGCGACATGGCCCGGGATTTTGCCCGCGGCGAAATCGCTCCCCATGCCCAGGCCTGGGAGAAAGCCGGCTGGATCGACGACGGCCTGGTGCGCAAGATGGGCGAACTGGGCTTGCTGGGCATGGTGGTGCCCGAGGAATGGGGCGGCAGCTACCTGGACTACGTGGCCTATGCCCTGGCCGTGGAGGAGATCTCCGCCGGCGATGGCGCCACCGGGGCGCTGATGAGCATCCACAGCTCGGTGGGCTGCGGGCCCATCCTCAACTACGGCAGCCAGGAGCAGAAACAGGCCTGGCTGCCGCGCCTGGCCAGTGGCGAGGCCATCGGCTGCTTCTGCCTCACCGAGCCCCAGGCCGGTTCCGAAGCCCACAACCTGCGCACCCGCGCCGAACTGCACAACGGCCAGTGGGTGATCAACGGCGCCAAGCAGTTCGTCAGCAATGGCAAGCGCGCGCAGTTGGCGATTGTGTTTGCCGTTACCGATCCAGAGCTGGGCAAGAAAGGCCTGTCGGCGTTCCTGGTGCCCACCGACACCCCAGGTTTTATCGTCGATCGCACCGAGCACAAGATGGGCATTCGTGCTTCGGATACCTGCGCGGTCACCCTCAATCAGTGCACCATCCCTGAGGCCAACCTGCTGGGCGAGCGCGGCAAGGGCCTGGCCATTGCCCTGTCCAACCTCGAAGGCGGGCGCATCGGCATCGCCGCCCAGGCCCTGGGCATCGCCCGCGCAGCCTTCGAAGCGGCACTGGGCTACGCCCGCGAGCGGGTGCAGTTCGACAAGCCGATCATCGAGCACCAGAGCATCGCCAACCTGCTGGCCGACATGCACACCCGGCTGAATGCCGCGCGCCTGCTGATCCTCCATGCCGCGCGCCTGCGCAGCGCCGGCCAGCCGTGCCTGTCGGAGGCGTCCCAGGCCAAGCTGTTCGCCTCGGAAATCGCCGAGAAGGTCTGCTCCTCGGCGATGCAGATCCATGGCGGCTACGGCTACCTGGAAGACTATCCGGTGGAACGCTACTACCGTGATGCACGGATCACCCAGATCTACGAGGGTTCCAGCGAGATCCAGCGCCTGCTGATTGCCCGGGAGTTGAAGCACTACCTGCTGTGATCGCTAGCCAGGAATAAAAAATCGCAGCCTGGGCTGCGATTTTTTTGCCTGCAATCTTTGTAGGCTCTGGCGCCGTGCAGCAGCACCGATCTACTGCCGCAGGTTCACCCCAAATGGCTGGCCGCCAACGGGCTTTTTACCCGGGGTGGGCGACGTCACGCTGATGATCGTCGCCTGGTCCTGACGACGCAGGGGAATCACCACGCTGCTGTCGGCATTCTGGTAACTGGCCATGGTGGCCAGCGCGATCGCCACGAAAGGTGAGGCGGCGCCGGTATCGCCCAGGCGTTGGCTGAGGTCGTAACTCACCCGGGAGTCGCGCAGGTCCAGCGAACTGCCGGCAGCCGTCAGTGCCGGTGCCAGTGCGGTCAGTGGCGTGCTGTCCGGCCCGCCGTCGTAGAACACCCGGGCTGGAGCAGGTGCAATGGCCTCCGTGGCCTTGACCCAGGCGCTGGCCAGTTGCGCAGCCAGGGCCTGGGGTTCAAGACGCTTGCCGCTGGCCGGGTGTTGCAAGGCAAGGCTGACCGGACGGTGCAGCTTGGCCAGCACCGGCATGGCGTCCCATTGTTCAAAGGCGTGCTCAGTCCAAGGTTGCGGGATGAAGGCTGAAGGCTGGAACTCGACGCCAGGTTTACGCCAGCCCCAGCCGTTGAACTCGGGATCGATGCGGTTCTTGTTGGCCTTGGTGAAGGGCGCGTAATAGCGCAGCCACTCGACACGCTCGGGGCGCCCCACCACCATGGCGACCATCGAATCGGTGAGCTCGCCGGGTTTGCGTGGCCCGGCGCCCCCGATCAAGGGCGCCTTTCTGGCGGACAGGGCGAAGGCCATGCTGAATCCTTCCTTGGCGTACACCAGCACCGCCGGAAGGTCGGGGTTACGTTCGAACAGCTGAAACAGGTTTTCGATCAGGTCTTCAGGAGTGTCGCTGCAGACGATGCCGTCCTGAAGATTGCGGATGCGATGCCAATGGAGCCCAGCCTTCACTCTCAGGTCATTGACCATGGCCGACAGGCTGTTTTGCGTTCTTTCAGGGGTAAAACGCAGGTTCGGAGCCTGTGGGTCCCAGCCTCGAACCACCGTGATGGTGGGGATCGGCCATTTCTCCAGAAAGTCCCACAACCCCAACTCCAATGCGTCCGCTTGGCGCTTTTCATAGGCCAGGTCCTTGTCATCGGCGCTCTGCGGATACTGCTGGGGATCCGTGGGCAGGATGCTGCCCACCTGCCGTGCCTCGGGCTGCCCGGCATTCTGCTTTTGCAACGCCTGCCAGACCTGCCCCTGACGAAACACATCCAGGCTGATGCCGATGCCGAGCACATCCAGGGTGGCCAGTCGAGGTGAAGTGCTGGGGGCACGGTAACGAGGTTCTACGGGCATGCTGGACGCCTTCCTGGCTGAGGTATAGGCCACCACGGGCGTGGCTGGACTGGCAAAGCAACGGCCTGCCATCAGGGGCAGCTCAGCGGCCTGAGCCCAGTGGCCGGCCTGCAACAGGCAGCCGATAAACAGCAGAGTGCGACGCATTGGAACAGCCCTTCCCTTCGGCACGGATCTTCAACGCCAGGCTTATCGGCTGCCGTTGGCGATCATCCATAAAAGCGGCCAAGACTACAGTGCTCTTGGGGGGCATGGGGCGGGCGAGGCAAAAAAAATCGCAGCCTGAGCTGCGATTGGATGCCGCGATGGCGAACAACGACGCTTGCAGGATCTGGCCCTTGGTTACCGGTCCTTGAACTGCGGATCGCGCTTGCCGATAAAGGCCGCCATACCCTCTTTCTGGTCCTGGGTGGCGAAGGCCGCGTGGAATACCCGACGCTCGAAACGCACGCCCTCCGACAGGCTGACCTCGAAGGCGCGGTTCACGCTTTCCTTGATCATCATGCTCACCGGGATCGATTTGCCGGCGATCAGCGCGGCCACTTTCAACGCCTCTTCCACCAGCTCATCGGCGGGCACGATGCGCGCGACTATGCCGCAACGCTCAGCTTCCACGGCGTCGATAAAGCGTCCGGTCAGGCACATTTCCATGGCCTTGGCCTTGCCCACGGCGCGGGTCAGGCGCTGGGTGCCGCCCATGCCCGGGAGCACCCCGAGGTTGATTTCCGGCTGGCCGAACTTGGCGTTGTCACCGGCCAGGATAAAGTCGCACATCAGGGCCAGCTCGCAGCCGCCGCCCAGGGCGAAGCCGTTGACCGCGGCGATGATCGGCTTGCGCCGGTTGGCCACTCGGTCGCTGTCGCTGAACAGGTCGTCGAGGTAGATCTGCGGGTAGCTCAGCTCGGCCATTTCCTTGATGTCGGCACCGGCGGCGAAGGCCTTCTTCGAGCCGGTGATGACGATGCAGCCGATTTGCGGGTCGGCTTCCAGGCGGTCCAGGGCCTGGTTGACCTCGGCGACAATCTGCGCATTCAGGGCATTCAACGCCTGGGGGCGGTTGAGGGTGATCAGACCGACCCGGTCCTTGATGTCGAGCAAAATGGTTTCGTAGCTCATGAATCAGCTCCTGCTAAAAAGTCAGAGATTGCGCGAAATGACCATGCGCTGGATATCGCTGGTGCCTTCGTAGATCTGGCAGATACGCACGTCGCGGTAAATGCGCTCCAGCGGGAAGTCGCTCAAATAGCCATAGCCGCCCAGGGTTTGCAAGGCAGCGGAACAGACCTTCTCGGCCATTTCCGAAGCGAACAGCTTGGCCATCGAGGCCTCCACCAGGGCCGGCTTGCCGGCATCGCGCAGGGCCGCGGCGTACTGCACCATCTGCCGCGCCACGGCGATTTGGGTGGCCATGTCCGCCAAGCGAAACGCCACCGCCTGGTGCTCGATGATCGGCTTGCCAAAGGTCTCGCGCTCGCGGGCGTAATCCCGCGCCGCCTCGAACGCCGCGCGGGCCATGCCCACCGACTGCGAGGCAATGCCCACGCGCCCGCCCTCGAGGTTGGCCAGGGCGATCTTGTAGCCTTCGCCCTCCTCCCCCAGGCGGTTGGCCAGCGGCACCTTCACATCCTCGAAGAGGATCTGGCAGGTGTCGCTGGCGTGCTGGCCGAGCTTGTCCTCGATCCGCGCCACCTTATAGCCCGGGGCATCGGTGGGCACGATAAAGGCGCTGATGCCGCGCTTGCCCGCCGCCGGGTCGGTGACCGCGAACACAATCACCACCCCGGCGTTCTGCCCGGAGGTGATGAACTGCTTGCAGCCGTTGAGCACATAGTGATCGCCATCGCGCCGGGCCCGGGTCTTCAGGCTGCTGGCATCGGAACCGGCCTGGGGCTCGGTCAGGGCGAAGGCACCGAGCATGGCACCGCTGGCCAGGGGCTTGAGAAAGCGCTCCTTCTGCTCGTCGCTGCCGAACTTGAGGATCGGCACGCAGCCCACCGAGTTGTGCACGCTCATGATGGTGGAACAGGCGCCGTCACCGGCGGCGATTTCCTCCAGGGCCATGGCATAGGCGCGGTAGCCGGTGTCGCAACCGCCCCACTGCTCCGGCACCAGCATGCCGAAGAAGCCCAGCTCGGCCATCTCGGCGATGGCCTCCTTGGGAAAGCGGTGCTCGCGGTCCCAGTCGGCGGCGAAGGGTTTCAGCCGTTCCTGGGCAAATTGCCGGGCCGCTTCGCTGATTTGCAGTTGTTCGTCATTGGGCAACATCACGGGTCCTCGTTACAGGCATTCAACGGCCATGGCCGTGGCTTCGCCGCCGCCAATGCAGATCGCCGCCACACCGCGCTTCAGGCCTTTCTGGCGCAGGGCCGAGAGCAGGGTCACCAGGATGCGTGCGCCGGAGGCACCGATCGGATGGCCCAGGGCGCAGGCGCCGCCGTGCACGTTGACCTTGGCATGGGGAATTTCCAACTTGGTCATGGTCACCAGGCTGACCACGGCGAAGGCTTCGTTGATTTCGAACAGGTCCACCTGGTCCAGGGACCAGCCGGTCTTCTTCATCAGGCGCTCGATGGCGCCCACCGGGGCCACCGGGAACAGGCTCGGGGTGTCGGCGAAAGCGGCGTGCCCATGGATCACCGCCAGCGGCTTGAGGCCACGCTTTTCGGCTTGCGAGCGGCGCATCAGCACCAGGGCCGCGGCGCCGTCGGAGATCGAGCTGGCGTTGGCCGCGGTCACGGTGCCGCCTTCGCGGAATGCCGGCTTGAGGGTGGCGATCTTGTCCAGCTTGGCCTTGGGCGGTTGTTCATCGTCGCAGATCAGTTTGCTTTCCTTGCCGATGGTCACCTGCAGCGGCACGATTTCGTCCTTGAAGGCACCGTCCTTGATCGCCTGCTGGGCGCGAGTCAGGGAGGCCACGGCAAAATCATCCTGGGCCTGGCGGGTGAAGCCGTTGGCCTGGGCGCAGTCCTCGGCGAAGGTGCCCATCAAGCGGCCCCTGTCGTAGGCGTCTTCCAGACCGTCGAGGAACATGTGGTCGAGCACCTTGCCATGGCCCATGCGGTAGCCACTGCGGGCGCGGTCCAGCAGGTAGGGCGCGTTGGACATGCTTTCCATGCCCCCGGCGATCACCACCTCGGCACTGCCGGCAGCCAGCATGTCGTGGGCCAGGATCGCCGCCTCCATGCCGGAGCCGCACATCTTGTTCAGGGTGGTGCAGCGGGTGCCCTTGTCCAGGCCGGCGCCCAGGGCTGCCTGACGTGCCGGGGCCTGGCCGAGGCCGGCGGACAGCACACAACCGAACAGCACTTCCTCCACGGAATCGGCGCCGATACCGGCCCGTTGCACTGCGGCGCGAATGGCTTCGGCGCCCAGTTGCGGGGCGCTGAGGCCCTTGAGTTCGCCCTGGAACCCGCCCATGGGGGTGCGCACGGCGCTGACGATGACAATCGGATCTTGAGCAATGGACATGATAAATCCTCCTTACTTGGCGGCCATGCGCAAGGCGCCGTCGAGACGGATCACCTCGCCGTTGAGCATGCTGTTTTCAATGATATGCCGCACCAGCGCGGCGTACTCGGCAGGTTTTCCCAGGCGCGGCGGAAATGGCACGCCAGCGGCCAGGCCGGCGCGCACTTCGTCGCTCATGCCGGCCATCATCGGGGTTTCGAAGATCCCCGGGGCAATGGTCATCACCCGGATGCCGAAGCGCGCCAGCTCGCGGGCCACCGGCAGGGTCAGGCTGGCGATGGCGCCCTTGGAGGCGGCATAGGCGGCCTGGCCGATCTGCCCGTCGAAGGCGGCGATGGAGGCGGTGTTGATCATCACCCCGCGCTCGCCGTCTGCGTCGGCCTGGGTTTCGGCGATGGCCGCGGCGGCCAGGCGCAGCAGGTTGAAGCTGCCGATCAGGTTGACGTTGATCACCTGGCTGAAGCTGGCCAGGGCGTGGGGGCCGTTCTTGCCCAGGACCTTCTCGCCGCGCACGATGCCGGCGCAGTTGACCAGGCCGTTGAGGCCGCCATAGGCCTTGACCGCCGCCTGCACCGCCGCTTCGGCAGCGGCCTCCTGGCTGATGTCCGCCACCACGCTGTGGCAGCCCAGCTGCTGGGCCTTGGCCGCCACGGCCTCGCCATTGAGGTCCACCAGCATCACTTTGGCGCCAGCGGCGACAAGCATTTCAGCACTGGCTGCACCGAGGCCGGATGCCCCGCCACTGACAAGAAAAACCTTGTTTGCAATCTGCATCGTTGAAACCCTGTTCAGGCGTTGACTGTTGCCGCCGTGGCCTCTTGAGCCTTGGCGATTTCCTGGTTGCGCAAGATAAAGCGCTGCAACTTGCCACTGGGGGTCTTGGGCAAGTCGCTGACAAATTCGATTTCACGGGGGTAGGAATGAGCCGCCAGGCGCTTGCGCACATGCTGGCGCAACTCCTCGGCCAACTCCGGGGTAGCGCGGTACTGCTCGCTGAGCACCACGAAGGCTTTCACCAGCTCGGTGCGCTCCGGGTCGGGCTTGCCCACCACCGCCGCTTCCACCACGGCCGGGTGCTCGATCAGCGCGCTTTCCACATCGAAGGGGCCGACCCGGTAGCCGGAGGTGGTGATCACATCGTCGCTGCGGCCAACGAAACTGATGCTGCCGTCCTGGTTCAACTCCACGGTATCGCCGCTGAGGTAGTAGTCGCCGACAAAGGCCTTGGTCGGCACCCCGGCATAACCGGCGAACCAGCACATCGGCGACTGGCTGCGGTCGATGGCGAGAATCCCTGGCTGGCCCACGCCCAGCTCCTGGTACTGCTCATCGAGCACCACGATGCGGTGGCCCGGCGAGGCAAAGCCGGCGGCACCGACATGCACCGGGTGCGCAAGACCGTGGTGGTTGCACAGCACCATGCCCAGCTCGGTCTGGCCGTAGTGATCGTGGATCACCACCTCCAACTGCTCGGCGAACCAGCGGATGACTTCCGGGTTGAGCGGCTCGCCGGCGCTGCTGACAATGCGCAAGCGGCCCTTGATCGACCGGGCGAAAGCGTCGCCGCCGGCAATCAGCAGGCGGTAGGCCGTGGGTGAGCCGGTGAGGTTGGTGATGCCGTACTTGTTGATCACCCGGCAGGTGCTTTCCAGGGTGAAGGGGCCATCGTAGAAGGTGATCGGATGACCCAGGCCCAGGGGCCCGGTGACGCCGAAATAGATGCCATAGGCCCAGCCCGGGTCGGCGACGTTCCAGAACGCGTCCTCGGGGCGCAGGTCCACCGCATCGCGGGTGTAGCTCTGGAACGCGACTATGGCCTTGAGCGGCACTTCCAGGGCCTTGGACGGGCCGGTGGTGCCCGAGGTGAACATCAACAGAAAGGGCTCTTCGCCGCTCAGCAGCACCGGCTCGCACTGGGCCGGGTACTGCGCCAGTTCGGCCCAGAAGCTGAAATCGCCGCGCACTATGCCCTGCCCCTTGGCGCCGCCCACCGTGACTGTGGTCGGGCAGTCGGCCACTTCGGCAAGCTTGGGCCGGTTGACTGCATCGGTGACCACCAGCTTGGCCTGGGAGCTGTGCAACCGATGCTCGATGGCCTTGGGGCCGAAGGCGGTGAACAGCGGCTGGTACACCGCGCCGATGCGCCAGGTGGCCAGCACGGTGATCAGCAGCTCGACATTGCGCGGCAGCAGCCCGGCGACCTTGTCGCCGCGGCCCACGCCCTGGGCCTGGAGGAAATTGGCCAGGCGCCCGGCCTGCTCCTTGAGTTCGCTGAAGGTGTAGCTGGCGCTGCTGCCGTCCCGGCCTTCCCAGAACAACGCGATACGACCGGGCAATGCATGCCGGTCACAACATTCGACACAGGCATTGAGGGCAGACAACGAACCCGCAAGGGTGCTGTCGACGGTGTGCTGGTAGTTGAAATCCTTGGTGGCGGACAGGTAGTTGCGCATTGCCAGAATCCCTCGCTGTTCTTATTAGGATGGGAACCGCATGAAAATCAGGCAAATACTGGCGCCAGAGCCCTCGCTGGACAATGGTCAAAGCTCTCAAGTTGCGTGACCGCTTTGGCCAAGAGCCCCCGATTGTCAGCGCCCGATAGGAGCGGGCCGGGCGGCGTTCCGCTTGCCCGCGAAGGCGTCCACAAGGGCGATGCATGGCTCAAGGGCCCTTTCGCCGGCAAGCCGGCTCCTACGATAGGGCGCTGTAGGCCAGGCTGGCGTTGATGCAGGCTATTGCGGGTCGTTGAGGATCAGGCTGCGATAGTGCCCGGGGTTGGAACCGGACCACTTGCGAAACGCCTTGTAGAACGAACTGGTGTCGGCAAACCCCAGGCGCTGGGCGATCTCGGCGAAGCTGATCTGCGGCTCCGCCAGCCAGAGAATCGCCAACTCCTTGCGCACGCTGTCCTTGAGCCCCTGGTAGCTCTGGCCCTCTTCCGCCAGGCGCCGGCGCAGGGTCGAGGCGGAGATGCACAGGCTCTGGGCCAGGCTCTCGCTCTCCGGCCACTGCTCCCCCGGCAACTGGCGCAACTGCTGCTTGATGCGGCTACCCAGGCTTTCGGGGTCGCGGTATTTCACCAGGATATTGGCCGGGGCCAGGGCCAGGAAACGCTTGAGCTCTTCCGGGCTACGCTTGATCGGCAGGTCCAGGTCGTCGGCGGCGATGATCATCCGCGTGCGCGGGCGGTCGAAACGCAGGTTGTCGGAGAACATCACCCGGTAGTCGTCGCAGAAATCCGGTTCAGGGCAGCGCAGCTCGATGGCCAGGATCGGAATCCGTCGCCCCGCCAGCCAGCAGGCCACGCCATGCACGATCATCCAGTAGGTGAAGTAGGTGAAGGCCCGGCGCGGCTGCGGCTCTTCCTCCAGCAGCACGATCTCCGCCAGGCTCTGCTGGCGCACCAATTGTGCCGGCAGGTGTTCGAGCATCAGCGAGAGGAAGCCCAGCACCGAATCCAGCCCCGCCGCCAGGTTCGGCTGGGCCATGGCCGCACGGCACATGAAGGCCAGGCTGCCCGAGCGCAGGCGCCGCGGGTCCATGCCGAAGAACTCATCGTCCAGGCGCCGTGCCAGCAGGCGCCAGAGCCGCGCATAGGCATTGGCCGGAACCCGGCCGCTGGCCAGGAGCAGGCCGGCGGGGTCGATGCCGACCTTGTGCAGCACTTCCTCGGTGGCGGCGCCCGGCGCACAGCTTTGCAGCAGCGCCTCGCGCACCAGTTGCAGGGAGATGGTGTCTTTTTCCGACATCGTGGCCAAGGCGTTCCAGGACAAGGGCTAGGACGGCCATCTTAGGCAGTGAGCGGGAAAAATCCAGTGGGCTTTGGGCTAAGGGGCGCTCCGCCAGAGCCTTGAAACCGATACGGATTCACCCGCCCCGTTATAACCACAAAACGGTAAACCGCCTGTCGCCCGGGTATCAGCCTTCAGCAGCAGTGCAAAAAAGTATCGATGGCAGTGTCAGGGATGATTTGTCAGGCCCTTGGCCAAGCGGCTGTAATCAGCGCAGATTCTTCCACCCCAGGTGGAAGGCATAACAACAATAAGCGTCCTTCTGTCGCCACCCGCGGCGCAGAACAGGAGTGATAGATGAAAACTCGCAACCACGCCCTGCTCCTTGCCTCCTGCATGACCCTCAGCAGCCTCGCCCTCGGCGCCCAGACCCTGACCATCGCCACCGTCAACAACAGCGACATGATCCGCATGCAGCGCCTGTCCAAGACCTTCGAGGCCGAGCACCCAGACATCAAGCTGAACTGGGTGGTGCTGGAAGAAAACGTGCTGCGCCAGCGCCTGACCACCGATATCGCCACCCAGGGCGGGCAGTTCGACGTGCTCACCATCGGCATGTACGAAGCCGCCCTGTGGGGTGCCAAGGGCTGGCTGCAAGCCATGCAGGACTTGCCCGCCAGCTATGACCTGGAGGACATCTTCCCCTCGGTGCGCGAAGGCCTGTCGGTCAAGGGCAGCCTGTATGCCCTGCCGTTCTACGCTGAAAGCTCGATGACCTACTACCGCACCGACCTGTTCGCCAAGGCTGGCCTGAGCATGCCCGAACGCCCGACCTGGGAGCAGATCGGCGAATTCGCCGCCAAGCTCAACCAGCCCGCGCAGGAGCAGTACGGCCTGTGCCTGCGGGGCAAGGCTGGCTGGGGCGAGAACATGGCGCTGATCACCACCCTGGCCAACAGCTATGGCGCGCGCTGGTTCGATGAAAAGTGGCAGGCAGAGTTCAACGGGCCGGAGTGGAAGAACGCCCTGAATTTTTACGTCGATAACATGCAGAAATCCGGCCCGCCGGGGGCCTCGAGCAACGGCTTCAACGAAAACCTGGCGCTGTTCAACAGCGGCAAGTGCGCGATCTGGGTCGATGCCAGCGTCGCCGGCTCCTTCGTCACCGACAAGAGCCAGAGCAGGGTCGCCGAACAGGTGGGCTTTGCCTTCGCCCCGCACCAGGTCACCGACCAGGGCAGCGCCTGGCTGTACTCCTGGGCCCTGGCGATCCCCGCCAGCTCCAAGGCCAAGGACGCCGCCAAGACTTTCGCCACCTGGGCCACCTCCAAGGAATACGCGGCGCTGGTGGCGCAAAAGGACGGTATCGCCAATGTGCCGCCGGGAACCCGCGCCTCCACCTACAGTGCGGCCTATATGAGCGCCGCGCCCTTTGCCAAGGTCACCCTGGAAGCGCTGCAGGCCGCCAATCCGCGCCAGCCGGGCGCGCGTCCGGTGCCCTATGTGGGCATCCAGCTGGTGACCATTCCCGAGTTCCAGGCCATTGGCACTCAGGTCGGCAAGTTGTTCTCTGCCGCGCTGATCGGCCAGAACAGCGTGAATCAGGCCCTGGCCGCGGCCCAGCAGAGCACCAGCCGCGACATGCAACGCGCCGGCTACCCGAAATAGCCCGGCGCAGCCCGGTCATACCGGCGCGGTGTTGCGCGCCCTTGTACCCAACTGGTTGTGAGCCTTATGAATACCTCGACTGCCAAGCTCCATGTGCAGCCCCAGGCCGCGCCGCGCAAGCGGCGCACGGCCCATCCCGGCGGGTTCCTGGTCAGCCCTTCGGTGGCGCTGTTGCTGCTGTGGATGATCGTGCCCCTGGGCATGACCCTGTACTTTTCGCTGATCCGCTACAACCTGCTGTACCCCGGTGAAAACCAGTTCGTCGGCCTGGAGAACTTCAGCTACTTCCTCAGCGACTCAGGCTTTTTGCCCGGGGCCGTCAACACCCTGTTGCTGGTGGGCAGCGTTCTGCTGATCAGCGTGGTGTTCGGCGTACTGATCAGTGCCCTGCTGGAGGCCAGCGATTTCCTTGGCCGGGGCCTGGTGCGGGTGCTGCTGATTTCGCCGTTCTTCATCATGCCGACGGTGGGTGCGCTGATCTGGAAGAACCTGATCTTCCACCCGGTGTCGGGGATTCTCGCCGCCCTGTGGAAGTGCTTCGGCGCCCAGCCGGTGGACTGGCTGGCCCACTACCCGCTGCTGTCGATCATCATCATCGTTTCCTGGCAGTGGCTGCCGTTCGCCATCCTGATCCTGATGACCGCCATGCAGTCCCTGGACCAGGAACAGAAAGAGGCCGCGCGCCTGGATGGCGCCGGGCCGATCGCGATCTTCTGGCACCTGACCCTGCCGCACCTGGCGCGGCCGATCGCGGTGGTGGTGATGATCGAGACGATTTTCCTGCTGTCGGTGTTCGCCGAGATCTTCACCACCACCAACGGCGGCCCGGGCTATGCCTCCACCAACCTGGCGTACCTGATCTACAACCAGGCCCTGGTGCAGTTCGACGTGGGCATGGCCTCGGCCGGCGGCCTGATCGCCGTGCTGATCGCCAATATCGCCGCGATCATCCTGGTACGGATGCTCGGCAAGAACCTGACCGACCCGCGCTGAGGAGCCCGTCATGACCCTGCAACAATCCCGACGCCTGCACAGCCTGCTGCTGGGCACCCTGGCCTGGGCCATCGCGATCCTGATCTTCTTCCCGATCTTGTGGATGGTGCTGACCAGCTTCAAGAGCGAGATCGACGCCTTCGCCACGCCGCCGCAGTTGCTCTTCACCCCGACCTTGGAGAACTACCTGCATATCCAGGAGCGCAGCAACTACGCGAGCTTCGCCTGGAACTCGCTGCTGATTTCCTTCAGCGCCACCGCCCTGGCGCTGCTGGTGGCGGTGCCGGCGGCCTACTCCATGGCCTTCTTTGAAACCCGCAACACCCAGCGCACCCTGCTGTGGATGCTCTCCACCAAGATGCTGCCGCCGGTGGGGGTGCTGATGCCGATCTACCTGCTGGCCAAGAGCTTCGGCCTGCTGGACACGCGCCTGGTGCTGATCCTGATCTACAGCCTGATCAACCTGCCGATCCTGGTGTGGATGGTGTACACCTACTTCAAGGACATCCCCCGGGACATCCTCGAAGCCGCGCGCCTGGATGGCGCCACCCTGCCCCAGGAAATGCTCCGGGTACTGCTGCCGATCGCCAAGGGCGGCCTGGCCTCCACCGTGCTGCTGTCGCTGATCCTGTGCTGGAACGAGGCTTTCTGGTCACTCAACCTCACGTCCGCCGACGCCGCCCCGCTGACGGCCCTGGTGGCCTCCTACTCCAGCCCCGAGGGGTTGTTCTGGGCCAAGCTCTCGGCCGTCTCGACCCTGGCCTGCGCGCCAATCCTGATCTTCGGCTGGATCAGCCAGAAGCAGCTGGTGCGCGGCCTGTCCTTTGGCGCAGTGAAATGAATCGCCTCCTACAACTCAAATCTGAATAAGAACAAGCGGAGGCCCACCATGGCCCATCTGAAAATCAGCAATCTGCAAAAAGGCTTCGAAGGCTTCGACATCATCAAGGGCATCGACCTTGAAGTGCGCGACAAGGAATTCGTGGTGTTCGTTGGCCCCTCGGGCTGCGGCAAATCCACCTTGCTGCGGCTGATCGCCGGGCTCGAAGAGGTCAGCGGCGGCCGCATCGAACTCGATGGCCGCGATATCACCGAGGTCAGCCCGGCCAAGCGCGACCTGGCCATGGTGTTCCAGACCTACGCCCTGTACCCGCACATGAGCGTGCGCAAGAACATGTCCTTCGCCCTGGACCTGGCCGGCGTCGACAAGGCCCTGGTGCGGCAGAAGGTCGATGAGGCGGCGCGCATCCTCGAACTGGGACCCATGCTCGAACGCAAGCCCAAGCAGCTGTCCGGCGGCCAGCGCCAGCGAGTGGCGATTGGCCGGGCCATAGTGCGCAACCCGAAGATCTTCCTGTTCGACGAGCCGCTGTCCAACCTCGATGCCGCGCTGCGAGTGCAGATGCGCCTGGAGCTGGCGCGCCTGCACCAGGAGTTGCAGGCCACCATGATCTACGTCACCCACGACCAGGTGGAAGCCATGACCCTGGCCGACAAGGTGGTGGTGCTCAATGGCGGTCGGGTGGAACAGGTGGGCTCGCCAATGGAGCTCTACCACCGTCCGGCCAACCTGTTTGTCGCCGGTTTTCTCGGCACGCCGAAAATGGGTTTTCTCAAGGGCCGCATCACCCAGGTGGATGCCCGCGGCTGCGAGGTGCAATTGCAAGCCGGGGCCTGCCTGCGCCTGGAGCAAAGCGGCGCGCAGTTGCATCCGGGCAGCACGGTGACCCTGGGCATTCGTCCCGAGCACCTGGAACTGGGCGTCCCCGGCCCCGGCAGCCTGGCGGTGACCGCCGATGTCGCCGAGCGCCTGGGCAGCGACACCTTCTGCCATGTCCGCAGCGCCTCCGGCGAGGCCCTGACCCTGCGCATCCGCGGTGATCTGGCCAGCCGCTACGGCGAGCAACTGCACCTGCGCCTGAACCCCGAGCATTGTCACCTGTTCGACGCCCAGGGCGTCGCCGTCCACCGCCCCCTGCGCGCCGCCGCCTGATTGCCGAGAGCCTCTTGATGAAACTCAATCGCTTCAACCTCAGCCAACTGCCGCTGCAGGTGCAGATTCCGCGCTATACCCGCGCCGACACCCAGCAGGGCATGGTGCATATCGGCGTCGGCGGTTTTCACCGGGCCCACCAGGCCTATTACACCGATGCCCTGATGAACCAGGGCTGGAGCCTAGACTGGAGCATCTGCGGGGTCGGCCTGCGCGCCGAGGACCGCCGCGCCCGGGATGACCTGGCAAGCCAGGATTACCTCTACAGCCTGTATCAGCTGGGCGATGGCGGAGGCCACCCGGTGCGGGTGATCGGCGCCATCGAGCAGATGCTGCTGGCCGAGGACGATCCCCAGGCGGTGATCGACAAGCTGGCCAGCCCGCAGATCCGCATCGTCTCCCTGACCATTACCGAGGGCGGCTACTGCATCGACGACAGCAGCGGCGAGTTCATGCTGCACCTGCCGCAGATCCAGCATGACCTGGCCCACCCGCAGCAGCCGCGCAGCGTCTTCGGCTTTCTCTGCGCAGCCCTGGCCAAGCGCCGCTCCGCAGGCATCCCGGCCTTTACCCTGATGTCCTGCGATAACCTGCCGCACAACGGCGACGTCACGCGCAAGGCGCTCCTGGCCTTCGCCGCCCGGCGCGACGCCGACCTGCACGACTGGATCGCCACCCACGTGAGCTTTCCCAATGCCATGGTCGACCGCATCACCCCCATGACCAGCAGCGCCCACCGCCTGCAACTGCACGACGAGCACGGCATCGACGATGCCTGGCCGGTGGTCTGCGAACCCTTTGTGCAGTGGGTGCTGGAAGACCGCTTCAGCCAGGGCCGACCGGCCTGGGAACAGGTGGGGGTGCAGTTCACCGACGACGTCACGCCCTACGAGGAAATGAAGATCAAGCTGCTCAACGGCAGCCACCTGGCGCTGACCTACCTGGGGGTTCTCAAGGGCTACCGCTATGTCCACGAAACCCTCGCCGACCCGCTGTTCGTCGCCTACCTGCGGGCCTTTATGGACCAGGACGTGACCCCGCAACTGGCGCCAGTGCCGGGCATCGACCTGGAACAGTACAAGGCCACCCTGCTGCAGCGCTTTGCCAACCGGGCGATCGCCGACCAATTGCAGCGGGTGTGCAGCGACGGCTCGTCGAAACTGCCGAAATTCATTGTGCCAACCCTCAACCGGCTGATCGCCAGCGGTGCCGACACCGAGCGCCTGGCCCTGGTGGTGGCGGCCTGGGCCCTGTACCTGCGGGGTGTGGACGAGCGCGGCGAGCCCTACCCGATTGCCGACCCTCGGGCCGATTTCTGCCAGGCCCTGGTGGCCGACGACCAGCACCTGGCCCAGCGCCTGCTGGGGGTGGAAGCCATCTTCGGCCTGGAGATCCCCCGCAGCCGGTCATTCGTCGAAGCCTTCGAACGCTGCTTCAATAGCCTGCGTGAACGGGGCGTGAGCCAGACACTGGAACGCCTGCTGGCACGGCAGGCGCTTTGATCAGGAACCCACAATGACCACAGCCAGGCTTTTTCTCGGTATCGATTGCGGCACCCAGGGCACCAAGGCGCTGATCCTCGACAGCCACAGCGGTGCAGTGCTGGGCCTGGGCAGCGCGCCCCACAGCCTGATCAGCGGCGCTAATGGCCGGCGCGAGCAGGAACCCGAGCAATGGCTGCACGCCAGCACCGCCGCCGTGCACCAGGCGTTGCAGGTGGCGGGGGTGGATGGCCGGGACATCCTCGGCATTGGCGTCTCGGCCCAGCAGCACGGGCTGGTGCTGCTGGACAAACAGGGCCAGGTGCTGCGCCCGGCCAAGCTCTGGTGCGACACCGAAAGCAGCGCTGAAAACCAGCGCCTGCTGGAGCACCTGGGGGGCACCCGCGGTTCCCTGGAACGCCTGGGGCTGGCCCTCGCCCCGGGCTATACGGTGTCGAAGCTGCTCTGGACCCTGGAGCAGCACCCGCAGTTGCTGCAGCGCATCGGCCATATCCTGCTGCCCCACGACTACCTCAATTTCTGGCTCAGCGGGCGCTGTTGCAGCGAATACGGCGATGCCTCCGGCACTGGCTATTTCGATGTGCGGCGCCGCGACTGGGATCGCCCGCTGCTGGCCCATATCGACCCCAGCGGTGGCCTTGAACAGGCGCTGCCGCAGCTGATCGAATCCCACCAGGCCGTGGGCCGGGTATTGCCCGAGATTGCCCGGCAACTGGGCATCAACCCCGAGGCCCTGGTGGCCAGCGGCGGTGGCGACAATATGCTCGGCGCCATAGGCACCGGTAATATCCGCCCCGGCATCATCACCATGAGCCTGGGTTCATCCGGCACCCTGTATGCCTACAGTGACCAGCCGCAGGTGGCCGGGGAAGCCGAGGTGGCCTGCTTCTGCTCTTCCAGCGGCGGTTGGCTGCCGCTGATCTGCAGCATGAACCTGACCAATGCCACCCATAAGGTGCGTGAACTGCTGGAGCTGGACCTGGCCACCTTCAACCTGCGGGTGGCCGAGGCGCCGATCGGTACCGAAGGCCTGCGCCTGTTGCCGTTTTTCAATGGCGAACGGGTGCCCGCCCTGCCCCAGGCCCGTGGCCAGTTGCTGGGCATGACCCTGGACAACCTGACCCAGGCCAATCTGTGCCGCGCCGTGGTCGAGGGCTGCACCCTGGGCCTGCGCTACGGCCTTGATCTGCTGCGCGCCAATGGCCTGCAAAGCCGCAGCATCCGCCTGATAGGCGGTGGTGCGAAAAGTCCGCTGTGGCGGCAGATGGTCGCCGATATCATGGGCACCGAGGTGATCTGCCCTCGCGAAACCGAAGCCGCAGCCCTGGGCGCGGCGATCCAGGCCGCCTGGTGCCACGGCCGGCAAAGCGACCCTAACCTTGAGCTGCAACAACTGTGCGAGCGTTGCGTCAGCCTCGACCCCTACAGCCAATGCCAGCCCCGGGCCGAGCAAATGGTGGCCTACGAGGCGCTGTACGCGGATTACCTGAAGCTTCTTTCAACCCTTTGACGAGCGAATGACTATGTATCTGGTGTGTGGCGAAGCGCTGTTCGATTTTTTCAGCGCCGATCAGGCCGAAGGGCCACTCAATCAAGTGGCGTTCCAGGCGATTGCCGGCGGCTCTCCCTTCAATGTGGCGCTGGGGCTGCGCCGCCTGGGTGTGAATAGCGCGCTGCTGGCCGGGCTGTCCAGCGACTACCTGGGTCAGCGCCTGCGCCGGGTGCTGGAAAGCGAAGGGGTGGACACCCGCTACTTGCAGGAATTCGCCGCCCCCACCACCCTGGCCATGGTCGCGGTAGGCGCCGACGGCTCGCCGCACTACAGCTTTCGCGGCGAAGGCTGCGCCGACCGGCAATTGCTGGTGGAACACCTGCCGCTGCTGGATGAGCAGGTGCGCGGCCTGCATATCGGCTCCTTTTCCCTGGTGGTGCAACCTATTGCCGACACCTTGCTGGCCCTGGTGCGTCGCGAGCAGGGGCGCCGCCTGATCAGCCTGGACCCCAATGTGCGGCTCAATCCGCAGCCGGATATCCAGCTCTGGCGCCAGCGCATCGGTGAACTGGTGGGTTATGCCGACCTGATCAAGGTCAGTGACGAGGACCTGTCCCTGCTCTACCCCGGGCAGGATGTGCAGGGGCTGGTCCAGGGCTGGCTGCAGCAGCGTTGCCAACTGGTGTTCCTGACCCGTGGCAGCCAGGGCGCGACGGTGTTCAGCCGCCGCCATGGCAGCTGGTCGGTGCCGGCGCAAGCAGTCAAGGTGGCCGACACCGTGGGTGCCGGTGACACCTTCCAGGCCGCGTTGCTGACCTGGCTGGCCGAACAAGGAATGGATTCACCGGCGGGCCTGGAGCGCCTGAGTCGGGAGCAGATCGACGCACAACTGCGTTTCGCCGTGGGCGCCGCAGCGCTGACCTGCAGCCGGACCGGGCCGGACCTGCCTTACCGGCATCAGCTCTAAGCCACAAGCGGCAAGCTTCAAGCTTCAAGCTTCAAGCTGAAAACTTGCCGCTTGCCGCTGCTCCTGCTGCTGCTTCTGTTAGAAGACCGAGAAGTTGTAGCTGACGATCAAGCGGGTTTCATCCATGTCGCGGGCGATCTGCTGGTAGTTGCTGCGGTAGGTGGCGTTGCGCAGGCGCAGGCTCACATCCTTGAAGGTGCCGCTCTGCACCACGTACTTGAGCTCGCTGTCGCGCTCCCACTCGCGGCCTTCGCGCAGGCTGCCCGGCACCTTGATGTTGTCACCGCTGACATAACGGGTGAGAAAGCTCAGGCCATTGAGGCCCACGGCCTTGAAGTCGTAGTCGTAGCGCAGCTGCCAGGAACGCTCCTGGATCGCCGCGAAGTCGTTGACCTGCACATAGTTCACCAGGTAGGGGTTGCTGCCATCCAGGTAGGGCATCGAGTTGTCGCCGTACATGCGCTGCCAGCCGGCGCTGAACACGTGGCCACTCAGGCTGTAGCCGAGCATGCCGCTCAGGGCCCGGTGGTCGATGCTGCCGGCCCGGGCCGCGCCGCTGTCGTCACTCTTGATCAGGCGCAAATCACCTTTCAATACCCCTGGCCCCAAGGGCTGGTTGGCCAGCAGGCCGACGAAGTGCTGGCGGTAGATATCGTCCAGCTCGGCGTAGTGGTACTGGCCGCTCAGGCGCTCGTTGAACTTGTAGTCCAGGCCGTAGGTGTCGAAGTGGTCGGCCTTGGTATTGCACGCATAGCGCTTGTTCTTGCAGTGCACGCGGATGTCCTGGGCATCGGTGGAATCCCGGGCGGTGTACTGGTCCAGGCGTGCGGCGGTCAGGGTCAGGTCCTTGACTTCCTTGGAGGTCAGTACCGCGCCATTGAACATAGTGGGCAGCAGGCGCCCGTCGTTGTACTTGAGCAGCGGCAGGTCGGGCAGTTGTGCGCCGTATTTCAGCACGGTCTGTGACAGGCGCACCTTGGCGGTCAGCCCCAGCTTGGCGTACTGGTCCGCCGAACCCCGCGGGTCATGCCCGCTGGAGGGCAGCAGGCCGCTGTTGCTGCGGTCCGGGCTGGAGTCCAGCTTGAGCCCGAGCATGCCCAGGGCATCCAGGCCGAAACCCAGGGTGCCCTCGGTGTAGCCCGATTGCAGATTGAGGATAAAGCCCTGGGCCGACTCCTCGCGCTTGGAAGCTCCTTGCTCGGTGCGGGTGTGACCGTCACGAAAATCCCGATTGAAATACACCGTGCGCGATTCGAGCTTGGCGCTGCTGTCCTCGAAGAAACCACCGGCGTCGGCCAGGGGGGCAAAACCGGCGCACAGGGCAGCCGCTCCAAGGCCCAGCAGCGGGCGCGGATTGAGTAGGGGCAAAGGGGGACGCATGAACGGGCTCCAGCAGAAAATCAGTGACGCGAGGTAAAGAAAAAGACCCAGGAGAAATTCACCCTGCTGATCGATGAGCGCAGGCTGAATTGATTGAATCAATGAGAATCGCCAATGGTGGCAGATAGCCTTGGCTCGACCCACCCGACTTTAGTCTGACTCCCCGGTCGCTCCCCGATAAGGCAACCGAGTCAAGCGAGCGCTGTCTGCGCCAAAATAAATCGATCAATTCCGCCAATTTTCGACCTCAGAAAAACCCGTCAAAAAAACTGTCGAGACGATCAGAAAACCCCTTGAAAAAGACGATGGCTAGTCGATAGTGGCAAAAAAGCATCAGCCTTTCGTCAAACTTTAATACCGTTCGTCGGATTATCTGGGTCGCTGCAAAAATAAACCAAGTATTTGACGCTTTCTATTACGACCTTAATCAATAGACTTATGTCTTTGTTTTATAACAATTTTAACTGCGTCAAAAAATCAAAATACATCCATGTGTCATTTATGCAACACCGCAAAACGTCAATTAAACGTCTTTATCTTATGGTAGTGTCAAAAAAAGAGCGCGATAGCGGCCATGTGCCACATGCTCTTTAACAAGGTGAGCCATCCCCTCACCCCACACTCATCATGGACGAGGTCGTTCCCGTGGAAGTCAGCGTTTTTGGTACTGGCTATGTCGGTCTGGTGCAGGCAGTCGCGCTTGCCGATGTCGGGCATAACGTGGTCTGTGTCGATATCGACAGCCACAAGATCGCCCAGCTGCAACGTTCCATCCCGCCCATTCACGAACCGGGCCTGGCGGGCCTGATCGAAACCAACCAGCAGGCCGGCCGCTTGCACTTCAGCACCCAGGCCAGCGATGCCGTGGGCCATGCCCAGGTGATTTTCATCGCGGTTGGCACCCCCTCCAACGAAGACGGCTCGGCGGACCTCGACCATGTGCTGGCGGTGGCACGCAACATCGCCAGCCTGATGTCCAGCGACAAGACCCTGGTGATCAAGTCCACGGTGCCGGTGGGCACCGCCGACCTGGTGATCGAGACCGTTGCCGAGCAGTTGGCGGACCTGGGCCGCTCGGGCCTGCAGGTGCATGTGGTGTCCAACCCGGAGTTCCTCAAGGAGGGCTCGGCGGTGGCCGATTGCATGCGTCCGGACCGGATCATCATCGGTTGCAGCCATGAACTGCCGCGCCAGCAACTGAGCGAGCTGTACGCGCCGTTCAATCACAGCCATGAGCGCCTGATGTTCATGGATAACCGCAGCGCTGAGCTGGTCAAGTACGCGGCCAACGCCATGCTCGCCACGCGCATCAGTTTCATGAACGAGATGGCCAACCTGGCCGAGCGCCTGGGGGTGGACATCAATGCCGTGCGCAAGGGCATCGGCGCCGATCCGCGCATCGGCTACCACTTCCTCTACCCGGGTGCCGGATTTGGCGGTTCGTGCTTCCCCAAGGACCTGCGTGCCCTGATTCATACCGCCGAGAGCCACGGCCTGGAGCCGCAGATGCTCAAGACCGTGCGCAACGTCAACGAGCAACAGCGCCACGTGCTGCTGCGCAAGCTCAAGGCGCATCTGGGTGACAACTTGCAGGGCAAGGTGATCGCCCTGTGGGGCCTGGCCTTCAAGGCCAATACCGATGACATGCGCGAAGCCACCAGCCGTTACCTGATGGAAGCGCTGTGGGCCCATGGCGCCCGGGTCCAGGCCTTCGACCCGCAAGCCATGACCGAATGCCGGCGCCTGTACGGCTACCGCGACGACCTGCACCTGTGCGCCACCCGCGACGACGCCCTGCAAGGCGCCGATGCCCTGGTGATCTGCACCGAGTGGAAGACCTTTCGCGTGGCGGATTTCAAGCTGCTGCGCGAAACCCTCAAGGCACGCCTGGTGGTCGACGGCCGCAACCTCTACAACCCGCAGCAGGCTGCGGACGCCGGCCTGCACTACCTGAGCATCGGCCTGCCGTATCGGCTACCGGAGGCCCTTGGCGCATGAATATCCTGATCACCGGGGCCGCCGGCTTTATCGGCGCCCATACCGCACTGCGTTTGCTCAAGGATGGGCACCAGGTCACCGGGCTGGATAATTTCAATCACTACTACGACCCCAAGCTCAAGCACGACCGGGTGCGCTGGGTGGAACAGCAAGTCGGGCACTTCCCCGTGCAACGCCTGGACCTGGCCGACAGCCAGGGCCTGGAGCGGCTGTTCGCCGAAGTGCGCCCGCAGGTGGTGATCAACCTCGCCGCCCAGGCCGGGGTGCGCTATTCCCTGGAAAACCCCAAGGCCTACCTGGACAGCAACCTCAGCGGTTTTCTCAACCTGCTGGAGATGTGCCGGCGCTATCCGGTGCAGCACCTGATCTACGCCTCGTCGAGCTCGGTGTACGGAGCCAACCAGCAGGTGCCGTTCAAGGTCAGCGATAACGTCGACCACCCGCTGTCGCTGTACGCCGCGAGCAAGAAGGCCAATGAGCTGATGGCCCACAGCTACAGCCACCTGTTCGGTGTGCCGGCCACCGGCCTGCGCTTCTTCACCGTCTATGGGCCCTGGGGCCGGCCGGACATGTCGCCGATCCTGTTCGCCGATGCCATCAGCCAGGGCCGGCCGTTGCAACTGTTCAACTACGGCATGCACCAGCGCGACTTCACCTATATCGACGACATAGTCGAGTCCCTGGTGCGCCTGCTGGGCAAGCCGCCGGAGCGCGACCCGCTGTGGGACCGGGACCAGCCGGACCCGTCCACCAGCATGGCGCCCTGGCGCCTGTTCAATATCGGCGGCCAGCGCCCGGTGGAGCTCAAGGACTACGTGGCGACCCTGGAAAAACTCCTCGGCCGCCCGGCCCAGGTGCAGTACCTGCCACTGCAGCCCGGCGATGTGTTGAACACCTGCGCCGATACCAGCGCCCTGGAAAACCTCACCGGGTTCGGCCCCCAGGTGCCCCTGGAGGACGGCTTGCGCCACTTCGTCCAGTGGTACCTGAGCTACTACCACAGCGGCTGCAACTGAACCCGGCGCGCACCTTTTTCTCCCAACCCTTTGCCATGGAAGTAGTTCCGGTGGATATGGAAAAACCCCTCTCTGCACCGCTGACCGAGGTCGCGGCCCCGACCCGCATCGACCGGCGCAACGACCCGTTCCGGCGCAAGGTGCAGGCTGCCATCGACCTGCAGCACCACGGCTGGATCACTGGCCGCGACGGTGGTCGGCCCTGGACCCTGTCGCGCAGCAAGCGCCTGACCTCGGCCTTGCTGGCTGCGGTAATGCTGGTGCTGCTGGCGCCGCTGCTGCTGCTGGTGGCCGTGCTGATCAAGCTCACCAGCCCGGGACCGGTGTTCTTCGTGCAACTGCGCACCGGTTTTCGCGGTCGGCGCTTCGGCATGTACAAGTTCCGCACCATGGTGGTCAACGCCGAGGCCCTGAAGGACTCGGTGCGCCACCTGAACAAGCACGGCGCGGATTCGGTGGATTTCAAGATCGACCGTGACCCGCGCATCACTGGCATCGGCGGTTTCCTGCGGCGTACCAGCCTCGACGAGCTGCCCAACCTGATCAACGTGGTGCTGGGCCAGATGCGCATCGTCGGCCCGCGCCCCACCTCCTTCCATGCCCAGACCTACAAGCAGCATCACCTCGGGCGGCTGAGCATCTACCCGGGGATCACCGGCCTGTGGCAGGTGTCCGGGCGCAGCGACGTGGACTTCGACGGCCGGGTGACCCTCGACATGACCTACATCTTCCAGCAGAGCCCCTGGCTCGACCTGAAGATCCTGATCAAAACCCCTTTCAAGGTCCTCAATGGCCACGGAGCAAGTTGATATGGCGGCAGCAACCCTAGCCAGTCTGAAAATTCAGAACCCCAGTGAAAGCAACCTGGCGGTGACCGTGCTCGACCGGGAATTGCGGGTGATCCTGCTCACCGCCGCCAACCGCCACAGCGGCGTCACCAGCAGCAGCCTGAGCATGGCCAGCGAACTGGCCCGCAGCAGCCGTGGCCGGGTATTGCTGGTGGACACCAGCCTTTCCGAGCAGAGCCTGACCCGCCAACTGGGCCTGGATCAGCAGCAGGGTTTTCTCGACCTGGCCCTGGCCGAACAGCCACCGCTGCTGGCCTCCTGCATCCAGGCCGGCGAACCCCAGGGCTTCGACTTCCTGCCCCTGGGCCGGCGCCAGCAATACGCCGAGCGCCTGACCCCGGAGCTGCTGCGCGAGCGCCTGCACAGCCTGGCCGGGGACTACCGCTTCGTAATCCTCGACGGCGACCCGGTGTACAGCAGCGGCGACATTCTCACCCTGGCCACCCAGGTGGATGGCGTGGTGCTGGTGGTGCGCAGCGAGGAAACCCGCTGGGAAGTGGCCCAGGCCGCGGCGCAACGCCTGATCCAGGCCGAGGCCAAGCTGATCGGCAGCGTGTTCAACGCCCGCAAGTACTACATGCCCAAGTGGGTTTATGACCGTCTCTGACCGGCACAAGGACCGTGTAACCATGAACAAGCCAAGATACTCCCTGCTCGGCCTGGCCCTGCTCGCAGCCCTGGGCGGCTGCGTCAACCGCGAGCCGCAGCAGATGCCGGTGCAGATCCTCAGCGCCCCGGCCGACCAGGCCCAGCTCAGCGAAGTGCTGCCCATCGAGCAGGTGCTGCGGCCCCAGGATGTGCTGGACGTGATCTTCCATATCGGCACCACCAGCGCGCAGCGCTACCTGGTGCAGCCTGGCGATCAGGTGGACATCAGTTTCCTCACCGCGGCGGAACTGGGGGGCAGCAAGCTGGTACTGCCCGACGGCAGCATCGACATGCCCTACGTGGGCAATGTGCAGGTGGCCGGGCTCTCCGCGGAGCAGGCGCGGCAGACCCTGGAAAGCCGCTACGCCAAGGTGCTGAAGAAACCGCAGATCACCTTCTCGATCTCCCACGCCATGGCCCAGCTGGACAACCTGCGCACCAGCCTGACCAACCCCGCCACCGGCCTGAGCCGGGAAATCGTGGTGGGCTCCGACGGCCGCGCCAGCTTCCCGCTGCTGGGCAGCCTGTCGTTGCAGGGCAAGAGCCTTAGCGAGCTGCAAAGCCTGATCAACCAGCGCTACGCCAAGGAAGTGGGCCAGGTCAGCGTCGACATCCTGCTCAAGACCACCGCCGCCAATGAAGTGTTTGTCATGGGCGAAGTGGGCCAGCCGGGCGCCTACCCGATCCGCCGGCCGATCTCGGTGCTCGAAGCCCTGACCCTGGCCAAGGGCAGCGCCCCCAGCGCGCGCCTGGACTCGGTGGTGATCATGCGCCGCCAGGGCAACCAGGTGCAGGCCCGGGTGTATGACGCCAGCGCCGCGCTGGATGGCAAGGCCCTGCAATTTGCCTACCTGCAGCCGGACGACCTGCTCTACGTGCCCAAGACCCGCCTGGCCAAGGCCGGCGCCCTGAGCAAGCAGCTGGCGGACGTGATCATGTTCCAGGGTGTCGGGTTCAGCTTCGGCTACCGCGTCGACAACAAAGAAACGAACAACAACTGAGTTCCCTCTCGATGACCAAGATCGAAAACTACCTGCACGAGTTTCTCCTCGTGTTCTTCGTCAATCGACGCCTGATCAAGCGGGTGTTCCTGGGTTTCGCCCTGCTTGCCCTGCTGCTGCCGCTGGTGCTCAAGCAAAGCTTCGAGATCACCGCGGAAGTGATTGTGCAGTCCAAGAAACTGTCGCAGACCGACGCCAACACCGTGCTCGCCCCGGACAGCGACAAGTTCATCCCGCCGTCCCTGGCGGATATGGAAACCGAGAGCAATATCCTCCGCTCGCCGACCCTGATCCGCGCCACCATCGACCAGCTGCGCAGTGAAGGGCAGTTCGGCGGCAACGAGGGGTTGCTGACCCGGTTGCTGTTCAAGCCGATCGGCAACGGCCTGGTCGACCCGCTGCGCAACCACCTGATCAACCCGATTCGCGGCTGGTTCGGCCTGGCCGTGGACCCAGTGCGCGACACCCGCCTGGATGCCTTCACCGAGCAGGCGGTCAAGGACCTGAAGATCGGCACCCTGCCCGGCTCCAACGTGATCTCCATCGTCTACGCCAGCGCCAATGCCGCCGAAGGCACGCGCTTTGTCGAGCGCCTGTTGGCCAACTACCTGAAGAACCGCCAGGACCTGCAATCCAACGAGCTGCCCGAAGCCTTCTATGAACAGAAGAAGGCCCAGTACCAGTCGCGCCTGGACGACCTCGAAGGCCAGCGCCAGGCCCTGCTGGAAGCGGCCCACGCCTCCGACCCCAAGGAAGAGATCACCTTCCGCCTGAATGCCATCAACACCGAGGAGCAGTCGCTCAACGGCTACCGCGACCAGGCCCTGGAAAACCAGCGCCGCCTCGACTACCTGCAAAAGAGCCTGGCCGCCGCGCGCAAGGCCAACCTCACCGACTACAGTTTCCCCTTCGCCTTCGCCAACACCGTGGACAACGTGGCCTATGAAGACCGCGAGATCAAACAGCTGGGCGAGCAACTGAGCAACCTGGTGAGCCAGTACGGCACCACCGCCGACACCTACCGCGCCGACAGCGTGCCCATGCAGCAGCAGCGCGAGCAGATTGCCCGGGCCCGCACGCAGTTTCTCAAGGTGGTGGAAAACCGTGTGCGCGAGCGCAGCAGCGAGTTGCAGATCACCCAATCGGTGATCGCCCAGAAGACCACCCGGATCAACGACTACAAGGCCCGGGTGCGCGACCTGCAGGAAGTGCAAAGCAAATTGCGCCAGCTGGACACCGAGATCGACGCCCTGCACAAGGCCTTCTTCACCTACACCCAGCGCTACGAGGAAAGCCGTGGCGAGCGCCTGATCAGCGGCGAACTGTCCAACGCCCGGGTGCTCAGCCAGCCCTATGAGCCCAGCGAGCCGGCCTTTCCCAAGCCGATGCTGATCATTCCCCTGGGCCTGCTCAGCGGTCTGCTGCTGGCCATCGCCCTGGGTTATGTCTACGAGTTCTTCGACCACCGCTTCAAGCACCCGGCCCAGGTTGCCGACCACCTTGGCCTGCCGGTACTGATGGTGCTCAACGACCAGCAACCCGCGCAGCACAACCCCTACCCGCGCTGGACCTGGCGCTGGGCCTGGCATTGGGCCAAGCAGTGAGCAACCTGGGAATGACCCCGCAGCCGATCGTGCACCTGATCCACAGCGGCGGTTTCTACGGTGCCGAACGCATGCTGCTGGACCACTGCCTGGCAACCCCGGGGCAGCATCGGGTGGTGTTTATCAACGCCCCCGACACCCTGCTGCGGCGCTTTGCCGAAGCCGGCGTGGCCTGCCACAACTGCCGCTGCCTGCAGAGCCTGCTGGGCCACCTGCGGCAACAGCCAGGGCTGCTCAACGCGCACAACTTCAAGGCCCAGGTGTTCGCCTGGGTCTGTGCCCGGCGCCTGGGCCTGCCCCTGGTGCTGACCCAGCACGGTTTCACCCCGCGCAGCCTGAAGCAGAAGCTCTACACCTGGGTCAGCCTGCGCCTGTGCCGCAGCCCCCGGGTACGCCGGGTGGCCTGCGTGGCCCAGAGCATTGCCCGCCTGCATCTTGCGGCCGGGGTTGCCGCGGACAAGCTGCGGGTGATCCCCAATGGCCTGCCGGAACCCGCCCCGCAACTGCCGGCCAGCCCCAGCGGGCCGCCCTCGGGTGAAGCCGAGATCGTCCGCGACCCGGCGCAGCCGCTGGTAGGTTTTGTCGGCCGCCTGAGCGCGGAAAAGGGCCCGGACCTGTTTCTCGACGCCCTGCTCGAACTGTGCCAGCAGCGCCCCGAGCTCAAGGCTGTGCTGCTGGGCGAAGGGGAACAGAACCAAGCCCTGCGCCAGCGTATCGAAGCGGCCGGGCTGGCCTCGCGCATCCTCCTGCCGGGCTATCAGCGCGATATGCAGCCCTGGCTCAAGCGCTTGAACGTACTGGTGCTCAGCTCGCGCACCGAGGGCACGCCGATGATCCTGCTGGAAGCCATGCAAGCCGGCACCCCGGTGGTGGCCTTTGCCGTGGGCGGCATTCCCGATGTGCTGCAACACCGGCACAACGGCCTGCTGGCCAAGCCCGAAGACAGCGCCGAGTTGCAGCAACAGATTGCCTGCCTGCTGGATGACCCGGCCCTGGCCGAGGCCCTGGCCGCGGCCGCCCGCGTCACCCAGCGCCAGCAGCATCATTTGCCGACCCTGGCCCGGCAATGGGATGAGCTGTATCGCATGGCCAGGGAGGTTGCGCCGGCATGATCGTGGTTCCTGTTCTCGGCCTGCTCCTGGGCCTGGCCAGCCTGTTGCTGCTGGCCAGCCCCTGGCCCTACCTCGCGCCCCTGGTGGTGTTTGGCCTGCTGGGCCTGGCCCTGCTGTATCGCCGTCCGGGCTGGGGCCTGCTGGGGATCTGCGCCCTGGTGCCCTTCGAGGGCCTGTTCAAGGACAGCGCCTTTTCCGCGGCCAAGCTGCTGGGGGCATCGCTGATCCTGATCCTGCTGTGCCAGCTGCTGTTGCGGCAGATCCCCGAGCGGCGCCTGGCCAGCAACCTGTGGCGGGCCCTGGGGCCCTTTCTGCTGTGCCTGCTGCTGAGCCTGATGTACAGCGAGAACCTCGGAGTGTCCCTGGACAGCCTGCGGGAGCTGGCGGTGGGCCTGGTGCTGTTTTGGGTCACCCTGCTGATTGCCCGCGAGGTCAACCTGCTGATGCTCTGCCGGTTACTGGCGCTGAGCGTGGCCAGCACCTGCGTGATTGCCCTGGTCTCGGCCAAGTACCAGGTCGGCGGACGGGCCATCGGCCTGCTGCAGGACGCCAACTATTTCGCTCTGCTGATCGCCATGGCGCTGCCCGCGGCGATCTTCCTCGCCCTGCGCGCACGGCACTGGCCGCTGCGGCTGTTCTGGGTCGGCATCTGCCTGACCCTGATGGCCGGCATGACCAAGACCGACTCGCGCTCGGGCCTGTTGGTGGTGCTACTGACCCTGGCCATCGGCGCCTGGCACTACCGCGAGCATTTCCGACGCCTGCGTCCCAAGCACCTGGGCTTCGCCCTGTTCGCCCTGGCCATCGGCGTGCCCACTGGCATCGCCGTGCTGCCGGCGGACTACGTGGCCCGGGTGCAGTCCCTGGGCCTGCTCAAGTCTGGCGCCCATTCCCAGGACGCCTCCCTGGGCCGGCGCAGTTCCTACCTGGTGGTGGGCGGGCAGATGATCCGCGAGAACCCGTTGCTGGGTTCGGGCCTGGGCACCTTCCCGATCCACTACGCGGCCACCGGCTTCGCCAGCGGCTTCTCGGAGAACCTCAACCAGCCGGACCTGTTCCGCCGCGCCCACAACACCTACCTGGAGCTGTTCAGCGAGCTGGGAATTCCCGCCGGCCTGAGCTTTGTCGCGCTGATGCTATTAGGCCTGCGCAACTTTGCCCGGGCGCGCCAGGGCTTCCTCGCCAGTAATCGCCAGGAGCAGGCCGATATCGCCACCCACCTGGGCCTGAGCCTGCTGGCCATGGCGTTGTTCCTGCTGTTTCTCAGTGCGCCGAACCACAAGTACCTGTGGATTTTCCTGGCCCTGTCCAGCGTGCTCCGGCGCCAGGCCGAAGCAGCCGAGGGCGCCTGATGCCGCACACCATCGAACCCGGCGCCGCAGTCCCGCGCCGCCGCACCGACACCATCTGGCCAAGGGAGGCAAAGATGCACAGGATCAGCGTGATAGTGCCCATGTACAACGAGGCGCGTCACATCACCCGCACCCTGGACAGCGTGATCCTCGCGGCCCGGGTGGCGGCCGTCGATTGCGAGCTGATCGTGGTCGACAACGGCTCCACCGACCAGGGGCCGCAACGGGCTCGCGAGCTGGGGGCGCGGGTGCTGCTGTGCCCGGGCCTGTGCATCGGCGCCTTGCGCAATCGTGGAGCAGCCGCGGCCACCGGTGATTGCCTGGCGTTTCTCGACGCCGATATCGAGGTGCCGGCCAACTGGCTGCAACTCTGGCAGCAGGCCCTGGCGACCGGCAGCACCGAAGTCTTCGCCCTGGATTGCGCAGCGCCGGGCCACGCCCCCTGGTTCGCCCGCGCCTGGCAGCGGCGCAGCCTGGCCGGCAATCGCCAGCCGCGCCTGCTGCACTGGCTGCCAACCCCCAACCTGTGCCTGCAACGCTATTGGTTCGAGCGCGTGGGCGGCTTCGACGAACAGCTGCGCACCGGCGAGGACAAGGACTTCGGCCTGCGCCTGCATGCCGCCGGCGCCCGTCAGTTGAGCCTGGCCCAACCCCAGGTGCTGCATTGGGGCTTCGAAGGCAGCTGGGCCGAATGGGCCGGCAAGGAACGCTGGCGCCAGGGCAGCCATGTGCAACTGCTCCGAAACGCCGGCCTCGACCTGCGCCTGCTGCGCTTTCCGCTGCTGTGCCTGGGCACCGCCGGGTTCAGCCTGCTGGCCCTGCTCGGGCTGCTGCTAGGGCGCCCGGGCGCGGCCCTGGGCTGCCTGTTGCTGGCGGCCCTCGCGCCCCTGTTACTGGCCCTGCGCCAGGGCTGGCGCCAGCGCGAACCGCTGTTGCTGCTGCAACTCTGGCTGCTGCACGGGGTGCGCTTGCACCTGGGGGCCCTGGCCCTGCTGCAGGCCCTGTTGAACAACGCTGTGGGGAGACCTGAACGTGGCTAAGACAATTTTCTGGCTGTGCCTGCTGCTGCCTTTCTATGCCTGGGTCGGCTACCCGCTGCTGCTGGGGCTGTTCGGCCTGTTCGCCAAACCGCGCCCGGTGCCCCGCGGTGAGCCCCTGTCGGTGACGGTGATCATCGCCGCGCACAACGAGGGCGCGCATATCGAGCACAAGCTGCGCACCCTGCTGCTGCAGGACTACCCGGCCAGCGACCTGCAGATCATCCTCGCCAGCGACGGCTCCAGCGATCACACCGTGGCCGCTGCCCTGGCGCTGCACGACCCGCGGGTGCTGGTGCTGGACCTGCCCCGGGCAGGCAAGGCCGGGGCGCTGAACACCGCAGTGGAGCTGGCGCGCAACGATATCCTGGTGTTCACCGACGCCGACAACCAATGGTCCACCGACACCCTGGGCAAGCTCCTGGCGCCGATGGCCGACCCCCAGGTGGGGGCCTGCGGTGGGCATATGATCATTCCCCGGCCGGGGCACAACCTGAGCCTGGGCGACAGCCTCTACCGCCACTACGAAGCCTGGCTGCGCGAGGCGGAGAACCGCACCGGCTGCATGGTCTCTGCCGACGGCGCGCTGCTGGCCCTGCGCCGCGAGCTGTTCCAGCGGATTCCCCCCGAGGTCAACGACGACTTCTTTATCAGCACCTGCGCCCCGGTGGCCGGCAAGCGCATCGTTTATGTGGAACAGGCCCAGGTGCTGGACCAGGGCGTGGACGAGGCCGGCAAGCAATACCGTCGGCGCCTGCGGGTCACGGTGGGCGGCCTGCAAAGCCTGGCCCAGCGCCGCGAGCTGCTGAACCCTTGGCGCCATGGCGGCTATGCCATCGCCCTGATCAGCCACAAGCTGATCCGCCGCCTGGCCCCGGTGCTGTTGCTGCCGCTGCTGCTGTGCAACCTCTGGCTGTGGGATGCGGGGGTGTTCTACCGCCTGTTGCTGATCGCCCAGTTGCTGGGTTATGGCGCCGGCATCCTTGGCCTGCTGGACAGTCGCGGGCGCCTGCCCAAGGTGTTTCGCCTGGCCGCTTTCGTCCTGGTGACCCTGGCCGGCATGAGCGTGGGCCTCTGGCAATTTCTCCGCGGGCGGCGCTACGCCCTGTGGAATCCGCAACAGAATCGCTGATATGAACCTCAAGCAAAGCCTCAAGCGCCTGCTCGGCAGCGCCTACCTCAACAGCTTCGGTCGCGCGCGCCTGAGCGAGGCCGGAGTGGTGCTGATGTTGCACCGGGTGCTCGCCGACTCGGCGGCCGCCAGCCTGCCCCATCGCGCGCCGCTGTGTGTCGGCCAGAGCCAGTTCGAGCAGCTGCTGCAATGGCTGCGCCGGCATTTTCATTGCGTGCCGCTGCAACAGCTGCTGGAGTTTCCCGGTGCCGATCGGCCGCGGCTGGCCCTGACCTTCGACGACGGCTGGCGCGACAACGCCGAGCTGGCCTACCCGCTGCTGGAGCGCTACGAGGTGCCGGCGAGCATCTTTCTTTCCACGGATTTTATTGGCAGCCACCAGGGCTTCTGGTGGGAAGCCATTGGCGAGACCCTGTGGCAGCAGGCCGATAGCCCTGGCGCCAAGCCCCTGCGCGAGCAATTGCAGGCCCTGGACCTGGCGCCGCCGGAAGCGCTGCTGCGACGCGGTGTCGACCCGGCCCGCAGTCGTGCCCTGGGCGCCTATCTGCAACGCCTGAAGACCCTAGCACCACAGACCCTGCAAACCCTGGCCGATAGCTGCCCGGCCACTGCCGCCCCGCATGCGCTGGACTGGGCCCAGGTGCAGCGCCTGGAGCGTTCAGGGCTGGTGCGTTTCGGCCCCCATGGTGCCAGCCATGGCATTCTCACCGGCCTCGACGGCTCGGCCTTGCGCGCCGACCTGCAACGTTCCCACCAGGCCTTGCAGGAACATTGCCAGGCACCGCTGGGGGTGTATTGCTACCCCAATGGCGATCACAGCCCACAGGTGCGCGCCGCGGTGGCTGAGCTTGGCTACCGCTTTGCCCTGGGCACCCAACCAGGGCTGATCGAGGCTGAAGGCAACTCGCTGCTGGCCTTGCCGCGCATCGATGTCAGCCAGGCCAACGCCGCGCGCCCGGGGCTGCTGGCCTGGCGCCTGTTGCAGGGAGCCCGGGCATGAAGCGCGGCGGCTACCTCTGGCACCTGGTGCTGAGCCTGGGCACCCGGCTGCTGATGATCGGCCTGCGGCTGCTGCGCAATGTGTTGCTGGCGCGCCTGCTGGGCCCGGCGGACCGCGGCCTGTTCGCCCTGCTCAGCAGCCTGCCGGACCTGATTGCCGCCGTGACCAGCGGCGGCCTCAACACCGCAGTGGGTTACCAGGCCGCGCGCCAGCGGCCCATGGGCCTGTTGCTGACCCAGGTGCTGGTGTACGGCTGCCTGTTGGCCAGCCTCTTGACCCTGGCCGGCCTGGCCTTGATGCACAGCCTTGGCAGCCAATGGGAGCTGAGCCTGCAACTGGGGGACCTGGCCTGGCTGCTGCTGTTGGCGGTGCCCTTGAGCGTGCTCAAGAGCGGCCTGTTGACCCTGCACAACGCCGATGGCCGGGTGGAGGCCTTCAATGCCCTGCGCTTGCTGGAATCCCTGGTGCCGCTGCTACTGTTCGTCGGCCTGTGGTGGCTGTACCGCGAACAACCGTTGAACGCGGCGATCGCCAGCTGGCTGGGGGGCACCTTGCTGGTGGTGCTGGTGGGGGCCTGCTGGCTGCGGCGCTGGCACGACCTGAGCCTGCGCTGGCAACCCGGGGAACAGGCCAAGCTGTTGCGCTACAGCGCCCAGAGCCATCCCGGGGTGCTGTCCCAGCAATTGCTCCTGCGTTCGGACTATCTGTTTATCGGCGCCCTGCTGGAACCTGCGGCGCTGGGCTGGTACGCCATGGCCAGCGCCGCCGCCGAGCTGCTGCTGATCATCCCCGAAGCGGTGACCACGCCCCTGATGAAGCGCCTGCTGCAACAGGGCGCCGGGATCGAGCAGCTCACTGCCCTGGCCCTGCGCCTGACCGCCACGGTGATGCTCGGCGCCTGCCTGGGCATGGCGCTGATCGGCCGTTGGCTGATCGTGACCCTGTTCGGCGCCGACTATGCCCCGGCCTACAGCGCCCTGCTGGCCCTGCTGCCGGGGCTGTTGGGGCTGTGCTACGCGAGCATCCTGCGCCTCGACCTGCTGGGCCGGCAGCGCCCCGGCGCGCTGTCCTGGCTGCTGCTGGGGGGGGCCGTGCTCAACCTGCTGCTCAATGCCCTGCTGATTCCCCGCCTGGGGCTGGTGGGCGCCGGCCTGGCCTCATCCATCGCCTACCTGGCGGTGAGCCTGGCCATGCTGGGGCTGTACTGCCGCCTCAGTGGCGTGGCCTGGCAGCACACCCTGATTCTGCTACCCGGAGACCTCCGTTACCTGCGCGAAATGCTGCGCCCCAAGGAAAAGGCCTGATGAAACTGCGTTCCCTGTCCGCCCTGATGCTGCTTGCCCTGGCCTGCTCGACCCTGGCGGCGCCCATGCAGTGGGGCGATATCCGCGATGGCAGCCTGTACCTGCAAGCCGCTGCCGACGACCGCCTGCACCTGCGCTGGAGCCCGGCCTGGCAAAGCGACGCCAACCACGAACAGCTGTACCTGCTGCGCCCGGACGGGCAGTTGCTGCAACAGCTGGAGATCCGCGCCGACCAGCCCTACGGCGAGCGCGAGATCGCTCTGCCGGCGGCCGCCGGCGACTACCGGCTGCAGGTGCCGGGCTACAGCTTCCGCAATTTCAAGGTGGGCCACGACAGCGCCACGCAAGCGCAATTCGAACCGGCCAAGGTGCATTTCAGCGCCGATGTGCCCAGCGGCGTGGAGCTGTACTTCAAGGTGGCCGCCGGTGAACACGCTGTACTGGCCGGCAAGTACCACGGCGGCGTCAGCCTGCTGCAGGCGGTGCGCCTGAGCGACAACACCCAGGTGCGGCTGAAGTTGCAGCCCTACTCCGAGTACCGCCAGTTCGACCAAGCGCCCTTGCCGGTGGCGGCCCAGGATGAAGTCTGGCGCCTATCCCTGGGCGGCTCGGGCAAGGTCGGCTTCTGGCTCGACGGCACCGCCAACCTGTTCGCCCAGGACCTGCGCCAGTTGCATCCCTTGCAGTGGACGCCGGGCCGGGTCGCGCTGCAGCTTCAGCCGCAGATGCCCGGCCCCAGCCCTCGCCTGGGCATCGCCCTGCCCTATGCCGAGCCGCCGCCGCAGACCTTCGAGCTGCTGCGTGCCCTGGCGCCGCGGGCGGCGAACTTCTACAGCTTTGTCGATGTGATCCGCCAGGAGCCTGCGCGCGAGCTGGGTTTTCGCCGGCTGTACCGCGAGCAGTTCGGCATCGACCGCGACATCACCCTATTGGCCGGCACCGGGCGCCGCGCGGTGCTGCAAGCCGACAGCCAGAGCCTGGACGGGCTGGATGCCTGGCTGGCGCACAGCGTGCAACTGGGCCACCAGGGCCTGCACTACCTGGCCTTCGCCGACGAGCCCAACCTCAACTACCCCAGCTATGGCGCCTTCGCCGAGTATTTCACGCGCATGCTGGCGCGCACCCAGGCCCACCCCGAGGCCCGGGCGGCCGGGGTGCGCATTGCCATGCCGGTGAGTTCGCGGCTGCTGGACGGGCCCTTCCGTACAGGCGCCGGGCAACGCCGCGGCATCGACTGGGCGCGCCAGCTATTGGCCGAGCATGGGGCGGATATCGACGCCCTGGCCTGGCACGAATGGATGGTCCGCGACCTTCTGGCCACCCGCCGTTACCGCGACAGCGTGCGCGCCGCCGCCGAGCTGGTGGGGCTCGATGCCCAGGGCCGGCCACGCAAGGCGCTGCTGCTGAGCCAGACCAATATCTCCAGCGGCCCGGACCTCAGCCCCTATCAGCAAGACAGCCATTACGCCGCCCTGTGGTGGATGTCGGTGGTGATCAACGCCTCCCAGGACGGCCTTTTGGACATGCTCAACTGGTTCCAGGCCGCCGACGAGCCCGAGTACCCCAAGGGCATGCTGGCCCAGCAGGACGCCCAGCATTTCAGCCTCAAGCCCGTGGCCCTGGCCCAGCAATTTATCCAGCGGCACTGGCTGGGACAGGTGCAAACCCTCGACAACCCGGCCTTCGAGCTGGACGCCCTGGCCCTGGGCGATGGCCCGCGCCACGCCCTGCTGGGGGTGAGCAAGACCCCACGCGCACAAGACATCGAGCTGGCGGGCGCCCAGGCGCTGTGCCAGTCCAACCCGCGCCTGGAGCTGCTGGGCGCCGATGGCCACAGCCGCGACGCCAGCCTGCGCTGTAGCGATGACCGGGCGCAGTTTCATGTGCCCGGTGAAACCCTGTTTGCCTTGACCTGGAAAACCCCATGAATCACCTGAACGACCTGTTGGCCAGAATCCGCCGCAAGGGCCTGCGGGGCAGCCTGCGGGTGCTGCGTGAACGCTTCTTCTATTACCACTGGGAGCTGCTGACCCTGGAGCGCTCCCTGGCGCTGCCGGTGCCCTGCCCGATCAACCCCGAACGCTGGCCCCAGGTGCCTATCAGCCACGAGCTGCTGCCGGCCTTCGACAAGTACTTCAAGGCCCAGTTGCCGGCGATTCGCGGCCTGCTGGACAAGGGCAGCCGCGGCAGCGCACACCTGGACCCGGACGGCAACGTGATGATGATGGTGTGGATCAGCGAACGCGATTATTACGACGACCAGCTGTATCGCTGCTGGATGCGCGTGCCGCCGGGCTGCCTGTACCAGTTCGCCGGGGAATGCGCGCAGCCGTTTCGTGGCTCGGGGGTGGTGATCCTGGCGCAGAAGCTGCTGTGGGACGAATACCGCGCGCGGGGATTCAAGGCCACCCGGGCCCTGGTCAACCTGCGTAACGAGCCGGCGCTGAAGATGCACATGCGCCTGGGCTTCCAGGAAGTCGGCGAGGTGCTGCATGTCTATTGCCTGCTGCGCTGCCTGCACTTTCACCGTCGCCGGCCCTATCACCAGCCCCGCCTGCACCACCTGCGACGCGGGCGCTTGGCCGAGGCCCAGCCTAGCCACCAGCCGAACAGCAAGGAGCACCTGTGAAACTGCGTTGGCAATGGTGTGCCAGCCTGCTGGCCGAGGACTTTCCGGTGGGCGCCTATGAACAGCTGCGGTGCAGCGTCGAAGGCGCCACCCCGTTCAATCGCCTGGGCTGGCTGCGCGGCGCCGAAAGCGCCCTGCACGGGCAACGGCTGCAGATTTTGCTGGGCTGGCAAGATCAGCGCCTGCTGCTGTGCCTGCCGCTGATTGCTGGACGCGAAAGCCGCGCCGGCCTGCCGCTGCGGGTGCTGCGTCACCTGGGCCACCCCTTGGCCGATCGCTTGGCGCTGCTGGTGGCGGATGAAGCACGGGGCGCCATGCAGGAAGCGCTGCAAGAGATTCGTCGACAGCTGCCCCACGACCTGCTGCAACTACACGAGCTGGTGGCGGCCGAGCAACTGCTGCAGCCCTGGGGCCGGGCCAGCTGGTATGTGCAGCAGTCTCTGACCTGCCGGGTGCCCGAGCATCGGATAGTCCCCGAAGATCGCCAGGAAGCCAGCGGCAACCTGCGCTATGAACTGCGCCGGGCACAACGGCGCTGCGCCGAGATCGAGGCCCGGGTGTTGCGCATTGCGCCCGGGGCCGATGAGGTCGATGAACTGCTGCAACGCTTGCAGACAGTGGAACAGGCCAGCTGGAAAGGCGCCGATGGCCTGGGGATTTTCTCCGGTGCTCAGCGCCAGCAATGGATGCACGGCGCCCTGCGCGGCCTGGCCGCCGAAGGCTGCCTGCGGGTGGTGCTGCTGGAGCATCAAGGCCGCTGCATCAGCTACCGCCTGGGCCTGTTGGAAAACGGCCGGTTGTATGACTACAACATCGCCTTTCTGGCCGAGTACGCCAGCCTGGGCAGCGGCCGCCTGCTGCTCGACGAATGGATTCGCTGGGGCCTGGATCAAGGCTGGCACTGGGTGGACGCCTCGCGGGTCAGCCTCGGTCGCTCCAGCCATCAACTGCATGAACGCCAGAGCGGCCAGGTGCTGCAGCAGCGCTGGAGCTTCTACAGCCGGCGGCCCCGCGGCCTGCTGGCGGGCAGCGGCGAATGGCTCTGGCAACGGCTCAAACCCCATCTTCAGGCCTGGCGCCAACGCCGCCAGCGCCACCCCGCACAAGGAACTCGCCCATGAAGCCGACCCAGGCCGCCAGCCGCCCGCAGCGGGTCATCGTCAATGCCGACGACTTCGGCCTCGACCCCGACTACAACCAGCTGACCCTGCGCGCCTTTGCCCGCGGGGTGATCAGCTCGGCAACCCTGATGGCCAATATGCCGGCCTTTGCCGATGCCTGCAGGCTGGCTCGGGAGCATGGCCTCAGGGGCCGCATCGGCCTGCATTTCAACCTGACCCATGGCGCCCCGTTGAGCCCGGGCATGGGCCAGCAGCGGCAGTTCTGTAATGCCCAGGGCGAGTTCGAGCTGAATCTGCCGCGCTCGCAGCTAAGCCTGAAGCCGGCAACCGCCGAGGCCGTGCGCCAGGAGTTGCTGGCACAGTGGCGCAGCTGCCTGGACCAGGGCCTGCGCCCCAGCCATATCGACTCCCACCAGCACGTGCACAACTTATGGCCGATTGCCGCGATCGTCGCGCGCTTTGCCGCCGAGCAAGGGGTGCCGGTGCGCCTGGCGCGCAATGTCGGCGGCAATATCGGCCCGCTCAAGCGCCTGTTCAAAAGCGCGCTGAACTGGCGCATCCGCCGGCTGGCCGGGCCCGGGGTGCGCTGGGTGTGCACGCCCAGGGACCTGCTGCAAGGGTTTCGGCCCCAAGGCCTGATCGAGGTGGTGGCCCATCCGACTCAACTGGCCGATGGCGATTTCGGCGACGACTACCTGCCGCCGGGGCAATCATTGCTGCAGGTGCTGGACCAGGCCTTGCCCGGGCATCGGCGGCTGGCCTACAGCGAGGTGCGCAGTGACCCGGTTGGCAATCAGCGAGAAAAAAGTTAGCTGCCTACTGAAATTAATCGGCGGTTAATCCTGCGCTCCGACAGTTGAGGTGACCGCGTAAGGTCGGGTTTTTCCGAATAGCTGCGCGGCAAGTTCCGAGCTTAAAGCTAGGAACTGACCTGGAACCTGCATCGGAGAATCACCATGAACCTGCGTATCGGCTTGACCCTCACCCTGCTGCTCGGCGCCGCCAGTGGCCTGGCCCAGGCGGACACCCACGCGGTGCCCTATCACTACGGAATGCCTCTGCATGTAAGCAAGGTGATCTCGATGAGCGAACCTGCAACCCAGGACTGCAAAGTGATCACCGCCGACATGAAGTTCATCGACAAACAGGGCAAGCCCGAGGAAATCACCTACAGCAAGATGTCCGACGCCTGCAGCAATCAGAACTGAGGTCCTGCCAATCCCGGGCCTGGGCTCGATCCAGGCCCGCAATAGGCGTTAGTGATGGGCGCGCTTCAGTTCCACGTGGCCCGCGCCGTGTGCCAGGTCATAGCGCAGCTCGGCGATCAGTTCGTTGATTTCCCGGCAGCCATTGAGTTGCGCGGCATCGATGCCGGTGACCAGCAGGTCGACCCGGTCGGTGGCAGGGTCGCCGAAGACTTTCACCGTCATCGACAGGTCAGGGCTCAGGGTGCATTGGCAACGCTTGGGTAGAAAACTGCTTTCGATGATATTGCGTAGTTCCAGGGCAGATAGAAACATGGCGACTCTCTCCTTCGGTGCGAGACGGCCAATCAATGGCCGAACGCTGTGACATCCGTGTTCATGGTGGGCCCAGGCGTGGTGCTAAGGGTTATTGCAGACGGGGCCAAGCTACAGACTAAGCTGCTTTCCAGGCCTCGCTAAATTCGATTTCGCTCTTTGCAATGTGGTTTTTTGCCAAAGGTGGCGGTGGCGTGCTTACCTTCATCCCCACCCTGCTTCGGTTGTCCTGACCCTGCTACCGCTCTCGTAGGAGCCGGCTTGCCGGCGAAGGGGCCCGCAAGCCATGCACCGCTTATGCCGACGCCTTGGCTGGCAAGCCGGTGCCGACCAAGGCGGCGCGTTCGGCGACGTGACGCAGGCTGTCGAAATTGATATTGGCCCCCGAATCAATGGCCACCAGGGTCTGCCCGCATGCCCCGCTCTGGGGCACGTACTGCTTGATTCCGGCCACTGCCAGCGCCCCCGAGGGCTCGGTGATGGAGCGGGTGTCGTCGTAGATGTCCTTGATCGCCGCGCACAGTTGGTCGTTGCTGACGCTGATCACCTGGTCGACATGATGCCGGCAGATCTCGAAGCCATGCTCACCGATCTGCGCCACCGCGACCCCGTCGGCAAAGGTGCCAACCGTCGGCAGCACCACCCGCTCGCCGGCCGCCAGCGCCTGTTGCAGGCAGTTGGAATGCTCCGATTCGACGCCGATGATGCGGATCTCCGGCCGCAGGTATTTGACATAGGCGGCGATCCCGGCGATCAGCCCGCCACCGCCCACGGGCACGAAGATCGCATCCAGCGCGCCCTGTTGCTGGCGCAGGATCTCCATGGCCACCGTGCCTTGCCCAGCGATCACATGGGGGTCGTCGAACGGCGAGACGAAGGTCGCACCGGTGGCCGCGGCCAGTTCCAGGGCATGGGCCAGGGCGAAGGGAAAGCTGTCGCCATGCAACAGCGCCTCGCCGCCCCGGCTGCGCACCCCCAACACCTTGAGTTCCGGGGTGTTGGCCGGGACCACGATGCGAGCGCGAATGCCCAGCTTCTGCGCCGCCAGAGCCACGCCCTGAGCGTGATTGCCGGCAGAGGCGGTGACCACCCCGCGGCGCTTCTGCTCCTGGTCAAGCTGCGCCAGACGGTTATAGGCACCACGGATCTTGAAGGAAAAGGTCGGTTGCAGGTCTTCGCGCTTGAGCAGCACCTGATTGCCCAGGCGCTGCGACAAAGCCGGCGCTGCCTGCAACGGCGTGCACAGCGCCAGGTCGTACACCGGCGCAGCGAGAATCATCTTCACATAGCGTTCCAGCAGGGCCCGGTCGGCGGGAGGCTGGCAAGTGAGGCGGCGGTGCTGCATGGCGGATCTCCTGGCTGTGTTCGAAGCCCGGGAGACAGAGAGAAAAAACCCGCCTCCAGGGCGGGTTGGGTGCAGTCGTCAGCAAGCCCGCCAATAAGGAATGGCGGTAATAATGCTTGGCTGGGCAACAACGAGATAAAAATTCATTGGCGGAAACTAGCAGAGCCAGAGAACAGCTACAAGCGGCAAGCTTCAAGCTACAAGCCGCTCTCTCTTGCAGCTTGTAGCTTGCCGCTTGAGCCTCTTTATACGTTTTATATATGATTCATATATTTCCCCAAGAGGCTCTTTATTCATGGGTATCGTCAAGATCTCCGATGAACTGCACGAGCAGATCCGCATGGCCAGCGCCGCCATGGATCGCTCGATCAACGCCCAGGCCGAGTTCTGGATCAAGATCGGCCTGTTGGCCGAGCTCAACCCGCACCTGGCCTACCACGAACTGATCCACAAGCTGCTGCTGAACAAACCCGACCTGCTCAGGGGGCGGACATGACCCAGGGCTTGATCAAGACCCCGGAGCAACTGGCGCTGATGCGCGAATCCGGGCGCCTGCTGGCCCAGGTGTTCACCTACCTCGACGGTTTTGTCGGCGCCGGCCTGTCCACCCTGGAACTGGACAGCGCGGTGGAGCACTACATCCGCCACGAACTCAAGGCGCGCCCGGCAAGCAAGGGCCAGTACAACTACCCCTTCTGTATCAACACCTCGATCAACGAAGTGGTGTGCCACGGCATGCCCCACGCCAAGGCGGTGCTCAGGGACGGCGATATCGTCAATATCGACATCACCCTGGAGAAGAACGGCTATATCGCCGATTCGAGCAAGATGTACCTGATCGGCAACGTCGGGCCCAAGGCCCAGCGCCTGGTGCAGAGCACCTTCGAGGCCATGTGGGCGGCGATCGAGGTGGTGCGTCCCGGCGCCCGCCTGGGGGATATCGGCCATGCCATCCAGTCCCACGCCGAGGCCCGGGGCTACAGCGTGGTGCGTGAATACTGCGGCCACGGCATCGGCCGGCAAATGCACGAAGAACCGCAGATCCTGCATTTCGGCCGCCCCGGCAGCGGCCTGGAACTGCGCGAAGGCATGGTGTTCACCATCGAGCCGATGCTCAACCAGGGCAGCGCCCGGGTGCGTGGGCTCAAGGACGGCTGGACCGTGGTGACCCGCGACAACGGTCTCTCGGCCCAGTGGGAACACACGGTAGCGGTCACCGCCGAGGGCTACGAGGTGCTGACCCTGCAACCGGCCTGACGCCCCGCCTACCAGGCCTGGCCGCGGCGCTTGAGCTCCAGGCGGCGGACGAACTCTTCCAGCACCAGGGAATACAGGTCGTCCTGCAGGTAGGCGTCCTCGATGCCGGCGTCAAGGTTGGGGTTGTCGTTGACCTCGATCACCACCACCTTGTCGCCGGACTGCTTGAGGTCCACCCCATAGAGGCCGTCGCCGATCAGGTTGGCGGTCTTCACCGCCAGTTCCACCACCGCCCTCGGCGCCTCGTGCACCGCCAGGGTGCGGCATTCGCCGTTGATGTCCTGGCCCTTGGCCTTGTGGTTGTAGATCTGCCAATGGCCCTTGGACATGAAGTACTGGCAGGCAAAGATCGGCTTGCGGTTGAGCACGCCAATGCGCCAGTCGTACTCGGTGTAGAAGAATTCCTGGGCCAGCAACAGCACCGAGTGCTCGAAGAGTTCCGCGGTGGCCGCCAGCAGCGCTTGCTGGCTCTCGACCTTGATCACCCCACGGGAAAAACAGCCATCGGGAATCTTCAGCACCAGGGGAAAGCCCAGGCGCTCGCCTACCCGTTCGAAATCCTGCGGTCGCTCCTTGTAGAGAATCTCGGTGGCGGGCATGCCCAGCTGGTGGCTGTTGAGCAGGTCGGTGAGGTAGACCTTGTTGGTGCAGCGCAGGATCGAAGTGGGGTCGTCCATCACCACCAGCCCTTCGCTTTCGGCCTTCTTGGCGAAGCGATAGGTGTGGTTGTCGACGCTGGTGGTTTCGCGGATCAGCAGCGCGTCGTATTCGGCCAGGCGCGCGTAGTCCTTCTTCTCGATCAGCTCGACATCAATGCCCAGGCCCTTGCCCACGCGAATGAAACTGTCCAGGGCCCGGGCGTTGGATGGCGGCAGGCTTTCATGGGGATCATGGAGTATCGCCAAGTCATAACGGGCCACTTGCCGGGACCTGGGCAGTCGCCAGACCTTGCGACTGAAACTGTCCAGGGAGTTGGCGAACTGATCTTCCTGGTCGTCGCGCAACTTATGCAAGGCCCCCGCCTTCACCCCTTCTATGTGCCAACTATCGGTGTGCTTGAAGTTGACCAAGAGAATCGGGCAAGGAAACAACTCGAATAACTGGCGGGCCAACTCTTGCAGAGGCTCTATATGGGTTTTGCCGAAATACAGGGTCAGGGTAAAACCTTCGGTAGCGCTGTAGAGGTGATTGCTCAGGGCTTTTTCCAGGCGCTTGTCGAGATCATCCAGAACCAGGCCATAGAGAGCCTTGCGGGTCAGTTCGCTGATCGTGCGCACCGAGGGAATCGCCCGGTGACCGCGGGCTTCGGCCAGCAGCGAACAGTAGTAGCCGTGCCCCAGGTACTTGTAGCTGCGGCACAGGTTGATCACCTGGAGCCTTTTCCCCGGGGCACTTTCGCGGCTTTGCTCAAGGTATTCCTGGGCCGTGAGTATGTTTTCACTGGGGAAGTAAGACGCCCAGTCTTCCTTGCGCTCGACAATGATAAGCAGCTCGCTGGAAGTTGCCCGGGGCCGTGGAAAATAACTTGTGGAAGTGATTGAAGCCGGCAAACTTTGCTCGGATACTGCTCGCCAATGACCTTGTACCGCTGACATAAAGTTCGCTCTCGCTGAAGAACCTGACCCTTTCTATTAAGCACGAACTTTTTTTGAAGTCTCGTTTCATTACGCAACTTTTACGGCGGTTATATGGATCTTGTCTTTCGCACTGCAGTCCCCGACGACTTGCCGGCGCTGGTGGCCCTGGAACAGCAATGTTTCACCAGCGACCGGCTGAGCCCACGCAGTTTCCAATGGATGATCAGCCGTGCCCATGGCCATTTGCTGGTGGCCGAGCACCAGCAGCAGGTGCTGGGCTACGCCCTGGTGTTGTTTCATCGCGGCACGTCCCTGGCACGCCTGTACTCCATCGCCATTGCCGAGGACGCCCGCGGCCTGGGCCTGGGCAAACGCCTGCTGCAACGCATCGAAGCCTGCGCCCTGGAACACGACTGTGCCTACCTGCGCCTGGAAGTGCGCAGCGACAACCTGGCGGCGATCGCCCTCTACGAGCGCCAGGGCTACCGGCGTTTCGCAAGGCTGCATGACTACTACCAGGACCACGCCGACGGCCTGCGCCTGGAAAAACGCATCCTGCAGCATCGCGAGACGCGCAATATCCGCGTGCCCTACTACCAGCAGACCACCGATTTCACCTGCGGCCCGGCCTGCCTGCTGATGGCCATGGCGGCCCTGCAACCGGCCAGGCCCCTGGAGCGGCGTGAGGAATTGCAGCTGTGGCGCGAGGCGACCACGGTATTCATGACCGCCGGCCACGGCGGCTGCAGCCCCCAGGGCCTGGCACTGGCGGCCTGGCGCAGGGGTTTTGCCGTGCGCTTGCAAGTCAACAGCGCCGGGCCGCTGTTTCTCAATGGCGTGCGCGACGAACACAAGAAAGACGTAATGCGCCTGGTGCACGAGGAGTTCTGCCGCGAGCTCGACGCCAGCCAGGTGCAGCAGGTGCTGGGCGGCCCGCTGGACCTGCCCGGGCTGTTGCGCGACGGCGGCCAGCCGCTGGTGCTGATCAGCAGCTACCGCCTGACCCGCTCCAAGGCGCCGCACTGGGTAATAGTCACCGACTGCGACCAGGATTTCGTCTACCTGCATGACCCGGAGGTGGACCACAGCCAGCATCGCCAGCCGATGGACTGCCAGCACCTGCCGGTGAGCCATGGCGAATTCGACAAGATGTGCAGCTTTGGCAGCAGCAAGTTGCGGGCTGCAGTGGTGCTGTTTGCTGCGCCTTGCTGGTAGGAGCCGGCGGGTCGGCGAACAGGCCCTGGAGCCTTGCGCCGTGATGGCGGGCGCTTTCGCGGGCGAGCCCGCTCCTACGTTTGGCGCCGGGTTATTGCAGGTCGATCTTGTAGAGCACGCCCTGGTCTTCGTCGGTGAGGATATAGAGGTAGCCGTCCGGGCCCTGGCGCACGTCACGGATACGCGCCTTGAGATCCCCCAGCAGGCGCTCCTCATGCACCACTCGGTCGCCGTCGAACTGCAGGCGGATCAGCTCGCGGCTGGCCAGGGCGCCGATAAACAGATTGTGCTGCCAGGGCTTGAAGCGATCCGCGTCATAGAAGGCCATGCCGCTGATGCCCGGGGACTTCTCCCAGACATGGTGCGGGGCCACGGTGCCCGGGGCGGTCTGGCCAACGGCCTCGGAGATCGGCTGGCCGGAATAGTCGATGCCATGGGTTGCCAGGGGCCAGCCGTAGTTCTTGCCGCGTTCGATGATGTTCAGTTCGTCACCGCCCTTGGGCCCGTGCTCGATCTCCCACAGGGTGCCGCTCCAGGGGTTGAGCGCCGCGCCCTGAGGGTTGCGCTGGCCGTAACTCCAGATTTCCGGACGCACGCCGGGCTGGCCGACAAAGGGGTTGTCGTCTGGCACACGGCCGTCCGGATACAGGCGCACCACCTTGCCCTGGAGCTTGTCCAGGTCCTGGGCGGTGGGCCGGTTGTTGTTTTCCCCCAGGGTGATGAACAGGTAGCCATCACGGTCGAACACCAGTCGCGAGCCGAAGTGATTGCCGGTGGACAGCTTGGGCTCCTGGCGAAAGATCACCTGGAAGTCCTCGAGGCTGCCAAGGTCCTTGGCCAGCCGTCCACGACCTACCGCGGTGCCGGCGGTGCCGCCCTGGCCACCGCCTTCGGCATAGGACAGGTAGACCAGGCGGTCCTGCTTGAAGTCCGGCGACAGTGCCACATCCAGCAAGCCGCCCTGGCCCTGGGCCCAGACCTGGGGCACCCCGCCCAGGGGCGCCGACAGCTTGCCATCGGCACCCAGCAGGCGCAGGTTGCCCGCGCGCTCGGTCACCAGCAGGCCTTGCCGGTCCGGCAGAAAGGCCAGGGCCCAGGGGTGGTTCAGGCCCTGGGCCAGCGGGGTCAGGCGCAGGTTGCCCTGCTCGCTGGGAAAGGTCTGGAGGTTGGCTGCCGCCGCTGGCAGCACCTGGCCCAGCAAGGCGCCGGCGCACAGGGTGGCGATAAGGGTCTTGCGCAACATGCTCGCTTCCTTCTGTGGATCAAGAGGTTCCCTGACAGTCACCGACCAGGTGGCCATCGTCTCGGTGATTTTCGGCTTCAGCGGCGATTGCCGTTGGCATCGTAGCTGGGGCTGGGCAAGCGTGGATCGGGGTTCGGCCGTTGCACCCCGCCGCGCGGGTAGCCATTGCCGATGCCGCCGTTTTCCAGGGTCGGCGCAGGCTTGGCAGGTGCGGTGTTGGGGCTGTGCAGCGACGGATTGGCCGGCTGGGTGCCCTGCATGCTGTTGGGGTTGGCTCGGCGGATGGGGTTGCTGTAGGGGTCGTTGTTGCCGCTGGCAGGCAGGTTTTGCGCCAGTTGCAGGGAGGCCGGCAAGGGCTTGGCGGGAGCAGCCTCAGGGCTGGCAGCCGAGGCTGGGGCGGCGACCCAGACCAGGGCGAAAATGGCCGCAAGGGCGCGAATCAGAGGGTGCATCACAAGCCTCCCGAGGCGTGGCGGATATCGAATTCGAGTCCACGCTACGCCCAGGGTTCGGCCTTGTTAATCAAATAATTTCGCAGAACATGTAACACCCGGTAACCGACCACCACCTTGCGCAGGAGCCGGGGCCATGAGCCTTGCAGTGTTCTCATCGACGCCTTCGCTGGCAAGCCGGCTCCTACGGTCCAGGTTCGCGGCGTTTTCCGTAGGAGCCGGCTTGCCGGCGAACAGGCCTGAGGCATCCACTCAGATATAGATGAACAGCAACAGCAAGGCGGCGAAGATCGCCCACTTTTCCAGGTAGTAGCGCGTGCGGTTGCGTTTTTTCAGCTCCTTGCCCCGCAGGCGGATCTTGTACAGCTTGGTGAAGGCACGGTTCAGGCCGCCAGTCCTGTCACCGGCATCGTTGGGCGAGCCGGCGGCGGACATCACGGTGCGGCTGAACCAGCCATTGAAGGCTGCGGCCCAGCGGTACTTCATCGGCCGCTCGACATCGCAGAACAGAATGATGCGGTTCTGCTCGGTGGTGTTTTCCGCGTAGTGGATATAGGTCTCGTCGAACATCACCGCTTCGCCATCGCGCCAGTGATAGCGCTCGCCATCGACCTCGATGTAGCAGCCTTCGCTGTTGGGCGTGGCCAGCCCCAGGTGGTAGCGGTAGGAACCGGCATAGGGGTCGCGGTGGCGCACCAGCTTGGAACCTGGCGGCAGTTCGGCGAACATCGCCGCCTTGATCGAGCCGATGCTCTGTACCAGCTCGGTGGTGCGCGGGCACAGCTTCATCGCCGAAGGATGGCTGTCGCCGTACCACTTCAGGTAGAAGCGCTTCCAGCCGGTCTTGAAGAAGGAGTTGAATCCCACATCGTTGTACTGGTCCGAACGCTTGATCTCGCCGGCTTGCAGCAATTGCTGGCCCTCGGCGCGGATTTCTTCCCAGTGTTCCTGCAGCTTGTTCATCTCCGGAAAATCTGCCGGGTCCAGGTACGGCCGGTTCGGATGCTTGGAGAACAAGTAGAGGAAGCAGTTGATGGGGGCCAGGAAGGTCGAGTGATCACTGAGCTGGCGCCCGAGCTTATGACGCACGCGCCCACGCAGGTGGACGTAGGCGATGGACAGGATATATGCAGCGGCAATGATGAGTTTCACGGAAATCGTCACACGTCAGAAGAGAACATGCTGCGCCCCTGAAAGCCCGAGGGCCAAAGGCAAATGGCAGCGTCTGAGTTGAAAAAAACTGATCGGCGCCTGGGTTGAACGCCGATCCGAGCCTTGGCATCTGGCCATTGGCTGGCATTTTAGCCACAGTTTGTAACCAATGGTTAACTCAAAATTGTGAAAAGCTTGGGGGCTTCTGTAGGAGTTTTCCTTGATTTCTGCAGGAATTGACTCAGGTCAATCGACAGGCTGCTGGCCATCCGCCTGCTGTCGCGACGCGCCGGGCAAGGTATGCTGCCGACCGCCAACGCCCCTCTTCCACCCGGCAAGGACCGCTGAATTGATCGACCCCACCCTGCCCCCGACCCTGGTACTGCTGCCCGGAATGGACGGCACCGGCCACCTGTTCGACCCTTTGTGCAAGGCCCTCAAGCCGCATATGCCGCTGCAAGTGGTGGCCTACCCCGACGATCAGTTCCTGGACTACCCCGCGCTGTTGCAACGGGTGTGGCCGCAATTGCCCAAGGACCGACCGTTCGTGCTGCTGGGGGAATCCTTTTCCGGCCCGCTGGCGGTGGCCATTGCCGCGCAACGTCCAGCCGGGCTGCTGGGGCTGGTGCTGTGCGCCAGTTTCGTCTGCAATCCACGACCGGCCTTGGCCGGGCTTTCGCCACTGCTGCCGCTGGTGCCCTTGCAACACCTGCCATTCTGGCCACTGGATGCCTTGCTGCTGGGCGGTTTTTCCAGCGCAACGTTGCGCACGGCCCTGGCCGGCGCCATTGCCCAGGTCAAGCCCAAGGTACTGCGGGCCCGGCTGCAAGCGGTGATTCGCGTGGATCAGCGCGAGGCCTTGCGCACTGTCGAAGTGCCGCTGCTGTACCTGCGGGCACGCCGGGACCGGCTGGTGCCGCCCGCGGCTTCGGCGCTGATTCGCCAAGAACGCGCAGACCTGCAACTGGTGGAAATCGACGCTCCGCACTGCCTGCTCCAGGCCGCAGCAGCGGAAGCTGGAGAACACTTGCTGGAGTTCATCCGCGCGGTGAGCGGCGAGCCCACGTCCCTGGAGCGCGCTTCGAGCTGATCCAGACGCACCGGACAAGGCTCGCGTTTTGTCGGCGCCTGCAAGCAACCGGCAGCGATATACTCCGACAACCGCTCCGGCGCCCTCCCCGGGCCGGACCTACAGGAGTTTTTCCGTGATGCGTCATCTGCCTGCTGTTATCCTGCTTTTCGCTGTCGCCACGTCGCTCTACGCCTGTACCACACAGCTCACCGCTGCCGGTCGCCAGGTCAATCTGGTCACTGCGGCCTCGGCACAGTCCTGCAAGGTGCTCAAGGCCTTCACTGTCAAGGGTTGGTCCAATGGCGACGCGCTGAACCTGGCCTTCAATCGGGCTGCCGAGCTGGGCGGCGACAGCCTGGCAGTGGTCGATGTCGGCGAAGACTCCAGGCTCCAGGCTGCGGCCTTGCAATGTCGCCAAGAGCGATAGGCTGCGGCAGTTCCATCATCCCGGTCGCGATAACGGCCTTGCAGAGGCCTCGGTATATGCCCAAGAAATCACCCCTAGAGACCCAGGCCACCAGTGCCGCAGAAATCGAACGCTCCATCCAGGCACTGAACAAGATGGCCGAGCGGCTGTGGGGCGACGGTCGGGAAGCCGAGGCGCAAGCCCTGCTCAATGCCCTGGATGCCTTGAACCGGGCGCTGGACCGAATCCGCATTGGCGAGAGCCGCAGAATCGTCACTCTTCATTAGCCATCGCCCAAGAACCGCCATACAACTGTCGTCGCAGCTATGCGACAATGCGCGCCATGTCTGGCATTAACCCCCGCATTTATCCCCCGGCAGCTCGGCCCTCCGCGCTGAAGCTGCTGTCAACTTATGCGCGCTGGATCAACCCAAGCTCGGATTGGCGCTCATCGGAACCCTTCCCGGTGACACCCAGCCGCAAAAGTGCACCCTAAGCTATTGATAGGTAAAGTAATTGATCTCCACTGCTAACATCACCATGCAGTTCGGCGCCAAGCCGCTGTTCGAGAACGTCTCGGTCAAGTTCAACAACGGCAATCGCTATGGCCTGATCGGTGCCAACGGCTGCGGCAAGTCGACCTTCATGAAAATCCTCGGCAACGACCTCGAGCCGTCCAGCGGCCAGGTCATGCTCGAACCCAATGTCCGCCTGGGCAAGCTGCGCCAGGATCAGTTCGCCTATGAAGAATTCACCGTGATCGACACTGTGATCATGGGCCACGAGGAGCTGTGGAAGGTCAAGGCCGAGCGCGATCGCATCTATTCGCTGCCAGAAATGACCGAAGAAGACGGCATGGCCGTGGCCGAGCTGGAAACCGAGTTCGCCGAGATGGACGGCTACACCGCCGAATCCCGTGCCGGCGAGTTGCTGCTGGGCCTGGGCATTCCCCTGGAACAGCATTTCGGCCCCATGACCGAAGTGGCTCCAGGCTGGAAGCTGCGGGTACTCCTGGCCCAGGCGCTGTTCTCCAATCCGGAAGTGTTGTTGCTGGACGAACCGACCAACCACCTGGACATCAACACCATCCGCTGGCTGGAAAACATCCTCACGGCGCGTAACAGCACCATGATCATCATTTCCCACGACCGGCACTTCCTCAACAGCGTCTGCACCCATATGGCCGACCTGGACTACGGCGAACTGCGCCTGTTCCCGGGCAACTACGACGAGTACATGACCGCCGCGACCCAGTCCCGCGAGCAGTTGCTGTCGGACAACGCCAAGAAGAAAGCCCAGATCGCCGAGCTGCAGACCTTCGTCAGCCGCTTCTCGGCCAACGCCTCGAAAGCCAAGCAGGCCACTTCCCGGGCCAAGCAGATCGACAAGATCCAGCTGGCCGAGGTCAAGCCATCGAGCCGCGTCAGCCCGTTCATTCGCTTTGAACAGACCAAGAAGCTGCACCGCCAGGCCGTGACCATCGAGCAGATGTCCAAGGGCTTCGACGGCAAGCCGCTGTTCAAGAACTTCAGCTTCACCGTCGAAGCCGGCGAGCGCGTGGCGATCATCGGGCCGAACGGCATCGGCAAGACCACCCTGCTGCGCACCCTGGTGGGCGAAATGACCCCGGACGCCGGTGCGGTGAAGTGGACCGAAAGCGCTGAAGTCGGCTACTACGCCCAGGATCATGCCCACGACTTCGAAGACGACGTCAGCCTGTTCGACTGGATGGGCCAGTGGACCCAGGGCGAGCAGATGATCCGTGGCACCCTCGGCCGCATGCTGTTCTCCAACGACGAGATCCTTAAGTCGGTCAAGGTGATTTCCGGTGGTGAGCAAGGCCGCATGCTGTTCGGCAAGCTGATCCTGCAAAAGCCCAACGTGCTGGTGATGGACGAACCGACCAACCACCTGGACATGGAATCCATCGAGGCGCTGAACCTGGCCCTGGAGAACTACCCGGGCACCCTGATCTTCGTCAGCCATGACCGCGAGTTCGTCTCCTCCCTGGCCACCCGCATCATCGAGCTGAGCCCTAGCGGCGTGATCGACTTCAGCGGCACTTACGATGACTACCTGCGCAGCCAGGGTGTGGTGTTCTAAAAGCAGCTACAAGCTTCAAGCTTTAAGCGGCAAGAAAAAGCCCCGTCACACTGGACGGGGCTTTTTTTGTGCAGATCGTTAGCCTGCTTTCTTTTCCCATCGCGGCACGCGATGATGCGCGTCTCTAACCGCCGCCCGCGAATGAGCCTCATGCCTGAGCCACACCCTCCCGCGCAAAGCTCCATGGCGATCACCCTGCAGATCGTCTCCATCGTTTTCTACACCTTTGTCGCCTTCCTCTGCATCGGCCTGCCGATTGCCGTGCTACCGGGCTATGTCCATGAACAACTGGGCTTCAGCGCGGTAGTTGCCGGGCTGACCATCGGCTCGCAGTACCTGGCCACCCTGCTCAGCCGGCCCATGGCCGGGCGCATGTCGGACACCCTGGGCACCAAGCGCTCGATCATCTATGGCCTGCTGGGGATTTTTCTCAGTGGCGTGCTGACCCTGGTTTCGGTGCAGTGGCAAGAGTGGCCACTGCTGAGCCTGATGGTGCTGCTGGGCGGGCGCCTGCTGCTGGGGGTGGCCCAGGGCCTGATCGGGGTCGGCACCATCAGTTGGTGCATGGGCCAAGTGGGCAGCGAACACACCGCACGCTCGATTTCCTGGAACGGCATTGCCTCCTATGGCGCCATCGCCATTGGCGCGCCGCTGGGGGTGCTGATGGTCGAGCAGTACGGTTTCGCCAGCCTGGGCATTGCCCTGGCGGTGCTGGCGGCGCTGGCCCTGGTATTGATCCGCAACAAACCTTCGGTGCCGGTAGTGCGTGGCGAGCGCCTGCCATTCTGGGCAGTGTTCGGGCGTATCGCACCCTTTGGCGTCAGCCTGAGCCTGGCGTCGATCGGCTATGGCACCTTGACCACCTTTATCACCCTGTTCTACCTCAACCGCGGCTGGACCGGCGCCGCCTATTGCCTGACGGTGTTCGGGGTGTGCTTTATCTGCTCGCGGCTGCTGTTTATCTCCAGCATCAGCCGCTTTGGCGGTTTTCGCTCGGCCATTGCCTGCATGTGTGTCGAGACCCTGGGCTTGGCGCTGCTGTGGCTCGCGCCCTCCTCCTCATGGGCCTTGGTGGGCGCCGGGCTCACCGGCTTCGGCTTGTCGCTGGTGTATCCGGCGCTGGGGGTGGAGGCCATCAAGCAGGTGCCCAACAGCAGCCGTGGTGCCGGCTTGAGCGCCTATGCGGTGTTCTTCGACCTGGCCCTGGCGCTGGCCGGGCCGCTGATGGGCGCGGTGGCGCTGAACCTGGGCTACCCGTGGATCTTCTTTTGCGCCGCCCTGCTCTCACTGTGCGGCCTGGGCCTGACCTTGCTGCTGCAACGCCGGGCCAGCGGTTAAGTCACTGATCGGCGGTCTGCATCCCGGCACGGCTCGGCTTGCCCAGGGTATGGGCAAAGAATTTTCCGGCCTCGAGGATCAGGTTGCGATGGATATCCTCGCGATCGACGCCATCGGCATCGGTACACAGGGCCGGCATGGCGGCCATCTGCTCGGCATTGCACGGCGCCATGAACACAAAGTGCCCGGCGCCGGCCAGCAGCTTGAAGTCCGGCGCCACCGGCAGCTTGCGAGCCAGGGCCGCGGCGTTCTTGTCCAGGGCCACCAACTGGTCGCCGTCGCCACTGTAGAGCAGCACTGGCACATGCACCCCGGCCAGGGTCTGGCGGCCGAACTTCAGGCTTAGCGGCGCCATCAGCATCAGTGCGTGCACCCGGGTGTCGGCTACCGGCTCCAGGTCGTCGCGGTCGACTATCAGTTCGCCCTGGGTATTGCAGGCATCGCGGTCGTCGGGGCGCTCCTGGCAGTAACGCCGCAAGCGGTCGAGGTCGGGGGTGGCGCCAGAGAGGATCAGCGCCGTTTCGCCGCCGGCGGAATAACCTATCACCCCCACCTGATCGGCGTTGACGAAGGGCGACAGCATCGGGTCGCCGAGGGTTGCGGTAATGGCTTCGGAAATCTGGATCGGCCGCCCATAGAGGTTGCTCAGGGTGCCCAGGCGGCTGTGGTCCTTGGAGTTGTCGCCGGGATGGATCACCGCCACCACCACAAACCCCTTGCGCGCCAGGGAGGTGGCCAGGTCGTGCAGGGCCAGTGGCGTGCCGGTGTTACCGTGGGACAGCATGAGCATCGGGAAGCGTCCGATGGCGATCTTGGCATCCCGCGAGGCGGCGATCCGATAGCCCTCCAGCTGGCTGGCATGCTCGATGCCGGTGGACGGGTAGAACGCGATGGCGCGCATCGGCTGCAGGTCCAGCGGGTCGAGAAAGCTCATTTCGTGGAAGCCCACGCTCCAATGCGGGCGTGGCGCAGGGGCGGCCTGCACCGAAACCGGGCTGCTGAGCAGGCACATCAGTAACACTGCACAAAGACCTTTCATCACCCACCCACCTTTGCCGCCGGATCGAGAAAACCCACTTCCCCCGCCATCCCTTGCCGCCAAGGCCTTGAAGCGATATCGGCTCACCAGCAGCGCTGCACGACAAAGGGGCATTGCCCATTGCACTGCATAACCCGAGCCAGAAACCTTGAACACCGCCAATAAAAAAACTCCGTACCCCGACCAACGAAAGCTGATCAGGATACAGAGTTTAGTGGCGCTTGCCGTGTGGCGTTGCGACTTTACACAAGCCTTACGCGGCAGCGAACAGCTGCTGGCTGATATGCGCCTGGGCGTCGCGCAGGGCCTTGGTCCGCACTTCTTCGCCATAACCCAGGCCGTGGGCGCGAACGAACTCGACATCGGTGATACCGAAGAAGCCGAACAGCACCCGCAGGTAGTCTTCATGGCCAACACCGGTGGCCTGGCCAACGTGCAGGCCGCCGGAGGTGGACACCACGATCACCTTCTTGCCGCCGCACAGGCCTTCCGGGCCGGCTTCGGTGTAGCGGAAAGTCTTGCCGGCCACCGCGATGCGGTCGATCCAGGCCTTGAGCTGGGTGGGGATGGTGAAGTTGTACATGGGCGCGGCCACCACCACCGCATCGGCGGCCAGGAATTCTTCCAGGGCCTGGGCACTGAGCTGGGCTTCATGGGCCAGGGCGGCATCGCGCAGCTCGGCGGCGGTGCCGGCGGCCACCAGGGTCGCGGCGGAGAAGTGGCTGATGGCGTCGCTGGCCAGGTCACGGTAAGTCACTTGCAACTGGGGCTCGGCGGCCTTCCAGGCCTGGACCACGCTCTGGCTCAGCTGACGGGAGGCCGAGTTGTCGCCAAGGATGCTGGAATCGATATGCAGCAGTTTCATCTGGAATCTCCAAGTGGGGACCGCCCCTTGGCGATCTGATGGTGGCAATCCTACAGATGAAACCAATAGCTGATTAGACGGCAAAAATGCGATAGTTCGTCCCACCAGCAGAACAATCGAGCCCTCCTTTATATGCAAGACCTCAACGACCTCTATTACTTCGCCAAGGTGGTGGAAGCCGGAGGCTTTGCCGCCGCCGGGCGCCTGCTGGGCATTCCCAAGTCGCGACTGTCGCGGCGCATTGCCGAACTGGAAGAGCGCCTGCGGGCGCGATTGCTGCAGCGCACCACGCGAAAACTGCAACTGACTGCCGTGGGCGAGCGCTACCTGCGGCATTGCCAGGCCATGCTGCTGGAGGCGGAAATGGCCGACGAGGCGGTGGCCAGCATGGCCAGCGAACCCCGCGGGCGCTTGCGGGTGTCGAGCCCGGTGGGCCTGGCCCATGAACTGCTGACCCCGCTGGTCAGCAGCTTTCTGGAGAAATACCCCCAGGTGCAGCTGGAGATGCTGCTGCTCAACCGCCGAGTCGACCTGATCACCGAAGGCGTCGATGTGGCCCTGCGGGTACGCGAACAGGGCGATGAAGACCCCTTGCTGGTGACCCGGCGCCTGCGTCGCGCGCAAACCGCCATGGTCGCCAGCCCGGCATTCTTGCGCGAGCACCCGGTGAGCCATCCCCACGACCTGCGACAGCTGCCGATTCTCGGCGCCCTGGAAGCCGATCGCCTTGTGCACCTGCGCCTGCTCGACCAGCAGGGCCAGGCCTGCGACCTGGCGCTGGAGGCGCGCCTGGGGATCGACGACTTTATCGTGCGCCGCGCCTGCGCCCTCGCCGGCCTGGGCTGCACCGTGCTGCCGATGCTGTATTGCGAGGAAGAGTTGGCCAGCGGACAGCTGGTGCAGATGCTGCCGGAGTGGTCCTTGCCTGGCGGCTGGCTGCAGGCGGTGTATCCTCACCGCCGCGGTGTGCTGCCGGCCGTGCGGGCCTGGATCGAACACCTGACTGAAACCTTCGAAGGCTGTGGAGAACGACTGCTGTGAACAAACCAACCTTCAGCGAAGCGCAAGTGGCGCAATTCTGCCTGGGCCTGCCGGGCGCCCGCGAAGACTACAAATGGGGCGGCGTACGAGTGTTCTCGGTGGCCGGCAGCAAGATGTTCGCCCTGCAGGGCCTGCGCGGCGACTCCCTGGCGTTCAAGGTCGACCCGGAGCTGTTCCTCGGCCATGTCGACCGCCCGGGCATTGGCCCGGCGCCCTATCTGGCCCGCGCCCACTGGATCATCATGCAAACGCCCTACCCCCTGGGCGCCGAAGAGCTCAAGCAACTGCTGCAACGCTCCCATCAACTGGTGGTGGCCAAGCTGCCCAAGCGCACCCAGGTTGGCCTGCTGCTCTAGAGCAGGCTCAGCAGGCCGCTTTGCAGGAACAGGCGGTCGATCCAGTACACCTGGTGCAGAGCGACAATCAGCCAGAACAGCGTCTGGTAGGACAGCTTGCGGGTCTTGTGCCGCAGCAGTTGCTGGGCCAGCAGCGCCCCGGGCCAGCCGCCGGCCAGCTCCAGGGCGTGCAACAGATTTTCCGGGGTGCGCTGGCCTTGCGCCCGGGCGCGGCGCTTGTCATGCCAGTACAGCAGGAAGGTCAGCAGGCTGACCGCGCCATAGGCCAGCAGCGGAAGGATCGAGATGCCCCGCTCCCACAGCGACAGCGAACCCCATAGCGGCAAGGCACAGAGCAGCAGCCACAACAGCAGCTTGATTTTCGCCTGGCGGATCTGCGGGCGCTGCTCGTTGCGCGCGCGAGGGGGGTTGGTCACGACTTGACCGCCGTCCAGTCGACCCAGCCGAACTGCCAGGTGGCGAGGATCAACAGGCCGAAGGCAATCCGGTACCAGGCGAACGCCGCGTAGCTGTGGCTGGCGATGAACTTCAGCAGGCCCTTGACCGCGATCATGGCGAAGATAAAGGCGGTGACGAAGCCGATGGCGAACACCGGGAAGTCATCGGGCTGGAACAGGTGCCGGTACTTGTAGCCGGAATACACCGCGGCGCCGACCATGGTCGGCATCGCCAGGAAAAACGAGAACTCGGTGGCGGTCTTGCGCGACAGGCCGAACAGCAAGCCGCCGATTATGGTCGAGCCCGAGCGCGAGGTGCCGGGGATCATCGCCAGGCACTGGGCGCAACCGACCTTGAGGGCGTCCTTCCAGGTGATTTCATCCACCGTTTCGGCATGCACCTCGTGCTGCCGGCGCTCGGCCCAGAGCATGATGATGCCGCCTACCACCAGGGCCGTGGCCACGGTGATGGGGTTGAACAGGTAGGCATGGATCAGATCGGCGAAGATCACCCCCAGCACCACCGCCGGCAGGAAGGCAATCAGCAGGTTGAGCGTGAAGCGCTGGGCCTTGGGCTGGGTCGGCAGGCCAAGCACCACTTCAAGGATCTTGCGCCTAAATTCCCAGACCACCGCCAGGATCGCCCCCAACTGAATAATGATGTTGAAGGCCATCGCCCGCTCGCCGCCAAAATTCAGCAGGTCGGCGACGATGATCTGGTGCCCGGTGCTGCTGATGGGTAAAAACTCGGTCAGGCCTTCGACTATCCCGAGTATCAATGCCTGTGCGGCGGTCCAAAGATCCATCAATCCCCCATAAGGCCATGCTCCTGGCATGCCTCTTTTTTAAGTGTTCGAAGCGTTGTTGCGTCGAGCGTAGCCGAGATTTCGGCTGGCATAAGTTCAACACAAGCCCATGAAAATTCTGTGAAAAGTCCGAAATGCTTCAGGTTTTGCGCGAAGGCGCCGAAATCCTAGCAGACAGGCGCAAAATGCGTCGCGATGTTATTGGACTTCCGTAGGGTTGGCGCTTTGCGGCCGGCATGCTTGGATGCTCACGGCCCTTAATGACAAGAACAAGAATCTGGAGTGACCGGATGATGAATAGCTTACGCAAGATGTCCATCAGTCAGCGCCTGTGGCTGATCCTGATCGTGGCGGTGCTGACCCTGGTGACCCTGGGCGTGATGATGCTCAAGCAGATTCATGGCGACCTGTACCAGGCCAAGGCGCAGAAGACCCAGCACGTGGTACAGACCGCCGCCGGCGTACTCGACTACTACCAGGGCCTGGAAGCCGCCGGCAGCCTGACCCGGGCCCAGGCGCAACAGCAGGCGCTGCAGACCATCCGCGGGCTGCGCTACAACCAGAACGACTACTTCTGGATCAACGACCTGACCCCGGTGATGATCATGCACCCGGCCAACCCCAAGCTCGACGGGCAGAACCTGGCGGCGATCAAGGACCCGGACGGTTTCCAGGTATTCAACGAGATGGTGGCCCTGGCCAAGGCCAAGGGCGCCGGCATGGTGGACTACCGCTGGCCCAAGCCCGGTGCCCAGCAGCCGGTGCAGAAAACCTCGTATATCCAGCTGTTCCAGCCCTGGGGCTGGATCATCGGTTCCGGGGTCTACATCGACGACCTGCAGGATGAGTTCTACAGCCAGGTACTGCGCGCCTCCTCCATCGGCCTGGTGATTGCCCTGCTGATGGCGGCGCTGGTGGTGCTGATTGTGCGCAGCATCGTCAGCCCGCTGCGGGAAAGCGTGCAGGCCATGGCCAATATCGCCAGCGGTGAAAGCGACCTGACCCGCAGCCTCGACACCCATGGCCAGGACGAAGTGACCGAACTGGCCCGGCACTTCAACGCATTCACCGCCAAGCTGCGCGGGGTGGTGATGCAGTTGCAGAACAGCGCCGCGGCCCTGGAGCAGTCCTCCAGCGAGCTGGGCAGCAATGCCGGCGAGGCCCAGGAACGCAGCCAGCAGCAATCGCAACAGATGGAACAGGTAGCCGCGGCCATCAGCCAGGTCACCACCGGGGTCCAGGACGTGGCGCGCAACGCCGAGCACGCCGCCGCCGAAGTGCGCGAGGCGGAGGTCCAGGCGCAGCAGGGCCAGGTCAATATCGACGGCAGCCTGCAGCAGATCGACCAGCTGTCCGGGACCATCGACCAGGCGGTGGAAGTGATCCGCACCCTGGCGGCGGAAAGCACCCAGATCGGCAGCGTGCTGGAGGTGATCCGCTCCATCGCCGAGCAGACCAACCTGCTGGCCCTGAACGCCGCCATCGAAGCTGCCCGAGCCGGCGAACAAGGTCGCGGCTTTGCCGTGGTGGCTGACGAGGTGCGGCTGTTGGCCCAGCGCACCCAGCAATCCACCGCGGAAATCCAGGGCATGATCGAGCGCCTGCAGAACCATTCGGAAGCCGCGGTGAAGGTGATCGGCGACAGCAGCCGCGCCTCGCAACTGACCATCGAACAGGCTGGCCTGGCCGGCAACAGCCTGAATGCCATCGGCCAGGCCCTGCGCACCCTCAACGGGCTGAATGCCTCGATCGCCAGCGCCACCCTGCAACAGGCCCATGTGGTGGAGGACATCAACCAGAATGTCGGCCAGGTGGCCGGGCTGAGCCAGGGCACTGCCCTGGCGGCCCAGCACTCCAGCGCCGCCAGCCATCATCTCAAGGAGCTGTCCGAGCAGCTCAACGGCCTGCTGCGCCAGTTCCGCGTCTGAGCCGTGTCTGAATCAGCGGCCCCGGGCTAACGCCTGGGGCCGACTCTGGGTACAATCCGCCCCCTCCTCCATTTCCCCCAAGGAACCGCCATGTCCGGGCTTGAACTGTTTGCCGCTGCGCTAGGCGTGATCGCCGTCTGGCTGACGGTCAAGCAGAACCCCTGGTGCTGGCCCATCGGCCTGGTCATGGTGCTGCTCTACAGCTGGATCTTCTACGAGGTCAAACTCTATTCCGACATGCTGCTGCAGGTGGTCTACGCGGTGCTGCAGCTCTATGGCTGGTGGCAATGGACCCGTGGCGGCGAGCAGCATCAGGGGCGCCCGGTGACTCAGTTGCAGGCCGGCGGCATGCTCCAGGGTCTGGCGCTGGGCGCCCTGGGCAGCCTGCTGCTGGGGTCGGCCATGGCACACTGGACCGACGCCGCGCAACCCTGGCTGGATGCCGCCCTGACCGCCTTCAGCCTGGTGGCCCAGTGGTGGATGGCGCAAAAGCGCGTGCAATGCTGGCCACTGTGGATCGCCGTGGATGTGATCTTCGTTGGCCTGTTCCTCTACAAGGCGCTGTACCTGACCGCCGCGCTCTACGCCCTGTTCACCCTGCTGGCCATCCAGGGCTGGCGCAGCTGGCGCGCCGACCCGGCCCTGCAATCGTGAAGGTGCTGGTATTGACCGGCCCTGAGTCCAGCGGCAAGAGCTGGCTGGCGGGCGAACTGCAAGCGCACTTTGGCGGCCTTCAGGTCGGCGAATACGTGCGCCACTTCATCGAGCAGGAATGCCGTGACACCTGCCTGGCGGACATTCCCCGGATCGCCCGCGGCCAGTTGGCCTGGGAAGACCAGGCCCGGGCACAGCGCCCCGAGTTGCTGATACTCGACACCCACCTGCTGAGCAACCTGCTGTGGAGCCGCACCCTGTTCGGCGACTGCCCCGAGTGGCTTGAGCCAGAACTGCTGGCCCGCCACTACGACCTGCACCTGCTGCTGTCGCCCGAAGATGTGGCCTGGAGCGACGACGGCCAGCGCTGCCAGCCACAACTGACCCAGCGCCAGGCTTTTTTCGACGCCACGCAGCAATGGCTGGAGCAACATGCCCAGCCCTACCGAATGATCCGCGGCGACTGGCAGGAGCGCCGCCGGCAGGCGTTCGCACAGGTCCGGCAACTGCTGCAGGGCTGAGGGAAAATCCCTGCGCGCGCACTGCCAGGTGTCCATTCCTGAAACACTTCCTCGACCAGCAGGCCCGGATTTTCCGGGTTTGGCGCGGCACTCGGGAAAACTGTTAAGCCGCTGATACAACCTGCCAGCAACCCTTGTTCCAGAGCATTTCCTCGGTCATGGCCAGTGGCCGTGGGAGGGACCTGTTTCAGCCCTGAAACAGTTGCTCTGTGCCCCGCCCGCGCTTTTCGCCAAGCCCTTGAATACCCACAACAAATAAAAAGCGGCACGGCTTCTGCTCTGTCCCTGTCAACGCTGACTAGGGCCAGCACCCAGAAGAAGGAATACCGCCGTGGGGACACTAAGCAAAAGTTTCACCCGCCTGCTACTGATCGGCTGTGCCGTCAGCGCGGTACACAGCCTTCCGGTTCTGGCCGCTGGTAATGGCGAAATCGTTCTCGAGCGCCAGATTCATCCGACCGCGATCGGCCGCTCCCTGAACCGCGACCCCAATCCCACCACAGTCAATGCCAATCCTTCGGGATTCGTCACCGGCACACTCAATAACGAAATGAGTGATAGCGACTTCGCCGGTATCAGCAGTGGTTCCTTGGTACGCGGTGCAGTGATGCCTAATGGCAGCGGGGTCGCCGGGATGAACGTGGTCACCAACCCCAATGGCCTGCCCGGCATGGCTGCCGGCCACGGCGGCGGTTCAGGCGGCGCGATCTCCGGCTCGATCAACCGCTCCATAGGTTCCGGCATGGCGCCGCTGAACAATATCGGAGGCCATTGAAATGAAGTTTTCATTGCTGCTGCTGGCCCTGCTCGGCTGCACCTCGGCCATGGCCGATTCCACCAGCCAGGTCACCGACACCTCGACCATCCAGAACTCCGGCGCCGGCTACACCGGCAACTTCAATGTCAACCAGGCCGCCGGCGACCAGCAACAACAAACCAACGTACGGGCCATCGCCATCGGCACCAATGCCACGGCGGTGACCAGCGTCAAGCAGAAAATCACCACGCCAGCCGACCGCTCGGTCAACGCCAGCAGCACCATCGGCGGCAACTCTTTTAGCAACGGCAGCGGCGCACTGGGTGTGAACCAGTCGTCCGGGGCCAATAACCAGATGGCCAATGCCCTGCGGATCAGCATCAGTGCCAATCCGCAAAGTATTGACGACAGCGCCCTGTCCCAACAGAACGTGGCGCTGCTACCAAACTCGGGAGCAACTGGCAGTCAACAAGGCAGCCGCCAGGTCGTTACCAGCGACCAGGCCTTCACCGGCAGCCGTGGCGTCGTTCAGGTGAACCAGAGTGCAGGGGTGGGGAACCGCATGGCTAACACCCTGAGTATCCGGGTCGCAGATTGACCCTTCGCAGTGCAATTAGAAAGTACCAACACTTAACCAACTAATAAGCACCGGAGAAACACCATGAAACCAACAATGGCTCTCAAACCACTGGTTTTCGCACTGGCCGCCGTCATGGCAATGGCTGCCCAGGCAGGTGGTAACGATCACGGTAACAACGGCGGTCATGGCAATGGTCATGGCGACCATAACCAAGGTCCGGATCTCAACACTCTGCTGCAAATCACCGCTGGGGCCGGTGCTGCAGTAATCGACGTGCAAAACAGCAACACCAACGTGGTGAACAACCAGGGCACCAACAACAACGCCAAGATGGACAACTCCCTCAACGGCTCCAACGGCAATATGGGCGCCAACGTCGCCGCCGGTGATGGCAACCAACAAGACAATGCCGCAGCCCTGGCAACCGCCGATGAAAACTTCATCTTCGGCACCGCTGTAGCAGCTTCCAGCGCCACCCAGGTGAACAACAACAACTATGTGAAAAACTCTTCGACACAGAACAACGCTGTGATGAACAACTCCGGCAACAATGGTTCCGGCAACATCGGCATCAACGTCACCGCCGGCGACTTCAACCAACAGAAAAACAACTTGGCCATCGCCGTATCCGGCGGTCGCGTAGCCACCGCCGCGGCTTCGGCCAACCAGTCCTCCACCAACCTGGTCGTAGAAAACAAAGGTGTCCAAGCCTACAAAAAAGACACCCTCACTGGCGGTTTCGTGGCTTCCGGCACCTACAAAGGCACTGGCAGCGGCAAAATCGAAGGCGGCGACGATCATGGCGGCGGTCATGGCTATGGCAACGACAACAAAGGCCATGGCAACGACGATCAGAAACTCACCTTCAAAGAACAAGGCACTGTCGAACTGGCTGGCTACTGGACCCAGCAAGTGCTGACCAAAGACGGCTGGAAAAACCCAGTGGTCAACAACGCCAGCATGACCGGCTCGATGAACAACTTCTCGGGCAACGGCGGCGCCAACGTCTCGGCCGGGGTGGGCAACCAACAAAGCAACTCGCTGTCCATCGCTGCTGGCTGCAAAGCCTGCATGTAGTCGCGATCGTAACGAAAGCCCCGGAAACGGGGCTTTTCCACAGTCTCTCCAGGCGTAACGATCATGCGTACTGCAATCCTTGTTCTCCTGCTTGGCCTGTTTGGCCCCGTGCACGCGGCACAGATGGCGGTTGCCGGGCTTCCCGACGGAGGCCTGATCTTCAAGAAAGTGCAAAGTGTGCGTGAGCGTAAATTCGCTGACATCGTCGAACAGAAAACCGACTTCAGCTGCGGCGCTGCCGCACTGGCGACCATCCTGCGCCAGGCCTACTGGCTGGATGTCAATGAAGAACAGATCATCAAGGGCATGCTGTTGCAGTCGGACCAGAAGCTGGTCCAGACCCAGGGTTTCTCGATGCTCGACATGAAACGCTACGCGGAAAGCATCGGTATGCGCGCCAGGGGCTACCGGATTCCTCCGGACAAGCTCGAAGCCGTCACCATTCCGGTGGTGGTGCTGATGGAGATTCGTGGCTACAAGCACTTCGTGGTGCTGCAGCGCGCCCAGAAAGACTGGGTGTATATCGGTGATCCGGTGCTGGGCCACAAACGCTACACCCATGAAGATTTCGTCAAAGGCTGGAATGGCATCGTGTTCGCCATCATCGGCCCCGGCTATGACAAGGCCAATGCCTTGCTCGACCCACCAGAACCACTGACCGCGAAAAACAAGCTCGACACCTTCTACCCGGTCAAAGATGCGGAACTGATGGATTTCGGTTTCATCCAGAGCGACTTCTTCTAGAAAGACGCCAAACGACTAGGGAGCTGGAGGCTCCGGGAGCAGCAGATGAAGACTTCATACTGGCTGGCCGCTGCCTGCCTGGCAGCAGCTCTTCCAGCTCATGCTGGTTTCAAACCCATAGAAGTTCAGGACCAGGAACTTTCGCAACTGCGGGGCCGCTACGTGATGCCCGGGCGAATCATCAGCTTCGGCCTGGTCATGAGCAGTACCTGGCGCAATGCCAGCGGCGATCTGATCGGCGCTACCAGCAGCCTGCAACTTCAACAAGCCACCGTCACCCCACAGTTCTATGTCACCACCCTCAACCAGAAGGGCAACGGTACTACCCCCTCCTTGGGCACAGGCAATGTGATCGGCGGCGCCGGCCTGGGCACCGGCCAAGGCGTGACCCAGGTGGTGCGCGCGGCCGGCGACGGCAACAGCGCCTATAACAATGTCAGCATCAATGTCAGCGAGGCCAATCAGGCCCCTGCTCTGGTCACCAACCCAGGCCAGGCCCTGCTCAGCGGCCAGACCATCACCGACAGCAATGGCGCCGGCAGCGTTGCGGTTTCCGCCACCAGCGGCGGTATCCAGATGGCCATCCAGGCCAGCGCCAATCAAGGCAATACCTTGCAGCAGGTGGCTCAAGGAAACGTACTGCAGAACACCCGGCTGCTGGGCAACAGTAACCTGATCAACAACCTGACCCAACTCAATGTGGTGCTGAAAAACAATGGTCCCAGCACCGGCGCGCTGGACTGCAACCTGACCACGCTAAATGGACTACGCAATTTGAAATATTGAACTAGGCTGATTTCGACCATTGGGGTTCACAAGGGACGGTTTATTTCATGTATCGATCGGTTTCACTGCGCGCGGTAGTGTGTTTGAGCACTCTTTTTCCGGCGGCGGTGCTGCAAGCAGCGCCTGACGCGGATGTAGAGACCCTGAAACGAGAACTTCTGGAGCTGAAGCAACGTTACGAAGTGCAGCAGAAGGCGCTGGCAGTGTTGGAGCAAAGGGTTCGCCAGGTCGAGGATCAACCTGCCACCCCGGCGCCCAGGCGACTGGCGAAGTCGCCTTCAGATCTCAAGGGCAATCCGCAAGTGGCCGGCAGAGGCGCTGCGGCAGCCTCTGGTGGAGCTGCGGGAGGAGCCAGTTATGGGCAGTCGCTCAAGGATGACTCGACGCCTGCCCAGAGTGTGACCAACCTTTATGACGAGGCCAGCGGCTTCTTCGGTGGTGGCAAGTTCAGCTTTGAAACGGGCCTGACTTATGCCCGCTACGATACCCGTCAACTGACCCTCAACGGCTTCCTGGCCCTGGACTCGATCCTGCTGGGCAATATCAACCTGGACCGGATCAAATCCGATACCTGGACCCTGGACCTGACCGCCCGCTACAACCTCAATAACCGCTGGCAATTCGATATAAATGCGCCAGTGATCTATCGCGAATCCATTTATCAGTCTGGTGGTGGCAACAACGGTGGTGCTCAAAACACCGTCGAAGAATCCGTCACTCGCGATCCGACATTAGGCGATGTCAACTTTGGGGTTGCCTACAAGTTCCTGGATGAGTCCGATAGCCTGCCTGATGCCGTAGTCAGCCTGCGAGTAAAGGCTCCTACGGGTAAAGACCCTTTCGGCATCAAATTCGTCCAGTCTCCCAAGAGCAACAGCCTAGTGGTGCCTGAAAGCCTGCCGACGGGTAATGGGGTCTGGTCCGTCACCCCCGGTATCTCGCTGGTCAAGACTTTCGACCCGGCCGTGCTGTTCGGCAGCCTGTCCTATACCCACAACCTGGAGGAATCCTTCGGCGATATCAGCTCCAACCTCGGCGAGAAGACTCCTGGCAAGGTCAAGCTGGGTGACAGCTTCCAGATTGGCGCTGGCGTAGCCTTTGCCCTGAACGAGAAAATGAGCATGGCGTTCTCGGTATCCGACCAGATTCAGCGCAAGAGCAAGCTCAAACGTAATGGCGAGGACTGGCAATCGGTGGTGTCCAGCGACGCCAACGCCGCCTACTTCAACGTCGGCATGACCATTGCCGCCACCAACAACCTGACCATAGTGCCGAACCTGTCCCTGGGCATGACCCAGGACGCACCGGACTTCACCTTCAGCCTGAAATTCCCCTACTACTTCTAACCTCACCCCACAAAGGCCAGGGCCCGCGACGATTCCCCAATCGTCGCGGGCCCTGGCCTTGTTCCCCGCCCTAGCGGATCTGGTGCTTGTGCAGCAATCGGTAGAAGGTCGGCCGCGAGACGCCCAGCACCCGTGCCGCCATGCTCAGGTTGTCGCTGTGCCGATTGAGCACGTCGCACAGCGCCTGGTGTTCGGCGCGGTGCTTGTAGTCTTCCAGGGTGCCCATGGGTGCGCCCTGGGACGTCTGGCCCTGCAAGCCCAGGTCGTGGGCCTGGATCTGCCGCCCCTCAGCCAGTACCAGGCCACGGCGCACCCGGTTGGCCAGCTCGCGGACATTGCCCGGCCAGTCATGCTTGCCCATGGCCACCAGGGCGTCCTCGCTGAAACTGCGGGGACGGCGGCCGGTTTCCTGGCTGTAGAAATGCGCAAAGTGGCTGGCCAGCATCCCCAAGTCGCCGTGGCGTTCACGCAGTGGTGCGGTGATCACCTGCAGCACATTGAGCCGGTAGTACAGGTCTTCCCGGAAGCGTCCGCTGACAATGGCGCTCTCCAGGTCGACGTGGGTCGCCGCCAGCACCCGCACATCCACCGGGATCGGCTGGCTGCCGCCCACCCGCTCGATGTGTTTTTCCTGGAGGAAGCGCAGCAGGTTGGCCTGCAGTTCCAACGGCAGGTCACCGATTTCATCGAGAAACAGGGTGCCGCCATGGGCCGCCTCGATGCGCCCGACCTTGCGCTGATGGGCACCGGTAAAGGCGCCTTTCTCATGGCCGAACAGCTCGGACTGGATCAGGTGCTCGGGAATCGCCCCGCAATTGATCGCGATAAAAGGCTTGCTGTGACGCTGTGACTGGCGATGCAGGGTGCGCGCCACCAACTCCTTGCCGGTCCCGCTTTCGCCGCGGATCAGCACCGGTGACTCGGTGGGCGCCAGCTTGCTCAGCAGTTTGCGCAACTCGCGGATCGAGCGGCTGTCGCCCAGCAGCTCATGCTCGGGCTGATCGACATGGATCGAGCCCTGCCCGCGCAACCGCGCCATGCCGAAGGCCCGGCCCAGTGTCACCTGTACCCGGGACACATCGAACGGCAAGGTATGGAAATCGAAAAACCATTCGCAGACGAAATCGCCGACCTTTTGCAGACGCAGCACTTCCTGGCTCAACACCGCAATCCACTCGGTGCCGCTATGGCTGATCAGGTCCTTGACCGCTTCCGGGCGTTCCAGATGAAAAGGTTGCAGGCGCAACAGGCCCACGTCACATGAGCGCTCCCGGGCCGAATCCAAGTCACAACTGTCGACATCCCAGCCTATGGTGCGCAAGCCGGGCAACAGGCGATGACAATCGTCACAGGGATCGACCACCAGCAAACGGCGCTGCACGGGGGCTTCGAGCATGACTGTTCCTTGCCGGCAAATAGCTGAAACGTTATTAGAAACAGTGGTTTGGAAAACCTGGCTGTAACATTAGCAAGAACTTGACACCTGTATGTATCGATTGCTTATAGCGGCGATTGCCAAAGGAACTAAGTTGGCCACGCGGCGCCGGCTCGAGCGACCGATTGTCGCAGTATTTTTTCTCAACCCCCGCAACTAAGGGCTCTGCCACGGGCCTTGTACCCGAAAGTTGTAAAAACTTGTTTTTCCTTGTGACCCGATCCCTACCTCGGTGCATCAGTACACATGAACAGCCGAACGGTAAGCCCAACCGACGGCACATCATTTGATTGGGCACATAGAGAGAACACCCCATGAACGCCCCGCTCCGTATCAACGAAGCACTTTTGATCGCCGACCGCGCATTCAAGCCTTTTCAATGCGTGGCCTGGGCCCCACAGGACGGGAACGGCGAGCTGAGCCTTACGGTTATCGACCGTACCAGCACACGCATCGGTCACACCCAGATTCCTAGCAGTGCCTACTCCGATCCAGCCCAGCTGGAAGACCTGCTCAAGCAAGCCCGCGCTGAACTGAGCGAAGATGGCTACATCTTGCAGTCCTGGGCCATGCCCAAGTAAGTGATGCTGTTAACGGATCACCCCAGTGGGTGATCCGTTATTCATGAGCAACAACTAAGCAAGCTATTCAGTTCCCCTTCCCGCACAACTTTTACTGCCTTCGCCTGGGTTGTTCAGGTTGTCGTGTCTATAGCACCAACGGCTGTTACCGCTATTGGAAAACAACCGTCCGCGCTCTTCCTGCCAAGTGACTTGTCACGGCTGGCCCATCAACGGGTCGCTGATGCTGTGGGCGCCGTTTTCCAGGCGTCCGGCCACCCTGCGCAACCAGCCGCCATCGCTGCGCAATGTCAGGTCGTACCAGCCGCCACTGGACTGGCAGGGGAACACCTGGCGCACTTCACCAGCGGCTGGCACCGCCAGCGTCCAGGGCCCTTGCTGGGTATAGGGGCAACGTTCGATGGTGATCGACACCTCATGTTCCGCCGGGTTGCTCAAGGTCAGTTGCAACTGATGCTGGCTGGAGGTCAACAGCAACTCGGGCTGGCGCTGTTGCAACTGGCCATGAAAGCTGCGGTGAAAACCGTTGGGGCCCAGCACCCAGAGCTCGTAGCGCTCCAGCACCGGCCAACTGTCTTCCAGGGCCTTGCCGGCCTCGATGGTGTAGCGCCGCGGGATCTCGCTCAGGTGCAGGCAATCGTAGACATGCAGCACTGCGCCCTGCCCTCCGGTGTTCTGCAGGCTCAGCGACAGGCTGCGGTTCTTGGCATCGACCCGGCTGTCCACATGCAGGCGATACGGTAGCGCCCGCGAAGGTCGTGCCAAACGCTTCTGCTGCGGCAACAGCTGTCGGCCGGCGGCGGGCAGCGGTACCGGCAGGAGTTTTTCCTGACGCTGGCGCAGGCTGTCGGCGGCTTGCCGAGTGGTGGTCTGCAGCGCCGGCAATGGCTCGTTGTTGGGGTCGACGAAGTTGAAGGCCGAGGTCAGGTCGCCACAGACCGCCCGCCGCCAGGCACTGATATTGGGCTCCTTGACGCCAAAGCGCTGCTCGAGAAATTGCAGCACCGAGGTGTGGTCGAACACCTGGGAGTTGACCCAGCCACCCCGGCTCCAGGGCGACAGCACCAGCATCGGCACCCGCGGCCCGGGCCCGTACACGCCGTTATCGGGCTTGGGCTGCTGGGTCGATCCCGGCGGTGCCGGATGGTGGAACAACTCGGCCTCGAACTCCAGGCTGGACTTGCCGGCATAGCTGCCATCCGCCCGCAGCGAGGGGGCCGACGGCGAAGGGACGTGGTCGAAGAAACCGTCGTTTTCATCGTAGGTCAGCAACAGCACGGTCTTGCTCCAGACCTCGGGGTTGTTGGTCAGGGCCAGGAGGATTTCCTGGGTAAACCACCCACCCTGTACCGGGCTCGACGGGCCGGGATGCTCGGAATAGGCCGCTGGCGCGACAATCCAGCTGACCTGGGGCAACTTGCCGGCCTGCACATCACTGCGAAAGCCGCCAATGATCGCCTCCAGGTTGCTGCCGCTGCTGGCCGGCAGGGTATTGCCATTGCCCTTGTACAGCGGGGCGCCGGCATTCAAGGCATCGCTGTAGGGCACATAGGCGTTGAAGTCCTTCGGTGGCTGGGCCGGGTTGCCCACCAGCACGCTGGCGGCGCGGTACTGGCGAAAGCCGGCCAGGGGGTTGTCGCCGAAGTTGTCCGGCAGATGCTGGTAGACCTTCCAGCTCACACCCTGCTGCTCCAGGCGTTCGGGGTAAGTCTTCCAGCTGTAGCCGACGTTCGCCGGGCCCGGGCCATCCCACTCGTTGACCACCGCGGCCACCCCGGTCGCCGACGGGCCATTGCTGCCGGTCCAGAGAAACAGCCGGTTGGGGTTGGTGCCGGCGTGCACCGCGCAATGGTAGGCGTCGCACAGGGTGAAGGTATTGGCCAGGGCGAACTGGAACGGCAGCTCCTGCTCGCGGTAATAGCCCATGGAGGTGTTGGTCTTGTGGGTCGGCCAGGCCGTCATGCGGCCATTGGCCCAGGCGGCATGGGCATCGCCCCAGGTATGGGGCGTGCCGCTGACCCGCTGGGCATTGCCCTTGCTGCTGTCCAGGTGATACGGCAGCACCAGGCGGCCCTTGCCCTGCTGTTCCCAGACTTGGCGCTGCCCGGGCAGCGGAATGGTGATGCGGTCGCTGAAACCGCGCACCCCGGGAAAGGTGCCGAAGTAATGATCGAAGGAGCGGTTTTCCTGCATCAGAATCACCACATGTTCAACGTCCTTGATGGTTCCGGTGCGGTTGTTCGCCGGTATGGCCAGGGCCTGGCGAATAGCCGGCGGCAAGGATGAAAAGAACGAACCGATGGCGGCCGCCTGCAAGAGCTTCCTGCGGGTAAGACTGGGCATGAGTCATTGAATCCTTTTAGTTGCAGCGAAAGGGATAAGGCTGCAGGAAAAGTATTCATTGCAAATAACAATGCAGTGACATTGCCATTGCAGTTTCAGCCAGGGTCAAGTTGACCTGAAAATGCTGTCCTGGCTTCTAGGGTCGGCAATAAAGCATATGCACGGAGCACTGGAAGAATATTTGATGAATAAAACACCCGAGCTTATCGATCACATCAAGCATGGTCATTCAAGCGAAGGTTTCTCGGGCCGGCCCCCTATGTATCACCGGCCCGAACAGCACCAGGTTAATTACAGATTATCCGCCACTTCATTGCGTTGTACCCGCAACGGGTTGAACAGCAGGCGGATAAACTGCGGGTCTTTCGCCAACTTGTAGTCTTCGCCGACAAAGTAGTCCTTGGCCGCCGGGTCATTCTTGCCGATATACAGCATCCAGGCCGTGCTGATACCGGCAAACTCGTTTTCCGGCACACTGCGCACCGGGCTGAAGTGCGTGGCGTTATGGGCCGTGGCGCTCCAGCCCGGCACCGTCTTGATCAAACCGCCCTGCCACAACCGCGGCCAGGCCCAGGCCGGCACCACCACGTCCGCGGCACCAGTCAGCACCAGGGTCGGGGTCCTGACGGTGGAGCCAAAGCCAATGGGGCCGGGCTCGATCGGCAGCGAACCGATGAAGTTCAGCTGCGGGTCGATACCCTTCAAGGTGTTGGCCGGCAAGCTGGAAGACAGCAGCGAGGCGCCGCCTCCCGCCGAATGCCCTGCCACTATGGTGCGCGCCAGGTCGACCTTGCCGAACAGCGGCGAAGTCGGGTCCTGATTGAGCTTGCTCAGTTCCAGCGCTCCCAGCACATGCATGCTTGGCGCGGTATTGATGAAGTCGGATGAGACAACCACCACAAAGCCGTAGCTGGCCCACAAGCGCAGCAAGTCGGTGTATTGCCCCTGGTTGGAGAGAATCCCGCCAACGAAGTTGATCACCGGCAACTTGTCCAGGGTCTTTATATTCGCCGGGTAATACACGCTGGTGGAAATTGGGCTGGAAAACCCATAGGGAAAAGATTGATTACATTGAATGCTGTTATCCAGCAGCATGATCCTGGCCAATACCCCCATCAGCCCGCGACAGTCACTGAGCACTGCATTGGTGGTCACACTGTAGGGCCCGGGCGTTTTGGCAAACTGTTCATTTGCCAGCCCCAGCGCCGGAACAAGTGGCGAAGCACCGGCCAATCCGGCACAACTAAGCATGGCACCAAGACACAAATTTTTTGCGAAGCGGCTGATCGATTTCATGGATAGGTCCTTTATCTGTCTGCTTTCCCTGCAAGACCGAATGCCCGTGTCTGGCCATGCGTTGCTTATTGCCCTTGAGCTGAACTTGAAGATTCAGTCATGCCACTGCAACCGCGCTGAAACATTGCCAGCTTAGTTGCACTGTGGGCTGTCGCGACCCTAGAACAGGTGAAATTGGCCGGTCAATGTTTATTTGCCAAACCGTCTAGAGCAAGCCGCCAAAACGCCGGTAGTAGCCCTCACCGACATCCGGCAACGGGCCATCGGCATTCTCCAGGGTGGTGGCCAGCCACTGCTCGGCGCTGGCCTGGATCAGGCGGTAGATATTGCGGCACAGCTGACGCGCCGCGCGCCCTTGCCAATCGCCGGGCAGCAACTCGTCCGGCAGTTGCGGGTCGCGCAACAGCAACTTGCGGTACTCATGGATCAACAACAGCCGAGCCAGGAAACAATCTTCTGGCTGCAATTGCTCCTGCTCGCGCAGGGCTTGCCACAAAGGCCGGAACAGCTGGATGAAATCCGCGTAATGGGTGGCCAGTTCGTCGATCTTCCAACTCTCGCGCACCTGCAGGCGCAGGGCCCTGGAACCCAGTACATCGTCGTCGTCGGGGGTGGTGGTGAAGACAATGGTCTCGTCCTGGGCACCGAGCTCCGCCAGGCTGGCGTTGATATCGCCGCGATCGCTGCGCGGGCACGCCAGCAGCAGCGGCGAAATCGCGCCAAAGCCTTGCCACTCCAGCTCTTCGCGTACCTGTTTGCGCAGCTCCGGGTTCAGTTGCGACAGCATCACCAGGCACCAACTGCCATCCCAGGCCGGTACTCCGGCGCTGTAGACCCGCTTGAAGGCTTTGTCGAAACGCCGCCGACCGCTCAAGGTCAGGCTGTAATAGCTGCGCCGCCCGACCTTTTCCGCGCTCAGCCAGCCCTCCTTGCTCAGGCGGAAGATCGAGGTGCGGATCAAGCGCTCATTGATGCCCATGGGCTCCAGCAACTGGATCAGGCTGCCCAGCCAGACCGTGCCGCCATGGGGTTCGATGGCATCGCCATAGAGGGTGATGATCAGCGAACTGGCGCGGATCGGCGTCTGCTCCTGGAAGCGTTTGATCAGGTGGTTCAGTGGCGCTAGGGACGACATGGAAATACCGGAAAAAGGAAGGAATATAGCGGGTTTCAGGCCTGTACGAGCCTGGGTCTTGCGCCTGAGGCGCCGGTTGCCATGGCTGATCCGCCGCAGGCAGCTGCAAGGCCATCGTCGCAGCAGAACAACCTGCTACAAGATAATTCTCGTCATTCTGTATCAGATTATTCGTAGCAGACAAGGTCATTGCTCCATCCCGTACGACCTCAGCACCACATGACAGCCGCCATAAAACAGGGGTAACCGCTACAAATCGCCCACTCTGTGCAGTTCACCCAGTAATTGCCCCTCTCGACGGAGCAATATTTAAGACACAATAATTGTAATATGATCTTGTTTTTATGTATCACATTGGCGATATACTCGGCGCCAACCGGCCCCGGCCGACCCAACAATCGAGCCGGTAACCGGCCACCCCTCCGAGGACATCCACCATGCCTCAGCACCTTGCAGTCGAAACCCTGGACGGCGGTATCCGCCTGATCACCCTGCAACGCCCGGAAGTGCTGAATGCACTGAACACCGCCCTGCTCACCGAGTTGGCCACAGCCCTGGACGAAGCCCAGCAAGACCCGCAAACCCACGCCGTAGTGTTGACCGGCAGTCGCCAGGCCTTCGCCGCCGGCGCCGACCTCCGGGAAATGGCCGAACGGGATCTAGTGGGCATCCTCAACGACCCGCGCCAGCGCTGCTGGGAACAGCTCCGTGGTTTCGCCAAGCCGCTGCTGGCCGCGGTCAACGGCCTCGCCCTCGGCGGTGGCTGCGAGCTGGCGCTGCAGGCCGACATCATCATTGCTGGCGAGGACGCACGCTTTGGCCAGCCGGAAATCAACCTCGGGATCATGCCCGGTGCCGGTGCCACCCAACGCCTGCCGCGCTGCGTGGGCAAGTCCCTGGCCATGCAGATGATCCTGACCGGCGAACCCATAGGTGCCCAGCACGCCTTGCGTGCGGGGCTGGTCAGCGAAGTGACCCAACCGGAGCGGGTGGTCGAGCGCGCCCTGCACCTGGCCAGGCTGATCGCCAGCAAGGCGCCGCTGGCGGTGCGCCTGGCCAAGGAGGCACTGCTCAAGGCCATGGACACCGACCTGGCCAGTGGCCTGCGCTTCGAACGCCATGCCTTCACCCTGCTGGCCGGCACCCAGGACCGCGAGGAAGGCATCGCCGCCTTCCAGAACAAGCGCCAGCCACAGTTCAAAGGCCAGTAAAGCCCCTTCGACCCAGCACGGAGCGTCCCGAGCATGAACTTCACCAGCATCCTGTTCTCCATCAGCGAGGGGGTCGCCCTCCTCAGCCTCAATCGCCCCCAGCAGCTCAACAGCTTCACCGCGCAGATGCACGGCGAAGTGCAAGCCGCCCTCAAGCAGGTGCGCAACAACCCCGAAGTCCGGGTGTTGTTGCTGACCGGCGAAGGCCGCGGCTTCTGCGCCGGGCAGGACCTGGGCGAGCGCAGCGTCGCCGCCGGGGAGGTAGCGCCGGATCTGGGCGACTCCATCGAACAGTTCTACAACCCGCTGGTGCGGGCCTTGCGCGACCTGCCGCTGCCGGTGATCTGCGCGGTCAATGGCGTGGCCGCCGGCGCCGGGGCCAACCTGCCCCTGGCCTGCGACCTGGTGCTGGCGGCACGCTCGGCGAGCTTTATCCAGGCCTTCTGCAAGCTCGGGCTGATTCCCGACAGCGGCGGCACCTGGCTGCTGCCACGCCTGGTGGGCATGGCCCGGGCCAAGTCCCTGGCGTTGCTGGGCAATCGCCTGAGCGCGGAACAGGCCGAGCAATGGGGGCTGATCCATCAATGCGTGGACGATGAGCGGCTGCGAGACGAAGCCCTGACCCTGGCCCGGCACCTGGCCAGCCAGCCCACCTACGGCCTGGCGCTGATCAAGCGCAGCCTCAATGCCAGCCTGCACAACAGCTTCGACCAGCAGCTCGATCTGGAGCGCGACCTGCAACGCCTGGCCGGGCGCAGCGAGGACTACCGCGAAGGGGTCGAGGCCTTTGTGGAAAAACGCCAACCGCGGTTCGGAGGGCGCTGAAATGGACCCACTCAAGTGCAACGCAGCGGTCGCCGTGGTGGGCGCCGGGGCCATGGGCGCCGGTATCGCCCAGGTCGTCGCGCAAGCCGGACACCCCGTGCGGCTGCTGGACCAGAGCCCAGGCGCGGCAGCCAGGGCGGTGGCCACGATCGACCAGCGCCTGGCCCGGCAGGTGGCCAAGGGCAGGCTCGACGAAGCCTCGCGCCAGGCCATCCATGGCCGCCTGCAACCGGTGGAGCATCTGCATGAACTGCGCGACAGCGCGCTGGTCATCGAGGCCATTGCCGAGAACCTCGCGGCCAAGCAGCAACTGTTCGCCGAGCTCGAAGCCCTGTGCACCGACGATTGCATTCTGGCCAGCAACACTTCATCGCTATCGATCACCGCCCTGGCGGCCGGCCTGCGTCGGCCGCAGCGGCTGCTGGGCCTGCACTTCTTCAATCCGGCGCCGCTGATGGCCCTGGTGGAAGTGGTGCCGGGCCTGGCCAGCGACCCCGGCATCGTGCAATGCCTGCACCAGACCCTGCTCGACTGGGGCAAACAACCGGTGCGTGCACGCTCCACCCCAGGCTTTATCGTCAACCGCGTGGCCCGACCCTTCTATGGCGAAAGCCTGCGCCTGCTGCAGGAAGGCGCGGCGGACTGCGCCACCCTCGACGCACTGCTGCGCGAGGCCGGGGGCTTCGCCATGGGCACCTTCGAACTCACCGACCTGATCGGCCAGGACATCAACGACCGCGTGACCTGCTCCATCTACGAGGCCTACTACGCCGACCCGCGCTTCCAGCCGTCGCTGATCCAGCAGGAGCTGGTGGCCGCCGGGCACCTGGGACGCAAGAGCGGCCAGGGTTTCTACAGCTACGCCGAGGGCGCGCAACGCCCGCCGATCCAGCAGTTGCACAGCAACGCGAAGATCAGTGACTGCGTGCTCGAAGGCGACCTGGCCTGGGCCATGCCCCTGGTCCAGCGCCTGGAGCAACGCGGCATCCAGGTGCTGCGACGCGATGGCCCCGGCCTGCTGCGGGTGGGCGATGCGGTGCTGGTGCCAAGCGACGGGCGCCTGGCCAGCCAGCGCGCCCGGGACAGCGGCCAGGGCAACTTGGTGCTGCTGGATCTGGCGGCCGACTACCAGCAGGCCACGCGCCTGGCCATCAGTTGCAACGCCGGCATCCAGCCCCACGCCCTGGATCAGGCCGTGGCCTTGTTGCAGCAGGCCGGCCTGCAGGTCAGCCGCCTGAGCGACACCCCGGCCCTGGCGGTACTGCGCACCGTGGCCATGCTGGCCAACGAGGCCGCCGATGCCCTGCTGCAGGGCGTGGCCTCGGCGGCGGACATCGACCTGGCCATGCGCCTGGGGGTCAACTATCCGCTGGGCCCACTGGCCTGGGCCGAACGGCTGGGGCTCGGGCATCTGCTCCAGGTATTGGAAAACCTCCAAGGCGCCTACGGCGAGGACCGCTACCGGCCTTCCCTGCTGCTGCGCCGGCGAGTGGCCGAAGGGAGAAACCTACATGACTGAACAAGCATCCATGGACCTGGCGCGCCGCTGCGGGCAGCACCTGTTCCAACGCGACCGGGCCAGCAACGGCCTGGGCATGCGCCTGCTTTCGGTGGCCCCCGGCGCCGCACGCCTGGGCATGAGCATCAGCGCCGAAATGTTGCAGGGCCACGGCACCTGCCACGGCGGCCTGATCTTCACCCTCGCCGATTCGGCTTTCGCCATTGCCTGCAACAGCCAAGACCAGGCCACCGTGGCACTGGGTTGCAGCATCGACTACCTGGCCCCAGCCCAGTTGGGCGACACCCTGACCGCCGATTGTCATCAACAGCACCGCCGCGGCCGCACCGGCCATTACGCGGTGCGTATCGAAAACCAGCACGGACAGCTGATCGCCCTGTTCCAGGGTCGCTCCTACCAGGTGCGCGGCACGCTGCTGACCCAGGAGACCGACCATGAATGACGCCTTGATCATCGATGCCGTGCGTACCCCCATTGGCCGCTACGCGGGCGCCCTGAGCAGCGTGCGCGCCGACGACCTCGGCGCCGTGCCTTTGCGTGAGCTGTTGCGCCGCCACCCGCAGGTGGACTGGTGCGATGTCGACGATGTGATCTACGGCTGCGCCAACCAGGCCGGCGAAGACAACCGCAACGTCGCGCGCATGTCGGCCCTGCTGGCCGGGTTGCCCACCGCCGTGCCCGCCACCACCCTCAACCGCCTCTGTGGTTCAGGCCTGGACGCCATCGGCAGCGCGGCGCGGGCCATCCGTTGCGGCGAGGCCGGGCTGATCCTGGCCGGTGGCGTGGAGTCCATGTCCCGGGCGCCCCTGGTGCTGGCCAAGGCCGACAGCGCCTTTTCCCGCCACACCGAGCTCTACGACAGCACCCTGGGCTGGCGCTTCATCAACCCCTTGCTGCACCAGCGCTACGGCACCGATTCCATGGCCCAAACCGCAGAGAACGTCGCCGAGCAGTTCAATATCTCCCGCGCCGACCAGGACGCCTTCGCCCTGCGCAGCCAGCAGCGCGCGGCGGCAGCCCAGGCCAGCGGGCGCCTGGCCGAGGAGATAGTTGCGGTGAGCATTGCGCAACGCAAGGGTGCCCCCCTCGAGGTGAGCCTCGATGAGCATCCGCGGCCCGATACCACCCTTGAGCAATTGCAGCAGTTGCCTACGCCGTTTCGCCGCGACGGCAGCGTCACCGCCGGCAACGCCTCGGGTCTCAACGACGGTGCCTGCGCCCTGCTGCTGGCCAGCCCGGCCCTGGCCGAGCGCCACGACCTGCGCCCCCGAGGCCGGGTGTTGGCCATGGCCAGCGCCGGGGTCGAGCCGCGGATCATGGGCATCGGCCCGGTGCCGGCCACCCACAAGGTGCTGGACCTGGCGCGCCTGAGCCTGGCCGACCTGGACGTCATCGAACTCAACGAAGCCTTCGCCGCCCAGGGCCTGGCGGTACTGCGCGAGCTGGGCCTGGCGGACGACGATCCGCGGGTCAACCCCAATGGCGGCGCCATCGCCCTGGGCCACCCCCTGGGCATGAGCGGCGCGCGCCTGGTGACCACCGCCCTGCATGAGCTGGAGCGCCGCCAGGGCCGCTATGCCCTGTGCACCATGTGCATTGGTGTCGGCCAGGGCATCGCCCTGGTCATCGAACGGCTCTAGAACCCAAGCATGCACTCAGCGCCCGCCGGCCAGCGGGTAGCACGACAACAACAATCAGAGTGAAACCATGACCATGCCCATTGCCACAAGCGTGCCCGCCACAGCGCTGGACCCGCTGGAAACCGCCAGCATCGACCAACTGCGCCAGCACCAGCTGCAACGCCTGCGCTGGAGCCTGGATCACGCCTACCACAAGGTGCCGCTGTACCGTCAGCGCTTCGACGCCCTGGGCATCCATCCCCAGGACATCCGCCAGCTCGACGACCTGGCGCAACTGCCCTTCACCACCAAGGCCGACCTGCGGGACCACTACCCCTACGGCATGTTCGCCGTGCCCATGCAGGAAGTGGTGCGCCTGCATGCCTCCAGCGGCACCACCGGCAAGCCCACGGTGGTGGGCTACACCCGCAACGACATCGACACCTGGGCCCAGGTGGTGGCCCGGTCGATCCGTGCCGCCGGCGGCCGCCCCGGCGACAAGGTGCAGATCTCCTACGGCTATGGCCTGTTCACCGGCGGCCTGGGGGCGCACTACGGTGCCGAGCGCCTGGGCTGCACGGTGATCCCCATGTCCGGCGGCCAGACTGAAAAGCAGGTGCAACTGCTCAAGGACTTCCAGCCGGACATCATCATGGTCACGCCTTCCTACATGCTCAACCTGGCCGACGAGATCGAACGCCAGGGCCTCGACCCGCACCGCCTGGCCCTGCGCCTGGGGATCTTCGGCGCCGAGCCCTGGACCGACGAGCTGCGCAGCGCCATCGAGCAGCGCCTGGGCATCAGCGCCCTGGATATCTACGGCCTGTCGGAGATCATCGGCCCCGGGGTGGCCATGGAATGCGCCGAGACCCGCGACGGCCCGACCCTCTGGGAAGACCACTTCTATCCCGAGATCATCGATCCCCACAGCGGCCAGGTACTGCCCGACGGCGAAATGGGCGAACTGGTGCTCACCTCGCTGACCAAGGAAGCCCTGCCGATGATCCGCTACCGCACCCGCGACCTGACCCGGCTGCTGCCCGGCACGGCGCGGCCCATGCGGCGTATAGACAAGATCACCGGGCGCAGCGACGACATGCTGATCATTCGCGGGGTCAACCTGTTTCCCACCCAGGTGGAGGAGCAAGTGCTGAAAGTCGAGCAACTGGCGCCCTGCTACGAGATCCACCTGTATCGCCACGGCAACCTCGACAGCGTCGATATCCACGTCGAACTGAAGAACGAGCACCAGCATCTGCAGGACGAACAGCAACGGAGCATCTGCAGCGAACTGAGCCGGCACATAAAAAATCACATCGGCATCAGCTCACGTATCGTTTTGCAGCCGCCCTACAGCCTCAAGCGTTCCGAAGGCAAGGCCGCCCGGGTCATCGACAAACGCCAGTGATTCTGGCCGTAGAAAGAGCCCCGTGATCACGGGGCTTTTTTCTGCCCTTCGCGCTCATCGACGAGCAAAGCGATACACAAATCAATATGACACCATTTTTAGTGTTTGATATTTATTTGCGTATCACATATAACCTTTCAACGGCTCACCCACACCCGCAACCCGGGAGGCATTCCATGTACGCACAGTTGGTAGAAACGGGGGTCAAGCGCATCACGCCGCTCGAGGAAATGTCCGAGCAGGAGCGCAGCTTCCAGGAAAAGATCGATGCAGAAATCAAGATCGAGGCCAAGAACTGGATGCCCGAGGCCTATCGCCGGACGCTGATCCGGCAGATTTCCCAGCACGCCCATTCAGAGATCGTCGGCATGCTGCCCGAAGGCAACTGGCTGACCCGCGCCCCGACCCTCAAGCGCAAGCTGCAACTGATGGCCAAGATCCAGGACGAGGCCGGTCACGGCCTGTACCTGTACAGCGCCATGGAAACCCTGGGCGCCAACCGCGACGAAGAAGTCGCCCGGCTGCACAGCGGCCAGGCCAAGTACTCGAGCATCTTCAACTACCCGACCCTGAACTGGGCCGACATGGGTGCCATCGGCTGGCTGGTGGACGGCGCCGCCATCGTCAACCAGGTGGTGCTGCAGCGCACCTCCTACGGCCCCTACGCCCGGGCCATGGTGCGCATCTGCAAGGAAGAGAGCTTCCACCAGCGCCAGGGCTACGAAATCCTCCTCGGCATGATGCGCGAGGGCAACCAGGCACAGAAGGACATGGTCCAGGACGCCATCAATCGCCTCTGGTGGCCGGCCCTGATGATGTTCGGCCCCAGCGACGCCGACTCCCCCAACAGCGCCCAATCCATGGCCTGGAAGATCAAGCGCCAGAGCAACGACGAACTGCGCCAGCGCTTCGTCGACCAGACCATCCCGCAGCTGGAGCTGCTGGGCTGCACCTGCCCCGATCCGGCCGTGCGCTGGAACGCCGAACGCGGCCACTACGATTTCGGCGAGATCCACTGGCAAGAGTTCTACGAAGTGCTCAAGGGCAATGGCCCCTGCAACGAGGAACGCCTGGAAACCCGCCGCCAGGCCATCGAGGACGGCGCCTGGGTCAGGGCCGCCGCCGTGGCCCATGCACGCAAGCAACAGAACAAGAACGCCGCCTGAAGGCGCGCCCGCCTGATCTGGAGTCAAGACCATGAACCAATGGACCCTCTACGAAGTTTTCGTGCGCAGCAAGCACGGCCTCAATCACAAGCATGTGGGCAGCGTGCACGCCGCCGACCACGCCATGGCCATGGCCAACGCCCGCGACCTCTACACCCGCCGCAGCGAAGGCGTGAGCCTGTGGGTGGTGCCCTCGGCGCAGATCATCGCCTCCTCCCCGGACGACAAGGAGCCGCTGTTCGACCCGGCGGACGACAAGGTCTACCGCCACGCCAGCTTCTATCCGCTGCCCCCTGAAGTCGGACACATGTGAGGCCCGCCATGAACCCTGCAAGCGATCTGCCCGAATACCTGCTGCGCCTGGGCGACAGCGCCCTGATCCAGGGCCAGCGATTGTGCGAATGGTGCGGCCGGGCGCCGGCCCTGGAAGAGGAACTGGCCCTGCTCAATGTCGGCCTCGACCTGGTGGGGCAGGCTCGCAACTGGCTGGACTACGCCGCCGAGTTGCTGGCCGACGGCCGCGACGCCGACCACCTGGCCTTTCGCCGCGATGAACGGGCCTACCGCAACCTGCTGCTGGTGGAACAGCCCAACGGCGATTTCGCCGTGACCATGCTCAAGCAGTTCTTCTACGACGCCTGGCACCTGGCGACCCTTGAGGGCCTGGTCTCCTCCAGTGACCCGCGGGTGGCCGGCATTGCCGCCAAGGCCCTCAAGGAGGTCACCTACCACCTGCGCCGCTCCAGTGAATGGGTCGAACGCCTGGGGGACGGCACCGAGGAAAGCCGGCGACGCATGCTCCAGGCCATCCCCCGGCTATGGCGCTTTACCGGTGAGCTGGTGGCTCCGCATGCCGCCGAGACGCGGTTGCACCAGGCCGGTGTGCTGGCCGCCCCGGCCCAGGTGGCCGACAGCTGGCAGGCCACGCTGCACGCGGTGTTCGCCCGGGCCAGCCTGACGCCGCCCGAAGCCCCCAGCCACTTCTACCTGGATGCCCGCCAGGGCCTGCACAGCGAGCACCTGGGGCCGCTGCTGGCGCAAATGCAAGCACTGCCGCGAGCCTATCCCGATGCGGTCTGGTGAGCTGATCGGCAGCGACCTCGGCGCCCGCGACCTGCAGCCCGGCGACCTGGAGCGGGCCTGGGCCGCCCTGGACCAGGTCATGGACCCGGAAGTGCCAGTGGTCAGCGTGCTGGACCTGGGCATAGTCCGCGACCTGGCCTGGCACCAGGGCCACCTGCAGGTGGCCGTGACCCCGACCTACTCCGGCTGCCCGGCCACCGAGGTGATCGAGAGCGACATCCGCCAGGCCCTGGAACAGGCCGGCTTCAAGGCGCCGCGACTGCTGCGCCAGTTGACTCCGGCCTGGACCACCGACTGGATCAACCAGCGCGGCCGCCAGCGCCTGCAGCAGTACGGCATCGCGCCACCGTCCGGCAGCAGCAAGCGCAGCCTGCTGGGCGAAGCGCCCGCAGTGCACTGCCCGCAATGCGGCAGCGCCGACAGCCAGCGCCTCAGCGAATTCGGCTCCACCGCCTGCAAGGCCCTGTATCGCTGCCGCGCCTGCCTGGAGCCCTTCGACTACTTCAAGTGCATCTGAGCGGCCTGACGCTCAAGGGGAGAACCATCATGAGCCAGTTTCATCGCCTGACCATCAAGGATGTACGCCACGAAACCCGCGACGCGGTGTCCATCGCCTTCGAGATTCCCCAGTCGTTGCAACAGCAGTTCCACTTCACCCAGGGCCAGCACCTGGTGCTGCGGGCCCATCTGGCGGGCGAGGAAGTGCGTCGCTCCTATTCCATTTGCAGCGGGGTCAACGATGGCGAGCTGCGGGTGGCGGTAAAACGGGTGGCCGGCGGGCGCTTCTCGGCCTACGCCAACGAACAGCTCAAGCCAGGGCAGAGCCTGGAGGTCATGGCCCCGGCCGGGCGCTTCCATGTGCCGCTGGACCCGGCGCGCCGCGGTCAGTACCTGGCGGTGGCGGCCGGCAGCGGCATCACGCCGATCCTCTCGATCATCAAGAGCACCCTGGAAAACGAGCCGCTGAGCCAGGTGACCCTGGTCTACGGCAACCGCTCCAGCGCCTCGACCCTGTTCCGTGAACAGTTGGCCAACCTGAAGAACCGCTACCTGCAACGCCTGAACCTGGTGCTGGTATTCAGCCGCGAGCAGCAGGACATCGACCTCTACAACGGCCGGATCGACGCCACCAAGTGCCAACAGTTGTTTGCCCGCTGGCTGGCCGTCGACCAGCTGGACGCGGCCTTTATCTGCGGCCCCCAGGCCATGAGCGAAACCGTGCGCGACAGCCTCAGGGCCAGTGGCATGGCCGCCGAGCGCATTCACTGCGAACTGTTCCTGGCCGCCGGCGACAACCGCAAGCGCGAGGCCCGGGAAACTGCCCGGGCCCTCGACCCGCAGTTGAGCCAGGTCACCCTGATCCGCGATGGCCGGGCCCTGGCCTTCGAGCTGCCGCGCAACAGCCTGAGCCTGCTGGATGCTGGCAATGCCCAGGGCGCCGACCTGCCCTACTCGTGCAAGGCCGGGGTCTGCTCCACCTGCAAGTGCAAGGTGATCGAAGGCGAAGTGGAAATGGACAGCAACCACGCCCTGGAAGACTACGAAGTGGCGGCCGGCTACATCCTTTCCTGCCAGTCCTTCCCCCTCAGCGAGCGGCTGGTACTGGACTTCGACCAGCCCTGAAGCCCCACAACAACAACAACAACAACAACAACAACAACAACAACAACAAGAGAGAACCGTGCCATGACTCCGCAACAGATCGAGCACATCACCCGCCACCCGGATTTCATCCAGCTGGTGCGGCGCAAGCAGCGCCTGTACTGGTCCCTGACCCTGATCATGCTCCTGGCCTACTACGGTTTCGTGCTGCTGGTGGCCTTCCACCCCGGCCTGCTGGGGCGCTCGCTGTCCGGCGGCGCCACCAGCATCGGCATGCCGGTGGGCGTGGCGATGATTGTGCTGGCCATCGCCCTCACCGGCTTCTATGTGCACTACAGCAACCGCCGGCTCGATCCGCTGAACGCCCGGCTCAAGCGCGAGTGCCAGTCATGAAGCGCGGTGCAGGGATGCTCCTGCTACCCGGCCTGCTGGCCAGCGACCTGGCCCTGGCGGCCGACGCAGGGTCGCGGCCATTGAACTGGAACGCCATCGGCATGTTCCTGGTGTTTGTCCTGCTGACCCTCGGCATCACCCGCTGGGCCGCCCTGCGCACCCGCTCCGCCCGCGACTTCTATACCGCAGGTGGCGGCATGAGCGGCCTGCAGAATGGCCTGGCGATCGCCGGCGACATGATCTCCGCGGCGTCCTTCCTCGGCATCTCGGCGATGATGTTCCTCAACGGCTATGACGGCCTGCTGTATGCCCTGGGGGTCCTGGCCGGCTGGCCGATCATCCTGTTCCTGATCGCCGAGCGCCTGCGCAACCTGGGCACCTACACCTTCGCCGACGTGGTTTCCTACCGCCTGGCGCAGACCCCGGTGCGCCTGACCTCGGCCTTCGGCACCCTGACCGTGGCGCTGATGTACCTGGTGGCGCAGATGGTCGGCGCCGGCAAGCTGATCGAGCTGCTGTTCGGCATCAGCTACCTGTACGCGGTCACCCTGGTGGGCTTGCTGATGGTCTGCTACGTGGCCTTCGGCGGCATGCTGGCCACCACCTGGGTGCAGATCATCAAGGCGGTGATGCTGCTGGCAGGCACCAGCTTCATGGCCTTCATGGTGCTCAGGCATTTCGGTTTCAGCAGCGAGGCGCTGTTCGCCCAGGCCAGCGCGGTGCACGCCAAGGGCAGCGCGATCATGGCCCCGGGCGGGCTGCTGTCGAACCCGGTCGATGCCATTTCCCTGGGGCTGGGCATGATGTTCGGCACCGCCGGGCTGCCGCATATCCTGATGCGTTTCTTCACCGTCAGCGACGCCCGGGAAGCGCGCAAGAGCGTGTTCTACGCCACCGGTTTCATCGGCTACTTCTACCTGCTGCTGATCGTCATCGGCTTCGGCGCCATCATCATGGTCGGCACCGAGCCCGAATACCGCGACGCCAGCGGCGCAATCATCGGCGGCGCCAATATGATCGCCGTGCACCTGGCCCAGGCCGTGGGTGGCAACCTGTTCCTGGGGTTCATCTCGGCCGTGGCCTTCGCCACCATCCTGGCGGTGGTGGCCGGGCTGGCGTTGTCCGGCGCCTCGGCGGTGTCCCACGACCTGTATGCCTGCGTGCTGCGCAAGGGCCAGGCCGGCGCCCGCGAGGAAATGCGCGTCTCGCGCATCGCCACCCTGGTGATCGGCGCCCTGGCGGTATTGCTCGGGCTGCTGTTCGAGTCGCAGAACATCGCCTTTCTCTCGGGGCTGGTACTGGCCATCGCCGCTTCGGTGAATTTCCCGGTGCTGTTTCTCTCGATGTTCTGGAAGGGCCTGACCACCCGTGGCGCGGTGTGCGGCAGCCTGGCAGGGTTGCTCTCGGCGATTGTGCTGCTGATCCTCAGCCCGGTGGTCTGGGTCAACCTGCTGCAGCATCCCCAGGCGCTGTTCCCCTACTCCAACCCGGCGCTGTTTTCCATGAGCCTGGCGTTCTTCTGCGCCTGGGCCTGTTCCGTCAGCGACCGCTCGCCCCGGGCCGAACTGGAACGCGGGCGCTACCAGGCGCAGTTCATCCGTTCCATGACCGGTATCGGCGCCGTCGGTGCCAGCCATCACTGATCCACCGCCGAATGCGGATAACGCCGCATTCGGCCTCGACCTACCCCGCGGAGAATTTCCCATGCCACAGCCTTCCATCCTGCAAAGCTTGATCGCCGGTCGCTGGGTCGGCCAGCACCCGGCCCAGTCCCTGCGCAGCGCCATCGACGGGCGCGAGGTCGCCCGCACCCATGAAGAACCGCTGGATTTCGCTGAGGCCCTGGAGCATGGCCGCCAGCACGGCAGCCGCGCCCTGCAGGCCCTGGACTTCCAGCAGCGGGCGCGCTGCCTCAAGGCCCTGGCGCTGTATCTGGCCGAGCACAAGGAGCAGCTCTATGCCCTGTCCCACCACAGCGGCGCCACCCGCGCCGACAGCTGGATCGATATCGAGGGCGGCAACGCCACCCTGTTCAGCTACGCCGGCCTCGGCGCCCGTGAACTGCCCTCGGGCAACCTGCTGCACGAAGGGCCGGCAATGCCCCTGAGCAAGCTCGGCAGCTTCGCCGGCAGCCATATCCTGGTGCCCCGTGGCGGCGTGGCGGTGCATATCAACGCCTTCAACTTTCCCATCTGGGGCATGCTGGAAAAGTTCGCCCCGTGCTTCCTGGCCGGCATGCCCTGCATCGTCAAGCCGGCCAGCGCCACCAGCTACCTGACCGAAGCGGCGGTGCGCCTGATGCACCAGTCCGGGCTGTTGCCCACCGGCAGCCTGCAACTGGTGATCGGCAGCAGCGGCGACCTGCTGGACCGCCTGCAAGGCCAGGACCTGGTGACCTTCACCGGCTCCGCGCAGACTGCCGCCACGCTGCGGGCCAACCCCAACCTGATCCGCCATTCGGTGCCCTTCAATGCCGAGGCCGATTCGCTGAACTGCGCGATCCTGGCCCCGGACGTCACCCCGGAGCAGCCGGAGTTCGAACTGTTCATCAAGGAGGTGGTGCGGGAAATGACGGTCAAGGCCGGGCAGAAATGCACCGCCATTCGCCGCGCCCTGGTGCCGGCCAAGCAACTGGACGCCGTGGCGGCGGGCCTGCGCGAGCGCCTGGCCAAGGTAGTGGTTGGCGATCCGTCGCTGGAGGGCGTGCGCATGGGGGCCCTGGCCTCCCACGAGCAACAGCGGGATGTGGCCGCGCGCCTGGAAAGCCTTCTGCACAGCAGCGACCTGCTGTTCGGCGCCCGGGACGGTTTCGAGCCCCGCGGCACTAACGTCGACCAGGGCGCCTTCTTCGCTCCGACCCTGTTGCTGTCCCGTGATCCGCTGGCCGCGGGCGGCGCCCACGATATCGAGGCCTTTGGCCCGGTCAGCACCCTGATGGCCTACGACGACCTGGAGCAGGCCTTGGACCTGGCCGCCCGGGGCAAGGGCAGCCTGGTGGCCAGCCTGGTCACCGCCGACCCGAAAATCGCCGCCCAGGTCGTGCCCCGGGCAGCGGCCTGGCATGGCCGCTTGCTGGTGCTCGATCGCGAGTGCGCCGCCGAGTCCACCGGCCATGGCTCGCCGCTGCCACAGCTCAAGCACGGCGGCCCGGGGCGCGCCGGCGGCGGCGAGGAGCTCGGCGGTTTGCGGGCGGTCAAGCACTACCTGCAACGAGCGGCGATCCAGGGCTCGCCAAGCATGCTGGCGGCCATCACTGGCGAGCACATCCGCGGCGCCCGGGTCATCGAAACCGAGGTTCACCCCTTCCGCCGGCACTTCCAGGACCTGCGCATCGGCGAATCCCTGCTGACCCACAGGCGTACCGTGACCGAGGCCGACCTGGTGAACTTCGGCTGCCTGTCGGGTGACCACTTCTATATGCACTTCGATGAAATCGCCGCCAAGGACTCGCAATTCGGCAAGCGCATCGCCCATGGCTACTTCGTGCTGTCGGCGGCGGCCGGGCTGTTCGTCTCCCCTGGGCCGGGGCCAGTGCTGGCCAACTATGGCCTCGACACCCTGCGCTTTATCAACCCGGTGGGCATTGGCGACACCCTGCAGGCGCGGCTGACCTGCAAGCGCAAGATCGACCAGGGCAAGCAAAGCCCCCAGGGCACCCCGCAGGGCGTCGTGGCCTGGGATGTGGAAGTCAGCAACCAGTTGGGCGAGCTGGTGGCCAGCTACGACATCCTGACCCTGGTGGCCAAGCGAGCAGACTGACAGCCGCCCTTCTACACAAGCTACCCCGGCGGCACCACATTCGTAGGAGCGGGCTTGCCCGCGAAGGCGTCCCTGAGCTTTGTGCAACTCTTGCGGGCCTCTTCGCCGGCAAGCCGGCTCCTACGTGGGTTCTGCGGGGTCGTCGCGGGGTCGTCGCGCCGATTACATGGGAGGGCGATAATTGTGGCAAAAGATTTCATTGTTTCTTGATTCTCGATCCGCCATGCGGCAAGTTGCGCGCTTCTTATATTCCAGGAGCAGCCCATGTCCGGCTCAATGGCCCAGGCGTTCGCGCACAATTTTCTTGGCCACTCCCCCCGCTGGTACAAGGCAAGCATCATTGCCTTCCTGCTGCTCAACCCGCTGCTGTTCTTCTGCGTCAGCCCGGCGGCGGCCGGTTGGTGCCTGGTGGTCGAGTTCATCTTCACCCTGGCCATGGCCCTCAAATGCTATCCGCTGATGCCCGGCGGCCTGCTGCTGGTGGAGGCGCTGCTGCTGGGCATGGCCACGCCCCAGGCGCTGTACGACGAACTGGTGCACAACTTTCCGGTGATCCTGCTGCTGATGTTCATGGTGGCCGGCATCTATTTCATGAAGGAACTGCTGCTGTTCCTGTTCTCCCGGTTGTTGCTGGGGGTGCGTTCCAAGGCCCTGCTGAGCCTGCTGTTCTGCTTTCTCTCGGCCTTTCTCTCGGCCTTTCTCGATGCCCTGACCGTCACCGCGGTGATCATCAGCGCCGCCGTGGGTTTCTATTCGGTGTACCACCGGGTGGCCTCCGGCAACGATCCGCGCCAGGACAGCAGCTACGGCGACGATCAGCAACTGCCAACCTTGCACCACCAGGACCTGGAGCAGTTCCGCGCCTTCCTGCGCAGCCTGCTGATGCACGGCGCCGTGGGCACCGCCCTGGGCGGCGTGTGCACCCTGGTGGGCGAGCCACAGAACCTGCTGATCGGCCATGAAATGGGCTGGCACTTCGCCGACTTCCTGACCAAGGTGGCGCCGGTTTCGCTGCCGGTGCTGGCCGCCGGGCTGATCACCTGCGTACTGCTGGAGAAGCTGCGCTGGTTCGGCTACGGCACCCTGCTGCCGGACAATGTGCGCCAGGTGCTGGCCAACTACGCCGCCGAAGACGATGCCCAGCGCAGCGCCCGACAACGTGCAGCACTGCTGGTGCAGGGCCTGGCGGCGCTGATCCTGATTCTCGGCCTGGCCCTGCATGTGGCCGAAGTCGGGCTGATCGGCCTGTTGGTAATAGTGCTGATCACCGCCTTCACCGGCATCACCGACGAACACCGCCTGGGCAACGCCTTCAAGGACGCCATGCCCTTCACCTCGTTGCTGGTGGTGTTTTTCGCCGTGGTCGCGGTGATTCATCAGCAGCAGCTGTTCGTGCCGCTGATTCACTGGGTGCTGGCCCTGCCGGCGGACCAGCAACCAGGCATGCTGTTCATCGCCAACGGCCTGCTGTCGGCCATCAGCGACAATGTGTTCGTCGCCACCATCTATATCACTGAGGTGAAACAGGCCTTCGCCGCCGGCTTGATGAGCCGCGAACACTTCGAGACCCTGGCCATCGCCATCAATACCGGCACCAACCTGCCCAGCGTCGCCACCCCCAATGGCCAGGCGGCCTTCCTGTTCCTGCTGACCTCGGCGATTGCACCGCTGGTGCGCCTGTCCTATGGCCGGATGGTGTGGATGGCCCTGCCCTACACGGTGGTGATGGGCCTGTTGGGCTGGTACGCGGTGAGCTACTGGCTGTAGGCACAAGCGGCGCTCGGGGCCATCGACGCTGCAGCAGCTAGCGCCGGATGGCCGGTGCCGCGCGGTCTTCCGGGTTGCAGCCGTTGATACCCAGGCCTGGCGCCTGTCCCTTTACCCCAGGGCCCGCCACACCCGGCCATCACGGGCCAGCAGTTCATCGCCGGCCTGTGGACCGTCGGCGCCCGCCGGGTAGTTTTCCACCCGGGCGTCCTCCTTCCAGGCGTCGAGGAACGGCTGCACCGCACGCCAGCCGTTCTCGATATTGTCGGCCCGCTGAAACAGCGTCTGGTCGCCGATCAGGCAGTCATAGATCAGGGTTTCGTAGCCGGTGGACGGCTGCATCTCGAAGAAATCCCGGTAGGCAAAACCCAGCTCGATATTGGCCATGTCCAGGCTCGGCCCGGGCTTTTTCGCCAGCAGGTCGAACCACATGCCCTCATTGGGCTGGATCTGGATCCGCAGGTAGGTCGGCTGCAGGCGCTCGACCTCGGTGTCGCGGAACTGCGCATAGGGCGCCGGCTTGAAGCAGATGACGATCTCGGTATCGCGGATGCTCATGCGCTTGCCGGTACGCAGGTAGAATGGCACGCCGACCCAGCGCCAGTTGTCGATCATCACCTTGAGCGCGACATAGGTCTCGGTGTTGCTGTCAGGCGCCACATTGGCTTCCTCGCGGTAACCCGCCAGGGGTTTGCCGGCCACTTCGCCCGCAGCGTATTGGCCACGCACCGAGTTGGCCCGGGCCTCTTCCAGCGACCAGGGGCGGATCGCCCCCACCACCTTGGCCTTTTCTCCGCGCACCGCATCGGCGCCGAAGGCCGCAGGGGGCTCCATGGCCACCATCGCCAGCAGCTGGAACAGGTGGTTGGGCACCATGTCACGCAGGGCGCCGGTGTGTTCATAAAAGCTGCCACGGGTTTCCACCCCGACGGTTTCCGCCGCAGTGATCTGCACGTGGTCGATGTAATGGTTATTCCAGAAGGCCTCGAACAGGCTGTTGGAAAAACGGCTGACCAAGATGTTCTGGACGGTTTCCTTGCCCAGGTAATGGTCGATGCGATAGATCTGTTTCTCGCTCATGACCTTGAGCAGGCAGGCGTTGAGGGTCTCGGCGGTTTGCAGGTCGGAACCGAAGGGTTTTTCGATCACCACCCGGCGAAAGGCCTCGGGCCCCTCCTCCAGCAACCCCGCAGCCCCCAGGCGCTGCACCACCTCACTGAAGAAACGCGGCGCGGTGGCCAGGTAGAACACCGCATTGCCGGTGCCGCTGGCGGCGATTCGCGCCGCCAGTTCAGCGTAGGTGGAGGGGTCCTGGAAGTCGCCCTGGACATAACTGATGCCCCGGGTCAGGCGGGCCCAGACGGCGGCGTCCAGCGCGGCCCCCTGGCCCTGCTTGCCCAGTACCTGATCGCGAAGGAAGTCTTCCAGCAAGCCAACGAACTGCTGGTCGCTCAGGGCGTTGTGGTCAACCCCGACAATCCGCAGTCCCTCGTCCAGCAGGCCGTCGCGGCTCAGGTTGTACAGCGCCGGCATCAGCAGGCGCTTGACCAGATCACCACGGGCACCGAACAGGAACAGCGTGGTCGCCGGCGCTGGCAACGCCTTGGACTTCTTTCGCGTAGCGGTCATTTCTTGGGAGTCTCCACATGGCCGCCAAAGCCGAAGCGCATGGCCGACAGCACCTTGTCACCGTAGGTGCCCTGGCCGCGGGAGCGATAGCGGGAAAACAGCGAGTTGGACAGCACCGGTACCGGCACCGCTTGTTCCATGGCGGCCTCGATGGTCCAGCGCCCTTCGCCACTGTCGGCCACCGAACCGGAGAAACCATCGAGCTTGGGATCGCTGGCCAGGGCATCGGCGGTAAGGTCCAGCAACCAGGAGGAAACCACGCTGCCACGGCGCCAGACTTCGGCGATATCCGCCACATTGAGGTCGAAACGCTGGTCTTCCGGCAGCAGCTCCGACGACTTGGTCTTAAGAATGTCGAAGCCCTCGGCGAAGGCCTGCATCATGCCGTACTCGATGCCGTTGTGGATCATCTTGACGAAGTGCCCGGCACCGGCGGGGCCGGCGTGGATATAGCCACGCTCGGCACGGTCATCGGCGGCCACCCGGTCCTTGGTCCGGGGAATGTCGCCCATGCCCGGGGCCAGGGCGGCAAACAGCGGGTCCAGGCGCAGCACTTCGGCAGCGTCGCCGCCGATCATCATGCAATAGCCGCGCTCCAGGCCCCAGACACCGCCGGATGTCCCCACATCTATATACTTCAGGCCCTTTTGCGCCAGGTCCCGGGCGCGGCGAATGTCGTCCTTGTAGTAGGTGTTGCCACCGTCGATGATCACATCCCCCGGTTCCAGCAACTGGCTCAGGGTGTCGATGGTCTCTTCGGTGGGCGCGCCGGCCGGCAGCATCACCCACACCGCGCGGGGTGCGTCCAGGCCTGCCACCAGGGCCGGCAGGTCGGCAACGCCCTTGGCGCCTTCAGCGGCCAGGGTGCTGACGAAATCGCCGTTGCGGTCAAAGACCACGGTCTCGTGCCCATTGAGCATCAGGCGCCGTGCAATATTGCCGCCCATGCGGCCCAGTCCAATAATCCCCAGTTGCATGTGCTGATGCTCCTACTGCAAAAAATTCAAATCAAAAATAGGTGGCCCGTCGGGCCGGGTGCCGCTTCAAGGGACGCAACTATACAAGGCAAAATGCCCCAAGACAGCGCAATCTTCTGACCAAAGAACAGTTTCTGCCGTCGACTGCGCTGAAGAAGCCGTGCAAACGCCCGAACTGGCAGGGTCAGATTGAAGATTAGTCCCAAGGCTGCCCATGAAGTTTCCCAAGCATTGGCTGGATATCGACACCCATCACCTGCAGGACACAGCGACCCCGGAAAATAAATAAGTTCCCTTTGCTGGAAAAATAAATAAAATTGCCGCGTATCAGGCTGCGTGAAAACGTCACGAGTGAAGACAAGACAAGGCAAAAACAGGCGAGGAAGCGGAGTTTACTGGCTGTAAATGAGCATTCCGAGGCTGTTTTTAACGCAGTATTGTCAAACGCAGTAGTTTTCACACGGCCTGAGATGATGCCTGGCGCAAGGGATGCGGACAGCCAAGCATAGTTCAGAGCCGCCATTTGCGAGGTGAAGCAATGGGCACAGCACTACCGGCACGACCTGCACAGACCCTCTACGTCACTATCCGCCGTGACGAATTGCGCCAACTCCAGGAGCAACGCGACCAATTGCAACAAGAGCTCGCACAATTGCGCCAGCTGTTGCAGCACCAGGGCCTGGCACCCGCCCCCGCACTGCCGCGCCCCGTCGCACGCTGAACCTCGCCCCGAACGCAGGCCCGGCCTGCGTCCGCCTGTCTGCCCTGGCTGCCTGGGCGCCCTTATCGGCAATCAGCCAGAACGTACAAAATAGCTACGCCAGGTCGACAAACTTTTCACATGTATCTGTTGATACTCCCGGCCATTGTGGCCGCCATGCAGTTCTCGGCGGCCGTCATTTGCCGCGCCGCCTCGGCGCACGATGATCACGGTTTCCCGGGGGAGCACACTGATAATGGCTTTGTTCAAGCGCAGCGCTACGACTGCGAAGGGTTTTGACTGGATGGGCCTGCTCTGGCAGTTCCTGTTCTTCTGGTACTTCTCCGGCATCACCCAACTGCTGATCCAACTCACCGACACTTCGGGCTTCACCGGCTTTCGCCAAGCCTTCTTCATGAGTGCCCTCTGGCTTGCGCCGATGCTGCTGTTCCCCAGGCAGAGTCGAGTCATGGCTGCGGTGATAGGCGTGGTGCTCTGGCTGTGCTCCATGGCCAGCCTGGGCTACTTCTTCGTCTACCAGCAGGAATTCTCGCAAAGCGTCATCTTCATCATGTTCGAGTCCAATCCCTCGGAAGCCGCCGAGTACCTGACTCAATACTTCGCCTGGTGGATGCTCCTGGCATTTCTTGCCCACAGCGCCCTGGCCTTCTTCCTCTGGACCCGCGTACGCCCGGTCTACCTGCCACGCTTGCAGGCCCTGGCGGCCGCAGTGGCGATTCTGGTGGCCGTCGTTGGTTATCCACTGGTCAAGCAGTTGTCGCGTACCGACAACCTCAGCGATGGCCTGGAGAAATTCGAAACTCGCATCGAGCCTGCCGTGCCCTGGCAGATGGTGATTGCCTATCGTCGCTACCGCGAACAGCTGGACAACATGCAAGGCATGCTCGACAGCGTGAGCAAAATCCCGCCCTTGACCAATCTCAAGGACAGCATGGCCAACCAGCCGGCGACCCTGGTGCTGGTAATCGGCGAATCCACCAACCGCCAGCGCATGAGCCTCTACGGCTACCCGCGCCAGACCACCCCGGAACTGGACAAGCTCAAGGACCAGCTGGCGGTGTTCAACAATGTCATCACCCCGCGCCCCTACACCATCGAAGCGCTGCAACAGGTACTGACCTTCGCCGACGAAGAAAACCCCGACCTGTACCTCAAGACCCCGTCCCTGGTCAGCGTGATGAAGCAGGCCGGCTACAAGACCTACTGGATCACCAACCAGCAGACCATGACCAAGCGCAACACCATGCTCACCACCTTCTCCGAGCAGGCGGACGAGCAGGTGTACCTGAACAACAACCGCAACCAGAACGCCCGCCAATATGACGGCGATGTGCTCGAGCCCTTCAGCAAGGCCCTGGCCGACAGTGCCCCACGCAAGTTCATCGTGGTGCACCTGCTGGGCACCCATATGAGCTACCAGTACCGCTACCCGCCGAGCTTCGACAAATTCACCGATCGCCAGGGCGTGCCGGACGGCGTGCATGACGATCAGTTGCCGACCTACAACAGCTACGACAACGCGGTGCTGTACAACGATTTCGTGGTTTCCAGCCTGATCAAGGATTACGCCAAGACCGACCCCAACGGCTTCTTGCTGTACCTTTCGGACCACGGCGAAGATGTCTTCGACTCTGCCGGGCACGACACCCTGGGGCGTAACGAAGGCAAGCCGACGGCGCCGATGTATACCATTCCGTTCATGGCCTGGGCCTCACCGAAATGGCGTGAGAGCCACAACTGGAGCTTTGCTTCCGACCTCAGCCGGCCCTACAGCAGCTCGCAGCTGGTGCACACCTGGGCCGACCTCGCGGGCCTGAGCTTCGATCAGCTGGACCGCAGCCGCAGCCTGGTCAGCGACAGCTTCAAGCCGCGACCGCTGCTGATCGGCGACCCCTATGGCCGCCAGAGCAAACCGCTGATCGATTTCAGCCTGATCAAGCCCAAGGCCCCTGGCGACACCGCCGTGGTCAAGCAGTAGGAACCGGCTTGCCAGCGAAGGGCCCGCAAGCCTTGTGTCGATCTTGCGGACGCCTTCGCGGGCAAGCCCGCTCCTACGCCATCCCTGGAACAACACGCCTCTTGTTAGGAGCCGGCAAAAAGGGCCCGCTGTCATATCCTGTCAAAGATGTAATTTCCCCTTCAGGCTGTCGTTAACCCTCACTTAATAGACTTCGGCAAGACTTCCCACCTCGCTTGTTGTGCAGGGATGGAACAAGTACCGAACACTCTTAAGCAGGAAATACAGCATGAAACTCTCGACTCTCCTTCTCGGCGGCCTGGTTCTGGTCGGTTCCAGTGCAGCGTTTGCCGAAGGCGGTTCCGAACGCGTACAGCAGTTCTACGACAACTTCCGCGTCAGCCAGCAGCAAGTGCATGGCGATCAAAACCAGAACACCGCCAAAGCCGAACAACAGAAGGCCGACCCGCACTATTCCGCCTCGGACGCCCAGCAAAAGCAGCCCGACGCCTGATACTTCAGCCCAGCAAGACCCAGCCCCGACAACTGGCTCCGTTGTCGCCACTGGATGTTTGGCGCCCTCTCGGGCGCCTTTTTCATGGTCCTTGGCAAGGCTTTTCTAACAGCCCGATGAGCGGCGAATGACAACTTTGTCATCGCGCCCCACAACACCCGCAGCTCCACTAGCATGGCCAGCCCACGGCCTTTGCAGCCAGCGGAGCAGCCCAATCTATTGAATTGCCTGCCTTATTTTCTTGACCCTATAGTTACTTCAGGCTTCATCCTCCCGGGATTCAAGAACATTCGCCGTACTCGAAGAGGAACTTGCCATGCGCATCCTGGTGGTTGAAGACGAACCCAAGACCGCGGCCTACCTGCACCAGGGCCTGAGTGAAAGCGGCTATGTGGTCGATCGCGCCGACAATGGCCTGGATGGCTTGCACCTGATCCGGCAACAGGCTTACGAATTGGTGATCCTGGATATCAACCTGCCCGGCCAGGATGGCTGGCAGGTGCTGCAACAGATGCGCGGCCAATCTTCGGCGCGGGTCATGCTGCTGACCGCTCGCGGGCGCCTGGAAGACAAGGTCAGGGGCCTGGACATGGGCGCCGATGACTACCTGGTCAAGCCCTTTCAATTTCCCGAGTTGCTGGCCCGGGTCCGCACCCTGATCCGCCGCAGTGAACCCCTGACCCCGACCCAGGTGTTGCAAGTGGCCGACCTGCAACTGGATCCACGTCGCCACCGCGCCTATCGCGGTACAAGGCGCATCGACCTGACCACCAAGGAATTCACCCTGCTGCATGTGCTGTTGCGCCACAGCGGCGAGGTACTGACCCGCACCCAGATCATCTCCCTGGTCTGGGACATGAATTTCGACTGCGACACCAATGTGGTGGAGGTTTCCATCAGCCGCCTGCGGGCCAAGATCGACGATGCCAGCGAGGTCAAGCTGATCCACACCCTGCGCGGCGTCGGCTACGTGCTGGAAGTGCGCCAATGAATCCGCCTGCGGCAAGGCCAGCCAACAGCAGCCTGTCGATGCGCCTGGGCCTCACCGTGAGCCTGATGGGCGCGGCCCTGGTGCTGCTGCTGGCGAGCCTGGCCTACCTGGCCCTGAGCCACGAGCTGGGCAGCCTGGCGCGCAAGAGCCTGGACAGCAAGCTGGAGCAGATCCAGCACAGCCTGTTCAGCGATCTCAAGAGCAGCGACCTGGCCGCTCACCCCCACGCCCTGCTGGACCTGGTGATGGGCCACGACAACCTGCAACTGAGCATCCTCGGCAGTGACCCCGCAGCCGAGCCCCTGCTGGAAGTCGGCGGCTTTGCCCGCCAGGCCTTGCCGCCACCTCTGCGCCAGAGCTCGGGCAGCGGCTACCGGGACTGGCGCGACAGCCGCGGCAAGCAGCTGCTCAGCGCGGTGCAACCCATGGGCCTGCGCAATGGCGAGCTGGTGCGGGTGGTGCTGAGCCTGGATCGCAGCAATGACCAGGCCCTGCTCAGCGCCTACCTGCGCTCCACCCTGATCGCCCTGCCACTGCTGTTGCTGCTGATCGGCATCGGCGCCTGGTGGCTGGTGCAACGCGGCCTGCTGCCGCTGCAGCAGTTCAGTCGGGTTGCGGCCAGGGTCAGCACCCAGGACCTGAGCCATCGCCTGAACCTTGCGCGCCTGCCCCGGGAACTGGCGGAACTGGGCCAGGGCATCAACGTCATGCTGCAGCGCCTGGATGGCGGTGTGCAGCGCCTGTCGCAGTTCTCCGACGACCTGGCCCACGAGCTGCGCTCGCCCATCAGCAACCTGATGGGCAAGGCCCAGGTGACCCTGTCCCGCGAGCGTCCGCCGGAAGAATACAAAGCCGTGCTGGAAGCCAGCATCGAGGAACTGGAGCGGGTCACGCGGATTGTCGCCGACATGCTGTTCCTGGCCCAGGTCAGCCAGCCAGCATCCCAGGCGCGCTTCACCCGCGTGGCCCTGGGTGAGGAAGCCCGGCGGGTGATGGAGCTGTTCGCCCTCTGTGCCGAGGACAAGCAACTGCAATTGCACCTGGACGGCGACGCCTGGGTCCTGGGCGATCGGCTGATGCTCCAGCGGGCGATTTCCAACCTGCTGTCCAATGCCATCCGCCACAGCCCCGAACACAGCTGCATCGAGCTGCGGATCGAGCGCCAGGAACAGACGGTGAGCCTGTGCGTGAGCAATCCCGGGCCGGGTATCGGCGCCAGCCACCTGCCCCACCTGTTCGAGCGCTTCTACCGGGTCGACAGCGGCCGCACCCGGGTCGAAGGCGGCACCGGCCTGGGCCTGGCGATCGTGCGCTCGATCATGACCCTGCATGGCGGGCGGGCCGAGGCCAGCAGCATTCCCCAGCAGCTGACCGAGTTCCGCCTGGTGTTCCCCAGGCTCGACCCGGCGCAGCAGGATCTCTAGCCCCGGGGCGTTGGCACCCGAGCCGGTGCCTCCATTCAAAACAGGGCTGAGGGGTTACAGGGCCTTGTTCCAGAACAGCATGCGACCATGGGCGGGATCGAGCATGGCGTCGGCAAAACCGCAGGCACGGTAGGCGGCCTGGGCCTGGGTATTGCCTTCCAGCACTTCCAGGGTGATCTTGCAGCAGCCGCGCTGACGGGCGATGTCCTCGACCTTCTGCAGCATGCGCTTGCTCAGGCCCTGGCCGCGAAAACTGTCGAGCACCACCACATCGTGGACATTCACCAGAGGCCGGCAGGCAAAGGTGGAAAAGCCTTCGAAGCAGTTCACCAGGCCCACCGGCTGACCGCCGGCAAACGCCAGCACGCTGAATGCCTGGGGACGCTTGGCCAGTTCCGCCGGCAGTTGCTGCAGCTGATCCGCGGCCAGGGCCTGAGCGCCGCCCATGGGGTCCTGTGCATAGTGATTGAGCAACACACCTATGGCTTCGGCATGCACCGGGTTGCTGTAACTGGCTTGCAGCACCACGACATCGGCAACGTCCATGTTCATCCTCGATCAACACTGTGAAAGTGAGCACTCAGGCTCAGGCAGCCTCGATTGTAGGCTGGGGGATTTGACCAAACGAAGATTTTTCGCCCGCGAGTGGCAGAAAATCCTAGCTATTGGCCGAGATCAACCACAGTCGGAAAGCCTTCCCCGGCCCGGGATGGGGCAAAGCGTTGCAGTTGCATCTCGCGCAGGCGGCTGAGGGTGCGGCGGAAGGGAAACTCCAGGTAACCCTCGGTGTACAGCTGCTCCATCGGCACCCTGGCCTCGATATACAGCGGCACCTGGCGGTCGTAGCACTCGTCTACCAACGCAATGAAACGGCGCACGCTGTCGTCATGGATCGACAGTTGCGGCAACTCGCGATCCCCCGCCTCGACCCGCTGGGCGCCGTCCTCGGTGCCACGGGCAATGCGTCCCGGGCGCCGACTGGCACTGAGGTTGGGCACCTCGCCCAGCAGAATCACCTTGAACCTGTCGCACAGGGCCATAAAGTCCATGGCCGCGAACGGCTGCTCGCACAGGTCGGCAAAACGACACCAGATCACCCCCTCGGCGGCCTTGATCACCCGCAGCGGACGGTAGCCGATCAGCAAGGGTTCAGTGGTCACCGCCTGGCCCCTGGCCAACTGGCGGAACAAGGGTTCCAGGGCACTGGGCTGGCCCTCGGCGCCGACCCAGTAACGCTGCGCCACAGTACCTGGGTGCAGGCGGTGGTCCTGCTCGCCGTCCACCGCCACCACCTGCATGTGCTGGCCGATGGCATGGATCGCCGGCAGGAAACGCTCACGGTTGAAGCCATCGGCATACAACTGCTCGGGGGGCTGGTTGGAGGTGCAGACCATCACCACGCCCTGCTCGAACATCACCTGGAACAGGCGGCCGAGGATGATCGCATCGCCGATATCGTTGACGAACAGCTCATCGAAACACAGCACCCGCACCTCTGCCGCCAACTCTCGGGCCAGGGCTTGCAGGGGGTCTGCGGTGCCGGTGAGCTGGAACGATCGCTGATGCACCCAGCCCATGAAATGGTGGAAATGCTGGCGCCGCGCCGGCACCCGCAGGCTCTGGTGAAACTGGTCCATGAGCCAAGTCTTGCCGCGCCCGACCGCGCCCCACAGGTACACCCCTTGCACGTCCTTGCGCCCTTGATGCAGGGCCTGATGACACTGCTGCAGGGCCAGCACCGCCCGTTCCTGGGCGGCATCGGCGACAAAGCCCTCCTGCTCCAGGGCATGCCGGTAGGCGCTCAGAGGGGAATCGAATGGCATGGGCGCAGGCCTCCTGGCAAAAAGGCCGAGTATGACAGGAGGGGCAGTTGCAAGCTGCAAGCTGCAAGCTTCAAGCTGCTAGCTCAAAGCTTGCCGCTTGAGGCTTATCTGTTTGTCAGCTGGAAATGTCCAGGCGCTCGATCTTGCCCTGGGGGTCCAGGCGGAAGGTGTAGCGCAGTGCCTGGGGGCTGCCGGGAAAGTCGCCGGAAATCAAGTTGTCCAGCAGCACTTTGCCGGTGCGTTGCTGCACCCCGAGGATCTCCAGCCGCGGGCGGTAGCGGCGCCCGGTGTCATCCATCCAGCGGGCGATGGCCTCGGGGCCCACGCGGTGTTCACGCTCATCGAAGACTTGCGCCTGGGCGGAGAAGATCGACGCGGCCCGGGAGCTGTCTCCGGCATTGGTGGCCGCCACATAGGCCATGATGGCCGGGGCCAGTGGAAGTTCGGTGGATGGCATGACAAAAGCTCCTTGGTGTCGATGGGCAGGCCATCTTAGGAGCCTCTCGCGTCATTTCCTGTCAGCAGTGAAACGCTTACCCTGCTCCTCTTGCAGGCGCTTGCGCCAGGTTCGCAGCCAGTCGCTGCGCCGACCCGGGTAGGCTTCGCCCTGCTCCCGGGCGGCGGCCACACGGTCGGTGCGGAAGGTCCGGTAGTCGGCGCGCAGTTCGCACCAGGCGACTATCACCCGGGCCTCGTTGAGAAAGCCCAGGGCCAGCGGCCAGATCAGACGCTGGCTGGGGGTCTGGTTGACGTCGGCGTAGTCGATCAGCAGCTTGGCCTGCTGGCGGATCGCCTGGCGGAACACATTCAACGACACCGGGTTATCGGGAAAACCATAACCCGCCGGCCCTGGCAGCAAGGTCGGGTTGCGCAGGGCATCCTGGGCCGCCGGGGCCAGCACCGCAGTGATTTTCGCCAGGGCATCGGCGGCGGCCTTGCTCAGCACCTCGTCGCCACGCTGGTCGACATAGTGCAAGCCCAGTACCACCGCCTCGGCTTCGTCGGCACTGAGCATCAGCGGCGGCAGGAACAGCCCGCTGCGCAGCACGTAGCCAATCCCGGCCTCGCCATAGATGGGCGCGCCCAGGGCACTGAGTTCGGCGATGTCGCGGTACAGGGTGCGCTCGGAAACCTCCAGTTCCGCCGCCAGGGTGGCAGCGGTGACGGGGCGACTCTTGCCCCGCAGCATTTGCAACAGGGTGAGTAAACGGCTGGCTCGCGACACCTTGGGTGAACTCCGGAAAAAACACCGGCGCAGGATACCAGAGCCTCCTGACAGAAATTGTCAGGAGGCTTGCAACGCCGCCGTCAGATGTCGACCTTATGCCGGGCGGCGTAGAGGCACAGCATCTCCATGGCCAGGGTGGCCCCCGCCAGGGAGGTGATCTCGGCGTGGTCGTAGGCCGGCGCCACTTCCACCAGGTCCATGCCCACCAGGTTGATCCCCCGCAGGCCACCCAGAATCTCCAGCGCCTGGGTGGTGCTCAGGCCGCCGCACACCGGGGTGCCGGTACCGGGGGCGAACGCCGGGTCGAGGCAATCGATATCGAACGTCAGGTACACCGGGTGATCGCCGACCCGCTGGCGAATCGCCGCGACTATCGCCTCGCAGCCCTGGCGATGAACCTGGCGCGCATCCAGCACCTGGAAGCCCTGGTGATCGTCATTGGTGGTGCGCAGGCCGATCTGCACCGAACGCGCCGGGTCCACCAGGCCTTCGCGGGCGGCATGCCAGAACATGGTGCCGTGGTCGATACGCTGGCCCTCTTCATCCGGCCAGGTGTCACTGTGGGCGTCGAAATGGATCAGCGCCAACGGGCCATGCCGGCGGTGATGGGCCTTGAGCAGCGGGTAGCTGATGAAGTGGTCACCGCCCAGGGTCAACATCCCGCAGCCGGCGTCGAGGATGCGTTGGGCATGGGCCTCGATGCGCTCCGGCACCGTTTGCGGGGTGCCGTGATCGAAGGCGCAATCGCCGTAGTCGATCACTGCCAGATGATCGAAGGGGTCGAACGCCCAGGGCCAGTGGCGTTCCCAGGCAATGCCGGCGGACGCAGCGCGAATTCCCCGTGGTCCGAAGCGCGCGCCAGGGCGGTTGGTGGTGGCGGTGTCGAACGGCACGCCGCTGACCACCAGGTCGACGCCGCGCAGGTCACGGCTGTAGCGCCGGCGCATGAAGCTGGTGATGCCGGCGTAGGTGGTTTCGGCCTGGGTGCCGTACAGGCTGTCGCGGGTCAGGGCTTGATCGTTGCGGTCAGCGATATCCATGGGTGTCTCCTCAGGGCAGTGGCGGCAGCTTGCCCGGGCCGCTACATTAGAAAAATTCCAAGCTTGTTACGCTGACATTCACCCGAGGTAATGTTTGATGTTGGGTCAACTGCATGATCTGGACCTGCAACTTTTACGGCTGTTCGTCAGCGTGGTGGAGTGCGGCGGCTTCAGCGCCGCCCAGGGCGAACTGGGGCTGAGCCAGTCGAGCATCAGCCAGCAGATGGCGCGCCTGGAAACCCGCCTTGGCTACCGCCTGTGCAGCCGTGGCAAGGCCGGCTTCAAGCTGACGCCCAAGGGCGAGCAACTGCTCAGTGCCACGCGCCCGCTGTTCGAATCCATCGAGGTGTTTCGCCATCAGTCCAACGGGGTCGCCGGGCGCCTGATTGGCGAGGTGCGGGTGGGGCTGTCGGAAGCCCTGGACCCTTCAGTGCTGCAAAAGGTCGCCACGGCGATCCGCCACTTTCGCCAGCGCGATGAATCGGTGCGGATCGAATTGATGAGTGCCATGCCTGGCGAAATGGAGCGCCTGCTGTTGCAGCAGCGCCTGGACCTGGCCATCGGCTATTTTTCCCAGGTGCAGCGGGCTTTCGACTACCGCCGCCTGTTCAGCGAGACCCAGCAACTGTACTGCGCGCTCGGTCACCCGCTGTTCGACGATCCGGCACCGGACCTTGATGCCCTGCACCGCGCCGACCGGGTGGACCACCCCTACCGCTTCCTGCGCGCCGACGAACCCTTCCAGGGTCAGCGCAGCTCGGCCCGGGCCGAACAGGTGGAAGGCACCTTGGCGTTCATCCTTTGCGCACGGCACATCGGCTACCTGCCCAGCCACTTCGCCCGCCCCTGGGTCGAGGCCGGGCAGCTCAAGGCGCTGTGTGCGGCGCAGTGCGACTTCGAGGTGGACTTTCACCTGGCCCGGCACCGCGCCCAGGTGCCCGGCGAGGCCCAGCAAGCCTTCGAGGAAGACCTGCTGCGGGCCTTTGCCTGAAAGCCTGCTCCACTCAGTACGCCATGCTCCAGCTCAGGGTGTAGGTGCGGCCCCGGCCCTGGTAGTCGTAGAGGTACTCGGGGCCGTAGGTCGGCGAGTAGAACAGCTTGGCGCGCTGGCCCCAGACGGTGCTGTATTGCTTGTTCAAGAGGTTCTGGATGCCGCCGCTGAAGGTACCGAACTCGGTGTCGTGGCTGCCCAGCAGGTCGAAGGTGGTGTAGCCGTCGATGCGGTGGTCGGCATCGTCCTTGAGGGTGAAGGCATGGTTGCCCTGCAGGCGCAGGTTGCTGCTGTCACCCTTCCAGCCAACGAAGGCGGTGGATTTCGACAGCGAGGCGTAGCGCGCATCGCGCTTGATCCAGCCGCCGTTGGCGCCCTCTTCCTCGGAACGCACCAGGTGCAAGGTGCCGCCCAGTTCCCAGCCGTTCTGCAAGTGCCGGGTCAGGGCGCTTTCAAAGCCGTAGTCGCGGCTCTTCTGGTCCTTGACGTCGATGGTCAGGGTGGCCTGGTCGGTGCTGATCACCTTGTCCGACCAGATGTAGTACAGCGCTGCCTGGGCATCCCAGTCGCTGTCGGCGAAGCGCCAGCCGGTTTCCACCTGGCGGCTCTTGATCCCGGCCAGGGGGTTGTCATCCACGCTCAGCCCCGGCTTGCCATAGAACTTGGCCGGGTCCGGCAGATCGAAACCCTCGCCGTAGTTGACCCACAGCTGATGGCCGTTCTTGAAGTCGTAGATGCTGCCCAGGTTGTAGAGGTTGACCGCATAGTCGTTGCTGCCGCCGGGCACATTCTTGAACTGGCCGACGTCCACATCCATCTGCTGGCGCCGGTAGCCGCCGGACACCGTCAGGTTGTCGGTGGCGTGCCAGTCCAGCTGGGCGTAGCCGGAAAGCCCGTCGACCCGGTAGCTGGGGTAGCGCGGGGCCTTGCTCTGGGTCACCAGGTCGAGGCCGCCGCTGCTTGAGGAAATGCGCGAGTCGAAGGTGCTCTGCTCGGCATTGAAGCGCTCGCGATCCAGATCCACCCCATAGGTCAGTTTGAACGCGTCGAATTCCTTGGCGAACAGCGCCTTGAGGCTGGTGACTTCGAAGTTCTGCTGCGAAGCGGCGAAGTACACGCCCTTGGCGCCCACCGGCTTGCCGCTGTTGTAGTAGGGAAACGGGAAGAAGTTGTCGTTTTCCTTGCGGTACGAGGCCTGCAGGTAGAAATCCTGGCCCAGTACATCGCTGTGGTGGTAGTTGGCGTTGAGCAACAGGCGCTTGGTGCGCGGCTCCAGGTCACTGGAGTAACCGCCGCGCAGTTGGGCGTTCTCCAGGTTGGAGGGCGCCTGGTACTTGAGGTTGGGGAAGTAGATCCCGGTGCTGCCGTGGTTGCCCGAGTCGTAGTACTGGGCCAGCAGGTCCAGGCTCTGCTGTTCGTTGAACTGCAGGGCCAGGCTGCCCATCAGGTCCAGGGTGCGGTTGTACTGCAGGTCGGTCTGGGTGTTGTCGATGAAGATCTGCTTGCCGGCGCCGTCATAGAACGCTTGGTTCTGCTCCCCCGCCACTGCCAGCCGACCGCTGATGGTTTCGTTGCCACCGCTGACCGACTGGGCGATGCGGGTGCTCAGGTCATCGCTGTTGTTGAAGCCGCTGCTGGCCCCCAGCTGGGTCTCGAAGCGTGCCGGGCCCGGCTCGCCCTTCTTGGTGACGATATTGATGATGCCGCCGGTGGCGCCGCCGCCGTAGATGGCGCTGGCCCCGGACAGCACTTCAACCCGCTCGACGTTGAACGGCGAAATGCTGTCGAACTGCCGGGACAAGCCCCGGGAGCTGTTCTGGCTGACCCCGTCGATCATCACCAGCACATTGCGCCCGCGCATGTTCTGCCCGTAGTTGGTGCGCCCCTCGGGGGCCAGGTCGAGGCCCGGCACCAGCTTGCCGATGGCTTCCTTGAGGCTGACCCCGGTGCTCAACTGTTCCCGCAGCTGGCTCTGTTCCACCACCCACACGGTGCCGGGTATCTCGCTGATGGCGCTGCTGGTGCGCGACGCCACGCTGACCTGGGTCGGCTTGAGGTTGAGGTTGCTGGTGGGCGCGGTGGCGCGACGCAGGATCACCGTGCGCGCATCGCTGAAGCTCCAGCTCATGCCGCTGCCGGCCAGCAGGCTTTGCAGGGCCTGGGCCACTGTGACCTCGGCATTGAGGGCGGTGGATTGCAGGCCCTCGACATCGTGGGTGGTGTACAGCAGGCGCAGGTTGGCCTGGTCGGCGAAGCGGGTCAGGGCCTGGTCCAGGGGCTGGGCCGGCAGGTTGAGCAAGACCCGGCGTTCCTCGGCGCTGCCGGCCTGGCTGACCGTGGCGGCCTCCTGGGCCTGGGCCAGGACCGGGCTCAAGGCCCCGGCAACCAGCGCCTGGGCCAGTAATGTGCGGCGCATGATGTGCTGACCGCGTTCCAGTGTCGACAGCTTGAACATTGCTTTCACGTGTTCCTTCCCAGCCCGTTGAAATGACGTCAATGAGAATGATTGTCTTCTCAGTCTCACTACGACGATTGGCCGGAAAGAAACTTGCAGTGCCCCGGGCAAAAAAATTCTCTCAGTGCAACAGAGCCAGCCAGGGCAGGTAGGTGACGTGCAGCGGATAACGCTGCTGCAGGGCTTTCAGCGAGCCTTGCGGATCATCCAGGTCGAACACCCCGCTGATGGCCAGTTTCGCCAGTTGCGGGTCGGAGATCAGGATGCGCCCGTGCTGGTAGCGCTCCAGTTCGCCTATCACCTCTCCCAGTGGGCGGCCGTTGAAGATCAGCTTGCCGCGCTGCCAGGCGGTCAGGCTGGCAGCATCCACCGCTTGCTGGGCCAGCAGCGGCTGGCCGCTCTGGTAGTCCAGGCGCTGGTCGGCCTGCAGCAGCACCGGGGCATGGTCGCCGGTGAACTGCACCTGCCCTGCGCGCACCACCACCGTCAGTTGGCTGCCTTGGCGGCGCACGCTGAAGGCATTGGCCGCGCCTTGCAGGCGCTGGTCGGCGCTTTGCACCACAAAGGGCCGCTGCCCATCGGCGAGCGGCTCGAACAGCGCCTCGCCACTGTGCAGGATCACCCGGCGCTCATCCGTCGAGTAGGCCAGCGACAGCGCCGTGCCGCTGTTGAGGGTGACCCGGGAACCGTCCGCCAGGGTCAGGCTGCGCTGCTCGCCGATGCCGGTGTGGTAGTCCGAAGTCCAGGCCGGCCATTGCTGCCAACCGATGCCCGTGCCCAGGGCCAGCAGCAGCGACGCCGCCAGGGCCGGCCACCAGCGCCGCGTACGGGGCGCGTTGGCCCGGTGCTGCGCGGCGGCCTGGGTCTGCCCCAGGTCGCCCCACAGTTGCTCGGCCTCGGCAGCCGCAGCGGCATGGGCCGGGCTGCTCTGGCGCCATTGCTGGAAGGCCATGCGCTGGGCCGCCGTGGCGTTGCCGGAATGCAACAGCACCAGCCAGTCGATGGCGAGGTCTTCAAGGCTCTCGGAATGTTGGGTCATGGCAGGGTCGGCGGCGGGCAAGGAGGAATCATTCATGGTGCTGTTGCAGCCAGTGGCGGCAATGGCGCAGGGCCTGGCCGATGTATTTTGCCACCATGCTTTCGGAAACGCCCAGCCGCGTGGCGATCTGCGCCTGGGTCAGGCCCTCCAGGCGATTGAGCAGCAGCGCCTGGCGGGCGTTGTCGGACAGTTGCGCCAGGGCCTGGTCGAGCACCGCCAGGCGTTCCTTGGCCAACAGCACCGCCTCGGGCGCCGGGGCCGGGTCTACCGCTTCAGCGTGTTCCGGGGCCTCCCCCAGGTTGGCCGCCAGGCGTTGCTCGCGGCGCAGGGTGTCAATGGCCAGGTTGCCGGCCACGCGAAAGATAAAGCGCCGATCGTTCTGCACCGCCACCACCTGCGGGTCGACCTTGAGCAGCTTGAGGTAGGTGTCCTGGGCCACGTCCGCCGCCCGTTGGCGATCGCTCATGCGCCGGGTGAGGAACTTCAGCAGGTCGTCGTAGTGTTCTTGAAAGCTGCGCAGCAGGCTGGGTGTCGGCAGCATCGGAGGTGGTCCGCAAATCGGGGAGGCGGATTATTCCATAAAGGCAAATGAGAAACAGTATCTTTCGTATCCCAGCAAACTTGGCTTTTTCGCGGTCTTTGCCCTTCAGGCGGCGGCGCCTTTCTGGCATCCTGCGCCTCCTTTTTTCTGACCGGGTGCGCAAGCCTTGTCCATGCCACGGCTTTGCGCCCCAAGTCCCGTCCACTTTCCGACCTGTGCCCCGGCTGTTGGCACAGGTCACTGGCAGGCCTTCTCCGATGACCGCACCTGATCGCTCCCCTCCCCGCTACAAGTCCGACCTGATCTACGGCCTCAATGACCGTCCGCATTTCAGCGCGGCGATCTTCGCCGCCCTGCAGCACGTGCTGGCCAGTTTCGTCGGCATCATCAGCCCGACCCTGATCTTCGGCGGCGTGCTGGGGCTGGAAAGCGAATTGCCCTACCTGATCAGCATGGCGCTGTTCGTCTCCGGCCTGGGCACCTTCGTCCAGGCGCGGCGCCTGGGGCCCATCGGTTCCGGCCTGCTGTGCGTGCAAGGCACTAGCTTTTCCTTTATCAGCGTGCTGCTCAGTGCCGGTTTCATGGTCAAGGGCCGTGGTGGCGATACCAACGCAATTCTCTCGACCATCTTCGGCATCTGTTTTGTCGCGGCCTTTATCGAGATGTTCCTCAGCCAGTTCATCGGCAAGCTGCGCAAGCTGATCACCCCGGTGGTCACCGGCACCATCATCACCCTGATGGGCCTGTCGCTGATCAAGGTGGCGGTCACCGACATGGCCGGCGGCTACGGCGCCAGCGACCTGGGCGCGGCCAGCAACCTGGGCCTGGCGGCGCTGGTGCTGCTGACCATAGTGATACTCAACCGTTTCAACAGCCCGATGCTGCGCCTGGGTTCCATCGTCATCGGCCTGACCCTGGGCTTTGTGGTGGCCTGGATGCTCGGCCGGGTGGACATGGCGGCCATGCCCGAAGTGCCGCTGGTGAGCGTGCCAGTGCCGTTCAAGTACGGCTTCTCCTTCGATCTGATCGCCTTTATTCCCCTGGCGGTGATCTTCCTGATCTCGCCGCTGGAGGCCGCCGGCGACCTGACCGCCAACTCGATGATTTCCCAGCAGCCGGTAAAAGGCCCGCTGTACATCAAGCGCATCAAGTCCGGGCTGCTGGCCGACGGCTTCAATTCGGCCGTGGCGGCGGTGTTCAACAGCCTGCCGATGGTGACCTTTGCCCAGAACAACGGGGTGATCCAGCTCACCGGCGTGGCCAGCCGCTACGTGGCCTACTTCATTGCCGGGCTGCTGGTGCTGCTGGGACTGTTCCCGGTGATTGGCGCGGTGCTGCAACTGATGCCCAAGCCGGTGCTGGGCGGCGCCACCCTGATCATGTTCGGCACCGTGGCGGTGGCCGGTATCAAGATCCTCGCCGAGGCCGGTCTGCATCGGCGCAATGTGCTGATCGTGGCCATTTCCCTCGGCATGGGCCTGGGCGTGGCGGCGGTGCCGGAAGTGCTGCGCGAGCTGCCCAAGGCGCTGCACAACATCTTCGAGTCGCCGATTACCGTGGGGGCCTTCTGCGCGATCTTCCTGAACATCTTCCTGCCGGAGGAATTCCTTGAGCTGGAAGAAGATGAGTTCGACCCGGAAGCGGCGACCCTCAAGGTGATGCAAGACCCGGACGTGAGCGCCAAGGCGAACTCCTGAGGCTGGCGGGCGTCTATGCTGCGTGCATGGCGCCCGTCGTGCACCTTTCGGCCCTTTCTCCAAGCAGGTGTTGCATGCGCAAATTCATCGCCCTGACCCTGGTCCTCCTCAACCTCGGTGCCTGTGCCCTGCTGCCTGATCGCGATCCTGTGGCGATCAACCTGGTGGGCATCGAGCCCTTGCCCAGCGAGGATATGGAAATGCGCTTCGCAGTGAAGCTGCGCCTGCAGAACCCCAACGAGAAGTCCATCGACTACAACGGCGTGGCCCTGGACCTTGAGGTCAACGGCCACCCGCTGGCCTCCGGGGTCAGCGACCAACGCGGGCATATTGGCCGCTACAGCGAACAACTGCTGGTGATCCCGGTGAGCGTCTCGGCTTTCTCGGTGCTGCGCCAGACCCTGGGCCTGAGCCAGACCCAGAGCCTGGACAAGTTGCCCTACGTATTGCGCGGCAAGCTGGCCGGCGGGGTGTTCGGCACCCAGCGTTTTGTCGAGCGCGGGCAGATCAGCCTCAGCCCTTCCAGCAACTGGTAAGGCTTAGAACACCGACCAGCCGATGCGCTGGCTGAGCAGCTCCAGGGCCGCCATGCCCACCAGGGAGTTGCCGGCGCCATTGAGCTCCGGCGACCACACGCACACCGTGAACTGCCCCGGCACCACCGCGACAATTCCCCCGCCCACACCGCTCTTGCCCGGCAAGCCGACTCGATAGGCGAAATTGCCGGCCTCGTCGTACAGGCCGCTGGTGGCCATGATCGAGTTGACCTGCTGGGTCTGGCGGCGCGTGAGGATCTGCTCGCCGCTGTGCTTGCAGAAGCCGTCGTTGGCCAAAAAGCAGAAGGCCCGGGCCAGGTCGACGCAGCTCATGCGCAGTGCGCAGTGGCTGAAGTAACTGCGCAGCACCGCTTCGACATCGTTGTGGAAGTTGCCGAAGGACTGCATCAGGTAGGCCATGGCCGCGTTGCGCGCGCGGTGCTGGTATTCCGACTCGGCCACCTTGCCGTCCACCAGTACCTGGGCGTTGCCCGACAGGCGCCGGACGAAATCGCGCATGGACAAGGCCGGCGCAGCAAAACGCGACTGGTTGATATCGCAGATCACCAGGGCCCCGGCGTTGATGAAGGGGTTGCGTGGCCGACCGCGTTCGAACTCCAGCTGCACCAGGGAATTGAACGGCTGCCCGGAAGGTTCATGACCCAGGCGCTGCCAGATGTCCTCGCCGGAATGGCCGATGGCCTGCACCAGGCTGAAGACCTTGGAAATACTCTGCACCGAGAACGGCGTGTCGGCGTCGCCGGCGCTGAACACCTGGCCATCGTTGCCATACACGGCGATGCCCAGCTGGTTGGCCGGCACATCGGCCAGGGCCGGAATATAGCTGGCGACCCGCCCTTGACCGATCAGGGGGCGGACTTCATCGAGAATCTGCTTCAACAGCGCTTGCATGCACGGGCTCATTATCGCGGGCCCCGATACGGCTGCGGGGCCAAGACTTGCTAGACGCCCGCCGCGGCCGACACAGCACACCCGCCGGCAAAACACCTGGCGCCCCACAAAAAAACCAGCCAACACCGCGCCATCGTAGGAACTGCCCGGGCGACGCTGCGCTTGCCAGCGAAGGCGCCCGCAAGAGCGACACAAGGCTCACGGGCCTCTTCGCCGGCAAGCCGGCTCCTACAGGTCGTATGCAGGCCGGTTGCGGACAAATGAAAATGCAATTGATATTCGATCATTTTCAACATATTCCCATTCAAGCCACCTCTGACATAAATCATCATTGAACAGGCCATGACAGTTACAATCCCATCTGTTTGCGTATCAGAAACCTGTCATAACCGCTAAAAGCCCTGCCCCATGACGGCATTTCCTCACCGGAGTCATGCACCCTTGAAAACCTGGCACACCCTGGTCGGCACGCTGCTGATCACCACCTTCGCCCTGCTGCTGGAAATCCCCCGTTCCAGCTGGCTGACCTCCGCCACCCTGAGCCTGATCCTGGGCAGCACCGCGCTGGCCTATATGGCACTTTCCTGCCTGCTGGGCAGCCGCTGGGGCTGGGTCGAGCGGCTGTTTGGCGGCCTCGACCGGGTCTACGAAGTGCACAAATGGCTGGGCATCTGGGCCCTGGCGTTCGCCAGTTATCACCTGGTGTTCAAGGCCAACCTGGATGAATGGAACAGCGTGCCGATCCTCGAGCTGTCCAAGTACTGGACACGCCTGGTGCGCCAGCTGAGCTACGTGGCCCTGGGCCTGATCGTGTTGCTGGCGCTGAACCGCAATATTCCCTACAGCCAGTGGCGCTGGTGGCACAAGCTCTCGGGGCCGCTGTTTGTGATCGTCATCCTGCACTGGCTGAGCTTCAAGTCGCCGATTGCCCTTGATAACCCGGCCGGGCTCTGGCTCGGCGCGTTGTGCCTGCTGGGGGTACTGGGGGCCCTGTACAAGCTGCTGCTCTACCCCTTCCTGGCCAAGGCCGGTGAGTACCAGGTGACTGCGGTGCGGGTGGAAAAGAACTCCCTGCACCTGGAGCTGATTCCCCAGGGCCGGGGCTTTGCCTTCCAGGCCGGGCAGTTCGCCTTTCTCTCGATGCAGGAAAAGGGCCTGCGCGAGCCGCACCCCTTCACCATCGCCAGCGCCCAGACCCACGATGGGCGCATCGAGTTTGTGATCCGCGCCCTGGGCGACTACACCCAACGCTTGCGCCAACAGGTGAAGGTGGGCATGCGTGCTGATCTGTATGCGCCCCACGGGCGCTTCAAGCGGCCGCTGCAGGCCCCCCGGGAAATCTGGATTGGCGGCGGGGTCGGCATCTCACCGTTCATTGCCTGGCTGCAGGACGCCAGTGCCGGGCAGTTCGACAAGGCCACCCTGGTGTACTGCTACAACCCGTCCCGGGCCTTTCCCAGCGTCGACAGCCTGCAAGGCATGGCCCAGGCTCGCGGGGTGCAGTTCGTGGCCAATGGCGGCGGCACCGAGGCCCTGGCGCAAACCCTCAAGCGCAGCGCCGCGGAAACCGACCCGCAACAGATCCAGGTCAGTTTCTGCGGCCCCAAGGGCCTGCTGGGGCGGGTGCGAGAGCTGCTGGACGAGTGCCGGATTCCCCAGGCCAACCTGCACTACGAGTTCTTCGAGTTCCGCTGATCAGGCACTGCCTGACGCGGCTCATGCAGGGTCAGGCGCACCACCAGCGCCGCCAGCAGGGTGATCAGCATCAGCACCTGCAACAGCTGGCTGAAGGCCTGGTCATAGCCGCGCAGCAGTGCCTGGCGCGGCACCTGGGGCAGGCTCGCGACACTGGCCGGCAGGTCACCGCCGGCCAGTTGCCGGGCCGCCAGCCGCACCGCCTGGTCCGCGCCGGCCAGCGCCCCCAGGTGGTGCTGCAACAGCCCCGCCAGCAAGGCCACCACCAGGGCCAGGGCAATCCCCTCGCCGGCCACCCGGGTGGTGCTGAAGATGCCACTGGCCATGCCCGCCCGCTCCTTGGGCACCACGCTCACCGACAGGCCGTCCATCAGCCCCCAGGGCAGGCCCGTACCCAGGCCGATCACCAGCAGCGGCCAGGCCCTTTCCAGCGGCGCCTGCCCCGGCGCCAGGCGGCTGAGCCAGAACAGCCCGGCAGCGGCCACCAGCAGCCCCAGGCTCGATAGCTTGCCGGCGCTGAACCAGCGGTTCAGCCAACCCGCGGCGAAAGGCACCAGCAGCATCGGCGCCGACAGCGCGAGCATCAGCATCCCGGCCTCGATGGCGCTGTAGCCCTCCACCCCGATAAAGCGGATCGGCAGCAGAATCAGCAGCACCACATAGCAGTAGCAGGTGGCGATGGGCAGTACCTGCACCCCGACAAAGCGCGGGTAGCGAAACAGCGACAGGTCGAGCATCGGCCGCATCGCCCGACCCTCCGCCCGGATGAACAGCCCCAGCGCCAGCAACGCGCCGGCCAGCAACAGCAGGACCCAGGGGCTGCTCCAGCCGCTTTGCGGCGCCTGCAGAATGCCCCAGGTCAGCAACACCAGGGCCAGGGTGAAACTCAGGGTGCCGGGCCAGTCCACGCCCTGGGCATCAGGGTCGCGGGACTCGACCATGCGCGGCACCCCGAACAGCAGCGCCAAGGCGCCTATCAATGCCCCGGAAAGGAAGATTGCGCGCCAGCCGCCATGCTCCACCAGCCCCCCGGCCAGCAGCGGGCCAAACGCCAGGCCCACGCCAAAGGTGGTACCCAGCAGGCTGAAGGCCCGGGTTCGCGCGGGGCCGTCGAAGGCCTGGGCCAGGGCCGCCGAACCACCGGCCAGGGCGGCGGCGCCGGCCAGCCCCTGGACCCCGCGCAACAGGTTCAGCCACAGCAGCGAGGGCACGAACACCAGGGCCAGGGAGGTCAGGCCGAACAGCGCCACCCCCAGGCTGAACAGGCGCTTGCGGCCGAACTCGTCGGCCAGGGTGCCGGCGGCCATCAGCACGCTGCCGAAGGTCAGCATAAAGGCGTTGGTGGTCCAGCTAAGGGCCAGGGGGCTGCCCCCCAGTTCATGGCCGATGGCCGGGGTCGCCACGGCCACCCCGACAAAGGTCAGGGGCAGCATCAGGGCCGCCAGGCAGACCGCTGCCAGCACGCCGTAGGCGCTGCGTTGCTGGGTCGCCGTCGGCTGGCCCAGGGAGAGTTCGAGTTCGGGATTCACATGCACCTCTTGTCCTGATCTGCAGGGTCATTGGCAAAAATTCAGAGTAAGGGCGCCGCAATCAGGGAAAAACCGGGCATTCTTCCGCTCTTTACGGACAAAAACGCTTGAATGAGGTGAGCAATGGACAATCTCAGCGGCTTGCAGGTGTTTGTCTGCGTGGTGCAGAGCGGCAGCCTGGTGGCCGCCGGTGCGCGCCTGGGGCTGTCCGCCTCGGCGGTGGGCAAGGCCCTGGCGCGCCTGGAGCAACGCTTGGGTGTGCGCCTGTTAAACCGCAGCACCCGGCGCATCAGCCTCACCGATGAAGGCGCGCTGTTCTACGAGCGTGGCCAGCGAATAGTCGCCGAGGCCGAGGAAGCGGAGGCCGAGCTGGCGCGGATCAGCGACACCCCTCGGGGCCGGCTGCGGGTCAGCCTGCCGGCCATCGGCTACCGCATGCTGCTGCCGATTCTCCCGGAGTTCTGCGCACGCTATCCGGATATCGAACTGGACCTGGACTTCAACGACCGGCTGATCGACGTGATTGCCGAAGGCGTCGACGCGGTGATCCGCAGCGGCGATCTGGCGGATTCGCAACTGCGCTCGAAAAGCCTCGGCCCCTTCGGTTTCGTGCTGATCGGTGCCCCGGCCTATTTCGCCCGGCGCGGCACGCCACAAACGCCCCAGGACCTGGAGCATCACGCCTGCCTGCGCTACAGGTTCCCCGGCGGCACCCAGCTGCAACAATGGCGCCTGCGCCAGGCCGAAGGCGAACCGCCGCTGGTGCTGGGCGGGGCCCTGACCAGCAACAACCTGGAAGCCTTGATCCACGCCGCGACCCAGGGCCTGGGCATCGCCTATGTGCCGGAGTTCGTGGTGTGCTCGGCCCTGGCCGATGGCAGCCTGGTGGCAGTGCTGGATGACTATCAGGTGGAGCGCGGCAAGTTCTCCATTCTCTGGCCCAGTAGTCGACATCTGCTGCCAAAGTTGCGAGTCTTCGTCGATTTTCTCAGCCAAAGACTGGTACTCGGCCATACCGACAAGGAGTCCGCCTGATGATCGACCCCGTGCCCCCGCTGTCCACTGCGCGCCTGTTGCTGCAACCCCTGGAGCTGGCAGATGCCCCAGCCATCCAGCAGCAGTTCGCGCAATGGGAAGTAGTGCGCTACCTGAATGCCCTGGTGCCCTGGCCCTACCCGGACGATGGCGCCCTCAACTACCTGCGCGAAGTGGCTCTGCCGGCCATGGCCCGGGGCGTGGAATGGCACTGGACCCTGCGCCTGCGCAGCGCCCCCGAGCAGTTGATCGGCAGCATCAGCCTGATGGACGAGACCGACAACCACCGTGGCTTCTGGCTGGCCCCAGAGTGGCAGGGCCAGGGTTACATGAGCGAAGCCTGTGCAGCGGTGGATCATTACTGGTTCGAGGTGCTGCAACGCCCACTGATGCGAGTGCCCAAGGCCGCGCCGAACCTGGCCTCACGGCGAATTTCCGAGCGCGGCGGCATGCGCCTGGTGCGCACTGAACAAGGCGCCTTCGTGGGCGGCGAGTTTCCCGTGGAGATCTGGGAAATCACCCGCGATCAGTGGCGCAACCGGCGCTGAGCCACACCGTTTCAGGTAAAGCGCACCCCGGGGCGCGGGCGCTGGTCCACCGTCAGCTCGAACACGTCGGGCCGCGCATAGTGGCCGACCACATCGTAGTCGTAGCGGGCCTTGACCAGATCACAGGTATCGATGGCCGCACTGATCAGCCCGGCACGCCCCACCAGCGGCCCGGCCAGCACCTCGCCCATGGGCCCGACAATCACGCTGCCACCGGCAATCAACGGCCGCTCGGCGGGCCAGTTGGCAATCTCCAGCCCCAGCTCCGCCGGCGACGCCTGCACCTGGCAGGCGCTGACCACAAAGCAGCGGCCTTCGTGGGCGATATGGCGCATGCTCACCTGCCACATCTCGCGCTCATCCACGGTGGGTGCGCACCACACCTCGATGCCCTGGGCATACATCGCCGTGCGCAGCAGCGGCATCATGTTTTCCCAGCAGATCACCGCGCCGAGCCGGCCCACCTGGGTGTCCAGCACCGGCAAAGTGGAGCCGTCGCCCTTGCCCCAGATCAGGCGCTCGGTGCCTGTGGGCATCAGCTTGCGGTGCTTGCCCAGCAGCCCCTGCTGCGGGTCGAAATACAGCGCGGTGCAATACAGGGTGCTGCCGCTGCGCTCGATCACCCCCAGCACCAGGTTGGCCCCGGTACGCGCCGACAGGCCGGCCAAGGCCTCGGTTTCCACCCCGGGCACCTCGATGGCGTTGGCGAAATAGCGGGCGAAGGCCTCGCGCCCCTCCGGCAGGCGGTAGCCCAGCTGGGTGCCGAACCCCTCGCCCTTGGGGTAGCCCCCCAGCAGTGCCTCGGGCATTACCACCAGCTGCGCGCCGGCTTCGATGATGGCGCCTTCATAGGAGAGGATCTGTTCCAGGGTGGCGGCCTTGCCTTCAGGCAGGGCACCGATCTGCAGGGCAGCGACTATGGACTGGGGCATGGGATGACTCCTTGAATGATCAGGTGTTGCGCATTCTCCCGCCGCCGCTGATCATCGATAAACCCCAGCCCAGTGCTTAATGATATGAACCAAATGAATATCGCCAGCGTCGACCTCAACCTGCTCAAGGCCTTCGAGGCCCTGCATGACGAGTCCAGCGCCAGCCGCGCCGCCTTGCGCCTGGGGGTCACCCAGTCCGCCATGAGTGCAGCCTTGCGCCGCCTGCGGGAGCTGTATGGCGATCCCTTGTTCGTGCGCACCGGTCGTGGCCTGGCGCCGACCCTCAAGGCCAATCAGCTGAAACCGGTGGTCAGCGATGCGCTGAACAAGTGCCGCCAGAGCCTGGCCATGGTCGCCCCGGACAACGCCGATTATCAGGGCCGCTCGGTGAGCATCGGGCTGTCGGATGATTTCGAGATCGCCTATGGCCGACGCCTGATCGAAGCCGTGGCGCGGCGCGCGCCCAAGTTGCGGCTGATCTTTCGCCAGAGTCACAGCCAGATAGTCGCCGAGGCACTGTTGCAGCGCAGCGTCGACCTGGCCATCAGTGCCGGCGGTTTCGCCGAGCGCCTGCTCAGCCGCCGGGTATTGGGCGAGGGTGATTACCTGTGCCTGGCAGACCCGGCCAGCCTGGCCCCCGGGCAGCAGCGCATGGAGCTTGAAGAGTTTGTCGAGCGTGAACACCTGCTGGTGTCGTCCCAGGGCTTTATCGGCATCACCGACGAGGGCCTGGCCAACCTGGGCCTGAGCCGCCAGGTGTGCGCCTCGACCACGCACTTTGCCGCCTTGCCGTTCCTGCTCAAGGGCAGCCAGGCGGTGGCCACCATCCCGGCCCACGCCGCCCGCCGCATCGCCGAACTCAGCGGCTTGCAATTGCTGCCCTGCCCCCTGGCGTTGCCGCGCTATCCGATCGAGCTGGGCTGGCGCACCAGCGCCCAGGTCGACCCGTTGCTGGAGAAAGTCCGCGAGGCGATTGTCGAGAGTTTTGCTACGCCTTGTTTGCCGCCATCAGGCGATTGACTTCACTGCGCACCATGTTGGCGAATTCCGGCGGCGACATGCCGTCCAGTTCCCCGCGCACCCACTCGGCCCACTTGCCCTTGCGCTTGGCGCGCTCGCCGAACAAGCGGGCCGCCTCGCCCTTGGCCTTGCCCAGGTTGCTCTGCCACAGCTCGAACAGCCGGGACTTCTCGTCCTCGATGGCGGCGCGCTCGGCCAGGGTCTTGTTCGCCAGATTGAAGCTCATGGAAAATTCCTGCTGCGTAAAATGGGCGCCATCTTACACTGTAGGGGCTCGGGGTTTTACTGCAGTGGCAACGGCAGGGCGCAAAATTGCTGCAACTTTTGCCCTCATGCCGAACTCCATTGCCAGTACCACCCATTCACCCGTGACCGCTGCCACAGGCTGCAAGCGCCCAGCAAGGCGCCACAGGCCGGTTCCAGCGACTGGATTTGCAAGGAAAACTTCATGGCTCGTAAAACTGCCGCGCAAGCGGAAAACGAACAGATCAAGGACCAGGCCTTCAGCGAGTTGCAGGCGCTGATCGAAGAATCGGAAAAGCTGCTCAAGGGCAGCGCCGCCCTGGTGGGCGAAGAAGGTGAAAGCCTGCGTCGGCAAGTCAGCCACAAGCTCAAGCAGGCGCTGGATTCGGTGAGCCATGTGCGTGAGCGCAGCAAGCCGGTGGTGGATGCCACCGAGCAGTACATCGGCGGCCATCCATGGCAGACCGTGGCCATTTCCGCCGGTGTCGGCTTGGTGCTGGGGCTGTTGCTGGGCCGCCGCTCGTAAGCGCGCCGATGCATCCCGGGCCAGGTTCGCCGCCAGCGACCTGGCCTTTTTTGCGCCTTAGTCCCGGGCCAGGGCTTGCAGCTGCTCCAACTGCGCCGGGCTGATGGCAATCCCCTGTTGCAATGAACGCTCGCGCTGGCGATGCCGGCGTTCGCCCGGCAGGCGCTTGAGGCCCACCGCGTGCATCTGCCGCACCAGCTCCTGGCTGCGTTCGGCAAAGCTCTGCCCCGCGGCCTTGCTCGGGTCGATGACAATCAGCAACTGGCCGGTCCAGGGGGTTTTCGCCCCGGGGTGATTGGACCAGTCGAACTCGAAGGAGAAGTTGCCGCCGGTCAGCGCCGCGGCCAGCAGCTCCACCATCATCGACAGCGCCGAACCCTTGTGCCCGCCAAAGGGCAGCAAGGCGCCGCCTTCAAGAATCGCCCTGGGGTCCTGGGTCGGCTGGCCCAGGCTGTCGACACCGATGCCCAGGGGCAGGCGCTCGCCGTTGCGCGCGGCAATCTGCACATCGCCGTGGGCCATGGCGCTGGTGGCCAGGTCGAAGACCAACGGCAGGCCCTGGGCCTGGGGCGCAGCGAAGGCGATGGGGTTGGTGCCGAACAGCGGCCGGTCGGCCCCGTGGGGCACCACGCAAGTCATGCTGTTGACCAGGCTCAGGGCCACCAGCCCTTCCTCGGCGAAGGGTTCGACATCCGGCCAGAGCGCAGCGAAATGGTGCGAGTTGCGGATCGCCAGCACGGCGATCCCGGCATTCCGCGCCTTGCTCACCAGCAGCTCGCGGGCGGCGGCCAGAGCCGGCTGGGCAAAGCCGTTGGCGGCATCGACCCGGACAAAGGCCGCGGCCACATCTTCCACCAGGGGCAGCGCCTGGCCGTCGACCCAGCCGCTGGCCAGGGTCGAGACATAACCGGGAATGCGAAACACGCCATGGCTATGGGCGCCGTCGCGCTCGGCCGCGGCACAGTTGGCCGCCAGGCAGCGAGCCACATCGGCGCTGCAGCCATGGCGCTGGAAGATGCTTTCCAGCAACTGGGTCAGGGCCGCGAAAGACAGGTATGAGGGCGTTTCAACCACCGGGGGCGATGCAGACATCTGAAGCTCCAGAATAATTATTGGAGGGGGCGACAGCGTGCGACTCGGCGATTAAACAACGGCCCGGGGCGCCACTGTCAACCGTCACCGGCAGCCGGCGGATCAGGTGCCAGAGTGGCTCGGGGAACCCGCTGCTTTGTAGATTGCTTGCTACATAGGGTTTTTTAACGCCAGCGCGAATGAAAATAACTTCACTTTGATGCTCATTCGCCATGACGACTGTTCTACAAGACTTGTCCTGGAGGGTAGAATGCGCGAAATCAGGAAGAGTCAATGAGCGAACAGATCCTCTCAGAAGCCGAATACGACGCCATTACCCAAGCCGCCGCCCAATGGTGCATGCGCCTGCATGAAGCCGATTGCAGCGACGCCGAGCGTCTGGCCTTTCAGCAATGGCATGATGCCGACCCCCTGCATGCCTTCGAATACGAGGCCATGCGGGAGATATGGGAGGTGGCCGATCACCTGCCCCGCACCGCCCCTGCACCGGCCCCCAGCAAGCGGGCGCCGCGCCGCACCTGGCAGCACTATGGGGTGGCCGCGGCGATTGCCCTGTGCGCCCTGCCCCTGGCCGCCTACAGCGGTTGGGAGCTGGGCTGGCTGCCCTCCTCCTACCAGCGTTTCGAGGCCGGCGACAGCCTGCGCAGCGTGACCCTGGCCGACGGCAGCCAGGTCGAGTTGAACCTGGGCAGCAGCCTGACCTACAGCAACTACAAGGATCAGCGCCGGGTCACCCTGAGCAAGGGCGAGGCCTTCTTCAAGGTCAGCCATGACCGCAGCCACCCATTCGTGGTCAAGGCCGCCAATGGCCAGGTCAAGGTCACCGGCACCCAGTTCAATGTGTGGATGTACGAGGATCAGGTGCGGGTCACCCTGCTTCAGGGGTCGGTGCTGGTGAGCAGCAACACCGCCCTGCCCGGCGAGGGCTTCCGCCTGGAACCGGGTATGCAGGCCCGCTACAAGGCCGGCGACTATGAACCGCAGATCAGCCAGACCTACAGCCACGACAGCTCCCTGGCCTGGCGCAACGGCAAGCTGGTGCTGGACAACCTGTCCCTCACCGAGGCCCTGCCGCTGATCAACCGCTACCTGGACGCCCCGGTGCAAGTGGCCGACAGCGCCACCGGCAAGATCCGCGTCGGCGGCATCTACAACACCGGGGAAATCCGCAGCCTGCTGACCTCGCTGCCCAAGGTGCTGCCGGTGTACCTGACGCGCAATCGCGACGGCAACCCGGTGATCAACTCCTTGCCGCAGTCCCCGCCCAAAGGCTGAAGGCCGCCCCATTGCGGGGCGGCCTCGAATCAATCCAACACCTGTCGATCACTGGCGAGCCAGGGGTTGCGCGTCCCTGCGCGGTTCGCTGATGGTTTGCAATTGGTATTGGCTGTCGGCACGGATCTGCGCCTCGGTAAAGGGCAGCAGGCTCCACTGATTGCCGGCAAAAGCCTGGGTCTGGTCGCGAAAGTGCGGCGAAGCCGGGTCGCTGGACAGGGAAAACGCCAGCAGCCCCAAAGCCTTTGGCCCCTGTTCGTCGAAGCTGACCACATTCAGATAGCTGGTGCCGCTGAACACTTCACGCTTGCCGCCAGCGGTCGGCAGGCTCTGGATTGCGTTGTACACACCCAGGTCTTCCGGGCCGCCGGGCACCGGTGTTGGCTGGCCACCCTGGCTCACCTGCTGGATATCGCCCCAACGCGCATCGGCCGCCAGCCCGGCTTCAGCCACTTCCCGGGCCGAGGCCAGCATGGCCTCGCGCAGGGCCTTGGCCACCTCCGGGCGGGCAATGGCCAGACCCCGCGGGGTGTGCTGCGGGTCCTTGGGATCGAAGGCCACACGCCAGATTTCCGGGTTGTGCAGCAGCGGCTGCATGATGCCCTGGAAATACACCAGGCCCAGGCCCGCTTGCAGGCCGGCGCTGCGGTCCCAGGATTTGAGGCGGGTGCACAGTGCCGCCAGGCGCTCGCTGTCGGGCCCCAGGCTCTCGGCGCAGAACTGCAGCAGGTCGGGCATCACCTGGCCGGCCAGGTACACCTGATCGTCCGTGACCATCTGCAGCAGGTCACTGGCCTTGACCTGATGCATGCGGCTCAGGCGATCGAGGGCGAAGCGTGCACGCATTTTCAACGGCACATCCTGCTGGCTGATCACCGGCGAGAAGCCCTCCAGGGGCGCAGCCGGGTTGACCATCCACGCCGAGTCGTTGGAGTGCTGCAGGTAGTCGTTGCGCGCCAGTTGCGGCAACTGGCTGGCGGCGAAGATCCCCGGCTGCGCCGCGCTCGGGTCGATGTCCCAGGCGCAGGCACTGCGCGAGCCGTCGAGCACGATGACCCGGGTGCCGACCCGCGGGTCGCTGCACTGCGCCAGCTTGGCCTGGGTCACCAGGGGCACCACCGACTGGTTCATGTAGAGCGTGCGGCCCTGGTCATCCACCGCCAGGGTGTTGACCCAGGGAATGCCCTGCAGCCGGTGCACGCTGTCTTGCAGGCCCGCCACGCTGGCGGCCTGGTTCATCGCCGCCCACTGGCTCAGCACCCGGCTGTTGTCGAGGTTGGCATCGCGCAGGCTGTAGGCGTACTGGCGGTCCCAGTCCAGCTCCCCGGGCCACTGCACCACGGGGCCGAACACCGAGCTGTAGAGGGTGCGGCTGTGCTCCTGCAACTGGCCGTCGGCGTCCTTGACCTTAAGCGTCACGCTCTGCCGCTCCAGGGGCACTGAGTGGCCGTCCAGCAGGTAGCGGGTCGGGTCCTTGGGGTCCAGTTGCAGGCGATACAGGGTGAAGTGCTTGGAGGCGTCCACGGTGTGGGTCCAGGCCAGGTGTCGGTTGAAACCGATATTGATCAGCGGCAGGCCGGGCAAGGCCGCGCCCATCACATCCAGCTGCCCGGGAATGGTCAGGTGCATCTGGTAGAAACGCATGGCGCCGACCCAGGGAAAATGCGGGTTGGCCAGCAACAGCCCACGGCCATTGAACGAGCGCTCGCTGCCGATGGCCACGGCATTGCTGCCGCGCTCCAGGGCGAAGCGCTGCTGGCGTGTCGCGGCCTGCTGCCAGGCCTGCCCCGGCAACGCCGCATAACGCGGTGCATCCGGTGGCGTGGCCCCGGCCAGGGCCTCGGCAAATTGCCCGGCACCGCCTTCCACCAGCAAGCGCCGGGTCAGTTTCACCAGGTCGCTGGTTGCCAAGGCCCGTACCCAGTCACCCTGGCACTGTTCGGGCAGGCCCTGGGCGCCACGCTCCGCCAGTTGGCGGTTGAAACCCTCGACATAACCCTGCATGCGCTCGCGCATGGCCGGGGTCTGTGCCTGCCAGAAGGCAGCCACCGCCTGGGGCGGGTTCAGCCAGCTGAAAAACAGGTCGCTGCTGAGGTTGTCGCGCTGCTCAAGGGTCTGGCCCTCGGCGCCGAAGTACTTCGAACGCTCAGCGTTGACCGTGAGCACTTCATTGGCCAGCAGGCACAGGTTGTCCTGGGCATAGGCGTAGCCGATGCCATAACCCAGGCCGCGCTCATCGGCGGCGAGAATATGCGGCACGCCAAAGCTGGTGCGGCGGATCTGCGCCTGGGTCGATTCGGGCTGGCTCAGCGCCTGGGCGCCACAACCAAGGCTGAGAAACAGGGCTGCAAGGCAAAACTGCGGTAATGGCCGGAAAATGATCACGCCAACTCCTGATGCAAAAATACACAACCAGGACTGGTGCGCCGGGAGCCTAGGCAATGCCGCCAGTCTGGGAATCCAGCCGCGCACGGATAGACCGACGCCTGCCTGCCCCTATAGACGAAAAACCTGGAAAAAATTTAATCCGCGACCAGCACAGGCCGTCTTGACATGTCAGCGACTCGATACTGACAAATTTTCTACATCCAGGGGCTCATGATTTGCCTTGCTCGTTCGTCTAGTAACTAGAGCACCCATCATTCTTTTCCTGATCAGGCTCTGATTAAGGAGTTTCTGCATGTACAACCAGCAAACGCCAATGGATGGCATCACCGTGAACAAAACGCCCTCCCTGAACGCTGGCGCCGGTGTCTTCGGCAAGCACGCCGAGCGCAACAGCAACGAACGGATCAAGCAACTGCTGAAAAGCTTCGGCCTGCGCACCAGCCTGATCCGCCTGAAAGTCATAGATGCCCTGCTCACCGCTGCCCAGGGCGAGCGCTCCCTGGGAGTGCGCGGCATCCATACCCAGCTGCTGGAGCTGGACATTCCGCTGTCGTTCCTCAGTGTGCGCGAGGTGCTCAAGCGCCTGTGCAGCGAGGGCCTGATCACCCTCAATGCCGACAAGAGCTACAGCCTGCACCCGCACGCCGCAGAAGTGCTCGACAACCTCGCCTGAGGTTGTCGGGGCCGGGCCAATCCTGGCTCAGGCTGGGTTCAAGGCTTGACCTTGCGCCGCATCACGCCATTGATCACCACCACGATCACCGCCACACCAATGGCGATGTACTGGAAGAGTTTTTCGCTGATGATGCCGTGGTTCTGCAGGTAGGACAGGCCGAGCATGGTGGCCAATACCACCAGGGAAATCAGGATCGAGTATTTCAAGCGTTGCGACTGGGTCATCAAGGAAGTCCTGGAGCTGAAATTGTATCTGCCGTGTATCAAGTTCGATGCCAAGCACATACCCGGATACGGGGATAAGCCGGGCAAATCGGGGTCACATGGTACAGGCGCGAAGGAGTTTTTTCTCCCTTGTCGCCGCCTTGCATTTACCCCTTGAGGATTGATCCATGCTTCGTCGAATCACACTGCTGATTCCCCTGCTGGCCATGCTGACCCTGTCGGGCTGCATCATCATGCCCAACGATGGCTGGCATCATCGTCACTACGACGGCGGCCCGGGTTACTACCACTATCGCCGCTGATTTATCCGGCCAAGCCATCGGCCCTATCAACCCAGCCCCCATCTGCAACGCCCGCCTCCCGCGGGCGTTGTGCATTGTGCGGGTCAGGGCCGCGAAGTGTGATTGCCCGGGCGGGCGAACAGCTCCAGCAACCAGTCAACAAACACCCGCACCCGGGTCGACAGGTGCCGCTGTGGCGGATACATGGCGCTCAAGGGCAGTGCCGGCACCGGGAAATCCGCCAGCAGCTCCTGCAAGGTGCCGGCGCGCAACTGCCGCGCCACATTGTAGTAAGGCGTCTGCACCAGGCCGTAGCCGGCTTCGCAGGCCGCCAGGTAGCCATCGGCGCTGCTGACCGCAACCTGCTTGGGCAAATCCATCTGGCGCAGCTCGCCATCGAGGAGAAATTCCAGGCCGTAGCGCTTGCCACTGTCGCGTGAGTAGTACTCCACCATCCGATGCCCATGCAGCTCGTGTGGAGAGCCGGGAATGCCGTGTTGGCGCAGGTACTCGGGGCTGGCGCAGGTCACCTGCTGCAACTGCACCAGGGGCCGCGCCACCAGGTTGTCGTCCAGGGCCGGCCCGGCTCGCAGGGTGCAATCGACGCCATCGCGAAGCAGATCCACGGGCCGGTCATTGAGCCCCAGCTCCAGCTCGATCAGCGGGTAGCGCGCGCTGAACTGCGGCAAGGCCGGAATCACGATCAGCCGCCCGATGCCCACCGGCATATCGATCCGCAACAGCCCGCGCGGGTTGTGCCGCGCCGAGGAGAACACCGCTTCGGCCTCCTCCAGGTCCGCCAGCAGGCGCACGCAGCGCTGGTAATAGGCGGCACCGTCCAGGGTCGGGCGGACCTGGCGCGTGGTGCGGTGCAACAGTTGCACCCCCAGGTGCGCCTCCAACTGCTTGATCAAAATGGTCACCGAGGCCGGCGGCAACTGCAGGCTTTGCGCCGCCCGGGCAAAGCCCCCCAGTTCGACGATGCGGGCAAAGGCGCGCATGGCATTGAAGCGATCCATTGAACCTGGCTCCGCGAATTATTTGGAAAATCATAATAGTGATAGCGTTTCTAGCCGGTTTATCGGCCATTTGTCGAGCAGCACAATAAACGCTCTTTCCCACTGATTGGAATCTTCAGCGATGCATACTCGACAACTCGGCCACAACGGCCCGCACGTCAGCGCCATTGGCCTGGGCTGCATGGGCATGAGCGACTTCTACACCACCGGCAGCGATGCCAGGGAGTCCATCGCCACCCTGCACCGCGCCCTGGAACTGGGGGTCAGCCTGCTGGATACCGCCGACATGTACGGCCCTCACAGCAACGAGGAGCTGATTGGCCAGGCGATCCGCGGCAAGCGCGAGCAGGTGTTCCTGGCCAGCAAGTTCGGCATCATCCGCGATCCGGCCAGCCCAAGCGCCCGCAGCGTCGACGGCCGCCCGGAGTATGTGCGCGCCAGCATCGACGGCAGCCTGCGCCGCCTGGGGGTGGAAACCCTGGACCTGTACTACCTGCACCGGGTCGATCCTGCGGTGCCGATCGAGGAAACCGTCGGCGCCATGGCCGAGCTGGTCAAGGCCGGCAAGGTGCGCTACCTGGGCCTCAGCGAAGCCTCGGCGGCGACCCTGGAACGGGCGCACCAGGTGCACCCCATCAGCGCCCTGCAAAGTGAATATTCGCTGTGGAGCCGGGACCCGGAAGACAACGGCTGCCTGGCCGCCTGCCAGCGCCTGGGGGTTGCCTTCGTGCCCTACAGCCCACTGGGACGGGGCTTTCTCACCGGCGCGCTACAACGCCCGGAGGATTTCGCCGCCGACGACTACCGGCGCAGCAATCCGCGCTTTCAAGGCGAGAATTTCCAGCACAACCTGCAACTGGTGGAACAGGTGCGGCAACTGGCAGCGCAGCTCCAGGTCAGCGCCGGGCAACTGGCCCTGGCCTGGGTGCTGGCCCAGGGTGACTACCTGATTCCGATTCCCGGAACCAAGCAACGGCGTTATCTGGAGGAAAATGTCGCTGCGCTGGAGATCCGCCTGAGCGACTCGGAGCTTTCGAGCCTGGGGCGAATCTTTGACCCACAGGCCACCGCAGGCAGCCGTTACAGCGAAGAAGTGATGGCGTTGCTGAACATCTGAGGCCGGCAGCCGGGGCGCTCGTCGAGCGCACCCGGCTCAGGTTCAGGCCTTGGTCAAACGATTCTTGTCAGTCACCGTGGTGCCGTTGCCCTTGCCATAGTTCTGCAGGCTCTGCAGCACGTAGATGGCCTTCTTGTACTCGGGAACCAGGTAGTTGGCGTACTTGTTGCCCTTGAGGTTGTTGCTCTGGATGTCATCGAGCTTCATCGCGAAGTACTCCATCGCATTGAACGGCTCTTCCGGGTTCTTGGGAATGCCGAAACGGTCGAACTTGTCACCGGCATTGAGCAGGTTCAAGGCGGTGACATCGGAGATCAGGCCATTGTTCTTGAGAAAGGTGCTCATGTTGCCCAGGGACTTGGCAGTCACATTGGTCGGATCAAAGCCCTTGATCTGCTTGTGCAATTTCAACTGGTCCATCTTGCGCACGTCGAGCACGGTCGGGTTGCTTCCCACCATGCTCAACATCTGCCGTACCTTAGCGCTTTGAACGGGCTTGGCGGAGCCGCCATCACTACCCAACAGACCCGCCTTGCTGGTCCAGTTTCCGACGTAGCCGATTGCCATGCTGATACTCCTGTAGTCCGACCTCCGAGTCCCCCTGTCGCCTGGGTCGAGCCAGTACCCTGAAGGCCTGGCAATCCCATCGAATCAGGGTGAAAGCCGTTAAGAAAATTTTGAATGGACGCAAGTATCAACGCCGACACAATCACCAACAACGGTTTATTTCGCGAATTTACAATTTTTCTACATTCTTGACACATTTACTGCAGAGGCCCTGTTTAAAGGGCACGGGAGATTTCACCAGGGTGCCGGGCAGCGGTTCTGGGGAAAGATTTCGCCACGCCACCCTGTGCTTTTCCCATACGGGTGCGAGACAAGAAGTTTTTTGCACGATCGTGCTAAAGAGCCGGGTCGGCGCGCCGACATCCTTTGGATGCCCCGTTGGGGCTCAGCCTCCGCCCCATAATAAAAATCGCCGTTAAGGACAGGTCCCATGCCCGCTTTGCGCACGATTCAAGCCCGCTACACGCTCTTTCTGGTCCTGTTCATTGTCTTGATGCTGGCACTCACTGTGGTGGGTATCAGCCAACTGGTGGCGCCCAAGCTGCAACACACCGAGGAACAGGTGGCCCTCAACCGCATCGCCGAAGTGGCGCAACGCATCCAGGGCGAGTTGAGCAAGGTCCAGGCCCAGCAACGCAGCATCACCCAGACCGTCCCCTTGCTCGACAGCGACAGCATCGACAAGGTGTTGCCGGGCCTGGTGGACCAGTATGGCGAACAGAAAGTCTTCGGCGGCGGCATCTGGCCCCTGCCCGGCCAGCGCACTCCGGGGCGCAACAAGCACAGCACCTTCTGGCACCGCGACGCCTCCGGCAAGCTGGTGGTCAATACCTTCTGGAACAGCGACCCGGCGCCCAATTACTACGAGCAGTCCTGGTACCAGGGCGGCCTGCGCGCTGCGCCTGGCCAGTGCGCCTGGGCCGCGGCCTACAAGGACGACGCCAGCGCCGAGCCACGCACCAACTGCGCCATGGCCATCCGCCGCGACGGCCAGCCCTGGGGCGTGGCCACCATCGACGTGACCCTGGGCTTCTTCAACGACCTGGTGGCACGCCAGGAGCAGGAGCTCAACGGCGCAATGCTGATCGTCGAGGCCGACGGCAAGATCATCAGCAACAGCAGCCGGATCAGCGGCCCGATCGTGCTGAAGAACATCCGCGAACTGGCCGCTGGCTCGCCGTTCGCCGCCCAGGTGCGCAGCGCCCTGGAACGTCGCGACACCGGTGCCCAGCGCAGCGAATTCGATAACGCCGGGGTGCCCAGCACCTTCTATATGCGCGCCATCGAGGGCACCCCGTGGTTCCTTGCCAGCGCCCTGCCCACCCGGCAGATCACTGCCCAGCGCGACGATGTGCTAAGCACGCTGAGCCTGATGCAGGTGCCGATGGTGATTCTGCTGGTGCTGCTGCAGGTCTATGCCATTCGCCAGCTGGTGCAGCGGATGAAGATCCTCAAGGGCAATATCGATGCCCTGGCCGCCGGCGATGCCGACCTGACAAAGCGCATCCAGATTCGCGCCGAGGACGAACTGGGGGCCATCGGCCACTCGGTCAACCACTTTATCCAGTACCTGCAGAACATGATCGGCGAAGTCACCCAGGCCACCGCCGCCATGGCCGACAGCCTGAACCAACTGCAGCACAGCTCGGCCCACAGCCAGCAGATCCTCTTGCGCCACGCCTCGGAAACCGACCAGACAGTGACCGCCATCACCCAGATGAGTAGCACCGCCGACAGCGTCGCCGCCAACGCTGCGCAAACCGCCGACTTCACCCGCCGCGCCAATGAGCACGCCGAACGCTCGCGAGTGGTGGTGGGCGAAGCTTCCGGCAGCGTGGTGGCGCTGATCGACGAGGTGGCCGACGCCACCCACAAGGTCGAAGCCATGCAGGCCGACGCCCAGAGCATCACCGAGATCCTCGGGGTGATCGGAGCCATCGCCGGGCAGACCAACCTGCTGGCCCTGAACGCCGCCATCGAGGCCGCCCGGGCCGGGGAACAGGGCCGTGGCTTCGCGGTGGTGGCCGATGAGGTGCGGGCCCTGGCCGCGCGAACCCAGGACAGCACTTCGCAGATCAACGAAATGCTCGGCCGCCTGACCCAGGGCGTGAGCTCCTCGGTCAGCGCCATGGAAAACACCCAGGCCAGCTGCCAGTCGGCGGCAGACGCCACCGCGCGGGTCAACAGCGGGCTGGACCAGATGGCCGATTCGGTGAACCAGATCAACAGCCTGAGCACCCAGATCGCCACCGCTGCCGAGCAGCAGAGCGCGGTCACCGAGGAGATCAACCGCAGCATGGTGAGCATCCGACACATGGTCGAGGAACTGGTGGACAGTGCCCGCGCCGGGGAAAGCAACACCCAGAGCCTGTTGCAGGCCAATGCCCGGGTCAGCCAGCTGATGAACCGCTTCAAAGTCCGCTGAACGGTCATGTCCCGCCGCTGGCGAGGTGCCACGGCGGGACTATATTTCTGGCTCCGATCACAGGGAAGTGGGGGCCATCATGGGTCAACGCCAGACACACCTGCTACAGGAGCAGATCTGCCACGAGCTGTATCTGCAGGCCGGCATCGACACCGTCTACTACTACGTCAGCCAACCGGACCGCTGGCCGGAGTGGCACCCTGCCAGCCTGGGGGCCGACACCGGGCACTGCGGCTCGCTGGCCGCCGGCCATCGTTTCAGTGAAGTGATGAACCTCCTGGGGGTGCAGATCCCCATGAGCTACCGGGTGCTGGTGGCGATTTTCCCCAAGGAGTTCAAGGCCCTGTTCAGCTCCGCCGCCCTCGACGGTTCGATCCACTACCAATTGAGCAAACAGGGCGACGGCACCCTGCTGCGACGCACCCTGGACTACTACACCGACCTGCAACTGGGCGGCTTGCGCGCGCGCATGGAGCAGCTCTCGACCCAGGCCCTGGGCAACCTCAAGCGCCTGGTGGAAACCCCGCCCGACTGATCGGAACAGAGCATTGGCGTTAGCCAGGGCAAGCCCTGGAAGACCGGGTACAGCCATGCCCGCTGACAAATCTGTAACCTGAACCTCAGTTCGCTGACAGCCACGGCTGATTAGTCTCTGCCTCAACCTGCAACCTCAGGACTGACGGGACTCGATCGGCATGCATGGCAATCCAACACGACGCAGCGTTATCAAAGGCCTTGGCGCCACCGCACTGCTTGGCGGCAGCGGCCTCTGGCGAACCTCGGCCTGGGCCCTGGGCAAGGGTTTGCAACCCGGGGAACTTCGCGGGCAGCAATTCGACCTGTTTATCGGGCAGACCCCGGTCAACTTCAGCGGCACCCCGCGCAGCGCCATGACCATCAACGGCGGCCTGCCCGGCCCCCTGTTGCGCTGGCGCGAAGGCGACACGGTGAACCTGCGAGTGCACAACCGCCTGGCCCAGGACACCTCGATCCACTGGCACGGCATCCTGCTGCCGGCCAACATGGACGGGGTGCCAGGCCTGAGCTTTGCCGGCATCGCCCCGGGGGCCTTCTACGACTACCGCTTCCAGGTGCGGCAGAGCGGCACCTACTGGTACCACAGCCATTCCGGCCTGCAGGAACAGGCCGGGGTCTACGGCCCGCTGGTGATCGATCCCCGCGAGCCGGAGCCCTTCCACTACGACCGCGAGCATGTGCTGCTGCTCAGCGACTGGAGCGACCTGGCTCCAGAGCGGCTGATGCAGATCCTGAAACAGCAGTCCTCCTACTTCAACGAGCACAAGCGCACCCTGGGCGACTTTATCGAGGATGTCAGCCGCGACGGCTGGGCCGCGGCGCTTGCCGATCGCACGATGTGGGCCGCCATGAACATGAGCCCCACGGACCTGGCCGACGTCAGTGGCGCCACCTACCACTACCTGCTCAACGGCCAGACCCCGGCCGGCAACTGGACCGGGCTGTTCAAGCCCGGGGAAAGGCTGCGCCTGCGGCTGATCAATGGCTCGGCCATGAGCTACTTCGATGTGCGCATTCCCGGGCTGAAAATGACCGTGGTGGCTGCCGATGGCCAGCCGGTGCGGCCGGTCAGCGTCGACGAACTGCGCATCGCCGTGGCCGAAACCTACGATGTGCTGCTGGAGCCCGGCCGGGAACCGGCCTACACCCTGTTCGCCCAGGCCATGGACCGCAGCGGCTACGCCCGTGGCACCCTGGCCGTGGGCCCGGGCCTGAGCGCGGCGGTGCCGGCCCTGGACCCGCGACCGCTGATCAGCATGGCCGATATGGGCATGGATCACGGCAGCATGGCGGGCATGCACCACGCCGCCGTGGGCGCCATGCCAGGCATGGATCACAGCGCCATGACCAGCATGCCGGGGATGGACCACAGCCAGATGGCTGGCATGGATCACAGTCAAATGACCGGCATGGATCACGCAGCCATGAGCGGCATGGGTGCCGGCAGCGCCATGCAACGCCACCCGGCCTCGGAAACCGCCAACCCGCTGGTGGACATGCAAACCATGAGCCCCAGCCCCAAGCTCGCCGACCCGGGCATCGGCCTGCGCGACAACGGCCGCCGGGTGCTGACCTACGCCGACCTGCGCAGCACCTTCGACGACCCCGACGGCCGCGAGCCGAGCCGCACCCTCGAGTTGCACCTGACCGGGCACATGGAGAAATTCGCCTGGTCCTTCGACGGCATCAAGTTCAGCGATGTCCAGCCCCTGTGCCTGACCTACGGCGAACGGGTGCGCATCGTCCTGGTCAACGACACCATGATGACCCACCCCATCCACCTGCACGGGGTCTGGAGCGACCTGGAAGATGAGCAAGGGCGTTTCCAGGTGCGCAAGCACACCATCGACATGCCGCCGGGCAGCCGCCGTAGCTACCGGGTCAGCGCCGACGCCCTGGGGCGCTGGGCCTACCACTGCCACCTGCTGTACCACATGGAAATGGGCATGTTCCGCGAAGTGCGGATCGAGGAAGCGAGGGCCCCGGCATGAGCCAGTTTTTCTCCCGTCTGCTGCCCGGGCTGCTGCTGGGGCTGGGGCTGTCCAGCGCCCAGGCCGCCAGCCAGCCGATGGACCACGGTGCCATGGACCACCGCCAGATGCCCGGCCTGTCGGCGGCGGATAGCACCACGACCCAGGCGGCGCCTTCTGCCAGCAGCAGCGCGGCGCTGCCGGTGCCCAGCGAGGCCGAGCGCCGGGCCGCCTTCCCCCCGGTGGCCGGTCATGGGGTGCACGACAAGGCCATCAACTCGCTGTGGCTGATCAACCAGCTGGAGTACCAGGATGCCGACCCGGGCAGCGCCCTGGCCTGGGAAGTCAACGCCTGGATTGGCGGCGATATCGATCGCCTGTGGCTGCGCAGCGAAGGCGAACGCAGCGCCGGGGTCACCGAAAAGGCCGAGCTCGAAGCCCTCTGGGGCCACGCCATCAGCCCCTGGTGGGATGTGGTGGGCGGCTTGCGCCAGGACTTCAAGCCCGGTACCGGGCAAACCTGGGCCGCCATCGGCCTGCAGGGCATGGCCCTGTACAACTTCGAAAGCCAGGCCACGGCCTATCTTGGCGAAGGCGGCCAGAGCGCCCTGCGGCTGAAGGCCGACTACGACCTGCTGCTGACCCAGCGCCTGATCCTGCAGCCCGCCGCCGAACTCAACTTCTATGGCCGCAACGACCGGCAACGGGGCCAGGGCGCCGGCCTGGCGGAGAGCGAACTGGGCCTGCGCCTGCGCTACGAGATCCGTCGCGAGTTCGCGCCCTATATAGGTGTGACCTGGAATCGCAGCTACGGACGCAGCGCCGACTACGCCCGGGAGGCCGACGAGCCGAGCAACGACCCGCGCCTGGTGCTGGGGGTGCGGTTATGGTTCTGAAACGACCGGTATCACCTTGAAACAAAAGCCCCCGGCAAAGCCGCGGAAAAACCGCAAAATGCACCACCCCCAGCGTGCACCCACGAGTGGCCAGCGCAGCCACCGTTCCCTGTTCACTGTTTAGCGAGACCCTTGATGAAAACCGCATTGCGACTGGCCGCCCTCTCCACCCTGCTGATCGGCTCCCTGGCCCAGGCCGCCGAGCTGATCCCCATCGACGTGCACCGCGACGCCAACTGCGGCTGCTGCAAGAAGTGGATCGAACACCTGCAAGACAACGGCTTCGCCGTCAACGACCATGTGGAAAGCGATATGAGCGCGGTCAAGCGTCGCCTCGGCGTGGCCCCGCGCCTGGGTTCCTGTCACACCGCAGTGATCGACGGCAAATTCGTCGAAGGCCATGTACCCGCCGAGCAGGTGCTGGCCCTGCGCAAGCGCGACGACCTGCTGGGCATTGCCGCCCCGGGCATGCCCATGGGCTCCCCCGGCATGGAGATGGACGGCATGGGCGCCGATGCCTACCAGGTCATAGGCCTGACCCGTGAAGGCCAGGACGTGCTGGTTGCGGACTACCCGGCCCGTTGATCCTCGGCGCCTACCTCGGGCTGTTCCTGGCGGCCTTCGGCGCCGCCACCCTGCTGCCCCTGCAGTCGGAGGCGCTGCTTGTAGCGTTGCTGCACAACAGTCAACTGGCGGTGCTCGGCCTGTGGCTGGTGGCAACCCTGGGCAATGTCCTGGGCTCGCTGGTCAACTGGTGGCTGGGAAAGCGCCTGGAACGCTACAAGGCGCGGCGCTGGTTTCCGGTTAGCCCGCGCCACCTGGCGCGGGCCCGGCAGCACTACCAGCGCTATGGGCACTGGTCGCTGCTGCTGAGCTGGCTGCCGATCATCGGCGACCCCCTGACCCTGGTGGCCGGGGTGATGGGCGAACCCCTCAAGCGTTTCCTGCTGATCGTCAGCCTGGCCAAGGGCGCCCGCTACGCCGTGCTGGTGGCCCTGACCCTGGGCTGGATGGCTCCGTAGGCGAAGGCGTCAATAGGCCTTGCCCGGTCTCGCCGCTCGCTTCACCAGCCATGGCGGCCAACAACGATCTGCGCGATTATCGACACCTCGCCCGCAGCCCCAGGACCCCGGATATGACCCTGCAGATCGCAGTACTCGACGATTGGCAAGACGTGGCCCGCGATGTGCTGGACTGGTCAGTACTGCAGAGCATCGGCCAGGTCAGCTTCCTGCATGACTACCCGACCGACCCCGCCAGCCTGATCCAGCGCCTGCACCCCTTCCAGGTGATCCTGCTGATGCGCGAGCGCACCCGCTTCGACGCCGCCCTGCTACAGGCCCTGCCTCAACTCAAACTGCTGCTCACCGGCGGCATGCGCAATGCCGCTATCGACCTGACGGCTGCCAGCGCCCTGGGCATTCAGGTCTGCGGCAGCGACAGCTACAAGCACGCCGCGCCGGAATTGACCTGGGCCCTGCTGATGGCCCTGACCCGCAACCTGCTCGGCGAAGCCAATGCCCTGCGCGCCGGCCACTGGCAACAGGGCCTGGGCGGTGATCTGCACGGCAAGACCCTGGGCCTGCTGGGCCTGGGCAGCATCGGCCAGAAAGTCGCACAGTTCGCTCAGGTATTCGGCATGCGGGTGATTGCCTGGAGCCAGAACCTGACCGCCGAACGCGCCGCCGCCGTCGGCGTGACCCACGTCAGCAAGCAACAATTGTTCGCTCAGGCCGACGTGCTCTCGGTGCACCTGGTACTCAGCGAACGCAGCCGGGGCCTGGTGGATGCCCAGGCCCTCGCCTGGATGAAGCCCGAGGCCTTGCTGGTGAACACCGCCCGCGGGCCAATAGTTGATGAAGCGGCATTGATCGAGGCCCTGCAACAGGGCCGCCTGGCCGGCGCCGCGCTGGATGTGTTCGACCAGGAGCCGCTGCCCGTCGAGCACCCCTTGCGCCACTTGCCCAATGTCCTGGCCACGCCACATATCGGCTACGTCAGCCGGCAGAACTACCAGCTGTTCTTCAGCCAGATGATCGAAGACCTGCAAGCCTGGCACGCCGGAAAACCGATCCGCCTGCTCAACTAAAGCCCCTGCCACCAATCCCAAGCCGCCCCCTACCAGGGCACCAGTGGCCGGGCCCTGCACCAGCATCTGGCGCCCGCTCACCGTTTTCGCCCCTGGGCCTTGTGCGCCGCGCTCCCCGACAGTGCAGCGACGACCTTTCGTCGGGAGCGCGCCAGCGTCTGTCCCGCCTCGGCCCGGGAAAACCCGGCCGCGCCCGGCGCCGCTCTAGGTTCTGTCCTAGACTGAGTTTCGCATTGTGACCGGGCAGTCACTTTGGCATTGAAAAAGTCGAAACTTTTCGCTTCGGCCCCAGGTCAGGTTAAAGGTAGGGGCATTGCCACTGGTGCATTCCTTGCAATGCCTCCTGCACCCTTTCTGCTTCAGCGTTCGAGCAGTCCAGGCTGATCGATCCATGGCGCCTTTGCGCCCGGCCACGGGAAGGGCCCGACCGCACCGCTTGAGACAAGGGAAACGCTCAATACAACGGGAGAACCAGATGATCAGCGCCGTATTGGATACCCAGGGAGACCAGCCACAACCTCAAGCCAACGAGCGCAGCGCCCTGCCGGTGCCTGTCTCGGGCAGCAGCAACCTGCTGCCACTGGCCCGGCATAACCCCAACCGCAAGCGGGTGCTGTTCGTCACCTCGGAAATCGCCGACCTGGTCAAGACCGGCGGCCTGGGGGATGTTTCCGCGGCCCTGCCCCGAGCCATGGCCCAACTGCACGATGTGCGGCTGCTGATTCCCGGCTACCGCCAGGTGCTGCACAGCGATTACCCGATCCATGTGATCGGCGAGCTGGGCGGCCACGCCGCACTGCCGGCCTGCAAGATCGGGCGCATGGACCTGCCCGACGGCCTGGTGATCTATGTGCTGATCTGCCCCGAACTCTACGAGCGCGAAGGCACCCCCTACGGCGCCAACAATGGCCGCGACTGGCCCGACAACCACATCCGCTTCGCCCGCCTGGGGCTGGCCGCCGCCGATATCGCCGCCAACCTGGCGCAGATCCACTGGTGCCCCGACCTGGTGCACGCCCATGACTGGCCCGCCGGCCTGGCCCCGGCCTATATGCACTGGCGCGGGCAGCGCACCCCGACCCTGTTCACCATCCACAACCTGGCCTACCAGGGCGTGGTCAGCCTGGCCTCGTGCCCGGAACTGGGCATCCCCGAACACGCCCTGCAACAGGAAGGCATGGAGTTCTACGGCAAGCTGTCGTTCCTCAAGGCCGGCATGGCCTACGCCAGCCATATCACCACGGTCAGCGCCACCTATGCCCGGGAAATCACCACCCCGGCCTTCGGCTGCGGGCTCGACGGTTTCCTCGCCAGCAAGACCCAGCAGGGCTTGCTCAGCGGCATCCCCAACGGCATCGACGAAAGCTGGGACGCCACCAGCGACCCGCACCTGTTCTGCCCCTTCGGCATTGGCGACTGGGACGGCAAGGCCGCCAATGCCCAGCATGTGCGCCAGCTGTTCGGCCTCGATGCCAGCAGCGGCCCGCTGTTCGCCGTGGTCTCGCGGCTGGTCTACCAAAAGGGCCTGGACCTTACCGAAGCAGTGGCCGAATTCATTGTGCAAAATGGCGGTCAGATCGCCATCATCGGCCGCGGCGAACCGGAAGAGGAACAGGCCATGCGCGAGCTGGCGCGGCGCTTTCCCGGACGCATCGGCGTGCATATCGGGTTTAACGAAACCGATGCCCGGCGCATGTTCGCCGGCAGCGACTTCCTGCTCATGCCCTCGCGCTACGAGCCCTGCGGCCTGAGCCAGATGTATGCCCAGCGCTTCGGCTCGCTGCCGGTGGCGCGCAACACCGGCGGCCTGGCCGACACCATCGAGAATGGCATCACCGGCTTTCTCTTCGACGAGTCGACGGTGGACAGCTACCGCGAGGCCCTGACCCGGGCGTTCAAGGTGTTCGGCTACCCACGGCTGCTCAATGCCATGCGTTGCCGGGCCATGGCCGCCCCCTTCAACTGGTGCCAGGCGGTGGAGCCCTATGCCGAGCTCTATGAACAGCTGGTAGCCAAGGCCCAGGGACAGGTCGCCAGGCAGTAGGGAGCCGAGCATGTCGCCAAGCCCCGTACAGAATTGGACCCACGGCGCCGTGCTGCTGGACGGCGGGCGCACCCGCTTTGCCCTTTGGGCCCCGGATGCGCGCTATGTCAGCGTCGAACTGGCGGACGGCCAGTCGCTGCCGATGCTGCCCCAGGCCGACGGCTGGTTCCTGATCCACGCCCACTGTCCGGCGGGCAGCCGCTACCGCTACCGCATCGACGAACAGCTGCTGGTGCCGGACCCGGCGTCCCGCGCCCAGGACGGCGACGTTCACGGCCCAAGCCTGGTAGTGGATCCCCAGGCCTATCACTGGCAGCACCCGGACTGGCGCGGCCGGCCCTGGCACGAGGCGGTGATCTACGAACTGCATGTGGGCCTGATGGGCGGCTACCGGGCCGTGCACCAGGCCCTGCCGGGCCTGGTGGAACTGGGGGTGAGCGCCATCGAGCTGATGCCCCTGGCGGAGTTTCCCGGCCCGCGCAACTGGGGCTATGACGGTGTGCTGCCCTATGCCCCGGAAGCCTCCTACGGCAGCCCCGAAGAGCTAAAGGCGCTGATCGACACGGCCCATGGCCTGGGCCTGGCAGTGATCCTGGATGTGGTCTACAACCACTTCGGCCCGGACGGCAACTACCTGGCGCACTACGCCCGCCGCTTCTTTCGCGACGACCTGCACACCCCCTGGGGCGCGGCCATCAACTTTCGCCAGCGGCCGGTGCGCGAGTTCTTTATCGACAACGCCCTGATGTGGCTGCTGGAGTACCGCTTCGACGGCCTGCGCCTGGACGCGGTGCACGCCATCGACAGCCCGGACTTTCTCCAGGAACTGGCGCTGCGGGTGCGCCAAGCCATGCCTGAGGGGCGCCAGGTGTGGCTCAACCTGGAAAACGAGCACAACCAGGCCAGTCTGTTGCAGCAGGGTTTCGATGCCCAGTGGAACGATGACGCGCACAACGCCCTGCATGTGCTGCTGACCGGGGAAACCGAAGCCTATTACGCCGACTTCGCCGAGCAACCCACACAACAGCTGGCCCGCTGCCTGAGCCAGGGTTTTGCCTTCCAGGGCCACGCCGACCGCCACGGCCGGGTGCGCGGCGAGCCCAGCGGCCACCTGCCGCCCAGCGCCTTCGTGCTGTTCCTGCAGAACCACGACCAGATCGGTAACCGTGCCTTTGGCGAGCGCCTCAACCAGCTGGCGCCGCCCCAGGCCCTGCACGCGGCCACCGCCCTGCTGCTGTTGTCGCCAATGATCCCGCTGCTGTTCATGGGCGACGAAGTGGCGGCCCAGGAACCCTTCCTGTTCTTCACCAGCCACCAGGGCCCGCTTGCCGAAGCGGTACGCGAGGGCCGGCGCAACGAATTCGCCGCCTTCAGCGCCTTCGCCGACAGCCAGCAGCGCCAGCGCATCCCCGATCCCAATGCCGCCGCCACCTTCCACGCCTCGCGCCCGCAAGGGCAATCCGCCCTCGCCGCGCAGACCCGCGCCCTGTACCGGCAGCTGTTGCACCTGCGCCAGCGCCAATTGCTACCGCGCCTGCCCGGCACCTGTTTTCTCCAGGCCCAGGTGCTGGCCGAAGGCGCCCTGAGTGCCTGCTGGCGCCTGGGGGACGACAGCCTGCTCCATATCGACCTCAACCTCAGCGCGCATCGGGTCGAGATCGAACCGCAGGCAGCGGCCGAGCTGTGGTTCGAACACCCGCCACACAGCCAGGCGCAGCGCTGCCAGGGCTGGCTGCCGGGGTTCAGCGTGGTGGTGCAGCTGCAACCCGCAACATCCCCGACCGCCACCGATGGAGAACGCCCATGAGCGATGCGCAACTGGAAATACTCGCCAGCCGCGCCGGCCTGGCCGTGGACTGGATCGACGCCAACGGCCGCCCGCAGAAAGTCCAGCCACGGGTGCTGCGGGCGGTGCTGGCCGGCCTGGGCCACCCGGCCGACACCCCCGAGCAGGTCGAGCAGAGCCTGGCGCAACTGCACAGGGCCCAACAGAGCCGGCAACTGCCGCCGCTGTTGACCGCGGACGTTGGCCAGCCCCTGGACCTGGCGCGCTATTTCCCGCCCCGCAGCCCCTGTGTCATCCGGCTCGAAGACAGCAGCCCACTGTTCCTGGAGCTGGATGAGCAGAGCCAATTGCCCGGCAGCCTGCCCCCGGGCTACCACGGAGTGCACATCGCCGAGCAGCACTTCGTGCTCGCGGTGGCCCCGGCACGTTGCTACAGCGTGGCCGACGCCGTGGACCAGGCCACCCCGCGAGCCTGGGGCCTGAGCGTGCAACTCTATGCCCTGCGCCGGCCTGGCGATGGCGGTTGCGGCGATACCCAAGCCCTGGAGGAACTGGCCCGGCAAGCCGCCGAGCGCGGCGCCGACGCCCTGGCCATCAGCCCGCTGCACGCGATGTTCAGCAGCGATACCCAGCGCTACAGCCCCTACTCGCCCTCCAGCCGGTTGTTTCTCAACAGCCTGTACGCGGCCCCCGCGGCGATCCTCGGCGAGCGCGCCTGGCGCAGCGCCCTCAATGCCTGCGGCCTGGAACCACAGCTGCAGGCACTGGAACAACAGCCGCTGATCGACTGGCCACAAGCGGCCCAGGCCAAGCAGCAGGCGCTGCGGGCATTGTATGAAGGCTTCTGCCAGGGCCAGCACCCGCTGCACGAGGATTTCGCCAGCTATCGCCGGGCCGCTGGCGAGGCCCTGGAGCAGCATTGCCGCTTCGAGGCGATCCAGGCCCAGCGCGCCGCCGCGGGCCAAGACCTGGACTGGCGCCACTGGCCCGAGGCCTGGCGTGATCCGGCAAGCCCGGCCCTGGCGCAATTTGCCCTGGAGCAAGCCCACGAGATCGACTTCCATGCCTTCTGCCAATGGCTGATCGCCCGCAGCCTGGAGCGTGCGCAGAGCGCCGCGCGCAGCAGCGGCATGGGCATCGGCCTGATCGCCGACCTGGCGGTGGGCGCCGACGGCGGCGGCAGCCAGGCCTGGAGTCGCCAGGCACAGCTGCTGGCCAACCTCACCGTGGGCGCGCCACCGGACATCCTCAATCGCCAGGGCCAGGGCTGGGGCATCTGCGCCTTCTCACCCGAAGGCCTGCAACACCACGGCTTTAGCGCCTTTATCGAAATGCTGCGGGCCAACTTCGCCCACGCCGGCGGCCTGCGCATCGACCATGTGATGGGCCTGCAACGGCTGTGGGTGATCCCCCAGGGCGCGCCACCCAGCGACGGCGCCTACCTCTACTACCCGGTGGACGACCTGCTGCGCCTGCTGACCCTGGAATCCCACCGGCACCAGGCCATAGTGCTGGGCGAGGACCTGGGCACGGTGGCCGACGGCCTGCGGGAAAAACTCGCCGCTCGGGCCATGCTGGGCATGCGCGTGCTGCTGTTCGAGCAGAACCACGGCTGCCACTTCAAGCCGATTCTCGACTGGCCGGACGATGCCCTGGCCACCACCAGCACCCACGACCTGCCAACCCTCGGCGGCTGGTGGCAAGGCCGCGACATCGAATGGAACCTGCGCCTGCAACTGATTGACGACAACGCCGCGCGGCACTGGGGCGAACATCGCCAGCGCGAGCGCGAGGGCCTGCGCCAGGCCCTGGCCGGCGACCCGCAGAACTTTCGCGAAGCGGCCTCGGAAAGCGATCAGGTCATCGATGCCGCCGTGCGCTTTCTCGGCCACACCCGTGCGCCCCTGGTGCTGCTGCCCCTGGAGGACGCCCTGGGCATCGACGAACAAGCCAACCTGCCCGGCACCCAGGCCGGCCATCCCAACTGGCGCCGGCGCCTGGCGGCCGCGAGCAAGCACCTGCTGGACGACAGCGACGCCGCCCGCCGCCTGGAACAGCTGGCCCGGGCCCGGCAACAGGCCCACGAGCGTGACCGATGACCCGGCACCCGACACCGCCACTGCGGGCCAGCCTGCGCCTGCAATTTCACCGTGGCTTCACCCTGGACCAGGCCGTGCCCCTGGTGCCCTACTTCGCCCGCCTGGGCATCAGCCACATTTATGCCTCGCCGCTGCTGTGCGCCCGCGCCGGGTCGATGCACGGCTACGACGTGGTGGACCCGACCCGGGTCAACCCGGAGCTGGGTGGCGAAGCGGCCCTGCAACGCCTGGTGCGCTGCCTGCGCCAGCAGCGCATGGGGCTGATCCTCGACATGGTGCCCAACCATATGGCGGTGGGCGGCAGCGACAACCCCTGGTGGCTCGACCTGCTGCAATGGGGACGCCTGAGCCCCTATGGCGAATTCTTCGATATCCAGTGGCACTCCCCCGACCCCTTGATGGAAGGCCAGCTGCTATTGCCCTTTCTCGACAACGACTACGGCGCCGCCTTGCAGCAAGGCAGCCTGGTACTGCGCCTGGACGAGGACCTGGGCGGCTTTCATATCCAGCACCACCAGCACCGTTTCCCCCTCTGCCCGGCCGACTACGGCGAACTGCTGCGCGTCGATGTATCGCCGTCGGCCCAGGCGGCGGAGCTGAAAGCCCTGGCCGACGAGTTTGCCGCCCTGCGCTTTCATGGCGACGCCCACGCCCAGGCCCGGCCCCTGCAACAGGCCCTCGGCCAATTGCTCCGCCAGCCAGCGCTGCGCGCCGCCATCGAGATGCATCTGCAGCGCTACGACTCGCGCCAGCCCGAAGGTTTCAAGCGCCTGCACCAGTTGCTGGAGCAACAGAGCTATCGCCTGGCCAGCTGGCGCACCGCCGCCGACGACATCAACTGGCGGCGCTTTTTCGACGTCAATGAACTGGGCGGCCTGCGGGTTGAACGGCCGGCGGTGTTCGAAGCCACCCACGGCAAGATCTTCCAACTGATCGAAGAGCGTTGGGTGGACGGTCTGCGCATCGACCATATCGACGGCCTGGCCGACCCTCGGGGCTATTGCCGCAAGCTGCGGCGCCGGCTGCAGCGCCTGCGTCCGGGGGAGCACTTGCCGATCTATGTGGAGAAGATCCTCGGCGCCGATGAACACCTGCACCGCGACTGGAGCGTGGACGGCAGCACCGGCTACGAATTCATGAACCAGCTGTCGTTGCTGCAACAGGCCGCGGCCGGCCAGGCGCCCCTGGCCGAGCTGTGGAGCCGGCACAGCGGGCGCAGCGCAGCGTTCGCCGAAGAAGCGCGGCTGGCACGGCGGCAGATCCTCGCAGGTTCCCTGGCCGGGGATTTCGAAAGCGTGGCCCAGGCCCTGCTGCAGGTGGCGCGCCTGAACCTGATGAGCCGCGACCTGACCCTGGGGGCCATCCGCCGCGCCCTGCAGGAGCTGATTGTGCATTTCCCGGTGTACCGCACCTATATCAGCGCCTGCGGCCGCGGCCCCGAGGACCAGCGCCTGTTCCAGCAAGCCATGCAGGGCGCCCAGGACAGCCTCAGCGAGGCCGACTGGCCGGTGCTCGACTACCTGGCGCGCTGGCTCGGCGGCGACAGCTGGCGCCAGCAGCCACCGGGGCGCCCGCGCAAACTGCTGCGCCATGCCGGCGTGCGCTTCCAGCAACTGACTTCGCCGGCGGCGGCCAAGGCCGTGGAGGACACCGCCTTCTACCGTTCGGCGGTGCTGCTGGCGCGCAATGACGTGGGTTTTGACAGCGAGCGTTTCAGTGCGCCGATCGCCGCCTTCCATGGGGCCTGCGAACAACGTCGCCACAGCTTCCCCGACAACCTGCTGACCAGCGCCACCCACGACCACAAGCGCGGCGAGGACAGCCGCGCGCGCCTGGCGCTGCTCAGTGAACGCGGCGATTGGTACGCCGGGCAAGTGGCGCACTGGCGGCAACTGGCCATACCCCTGCGCCAGGGCGCGGATATGCCCTCGGCGGCCGATGAGCTGATTCTCTATCAAACCCTGCTGGGCAGTTGGCCCCTGGACCTCGACGCCGAAGACCCGGCGGCCCTGCAAGGCTATGCCCAGCGCATCTGGCAATGGCAGCTCAAGGCCCTGCGCGAAGCCAAGCTGCACAGCAGTTGGGCAGCGCCCAACCCCGACTACGAAAGCGCCATGCAGGGCTTTGTCGACGCCTTGCTGCGCGAACCCCGGGGCCTGCCCCTGCGTCGCTCGATCGCCGCCGCAGCGAATGCCATCGCCCCGGCCGGCGCCCTCAACAGCCTGGCGCAAACTTTGCTGCGCATGACCACGCCCGGGGTTCCCGACCTGTACCAGGGCAACGAATTCTGGGATTTCAGCCTGGTGGACCCGGACAACCGCCGGCCCGTGGACTACCCGGCCCGGCTGCGGGCCATGGACTGCCCCGGCGACCCTGGCGACTGGCTGGCGGGTTGGCGTGACGGGCGCATCAAGCAGGGCCTGATCGCCCGCACCCTGGGCCTGCGCGCCCGTTGCCCGGAGCTGTTTCGCCTGGGGTCCTACCAGCCGCTGCCCGTGCTGGGGGAACAGGCCGAGCACCTGCTGGCCTTTATGCGCCACTACCAGGAGCAATGGGCACTGGTACTGGTGCCAGTGCAGGTGGCGGGCCTGCTGGATGCCGGGGCAACCCCCATGGTCGACGCACCGCGCTGGGGCGATACCCGGGTGCAACTACCGTTCGCCGCTTGCCCACGCACATTCAATGGACTTTTTTCCACGGGCGCAGTCACAGCCCACAAGGAGCTGCTGGTCAGTGCCCTGTTGCACGAGTTTCCGCTTGAACTGTTGTTTCACCCTTGAGTGATGTCCAGGAGCATTGCGATGAGTACCGACGACAAACGCATTCGTGAATTCGCCTATCAGATCTGGGAATCGGAAGGTCGACCGGACGGCCATGAAGCCCGGCACTGGGAAATGGCCCGCAAGCTCGCCGAAGCCGAAGCCCTGGCCCCCAGCCCGCCGACCAGGACCAGCAAGAGCAAAAGCCCGGCCGCCAAGCCGGTGGCCAAGGCCGCAGCCAAGTCCGGAGCCAAGTCGGCCGCTGCGGTAGTGGTGCCGCCCGGAGAAAAACCCGCTCCAGCGAAAAAGCCCCGGGCGCCGCGCAAGCCGCCGGCCCACTGAGCCCCGAGGGCATTCCCCGCCATCCACCTGGAGCGCGCAACGGCGCCACCAGGGGTACCCGTGCCGGCACGCCGGCCCGGGGAGCTTCGCCACTATCGCCGCAGGAGCCCGCATGCATACCGACACCCAGCACCCGGCAGCCATGCCCCAGCACGAACCCTCACGCATTCGCGAAGGCCTGCCCTTCCCCCTGGGCGCCACTTGGGATGGCCTGGGGGTCAACTTCGCGCTGTTCTCGGCGAATGCCACCCGGGTCGAACTCTGCCTGTTCGATGCCAGCGGCGAGGTGGAGCTGGAACGCATCGAACTGCCGGAATACACCGACGAGATTTTCCACGGTTACCTGCCCGACGCCCACCCGGGGCTGATCTACGGCTACCGGGTGCATGGCCCCTATGACCCGGCCAACGGTCATCGCTTCAACCCCAACAAGCTGCTGATCGACCCTTATGCCAAACAGCTGGTAGGGGAACTGAAATGGTCCGAGGCGCTGTTCGGCTACAGCATCGGCCACCCCGACGCCGACCTCAGCTTCGATGAACGCGACAGCGCGCCCTTCGTGCCCAAGTGCAAAGTCATCGACCCGGCCCATACCTGGGGCCGCGACCAGCGGGTCAACGTGCCCTGGGACAAGACCATCCTCTACGAGACCCATGTGCGCGGTTTCACCATGCGCCACCCGGCGGTGCCCGAACACCTGCGGGGGACCTTCGCCGGGCTGATGCAGGACGAGGTGCTGGAGCATATCCGCAAGCTCGGGGTGTCGTCGGTGGAGCTGCTGCCGATCCATGCCTTCGTCAATGACCAGCACCTGCTGCACAAGGGCATGACCAACTACTGGGGCTACAACAGCATCGCCTTCTTCGCCCCCGACCCGCGCTACCTGGCCAGCGGCAAGATCGCCGAGTTCAAGGAAATGGTCGCGCACCTGCACGAGGCCGGCCTGGAGGTGCTGCTGGATGTGGTCTACAACCACACCGCTGAAGGCAACGAGCAGGGCCCGACCCTGTCCATGCGCGGCATCGACAATGCCTCCTACTACCGCCTGATGCCCGACGACAAGCGCTTCTACATCAACGATTCAGGCACCGGCAATACCCTCGACCTGAGCCACCCCTGCGTGTTGCAGATGGTCACCGATTCGCTGCGCTACTGGGCCGCGGAGATGCACGTGGACGGTTTCCGCTTCGACCTGGCAACCATCCTCGGCCGCTACCACGACGGTTTCAACGAGCGCCACAGCTTCCTCGTGGCCTGCCGCCAGGACCCGCTGCTGAGCCAGGTGAAGCTGATCGCCGAGCCCTGGGACTGTGGCCCTGGCGGCTATCAGGTGGGCCGTTTCCCGCCAGGCTGGATGGAATGGAACGACCGTTTCCGCGACACCGTACGGGCCTTCTGGAAAGGCGACGACGGCCAACTGGCGGATTTTGCCGCGCGCCTGACGGCCTCCGGCGAGATGTTCAACCAGCGCGGCCGGCGGCCCTACGCCTCGGTCAACTTCGTCACCGCCCACGACGGCTTCACCCTGCACGACCTGGTGTCCTACAACGACAAGCACAACCAGGCCAATGACGAGAACAACCAGGACGGCAGCAATAACAACCTGTCGTGGAACCACGGCGTCGAAGGCCCCAGCGACGACCCCGAGATCAATGCCCTGCGCCTGCGGCAGATGCGCAACTTCTTCGCCACCCTGCTGCTGGCCCAAGGCACGCCGATGCTGGTGGCCGGCGACGAGTTCGCCCGAACCCAGCACGGCAACAACAACGCCTACTGCCAGGACAGCGAGATCGGCTGGGTCAACTGGCAACTGGATGGCGACGGCAAGTCGCTGCTCAAGTTCGTCAAACGCCTGATCAAGCTGCGCCTGAGCTACCCGATCCTGCGCCGCGGGCGCTTTCTGGTGGGCAGTTTCAACGAGGATATCGGGGTCAAGGACGTCACCTGGCTGGCCCCTGACGGCAACGAGATGAGCACCGAGCAATGGCAAGACAGCCATGGCCGCTGCCTGGGCATGCTGCTTGACGGCCGTGCCCAGGAAACCGGCATCCGCCGCCCGGGGGCCGACGCTACCCTGTTGCTGGTGGTCAATGCGCACCACGATATCGTCAACTTCCGCCTGCCGGAGGTACCGGCCGGGGAGTTCTGGACCTGCATGCTCGACACTCATCAACCTGCGATACACGGCCAGGAGCGCTTCGCCTTCAATGACCAGTATTCGGTCACCGGGCGCTCGCTATTGCTGTTCGAACTGCAACATGAAGAGGCGCAGTAGCAGCCTCAGGAGCCGGTCCAGCCTTCATCGCGAGAAAAAACCGTCTACCCTATGCAACGGCGCACCATTGGCACATAGGTCGTTGCCCCTCTGGGTCGACGGCGTGCCGCTGAGTATGATTGCGCAGCCAACACGGCGGACCAAAGGTATGGAACGCCGGTACTTCACATTGAGGCAGATGCCACGGAATCAATGTGCGTGCAAACCCAGGGCCGCTGCCGAACAGCGTTTGAGCCATGCCAGCGGCCCGGAAACAGGGATGTAGCCCCCCATGAAAGCCATACCCGCAATAGACAGCAACTGGCCCAGCCAGCTGTGGAACAGTGCCCGCAGCCTGGCCGACGTGCCGGCCATCAACCTGGCCAATCTGGTGCCTCCCGGGGCCCGGGCAGTGGTCGTTGCCCCCCATCCCGGGGACGAAGTGGTGGCGACCGGCGGCCTGTTGCAAGTGCTGGCCCACCATGGCCACCCCCTGCAACTGATCTCCATCAGCGACGGCAGCGCCAGCCATCCGGGCTCCGAGGTCTGGCCCAAGCGCCGCCTGAGCGTGTTTCGCCCCCAGGAAAGCGCCGAAGCCCTGCGTCGCCTGGGCTTGCCCCTGCACAGCCTGCAATGGATTCGCGGCGGCTTTACCGACAATGCCCTGAGCGAGCGCGAACAGCAGCTGGTGCCCTTTATCCGCCGTTACCTGCGCGACAGCGACGTGGTGTTCAGCACCTGGCGCGCCGACGGCAACCTCGATCACGAAGCCGTGGGCCGGGCCACCGCCCGGGCGGCGAGCCTGGTGGGCGCGGTCTTTCATGAAATCCCGATCTGGGCCTGGCACTGGTCGCCGCGCGAGGAACACCAGATCCCCTGGCACCGGGCGCGCAAGCTGCGGCTGGATACCTGGACCGTGGCCCGCAAGCGGCATGCGGCCCATGCCTACGCCAGCCAGCTGCAGGGGGAACCGGAAATCGGCCTGGAGCCCATCCTCTCGCCGGTGCTGCTGGAACGCCTGCGCCTGCCCTATGAAATCATCCTGATGTAGGCCGCTCCCAAGTGCCGGCCGGTGCTGGCGACGGCGGCCGGTGGCCATCGCCGCACATCAGAATCCGCGAAGAAAACGCCGCGCCCAGGCCCTCCTCGTCCATGCTGTTGCGGGCAGGGTTTGCGCAGTACGGCTAGCGGAGCCCCCCCTTTGCGGCATAGAAGGAGTCAAGCGATGAGCGATAAACCCACGATCGTCCTGGTCCATGGTTTCTGGGGTGGGGCCGCCCACTGGAACCGGGTGATAGTCGAACTGCTGAACCGCGGCTACGAGAAGATCCGCGCGGTGGAACTGCCCCTGACCTCCCTGGCCGAGGACGTTGCCCGCACTCGCAAGCTGGTGGCCCAGCAAGCCGGCCCGGTGCTGCTGGTGGGGCACTCCTATGGCGGCGCGGTGATCACCGAGGCCGGCCACGCGGCCAATGTCAAAGGCCTGGTGTATATCGCCGCCTTCGCCCCCGACCAGGGCGAGAGCCCCGGCGGCCTGACCCAGGAGTTCCTGCCCGCGGCTGCGGCCAACCTCGAGCCCGACAGCGATGGCTACCTGTGGGTGCGCCCGGAGCTGTTCCAGCAGAGCTTCTGCCAGGACCTGAGCGCCGAAGAAGGCCTGGTCATGGGCCTGACCCAGAAAGCCCCGCTGGCCAGCACCTTTGGCGACACCCTCGGGGCCCCGGCCTGGCGCGACAAACCGTCCTGGTACCAGGTGTCCAACGCCGACCGGATGATTGCCCCGGCCAATCAGGAACGCATGGCGGCGCGCCTGAACCCGCGCAAGGTGCTGCGCCTGGAGGCCAGCCACGCCTCCCTGGCGTCTCAACCCGGGGCGGTGGCGGCGCTGATTGTCGAAGCCGCGCAGGCGCTCTAGACACTCGCCACACCAGGCGCGCCCCGACTCCCTGGAGCAACCGGCGCTAGAGCTCGGGGCGCAGCACCAGCAACGCCAGCGGCGGCAGGTTGAGCACCAGCGACAGGGCCTGGCCATGGCTGCCCTGCTCTTCGCTCAGGGCCTCCCCGGCATTGCCATAGTTGGAACCGGCATACAGCTGTGAATCGCTATTGAGCAGCTCGCTCCAGCGCCCGGCCAGGGGCACGCCGACCCGGTAGCCTTGGCGCGGCACCGGGGTGAAGTTGGCCACCACCAGCAGCGGCTCGCCGGCCTGGCTCCAGCGCAGCCAGGCATACACGCTGTTGATTGCATCATCGCCAATCAGCCACTGGAACCCCTGGGGCGCGTGGTCCTGGTCATGCAGCGCCGGGTATTCGCGATACAGGCGGTTGAGGTCCGCCACCAGGCGCTGCACGCCGCGGTGCTCGGGGTATTGCAGCAGGTACCAATCCAGTTGCTGGTCATGGTTCCACTCGCGCCACTGGCCGAACTCGCAGCCCATGAACAGCAGTTTCTTGCCCGGGTGGGTCCACATGAAACTCAGGTAGGCCCGCAGGTTGGCGAATTTCTGCCAGCGATCGCCGGGCATCTTGTCGATCAGCGAATGCTTGCCGTGCACCACTTCGTCGTGGGAGATCGGCAGGATGAAACGCTCGGACCAGGCATACACCAGGCCAAAGCTCAGCTCGTTGTGGTGATGGGCGCGGTACACCGGGTCCTGCTGGATGTAGTGCAACGAGTCATGCATCCAGCCCATGTTCCATTTATAGGCAAAGCCCAGGCCGCCCTGCTCGGTACGCTGGCTGACCCCGGGCCAGGCCGTGGACTCCTCGGCGATCACCAGGGCGCCGGGGGCCTCCAGGGCCACCACATCGTTGAGGTGGCGCAGAAAGTCGATGGCTTCGAGATTCTCCCGGCCGCCATGGCGGTTCGGCACCCACTCCCCGGCCTTGCGCGAATAGTCGCGGTAGAGCATCGAGGCCACCGCATCCACCCGCAGGCCATCGACATGGAAGTGCTTGAGCCAGTGCAGCGCCGACGCCAGCATGAAACCATGCACTTCAGTGCGCCCAAGGTTGTAGATCAGGGTGTCCCAATCCTGGTGGAAACCTTCCTGGGGGTTGCCGTACTCATACAGCGCGGTGCCGTCGAACCGGGCCAGGCCATGCTCATCGCTGGGGAAATGCGCCGGCACCCAGTCAAGGATCACCCCCAGCCCGGCCTGATGGCAGGCATCGACAAAGGCGGCGAAGTCTTGCGGGGAGCCATAACGGGCGCTGGGGGCGAACAACGACAACGGCTGGTAGCCCCAGGAGCCGCCAAAGGGGTGCTCCATGATCGGCATCAGCTCGATATGGCTGAAGCCCAGTTCCTTGACGTAGGGAATCAGCCGCTCGGCCAGCTCGGCCCAGTGGTACAGCCGCGCCACCTCGCCGACGTCGTCCACTTCGCACTGCCAGGAACCGGCATGCAGCTCGTAGATCGACAACGGCCCGTCGGCTCGCTGGCGCTCGCTGCGGGCCTGCATCCAGGCCTGGTCCTGCCAGTCGAACTGCAAGGGCGCGGCGACTTTCGAGGCGGTGTCCGGTGGCAGCTGGCTGGCCAGGGCCAGCGGGTCGGCCTTGAGCGGCAGCACGCCCTCGGGGCCGAGGATCTCGTACTTGTAGGCCTCGCCAGGGCCCAGGCGCGGAATGAACAGCTCCCAGACCCCGGATGGATGCCGCAGGCGCATGGGGTGGCGGCGCCCATCCCAGTTATTGAAATCGCCCACCACCGAAACCCGCCGGGCATTCGGCGCCCAGACCGCAAAGCGCACCCCGGCCACGCCCTCGACGCTGATCAGTTGCGCCCCCAGGCAGGTGCTCAGGTCGCGGTGATTGCCCTCGGCGAACAGGTACAGGTCCATCTCGCCCAGCAGCGGGCCGAAGCTGTAAGGGTCTTCGCACAGCTGTTCACTGCCGGCCCATTGGATCCGCAGCAGGTAGGCCTGGGCGGTGCTGAAGTGGCCGACGAACAGCCCGGCCTGCTCCACCGCCTGCAGGCTGCCCAGCACCTGCTGGTGCTGGCGATCGAGCACCTGCACGCTCAGCGCGCCGGGCAGGAACACCCGGATAAACTGCCCACCGGCACCATCGGCATGGGGCCCGAGGATGGCGAACGGGTCCTGCTGTTCGGCCCGCACCAGCGCCTCCAGCGCCGGCGCTGCCGGGAGCAGTGTCGGTTGATGCTTGCCCTGTTCCTTGTTCGAGACACTCATGACTGCTCTCCACCACGCTCAGATTCGGAAAAGGGTTGCAGCTCAGTCAGCAGGCCCAGCATTCCGTGCAATGGCACATGCAGCCAGGCCGGCCGGTTTTGCGCTTCATAGGCCAGCTCGTAGGCGGCCTTCTCCAGGCTGCACAGGGCCAGGGCGGCCTCCGCTGCCGCCGGTTCCTGCCAGCCATGGGCAAGCGTAGCCGTCGCCAACCGATACGCCTGGACAAAGGCCTGGCGCGACTCGCCCAGGTAGCGTCGCAGCACCCTGTCACGCGCCGCGCCGGCCTCTTTCCCCCCTTCCAGCACCGGGGCCATGGCCGCCGCATACTCGAAGGAACGCAGCACCCCGCTGACATCCTTGTAAGGGCTGTGCCTGGCCCGGCGCTCGGCCAGGGGCCGCGCCGGCTCGCCCTCGAAATCGATCAGGTAGGCATCGCCCTGGATCACCAGCACCTGGCCCAGGTGCAGATCGCCATGTACCCGAATGCGCAGGCCACCCACCAGTTGCCTGGCCAGTTGCCCAACATGCTCGAGGATCAAGGCCTTGTGCTGCAGCAAGCGAGCCACTCGCTGGCGGTCGGCGCTGCCCAGTTGCCCGACCTGCTGTTGAAGCAGTTGCAAGCCGCGTTCCAGTTGCTCGGCCACCTGCAGGTTCCAGGCCTCGACATCGTCGGCGGTGCACCGCTGGGGGGCGAAATCCGGGTTGCCATCGGGCACTGCCAACAACTGGTGCATCTCGCCCAGGCGCTGCCCCAGCAAGGCGGCGAAATCCTCAAGTTCGCCCAGGGCGTTGTAATGCTGTTCCTGTTCGGACAGGGCATCGGCCAACTCATCGCGGATCGCCCGCTCCAGGTTGTTGCGGGTCCACTCCCAGGCATCGCCCTGATTGCTCAGGTAGCCCTGGGCGATCATCAGCAGATGCTCTTGGCCATTGTCCTCGCGGCGCCGCACCGAGCCGTACAAGGGTGCGATATGGGTAAAGCCGGCGGCGGTCAGGAAGGCGCTCATTTCCAGTTCCGGGTGAACCCCGGCCGAGAGCCGACGAATCAGCTTGAGCACCAGGCGCCCCCTCACCACCACCGAGCTGTTGGACTGTTCCGCCGACAGGTAGCGCACCTCGGACTCGGCCGTCAGCCCCAGTGCCGGCAAGCCCTCGCTGCCTTCGAAATACAGGGTGCCCGCGGCGCTTTCCAGGCGGCTCTGCGCCTGCAAGGCTTGCAGCACCTCATGCACGAAACTTTCAAGGACAAACCCATCGGTGATCAGGCCCACCTGGGGCCCGCGCCGCACCCGGGCCATGGCCAGTTGCTGGGGCAAGGCACTGTTGATCTGCTCTTCACGCAGAAAGCCCAGGGGCAATTGATAGCGCTGGCGCTGCCCGTCGCTCAGCACCTCGATTTCACACAGCAGCTTGGGCTGGCGCGGGTCGCCAAAACGCACTCCGTAAAGCAGATGCACCTGCTCGATGGCGGCGCCCTTGCCGGCGAACCAGCGACGATTTGGCAACCACTGCCCCAGCACTTCGTGCTCCAGACGGGTGCGTGCTGGCGCTTCGAGCAACTCTTCGAGGCGTTTCTTCAGCACCAGGGTAGTGAACTCCGGCAGGCTCCGGGCCGGCTCCACATGCCAGCTGGGCATGCGGTTTGCCGACGCCAGGACGAACCAGTAGAAACCGTAGGGCGCCAGGGTCAGCAGGAACGGCAACTGGCCGATGGGTGGAAAGGCGTTACCGCCAAGCATCTCCACCGGCACCCTGCCGGCGAATGCCGACAGGTCCAGCTCCGCCGCCTGGGCGCTGCGCGAGACATTGGCCACGCAGAGGATGATCTCCTGCTGGGCATCCGCCCCGGTGTATTCACGCAGATAGGCCAGCACCCGCCGATTGCTCGGCGACAGCATCTTCAGGCTGCCGCGGCCAAAGGCCCGGGACTGCTTGCGCACCGCCAGCAGGCGGCGGGTCCAGTTGAGCAGTGAATGGGGGTCGCCGGCCTGGGTCTCGACATTCACCGCGTGGTAGCCGTAGAGCGGGTCCATGATCGGCGGCAGCACTAGGCGCGCCGGGTCGGCCCGGGAGAAACCGCCATTGCGGTCGATGGACCATTGCATCGGCGTGCGCACGCCATCGCGGTCGCCCAGGTAGATGTTGTCGCCCATGCCGATCTCGTCGCCGTAATACAGGGTCGGCGTGCCGGGCATCGACAGCAGCAGGCTGTTGAGCAACTCGATGCGCCGCCGATCGCGCTCCAGCAGTGGCGCCAGGCGCCGGCGAATGCCCAGGTTGATCCGCGCCCGACGGTCGGCAGCGTAATGGTTCCACAGGTAGTCGCGTTCCTTGTCGGTGACCATTTCCAGGGTCAGCTCATCGTGGTTGCGCAGAAAGATCGCCCACTGGCAGTTGGCGGGAATCTCCGGGGTCTGGCGCAGGATATCGGTGATCGGGAAACGGTCCTCCTGGGCCAGGGCCATGTACATGCGTGGCATCAGCGGAAAGTGGAAGGCCATGTGGCATTCGTCGCCGTTATCGCCGTGAACATCGCCAAAATACTGCTGGGTGTCCTCCGGCCACTGGTTGGCCTCGGCCAGGAGCATGCGGTCCGGGTAGTGGGCGTCGATCTCGGCGCGAATGCGCTTGAGCACCTGGTGAGTCTCCGGCAGGTTCTCGTTGTTGCTGCCATCGCGCTCGATCAGGTAGGGAATGGCGTCCAGGCGCAGGCCATCGATGCCCATGTCGAGCCAGTAGCGCATCACCGCAAGCACGGCCTTGAGCACCTGGGGGTTGTCGAAGTTGAGGTCCGGCTGATGGGAGTAGAAGCGGTGCCAGAAGTACTGCCCGGCCACTGGGTCCCAGGTCCAGTTGGAGGCTTCAGTGTCGAGAAAGATGATCCGCGTGCCGGCGTATTGCTGCTCGTCGTCGGACCACACATAGAAGTTGCGCGCCGCCGAGCCGGGCTTGGCCTTGCGCGCGCGCTGGAACCAGGGGTGCTGGTCGGACGTGTGGTTGATCACCAGTTCGGTGATCACCCGCAGCTCGCGCTTGTGGGCCTCGGCGATAAAACGCCGGACATCGGCCAGGGTGCCGTAGTCGGGGCTGACGCCGCGGTACTCGGCGATGTCGTAGCCATCGTCGCGCCGCGGCGAGGGGTAGAACGGCAACAGCCAGAGGGTGTTGACCCCCAGCTCCTTGATGTAGTCGAGCTTGGCGATCAGCCCGGGGAAATCGCCGATGCCGTCGTCGTTGGAGTCGAAGAAGGACTTCACATGCACTTGGTAGATCACCGCGTCCTTGTACCAGAGCGGATCATTGATAAAGGTCGTGGAACGAGGTTTCTTGGCCATGTTCAACTCCTGAAAAAATCGATTGCAGCGCCCCGTAGGCGCTGGCTTGCCAGCGAAGGCGTCGGCCAGGCTTGCACCCGGCTCGCGGGCCTCTTCGCCGGCAAGCCGACGCCTACATTGGGGTAATGCGCCAGATGCCGAAGGGCTGGGTCGGCTCCAGGCGCATGAACTGGGTCTTGCCGTACCAGGTCCAGCGGTGGCCATTCATCAGGTCCTCGCCCTGGGTCGCGGCATCGTCGGCCAGGCCCAGCTCCCACAGCGGCAATTCGAAATGCGCCTCCTGGGCATTGAAGGGATCGAGGCTCACCGCCACCAGCAAAAAGTTGTCGCCGCTGCGCTTGCCGAAATACAGGATGCTGTCGTTCCAGGCGTTGTACAGCTTGAGCCCCAGGTGACTGTGCAGCGCCGGGTTCTCGCGGCGGATGCGATTGAGTTGGGTGATCTCGGCAATGATGTTGCCCGGCGCGTTGAAATCCCGCGGACGCAACTGGTATTTCTCCGAATCCAGGTACTCTTCCCTGCCCGGCAAAGCCGCCGATTCGCACAGTTCGAAGCCCGAATACAGGCCCCAGAGCCCCGAACCCATGCTGGCCAGCACCGCGCGTATAAGGAAGCCCGGACGCCCCGAGTCATGCAGGAACCCCGGGTTGATATCCGGGGTATTGACGAAGAAGTTCGGCCGAAAACAGTCGCGCAACGGCGCCCGGTTAAGCTCGCTGAAATAGCTGGCCAGCTCGCTCTTGCTGTTGCGCCAGGTGAAATAGGTGTAGCTCTGGGAGTAACCGATCTTGCCCAGGCGCGCCATCATCGCCGGGGTGGTGAAAGCCTCGGCGAGGAAAATCACTTCCGGGTACTGCCCACGCACCTCGGCAATCAGCCATTGCCAGAACGGCAGCGGCTTGGTGTGCGGGTTGTCCACGCGAAACGTCTTGACCCCCTCCTGGACCCAGCCGATGACGATATCCCGCAGCGCCAGCCACAGCTCAGGAACGGCCTCGGCGGCATAGAAGTCGACATTGACGATGTCCTGGTACTTCTTCGGCGGGTTCTCTGCGTATTTGATGCTGCCGTCGGGGCGCCAATTGAACCAGCCCGGATGCTGCTTGAGCCAGGGGTGATCCTGGGAACACTGGATGGCGAAATCCAGGGCGATCTCCAGGCCATGCTCGGCGGCGGCGGCCAGCAACCGACGAAAGTCCTCCCGGCTGCCCAGTTGCGGGTGGATGGCCCCGTGACCGCCCTCCTCGCTGCCAATGGCATAAGGGCTGCCCGGGTCGTCCGGGCCGGCCGTCAGCGAGTTGTTGGGGCCCTTGCGGTGGCTGCGGCCAATGGGGTGGATCGGCGGGAAATACAGCACGTCGAAGCCCATGTCGCGGATCATCGGCAGGCGCTCGTGCACATCACTGAAGGTGCCGTGCCGCCGGGGATCATCGGTAATGGAACGCGGAAACAGCTCGTACCAACTGGCGAACTGCGCACGTTCGCGCTCCACCTCCAGTGGGTACTCGGGGCTCTGGCTCAGGTGCGGGCGCTGATCGGCCTCAGCCATCAGTTGCCTGCTGCCCTGCTGCAGGAACAGCTCGACCTGCTGCTCATGGGGCAAGGCCTCAAGCTGGCGCTGCAGTTCCAGCAGTTGCTCGCGCAAGGCGTCGCCGCTGCGCTCGGCGGCCTGCTGCAGCTGCATCCGGCCTTCCTGCAACTCCAGGCCCAGGGGCACCCCGGCCTGGTGCTTTTTCTCCAGCTCGTGGCAGAAGCTAGCGTACTGATCGATCCAGGCCTGGATACAGAAGCGGTAGCGGCCCACCTGCAGCACCGGGAACTGCCCCAGCCAGCCGTCGTTGCCCTGCTCCTGCAAGGGCTGGCTGTGCCAGTCGGGTTGTTGCTCGTGGCGCCAGCACACCCGCACCGCCAGTTGCTCGTGGCCGTCGGCGAACACCTTGGCGCTGACCTGGATGCCCTGGCCAACCACCGCCTTGGCCGCGAACTGCCCGCCATCGAGCACCGGGCTGGCGTTCTCGATGGCGATGCGTGGCAGCAGCAAGGCCTGGGCCAGGGGCAGCGATGCCGGGTGTTGCACTTCGCTGGGGGATTGCGCGGTCATCGAGTCTCACTCCCTTCAGTCATGTCCACGACGCTCTGGTTACGGGGCGGCCAGCACCCCGCTGAATCAATCCACTTAGGTTCCGAGCCACGCGCGTCGGCGAAAGTTCACCGCGATTGCCCGGGCAATCGGTGGGAATCAAATCCTCGCTGTGGCGGTCCACCGAAAGAGCCCGTGCATCTGCAAGCACAAAGGAGGCCAGCAGCATGAGCATTCCGATTCCGCCAGAAACCCCCGATCCGAACATCGACCAGCCCACCCTGCCCCCCAGCGAACCGCAACCGGTGCCGGAACAGGAACCACCGGAAAACACCCCGCCGCCCAAGGGCGATCCACCCAGCGGCCAGCCGCCGGTGGTGGCCGGGCCAGGTCCTGAAGCATAGACAGCAACCGGGCCGGCACTGCTGTGCCGGCCATTGCCAGAGGTACTCGCCATGAGCCTGCGTATCGACAACCAAACCTGCTACTTCGACAGCGAAACCCTGCACCGCCAGTTGCCTGCCGGCGCCGTGACGGTGATCACCGACAGCGCCAAGGCCATGTCGGCGGTGGATATCGACGGCCAGCGGATCTACATCACCGAAGCAGAAGCCGACGCATTGACCGTAGCAGGCGCCCGCGACGGCCGGAGCCATCTAAAAGCCAGTACGGGTGATTCGGTGATTTGACTGATCCAGATCAGGGCCTCTGCCACAGGCCTGTGCCAGAGGCCTCCAACACCTTCCCCGGGGCACTTGCAGGGGGGTGCAGCAACTTGTCGCAGGGGCACGAAAGAGCCCATCTGATCCGCTTTTTTATCAAATAGCTGAGTCTGTTATGCAAACAGATCCATGGTCATAGTTGCCGGGCCTGATGGAGGCTGATGAGCGAACGACCATGAGCGAAAGAATCCCCGTCCGATTAGTAGAGAACTTCGAACCTTCACGCCCTAAACAGATGAAGACGAAGAGCACCGACAAGCACGTTTACACCCGTAGTTTCAGCGGCCTGTTCCGCACCCTGCGCTTGAGTGGCGCAGGCTTCCTGTTCCTGATGTTCTTCGGCACCGTGTGGCTGAACTGGGGTGGCCGCCAGGCGGTGCTCTGGGACCTGGCCGAAAGCAAGTTCCATATCTTCGGCGCAACCTTCTGGCCGCAGGATTTCATCCTGCTCTCGGCGCTGCTGATCATCTGCGCCTTCGGCCTGTTCTCCATCACGGTGTTCGCCGGCCGGGTCTGGTGCGGCTACACCTGCCCGCAAAGCTCCTGGACCTGGCTGTTCATGTGGTGCGAGAAGGTCACCGAAGGCGACCGCAACCAGCGGATCAAGCTGCAGGCCGCGCCCTGGAGCGCCAACAAGCTGGCCCGCCGGGCGATGAAACACACGCTGTGGCTGGCCATCAGCGTGCTCACCGGCCTGACCTTCGTCGGCTACTTCACCCCGATCCGCCCCCTGGCCCAGGAACTCCTGACCCTGCAAATCGGCGGCCTGAGCCTGTTCTGGGTGCTGTTCTTCGCCGGTGCCACCTACATCAACGCCGGCTGGCTGCGGGAAGCGGTGTGCATGCACATGTGCCCTTATGCCCGTTTCCAGAGCGTGATGTTCGACAAGGACACCCTGACCATCTCCTACAAGCCGGAGCGCGGTGAAAGCCGTGGCCCGCGCAAGCGCGATGTGAAACCCGCCGACGTCGGCCTGGGCGACTGCATCGACTGCCAGCTGTGCGTGCAGGTGTGCCCCACCGGCATCGACATCCGCGACGGCTTGCAGATGGAATGCATCGGTTGCGCCGCCTGCATCGACGCCTGCGACTCGATCATGGACAAGATGGGCTATGCCCGAGGGCTGATCGCCTACACCTCGGAACACGAGCTGCAAGGGGGCAAGACCCACCTGCTGCGTCCGCGCCTGGTGGGCTACAGCGCAGTACTGCTGCTGATGATCGGCGCCCTGGCGCTGGCCCTGGTGCAACGGCCGATGGTGTCCCTGGACGTGAGCAAGGACCGCGGCCTGTTCCGCGAGAACGCCCTGGGGCAGATCGAGAACATCTACAGCCTGAAGATCATCAACAAGACCCAGGAACGCCAGCAATACCACCTGGCCCTGGTGGACGGCGACGGCTTCGAGCTGCAAGGCAAGACCGAGCTGAGCCTGGCGCCGGGGGAGATCACCGACCTGCCGGTATCGGTGGCCATGACCACCGAGAAAGCCCAGAGCGGCTCCCAGAGCATCGGTTTCAAGGTTGAAGACAGTGATGATTCGAGCGTCTACGCCGTGGCCAAGAGCCGGTTTGTCGCGCCAATGAACCGCTGAGCCTCTAGAATGCCCGGGCACCGGCCGTCGCTCCCCAGGGGAAGCGGCACCGGGGGCCCGGGCCACGCCATGCTCGCTGCCGCCCTGGCCACTGCCCTGGCGGCCGAGCTTCCGACTTTCCTGCGCCCCAGAACACCTTGACCCGATGACCAGACTGGATCTTGCCCCGCAGATGAAACGCTACGAAAAATTCGCCGACGACATCGCCGAACTGATCCGCTCCGGAGTCCTGGGCCCTGGTCAGCGCGTACCTTCGGTGCGCTACGCCAGCCAGACCTACGGGGTCAGCCCGTCGACGGTGTTCCAGGCTTATTACTTGCTGGAGCGCCGCGGGCTGATCCGCGCCCGACCGCGCTCCGGCTACTTCGTCAATGCCCACGCGCCGAGCCCGTTCTCGGAGCCGGTGATCAGCAGCGAAGTCAATGAATCCACCGAAGTCGATGTCAGCGAGCTGGTGTTCTCGGTGCTCGACTCGATCAAGGACCCGAGCACCGTGCCCTTCGGCTCGGCGTTCCCCAGCCCGACCCTGTTCCCCCTGCAACGCCTGTCGCGCTCCCTGGCCAGCGCCAGCCGCGAGATGGACCCGCGGGTGGTGGTCACCGACATGTCGCCGGGCAACCCGCAACTGCGCCGGCAGATCGCCCTGCGCTACATGGTGGCCGGGCTGATGCTGCCGATGGAGGAGCTGTTGATCACCAATGGCGCCCTGGAGGCGCTGAACCTGTGCCTGCAGGCGGTGACCGAGCCTGGCGACCTGGTGGCCATCGAGGCCCCGGCCTTCTACGCCAGCCTGCAAGTGCTGGAACGGCTCAAGCTCAAGGCGGTGGAGATTCCCGTGCACCCGCGCGATGGCATCGACCTCGGGGTGCTGGCCCAGACCCTGGAACGGCACCCGATCAAGGCCTGCTGGTGCATGACCAACTTCCAGAACCCCATGGGCGCGAGCATGCCCGAGGCGAAGAAGCAGGAGCTGGTGGAGCTGCTGCGCCAGCACCAGGTGCCGCTGATCGAGGACGATGTCTACGCCGAGCTGTACTACGGCCAGCAGGCGCCGAAACCGGCCAAGGCCTTCGACACCGAAGGCCTGGTGATGCATTGCGGTTCCTTCGCCAAGAGCCTGGCGCCGGGCTACCGCGTCGGCTGGGTGGCGGCCGGGCGCTATGCGCAGAAGATCGAACGGCTGAAGCTGATGACCTCGTTGTGCGCCTCGATGCCGGCCCAGGCGGCGATTGCCGACTACCTGCAGCACGGCGGCTACGACCGTCACCTGCGCAAACTGCGCTATGCCCTGGAAGAACAGCAGAGCGCCATGCTGGCGGCCATTGCCCGCTACTTCCCGGCGCAGACCCGGGTCAGCCAGCCGGCCGGCGGCTACTTCCTGTGGCTGGAACTGCCGCCGCAGATGGACTCGCTGAAACTGTTCCAGATGGCCCTGGCCCAGGGCATCAGCATCGCCCCCGGGCCGATCTTTTCCCCGACCCAGCGCTTTCGCAACTGCATCCGCCTGAACTACGGCAGCCCGTGGAACGAGGCGGCGGAAAAGGCCATGGAAACCCTGGGGCGGATCGTGCGGTCGTTTTGACTGGTGGCCGATACGGCGTACTGCCTGTTCCATTGGCAGCTTTCGGCCTGCTCGAAACGGTAGGAGCTGGCTTGCCAGCGAAGGCGTTGGCATGAGCGACGCAAGGCTTGAGGGCCTATTCGCCGGCAAGCCGGCTCCTACGAAAAGCGCGTAAAACGCGCTTTGGCTCCAGCTTTTGATCTTGATCTTGCTTTTGATCTTCCTGCCCCTTCAGGAGGCCGAGCGCAGGCATTGCGCAGGGGGTAGCTCGGCATGGATGCCGAGCTAGCCGCCCCAGGCCATGGATGGCCTGTGGCGGCGTGCCCCCGGAGCAATGCCGGAGCGAGGGAACACCGAGCATTAGCGAGGTGCCGGATGCGGGGGCAGGAGCCCTTTGGTTACTTTGGGGCTTTTCCAAAGTGACCCGCTGTAAGAGCGGAACCAATTGCCGCAACACCCGCAGCAACGGATATGCACCCTCCCCAAAAAAAGCGCCGCTTGCCCAGAGCCCTCAATTCCTTCAGCATCCGCGCTTCATTTTTCCAGGGAAAGGAACACGTCATGGTCGAAGACCTGTATTACGACGACTACCCAGAAGCCAAGACCGAACTGCTCAGCGCCATCGAGCGCGGCCGCCTGCCGCTGCTGACCCAGGAACTCAACGCCTACGACTGCATCCAGGCGATCTTCGAACTGGACGCCATCAACAACCCCAAGGACGAGGAAGACGCCTTCTTCGACCTGGCCCTGGCCCTGATCGGCTGGATCCCCGGCCCCGGCCAGGGCTTGAAGACCCTGCTGCGCCTGATCAACCGCGCGCCCCAGCGCCATGCCGAAAAGCTCTTCGACATGATCCGCTACACCCTGCAAGCCTGTCGCTTGAAGACCAGCCCCGAACAGTTGCTGGAAAAGTGCCTGGACCCGCAGCGCCTGGCCGAGGAGTTGCCGCAAATCATCAACGGCGTGCAAGCCTCCACCACCTTCAACAGCCTCACGCCCCAGCAGCAGCGCCTGGTGCTGCACAACCTCAACGAAGCCCGGGAACACAGCGAGTTCCTCATGGTATCGGTGCAAAAGCGCATCGCCCCGTGGATCGCCGAGCAGCGCAACAACTCGGCCGCCGCCCACAGCAACGGCCCGGCCCTGGTGCCCAAGCCACAGTCCTCCCTCGAACCGCGCGCAACGACCATCACCCCCGCGCCACAACCCGCAACCCAGGACGCCGCAAGCATTGCCCAGGAGATCAACCAGGGCCTGGAACACCTCACCGGCGAAGGTCACTGGCTGGAGCTGAACCTGCACTACCCCAACCTGGAACCGGTGCCCGGCGCCGCCTACCGAGCCGTCTTCAGCGACGACTCGCAAGCCGAGGGCAACCTCGACGAAGAGGGTTTTGCCCGCCTGGAAGGCATCCCTGAAGGCCCGGTGAAGATCTACTACGGGGAAGACCCGCGGCCTTACCTGCGCCTGCCGATCCAGGCCCTGGCGGCCGACCCGCAGCAGTTGGAGGAAGAGCTGCAAGAGTTGGAGCTGGAACCGGCCGAGGTCGACCTGCCAACCCTGTTGCTGGAAGCCTCACAGCGCAAGGCGCCCTTCACCCTGATTCCCGTCTACTGAGGCCCGGCACCGAGATGAACCGCAGACAAGTGTTTCTCAGCCACAAGCAGTACCACAGTCAGCTCGAGATCCTCGCCGGTGAAGAAGCCCATTGGCAGACCCACTCGTTGATGGCCGACAGTCCCGAGCAGGAAGCCTCCCTCAAGGCCTGGAATGTCCAGCATGCACGCCTGCACCACCTGATTCTCGGCTACACCGGTGGTGCGCCCATGGAACAGCTGGCCCAGGAGCTGGATGGGGTGATCGACAGCTACGAGGACTACCAGCGCAAGCTGGAGCGCTATGAGGAACGGCCAGGCATCGCGCCTCTGAATATCGAGGACTACCCCCACGATTACGAGGAATACGTGCAGGTGCTCAGCCTGTGCATCCTGCTGCAACGCAGCGACCTGCTGCCGCGCATGGCGCTGTTGCAGGACCGCGCCGGCTTCCACGGCGAAGACACGCTGGTCGAAGACCTGCTCAAGCCCTACCTGCCTGATCGCGAGGATGTTGACGAGTGGTATCACCACGTCTATACGCCGCTGGTCCATGCCATCTACAGCCAGGACCCGGACGAGCCCCGGGAACTGCTGGTGGAGTACTGCAACCAGTGGTACCTGGCCTTCGAGCATGCCCCCTGGCATGACACCCATCTCAACGGCGACGAGGGTTCCTACACCGGCTACTGGGCCTTTGAAGCCGCCGCGGTGGCCTACCTCTACGGCCTGGACGACAGCGCGGTCAAGCACATGGTCTTCCCCCGGCACATGCTCGAATACGCCCGGCGCTTTACCCCGCCGCCGATTCCAGAACTTGCTGAGCAGGACTGAACGGCGCCAGGGCCCTTTCGCCGGCAAGCCGGCTTCTACGAGAAGGTTGGGGTATCTCGGGCCATCGTAGGAGCGAGCTTGCTCGCGAAAGCGGTCGCAAGAGCGATGCAAGACTCCCGGGCCTCTTCGCCGGCAAGCCGGCTCCTACGAGAGGGGGCCGGGCGCACAAAAGCCCGGGCGCCGGCCAGGCTCAGCGGCCGCCACCCAGGTCGACGAAGGTACCGGTGGCGTAGGAAGCCTTGTCCGAGAGCAGCCAGACAATCGCCTCGGCCACTTCGTCAGGGCGCCCGCCGCGGCCCATGGGGATTGCCGATTCCAGCTTGCTGACCCGATCGGCATCGCCGCTCAGGGCATGGAAGTCGGTGTAGATATAGCCCGGGCGCACCGCATTGACGCGGATGCCCTCGCCCGCCACTTCCTTGGACAGGCCGATGGTGAAGGTGTCCAGGGCGCCCTTGGAGGCGGCGTAGTCGACGTACTCCCCCGGCGAACCCAGGCGTGCCGCCACCGACGACACATTGACGATGCTGCCGCCCTGCCCGCCATGGCGCGGCGACATGCGCAGCACCGCGTGCTTGGCGCAGAGGATCGGCCCCATGATGTTGGTCTTCATGATTTTCTGGATGCGGAACTCGGACATTTCGTCCAGGCGCGACTTGTGGCCCACGGTCCCGGCGTTGTTGACCAGGGCCGTGACCCGCCCCAGTTCGCTGTCGACCCGGTTGAACAGGCCGATCACTTCATCCTCGATACTCACGTCGGCGCGTACCGCGATGGCCTGGGCCCCCAGGTCGCGCAGTTGCTCGAGCACCTGCTGGGCGGCCTGCTCGTCGGCCTGGTAGTTGATGCACACCTTGAAACCCTGTTGCGCGGCCAACAACGCCGTGGCCGCGCCGATTCCCCGCCCGCCACCGGTGATGACGATGACTTTATCCATGCTGCCGACTCCCTCGCTGATCAATTCAACGCGAGCCATTAAACACCCCACCGCCAGCGATTTAAACCGCCATATCCCGCCTGCCCGGGCCATTGGCCCGTGGATCAGGGGTGCGTTGCGGCGCCAGGCCCCAGGCGGCGGGCCCTGAAGCCCCAATGTATCGGGCTCAGAGGCCGTTCAGCGTCTCGGGCAGCGCGGCTTGTTCGCCCTGGCGGATCACCTGCATAAAGCCTTCGGCCGGCAGCGGATGGCCAAGGAAATAACCCTGCAGCGAATCGCAACCCAGTTGGGTGAGGAAGCTCTGCTGCACGCCGGTTTCCACGCCCTCGGCAACGATGCGCAGGCCCAGGGCCTGCCCCAGGGCGACTATCGCCGAAACGATGGCGGCATCGTCGCTGTCCTGCTCCAGGTCGCGGACGAAACCGCGGTCGATCTTCAGCTCGTTGGCCGGCAGGCGCTTGAGGTACATCAGGCTCGAATAGCCGGTGCCGAAGTCGTCGATGGACAGGTCCACGCCCATGTCCGCCAGCTGTTGCAGCACGATCAGGCTGACATCGGCGTCGTGCATCGCCGTGGTCTCGGTGATCTCCAGGGTCAGGTTGTTGGCCGGCAACTGATAGCGCTCCAGGGCCGTGGCCACGCTCTTGACCAGGCCCACATGGCAGAACTGCACGGCCGAAAGGTTCACCGCGATGCGCCAGTCGGTGTAGCCCTGCACATACCACTCGCGCATCTGCCGGCAGGCCTCGTTCAGCACCCAGTCGCCGATGGCGATGATCAGCCCGGTCTTTTCCGCCAGCTCGATGAACTTGTCCGGCAGCATCAGGCCATGCTGCGGGTGCTGCCAGCGCAGCAGCGCCTCGGCCCCCACTGGCCGGCCATTGAGCGCATCGAACTTGGGCTGGTAGTGCAGGCAGAACTGATGCTGCTCCAGGGCGTTGCGCAAATCCTGCAGCAGTTGCAGCTGGCGCCGGGCGTTGCTGTTCATCGAGGCGTCGAAGAAGCTGTAGCCGTTCTTGCCGGTGCCCTTGGCGTGGTACATCGCGGCGTCGGCATTCATCAGCAGTTCCTGGGCGGTGTAGCCGTTGCCCGGGTACAGCGCAATACCGATGCTGGCGGAAATCTGCAACTCATGCTCGGCCACCCGGAACGAGCGCGACACCAGGCCCACCTGGCGCGCCGCCAGGCGCAGGGCATCGTCCGGCTCGCCCAGTTGCACCAGCAGCACGAATTCATCGCCGCCGATTCGCGCCAGGGTGTCTTCGCTGCGCAGGTCCTCACGCAGGCGCAGGGCCACCTCGCGCAGCAACTGGTCGCCCATATGGTGGCCGAAGGCGTCGTTGACCGGCTTGAAGCCGTCCAGATCGATGAACATCAAGGCAAAGCAGCCGCCATGGGCCGTGACCCGGTGCATGGCCTGGTCGATGCGATCGGCCAGCAGGATGCGGTTGGGCAAGCCGGTCAGGGTGTCGTGCAGGGCCAGTTGGGTGAGTTCCTTGTTGGCCTCGGTCAAAGACTGCGCCAGCACCGCAGTGCGAGCCTCCAGCCGGGCATCCAGCACCGAGGTCAGCAAGGCGATCACCAGCACCGCCAGGGTGGTGATCAGCACCAGGTTGTCCAGGCCCTTGCCGCTCAGGCCGGTGCCCAGGGCGCCACAAAAGCTGCCGTCGGTAAAACGTGCCGCGGCCATGCCGGTGTAGTGCATGCCGACAATCGCAAAGCCCATGAGCACCGCCGCACCGATGCGCGCCAGGCGCACATAGGGGGTGTTGCGACGCAGGTGGAAGGCGATCCACAACGCCGCCAGCGAAGCGCCGAAGGCAATCAGCAGCGAGGCGCCGAACAGCCCCGGGTCATAGTCGATGCCCGGCTGCATGCGCATGGCCGCCATGCCGGTGTAGTGCATGCCGCTGATGCCCGAGCCCATGATCAGGGCGCCGAACAGCAGTTGCACCAGCGGCAGGCGCGGCTGGCTCACCAGCCACAGGGCGAAGCCGCAGGAGAGGATCGAGATCAGCAGCGACAAGGCGGTCAGGCCGATGTCGTAGCCCAGGGGGATCGGCAGTTCGAAGGCCAGCATGCCGATGAAGTGCATCGACCAGACACCCACCCCCATGGCCAGGGCCCCGCCGAACATCCACAGTAAGGCGGCGCGGCCACTGGTGGTGGTGATGCGCCCGGTCAGGTCTAGTGCGGTATAGGAGGCCAGAATCGCCACGAAAATGGAGATCAGAACCAGAGCGGAAGAGTAACTACCGATGAGCATGGGGCATCTCGTGGCCGTTGTGCCGACATCCCTGCGCGGCGGCAAAAGCGCAGATTGTACTGATTGCGCACAAGAACGCATCCCCCAAACTTAGCAAAAAGCCATTAGTCGGACAGAACGCTCTATTTCACCCCTCCAAGACCTTACAGCCCTTGTGGGCATGGGCTTTGCGGCGCATCGGCCACTCACACAAAACCCTTCTGAAAGGCCCGGTCAAGGCCCCGTCGGGCACAGGCTATGGCTGCTCGCTGGCCTGTAACAAGCCATCCCAACCACCGCCCATGGCGGCAATCAACTGCACACTGGCAATCAGCCGGCTCTGCAACAGGCTGAGCACGCTGCGTTCGTTGCTCAGGGCAGTGGTCTGGCTGGTGACCACGTCCAGGTAGGCGATCAGCCCGGCCTTGTACTGGTTCTCGGTCAGGCGCAGGGCCTCGCGGGCCGAGTCCAGGGCTTGCTGGCGCACCCCCGCCTCATCCTCCAGGACCTTGAGCTGGACCATGTAGTTCTCCACCTCGCGGAAACCGTCGAGCACGGTCTGCCGGTACTTGGCCACGGTCTGGTCGTACACCGCTTCGGTGCGATCCACCTCCGCCGAACGCTGGCCGCCGTCGAACAGGGTCATGGCCAGTTTCGGCCCCACCGACCAGAAGCGGTTCGGCAGGCTGATCCAGTCGGCGTAGGTGCTGCTGCTGTAGCCGCCGGCCAGGCTCAGGGTCAGGTCCGGGTAGTAGGCGGCCTTGGCCACGCCGATCTTGGCGTTGGCGGCGATCACCGAGCGCTCCGCCGAGGCGATGTCCGGGCGCCGCTCCAGCAATTGCGAGGGCACCGCCAGTGGCACCTGGGGCAAGGCCGGGATGGCCTGGCTCTCGGCCAGGTTGAATTCCGCCGGCGGCAGGCCGATCAGCACGGCGATGGCGTTCTCGAACTGCGCCCGCTGCCAGATCAGGTCGATCAGGTCGGCCTGGGTGCTTTTCAGCTGGGTCTGCGCCTGGGCCACCGCGTCCTTGCCGGAAACCCCGGCCTGGTACTGGTTCTGGGTCATGGTCAGGGAGCGCTCGTAAGCCGCCACCGTGGCCTGGAGCAAACGCTTCTGCTGGTCGATCACCCGCAGTTGCAGGTAGTTCTGCACCAGCTCCGACTGCTGGCTCAGGCGCATGGCCGCAAGGTCAGCGAAGCTGGCCTCGGCGCTGGCATTGTTGGCTTCCAGGTCACGCCGCAGCTTGCCCCACACGTCGGCTTCCCAGCTCACCCCCAACTGGGTGTTGTAGGTGTCGCGGATACCGCTACTGGAGCTGCTCAACCCCGAACTGCTGCTGCCGGTGCCCTGGCTGGCGCGGGTCTTGCCGGCGCTGAGGTCGACGCTGGGGAAGAACGCCCCCCGCGAGCTCTGCACCAGGGCCCGGGCCTGGCGGTATTGGGCTTCCGACTGGGCGACAGTCTGGTTGGCGCTGTTGAGCTTTTCGACCAGGCCATTGAGCTGCGGGTCGCCGTACAGCTCCCACCAGGCGCCACGGGCCAGAGCATCGCTGGGGTTGGCCTGGCGCCAGCCCTGGGCCTCTTTGTACTGCGCAGGCTCGGCCAACTGCGGGCGTTGGTAGTCGGGACCGATGGCGCAGGCGCTGAGCAGCAGCACGCACAGGCCCAGGCTCAAGGCACGCGAACCCCGGGCCATGGCCAGGCGCTGGGCGGACAGCAGAGTAACGGGACGGGACGATTGGTCGGTCATAACGGCGTTTCCAGAGCAGCATCGGTACGGACCCCACGCCAGTGGTTGAACTTGTGGCGCAGGCGATCCAGATAGAGGTAGACCACCGGGGTGGTGTAGAGGGTCAGCACCTGGCTGAAGACCAGGCCGCCAATGATGGTCAGGCCCAGGGGCTGGCGCATTTCCGAACCTTCGGCGCCGCCCAGCAGCAAGGGCAAGGCACCAAGGATGGCCGCCAGGGTGGTCATCAGGATCGGCCGCAAGCGTTGCAGGCAGGCGCTACGGATCGATTGCAGCGGGTCCAGGCCCTGGTGGCGCTCCAGCTGCAACGCCAGGTCGATCATCAGGATGGCGTTCTTCTTCACCACGCCGATCAGCAGGAACAGCCCCAGCAACGAGATCAGGCTGAACTCGCCGCCCAGCACGTAGATCGAGAGCAAGGCGCCAACGCCGGCCGAAGGCAAGGTGGAGAGGATGGTCAGCGGGTGAATGTAGCTTTCATACAGCACCCCCAGCACCAGGTACACCGCCAGCAACGCGCCGAGAATCATGAACGGCTGGCTCTTCTGGGTGGCGGCGAAGGCGTCGGCGGTGCCGGCCATCTTGACGATCACATCCTCGGGCATGCCCAGCTTGGCAATCGCCCGTTCGATGGCGGCGGTGCCCTGCTCCACGGTCACGCCCTCGGCCATGTCGAAGGAAATGCTTTCCGAGGCGAACTGCCCTTCATGGCTGACCCGGTCGTCTTCCAGGCTGTTTTCATAGTGAGCGATGGCCGACAGCGGAATCCGCGCACCGGCGCTGGTGATCACTTGCACCTGGTTCAGGGTGATCGGGTCCTGGGCGTATTTCGGATTGACCTCCATCACCACCTGGTACTGGTTGAGGCTGTCGTAGATGGTGGAGATTTGCCGCTGGCTGTAGGCGTTGTTGAGCACCGCGGTAACCATGTTCATGTCCACCCCCAGGCGCTTGGCCTGGTCGCGGTCCACCACCAGGGTCACCTGTTGGGCGCCGCGACCTTCGCGGGCATCGATGGCAGTGAGTTCCGGCAAGGCGCGCAGCGCGGTCACCACTTTCGGGTACCACTGGCGCAGCTCACCCAGGTCGCCGCTCTGCAGAATGTAGGAATACTGCGAGGTGGTCTGCTCGCGACCGCCGCCGAACTGCAGGTCCTGGTCGGCCATCAGCATCAGCTGGGCGCCGGGCACCTTGGGCATTTCCTTGCGCATGCGCTCGATCACCTTCTGCGCGGAAATATTGCGCTCCTTGATCGGCTTGAGGCGCACCAGCATAAAAGCGTTGTTGGTGCCGTTGTTGCCACCGATAAAGCCGGCCACGCTTTCCACCGCCGGGTCCTTGAGCACGGCGCGGCGGAAGGTTTCCATCTTCGGCTGCATCACGCTGAAGGACAGGCCATCGTCGCCGCGCACGAAACCGATCAACTGGCCGGTGTCCTGCTGCGGCAGGAAAGTCTTGGGCACCACCACATACAGCGCCACGTTGACCCCGATGGTCAGCAGCAGGCTGAACAGGGTCAGGCGCTTGTGCCGCAGCACCCAGTCCAGGCTGCTGGCGTACTTGCCCACCATCCATTCGTTGCAGCCTTGGCTCCAGCGCTGCAGGCGGTTCTCCTGGCCCGGGACGTGGGGCTTGAGCCAGCGCGCGCAAAGCATCGGGGTGAGGGTCAGGGACACCACCAGGGAGACCACGATGGCCGCCGCCAGGGTGATGGAGAATTCGCGGAACAGGCTCTCGATGATGCCGCCCATAAACAGGATGGAGAGGAACACCGCCACCAGCGAGACGTTCATCGACAGCAGGGTGAAGCCCACCTCCTTGGCCCCCAGGTACGCCGCCTTGAGCGGCGCTATGCCTTCGTCGATATGCCGGGAGATGTTCTCCAGCACCACGATGGCATCGTCCACCACCAGCCCGGTGGCGAGTATCAGCGCCATCAGCGACAGGTTGTTCAGGGAAAAACCATAGAGGTACATGATGGCGAAGGTGCCCACCAGCGACACCGGCACCGCCAGGGTGGGGATCACCGAAGCGCGGAAATTGCCGAGGAACAGGAACACCACCAGGATCACCAGGGCCACGGCGATCAGCAGGGTCATCTCGGCCTCGTGCAGGGTGGCCTTGATCACCGGCGAGCGGTCCATGGCCAGGTTGAGCTTGACGCTGGCCGGCAGCACCGCCTGCAAGGCCGGCAACTGGGCCTTGATCTCGTTCACCGTCTCGATGATGTTGGCCCCCGCCTGGCGGTTGATCACCAGCAGCACCGCCGCGTCGTCGTTGAAGAAACCGCTGTTGTAGCGGTCTTCCACGCCATCGCTGACCTTGGCCACATCCTTCAGGCGCAGGGCCGCGCCGTTGTTGTAGTGAATGATCAGCGGCTCGTAGTCCCGGGCCTTCTCCAACTGGTCGTTGGCCTGGATCTGCCACAGCCGCTGCTCATCCTCCACCGAGCCCTTGGGCCGGCGCTGGTTGGCATTGGCAATGGCGTTGCGCACGTCGTCCAGGGCTACGCCGTACTGGTTGAGCAACTGCGGCTCGAGCTCGATGCGCACCGCCGGCAAGGAGCTGCCGCCGACCTGCACTTCGCCCACGCCCTGCACCTGGGACAGGCTCTGGGACAGGATGGTCGAGGCCAGGTCGTAGAGCTGGCCCTTCTGCAGCACATCGGAAGTCAGCGACAGCACCATGATCGGCGCCTGGGACGGGTTGACCTTCTTGTAGGTGGGCATGCTGCGCATGCCGCTGGGCAACAGGTTGCGCGAGGCATTGATGGCCGCCTGCACTTCCCTGGCCGCGCCGTTGATGTCGCGGTCCAGGTCGAACTGCAGGATCACCCGGGTCGAACCCTGGCTGGAACGGCTGCTCATGGTGTTGACCCCGGCTATCGCGCCGAAGGAGCGCTCCAGGGGCGTGGCCACAGTGGACGCCATCACCTCGGGGCTGGCCCCCGGCAGGCTGGCCTGGACCACGATCACCGGGAAATCCATCTGCGGCAGCGGTGCCACCGGCAACAGACCGAAGCTGACCCCGCCCAGCAGCATGATCGCCAACGACAGCAGCATGGTCGCCACGGGGCGTTTGATGAAGGGAGCCGAGAGATTCATGGGCGACCGCTCCAAGTTTCAAGCTGCAAGCTGCAAGAGAAAAGCGGGATCAGCGCACGCTTTTGCTTTTGCTTGTGCTGTTGATCCAGCTTGCAGCTAGTAGCTTGCCGCTTGCCGCTGACGCCCCTCACACCACTTCTCCTACGGCAGGCTTGGCAAATCGGCGGCCCAAGCGGTCGAAGTACAAGTAGATAACGGGCGTCGTGAACAGGGTCAGCACCTGGCTCACCAGCAGGCCGCCCACCATCACCAGGCCCAAAGGCTGGCGTAGCTCGGCGCCGGAGCCGGTGGCCAGCATCAGTGGCACGGCGCCGAACAGCGCCGCCAGGGTGGTCATCAGGATCGGCCGGAAACGCAGCAGCGCCGCCTGGTAGATGGCCTGCTCCGGGGCCATGCCCTGGTGGCGTTCGGCGTCGAGGGCGAAGTCGATCATCATGATCGCGTTCTTCTTGACGATGCCGATCAGCAGGATGATGCCGATGATCGCGATCATGCCCAGGTCATTGCCGCTGAGTATCAGCGCCAGCAAGGCCCCCACCGCTGCCGAGGGCAAGGTGGAGAGAATGGTGATGGGGTGGATGTAGCTCTCGTAGAGCACGCCGAGCACGATGTACATGGTCACCACCGCCGCCAGGATCAGCAGCAAGGTGCTCGACAAGGAGGCCTGGAAGGCTTCCGCGGCGCCCTGGAAGCGGGTCTGCACCCCCAGCGGCATGCCGATCTGTTGCTGCACCTGCTCGATCACCTGCACCGCCTCGCCCAGGGCCACCCCCGGCGCCAGGTTGAAGGACATCATCACCGCCGGGAACTGGCCGATATGGGCGATGGCCAGTTGCGCCTGGCGCTCTTCCACCCGGGCCAGGCTCGACAGCCGCACTTGCCCGCCATCGGTGGTCTTGACGTGAATCTGCTCCAGGGCCTGGGGCCCAATGCGCTCGCCGGCCTGGGCCTGGAGCACTACCCGGTACTGGCTGGCCTGGGTGTAGATGGTGGAGATCTGCCGCTGGCCGAAGGCGTCGTACAGGGCGTCGGTGATATTCGACACCGACACCCCGAGCCGCGAGGCGGCGTCGCGGTCGATCACCAGGTACACCTGCAGGCCCTTGTCCTGCAGGTCGCTGGCCACGTCGGTGAGTTCCCGGCGCTGGGCCAGGGCTTCCAGCAGGCGCCCGCTCCACAGGCTCAGCAGCTCGGCATCCGGCGACGACAGGCTGAACTGGTACTGGGTACGACTGACCCGGTCCTCGATGGTCAGGTCCTGCACTGGCTGCATGAACAGGCGGATACCCAGCAGCTTGTCCACTTCGGGCTGGAGGCGTGCAATCACCTTGGCCGCGCTCAGGTCGCGCTCGCTGTGGGGCTTGAGGTTGATCAGCAGGCGGCCGCTGTTGAGGGTGGCGTTGTCACCGTCCACGCCAATGTAGGACGACAGGCTTTCCACCGCCGGGTCCTGCAGGATGATCTTGGCCAGGTCCTGCTGGCGCTGGCTCATGGCGGCGAAGGATATCGACTGCGGCGCCTCGGAAATGCCCTGGATCACCCCGGTGTCCTGCACCGGGAAGAAGCCCTTGGGCACCACCAGGTAGAGAAATACGGTCAGGCCCAGGGTGCCGATGGCCACCATCAGGGTCAGGAACTGGTGCTTGAGTACCCACTGCAACTGGCGCCCGTAGCTGTCGATCAGCCAGTCGATCCAGGCCCCGCTGGCGCGGTAGAAGCGCCCCTGCTGTTCGGGCTTGGGCTCGGGCTTGAGCAGTCGCGCGCACATCATCGGGGTCAGGGTCAGGGACACCACCAGGGAAATCAGGATCGCCACCGCCAGGGTGATGGCGAATTCGCGGAACAGCCGCCCTACCACATCGGCCATGAACAGCAGCGGGATCAGCACCGCGATCAGCGACAGGGTCAGGGAAATCAGGGTGAAGCCGATCTGCTTGGCGCCCTTGAGCGCCGCCTGCAAGGGGCTGTCGCCCTCCTCGATAAAGCGCGCGATGTTCTCCAGCATGACGATGGCGTCGTCCACCACGAAACCGGTGGCGATGGTCAGGGCCATCAGGGTCAGGTTGTTCACCGAGAAGCCAGCCAGGTACATCACGCCGAAGGTGCCGATCAGCGACAGCGGCACGGCGATCGATGGAATGAGGGTGGCGCTGGCCCGACGCAGGAACAGGAACGTCACCATCACCACCAGGGCAATGGCAATCAACAGCTCATGCTGCACGTCACGCACCGAGGCGCGGATGGTCTGGGTGCGGTCGGTGAGCACGGTCACGTCCAGGCCCGCCGGCAGGTTGTCGGTGATGCTTGGCAGCAGCGCCTTGATCCGGTCCACCACCTCGATCACGTTGGCCCCGGGCTGGCGCTGGATATTCAACAGCACCGCTTGGTTCTGGTTGGCCCAGGCCGCCAGGCGCTCGTTCTCGGCGCCATCGACGATCTCGGCGACATCCTTCAGGCGCAGCGGCGCACCGTTCTTGTAGGCCAGGATCAGCTCGGCGTAATCCTTGGGCGAGGTCAACTGGTCGTTGGCGTCGAGCATCGAGACCCGGGTCGGGCCGTCGAAGTTGCCCTTGGGCTGGTTGACGTTGGAGGCGCCGATCAGGGTGCGCACGTCGGAAAGGTTCAGGCCGTTGGCCGCCAGGGCCTCGGGGTTGACCTTGATCCGCACTGCCTGGCGCTGGCCACCGGCGATGCTGACCATGCCCACGCCGCTGATCTGGGCGATTTTCTGCGCCATGCGGGTATCCACCAAGTCATTGAGCTTGGGCAGCAGCATGGTCTTGGAGGTGATGGCCAGGGTCAGCACCGGGGTGTCCGCCGGGTTGACCTTGTTGTACACCGGCGGCGCCGGCAGGTCCTTGGGCAACAGGTTGGTGGCGGCGTTGATGGCGGCCTGCACCTGCTGCTCGGCCACGTCCATATTGATGTCGAGGCTGAAACGCAGGGTCAGCACCGAGGCGCCGCCGGAGCTGGTGGAGGCCATCTGGGTCAGGCCGGGCATCTGCCCGAACTGACGCTCCAGAGGGGCGGTGACCGCGCTGGTCATCACGTCCGGGCTGGCGCCCGGGTACAGGGTCATGACCCGGATGGTCGGGTAATCCACCTGGGGCAAGGCCGACACCGGCAACAGCCGATAGGCGATCAGGCCGGCCAGGACAATCGCCAGCATGCTCAGGGTGGTGGCTACCGGACGGAGGATGAACAGCCGCGAGAAATTCATGCGCCGACCTTTTGCGCCTTGCCATCGGCCGGCTTGCCCTCAACCCCCGGGGCACTGGCCGAACCGGCCGGTTTGCCCTGCAGATGCTCGGTGGGGGTGGTGGGCACGGCACTGCTGTCGTTGACCACTTCCACTTCGCTGCCATCCTTGAGGCGGTCGATGCCTTCCATCACCACTCGGTCGCCGGCCTTGAGGCCGTCCTCGATCACCGTCGAGTCGCCATTGCTGGCGCCCACCTTGAGCGGGCGGATCTTCACCTTGTTATCGCCATCCAGGGCATAGACGAAGGTGCCGCTGGTGCCGAACTGGATCGCCGCCGAGGGCGCCAGCACCACGTTTTTCAAGGTGTCGGCCAGCAGCCGCACGTTGACGAACTGATTGGGGAACAGGCTCTGGTCGCGGTTATCGAAGCGCGCCTTGAACTTCAGGGTGCCGGTGGTGGTGTCGATCTGGTTGTCCAGGCTTTGCAACAGGCCGTTGGCCTGCAGTTTCAGGTCGCCTCGGTCCCAGGCTTCCACCGGCAGCTTGGCACCGCTGTGATAGCGCTTGAGCACGGTTTCCAGGCTGTTTTCCGGCAGGGTGAAGGCCACGCTGATGGGCTGGGTCTGGGTGATAATCACCAGCGCGGTGGTGTCGTTGGCCGCCACCAGGTTGCCTACGTCGAGCTGGCGCAAGCCCAGGCGCCCGGCGATCGGTGCGCGGATATTGGTGAATTCGAGGTTGAGCTTGGCGTCGTTGACCGCCGCCTGGTTGGTCTTCACCGTGCCCTGGTACTGCCCTACCAGTGCGGCGGCGGTGTCCAGGGTCTGCTTGGCGATGCTGTCCTGGGCGTACAGGCCGCGATAGCGCTCAAGGTCGACCTGGGCGTTCTTCAACTGCGCCTGGTTCTGCAGCAAGGTGCCCTCGGCCTGCAGCAGGGCATTCTGATACGGGCGTGGATCGATCTGCGCCAGCAGGTCGCCGGCCTTGACCATCTGCCCTTCCTCGAAGTTGACCTTGACCAGCTCCCCCGCCACCCGGCTGCGCACATTGATGGTATTGAGCGCGGTGACCGTGCCCAGGGCCTTGTAATAGAGCGCGAAGTCGCCCTGGGTCACCGGCTCGACCCGCACCGGGATCGGCCCGCTGGCGCCGCCGAATCCTGGCCGCATGCTGCCGCTGCGCCCGGTATGCCCGGTGGCGGCTTTCTGCTGGGCACCTTCCGAGTGGCTATTGCCGGCCGGCCAGAACTTCCAGCACAGGCCGGCGACCAGCAGCAGGACAAACAGGCCGAACAGCCAGCGACGGGAGTTGCGGGGGGCAGAGGATTGCATGGAGTGATCAACCATTGGGCGCGTGGGAGGCTTCTTTTGAGAAGGCTGAAAGATAAGCACTAGAGCGGTTTTAGCAAAGCGCCTTTACCGGCAATTTACTTTAGCCTGACGTTTCGGACAGTGGCGCTAAATTACTGAAGCACAAATAAAAACGGCCTGGACAGAGCCAGGCCGTGAACAATTGTAAAAGCTGTTACTTGAGTACGGCCAGCGCCGCGTCGTAGTTCGGCTCCTCGGCGATTTCCTTGACCAGCTCGCTGTGCAGCACTTTGTCGTTTTCGTCCAGTACCACCACGGCTCGGGCGGTCAGGCCTGCCAGGGGGCCGTCGGCGATGGCCACGCCGTAGTTCTCGATGAATTCGCGGCCACGCAGGGTCGACAGGTTCTGTACGTTTTCCAGGCCTTCGGCGCCGCAGAAACGCGCCTGGGCGAATGGCAGGTCGGCAGAGATGCACAGCACCACGGTGTTGGCCAGCTCATTGGCCTGGGCATTGAACTTGCGCACCGACGTGGCGCAGGTCGGGGTATCGACGCTTGGGAAAATGTTCAGCACCTTGCGCTTGCCGGCGAGGCTGCTCAGGGTAACGTCGGCCAGGCCAGCGCCCACCAGGGAGAATGCCGGAGCCTTGGAACCGACTTGCGGCAGTTGGCCGTTGACCTGGACCGGGTTGCCTTTGAGAGTGACTTGAGCCATGAACGGAGTCCTTCTAGAACGGTGATTGGAAACAGCGATAAGCAATTCTTGAGAGGCCGAAGTTAAGCATGAAACGCTGCGCCCACCTATGCCTGGGCGGATAAATTGTCCAACAAGCGGCGTTTGCGCCCCCTTCCGTAGGCGCGGGCCGGGCGGCGTTCCGCTTGCCCGCGAAAGCGTCATCCGCCACTGCACAAGGCTCAAGGTCCCCTTCACCGGCAAGCCGGCGCCTACAGATGCGCCAGCAGCAACTCCGCCACTGGCCCGCCGGACGCCGGGTTCTGCCCGGTGATCAGCCGCCGATCCTCCACGGCGAACGGCGCCCAGGGCGCTGTGGCCTTTTCATACAGGGCCCCGCGTTTGACCAGCTCGGTTTCCGTCAGGTACGGCACGTACTGATCCAGTTCGGCGAGTTTTTCCTCTTCATTGGAAAAACCTGTGACCCGCTTGCCGGCCACCAGCAGCGAGCCATCGCTGAGGTGGATATTCAGCAGCCCCACCGCGCCATGGCACACCGAACTGACATAACCGCCCTGCTCGTAGATCTGCCGGCTCAGGGCCTGCAGCTCGGCGTTATCGGGAAAATCCCAGACCACGCCATGACCACCGGCGTAGTAGATCGCCAGATAATCCTCGGCCTTGACCTGTGAGGGCTTCAGGGTGGCGCCCAGGCGCGCCATAAAGGTGCTGTCCTGGTACCACTGCCAATCGGTCTCGTCGGCCATGGCCAGGCTATGGGGATCGATGGGGGTATAGCCGCCCTTGGGGCTGACATAGTCCACCGCATATCCCGCCGCCTCGACCTTCTTCACAAAGTGCACCGCCTCCCCCAGCCACAGGCCGGTGGCGCGGTTCAGGGTCGGGTATTTGGCCACGCTGGTCAGCACCACCAGAATCTTCTTGCTCACGGCATGCTCCTCGACAATCGACAGGTAGAGACCGCGGCGTCGCTTGAGCCAAGGGCTCGCCAGAGCACGCCGCCAACGCCCGAAGAATAGGCGCCTTCAGGCATTGACCGGCAACCGCCGCAAAGGTGCAGCGACCAACCTGCCGAGAGGCGAAAAAGGGCCAGCCGGCAGGCCGACCACGCAGGCTGGAATAGCCTGCCCGAGACCGAAAAAGCGCTAATCCCCACAGACAAAATCAAATAAACAACATCATATAATCAATATATCTATATGTTTTATAACGATTTTATAAATCTAGAAATGAGATTAACTTAACCATGTATTTTGTATTGAAATAATTACAAGCAACCTTAACATCAGCCCTCTGCCAACCTTCTCGAGATCCGCCAGGCTCAAACCCTGCCCAGCCACTCAAACGGCAATCGGCGGCACCCTGGCAAGGGACTTTTTGCGCTGAAACAGGTAGGGTGCGCAGCCTGTCCGGTGCTCACCGGAATCCGCCACGGGTTTGCATGGAGTCGAACCACCCGATGAGTTGCTGGACCCTGCTCGGCCTGCCGGCCACCGACGACACCCGCGCCATCAAGCGCCACTACGCCAAGCTGCTGAAACAGACCCGTCCGGATGAAGATCCGGAGGCTTTCCAGCGCCTGCGCGAAGCCTATGAAGAGGCGCTGGAACAGGCCCAGTGGCTGGCCAGCGAAGACAGTGAGCAAGCACCGCAAGAACTCGCCGCCGACGAGGGCTGGCCTGGGCTGCTGGAACGCCTGCAGCAGACCCCTGCACAACGGGTGGCACCGCTGCTGGAAGGCATCCGCATCGAGGAGCTGGACCAGCGCTTTCAACAGGCCATCAGCCTCGACTGCCCGCTGGAATTCGAATTGGGCCTGCTGCGCCATTGCGTGGAGCGCCCCGAGCAATCGCATCAGTTGCTGGCCTGGGCCTTCGCCAACTTCCACTGGCTCACCGCCTGGCAACGCCTGGAATTGCCGGAATACCTCACCGACGAGCTGTTGCAGCAATGCCGGCAAGCCTTCGAACAACCGCTGCACGATGCCCTGGAGCGCCAGGACAGCGCGGCCTTTATCCAGCACTATGCACGGCGCTCGGAACTCGCCTGGCTGGGCAATCTGGACCAGGGCCAGTGGCTCAACCTGCGACTGGCGGCCCTGCTCCTCGACAGCCCCTACTGGCTGCCCGCGGTGTTCGAGGCCGTGTGCCAGGGCCAAGGCTGGCAACCCGGCCCCCACAATGCCTGCGCGGAGCTGGAGTGGGAGCGCCTGCTGGCCCGTCATGAAGCGCCGCAGTTCATTGCCCGGCAACAGGCCCTGGCCGCCGAACCACTGGCCAGCCCCGAGCAGCGCGCCGCCCACCTGCTGCTGGCACCTATCAGCTTCAACCAGCGCCGAGCCTTGGCCCGACGCCTGCGTAGCGACGACTGGGCGGCCTGCCGCCAGCTCAGCTCGCGACTGCATGCCAACCACCCCGACGTATCGGCGGCCATGCCCGGCGGTACGCCGTTCTTCTGGCGCGACTGGGAGTTCAGCTTCGACGCCTGGCCCAGCTACCTGGGCATTGTCCTGGCGTGCCTGGTGGGGGCGTTCGCCCGCTATGCGCCGCAAGGCAGCGGTGTGGCGGAAATCCTTGGGGTGACGCTGTTCTGGAGCCTGTGTTTCGCCGGCCCCGGCGCCCTGCTGCAATGGCTCTGGCAACCCCTGGCACACCGTTTCTGGGCCCGGGATCAAGCCCTCAGCGCGTGCCTGTTGCGCGGGCTCGACCCACAGCGCCAGGTGCTGATACTCCAGGACCTGCTGCCAGCCGCACTGCTGGCGGTTGGCCTGGGCTATTTTTGCGGCGCCGTCAGCGGCGCCAGCTATATTGCGGTGCTGCTGGCGGTGGCCGGTATCCGCCGCGGCGAGCGCAAGGCCCGGGCTTCCTGGGAGAAGACCAACCCGTGGTTGCGGCGCCTGCTGCTCGGCCTGGGCGCGCTGTTGCTGGTGGTGGGCCTGGGGTTGTTCAAGCTGATCAGCAACCAGAACACCCTGCAGCCCAACCAGGGCCTGCAGCCATGGAGTGAACGCCTGTGTTCGCGGCTACCGGCCACGGCCCCCGGCTGTACGATTCCCGCCACCGAACAACAGTGGTACCGCCAGGAGCCGCGCCCATGAACCCCAACTGGCTACTGCCGATTGGCATCACCCTGGGCCTGACCCTGATCGGCCTGGCCGGCGCCAGCAAACCCCTGGGTCAACTCGACCTGTGGCTCGACCAACAAGACAGCCCGCTGACCGCCCAGGCCAATGCCCTGGCGCCGATCATCGACTGCCTGAACCAGGCCGACGTGCCCTTGCGCCAAGCGCACCAGGCCTACCAGGACCAGGGCGCGCCACGGGAGCTGGCGCCCGCGGCCTACGACATCAGTTCCCCAAGCGGCCTGGATCTGGAGACCACCTACCGCTCCTCTTGCGCCTCCCGGATCACCGACAAGCTGCGAGCCCTGGACCCGCAGAGCCCGCTGCTCGCAGCCACGGAGCGCTACCTGGAGGTGCTCGGACGCTTCAGTACCCTGACCCGCGACTCGCGCATGCAGCGCATGGGCTTTGGTCGCGATCTGAACGAGGCCCAGCTCGATCAGTTGGTCAGCCAGTTGCAGAGCCTGACCCCGCAATACCTGCAAGCCGCGGATGCCGTGCGGCAACTGCTGCTGCCTCTGGATATCCAGCCCCGCGCCGCCCAGTTGCAACAGCTGGAACAACGCCTGGGACGCAATGCGCAATGGGCGCTGCTCAACTACATGATCCAGGCACGCAGCACCGTGGATCAGTTGGATAGCGGCCTGCGCCAGGGCAGCCTGACCCCGGCGCAACTGGCCGAGGCCACCCGCGCGCTGCGCCAGGCCTGGGATGCCCGGCAACAGTTCCAGCGCATCGGTCAGCCAAGCAAGGACATAGAAGAAGCGCTGTATCTCTGGCACCTGATCGAAGCGCCCAGCCAGGAGTACCTGACGGCCCTCGAGCAGTTGCACCAGGATTGGCAGCAACACGCCGCGCCGCAACGCCTGAGCCTCGACTTCCTGGCCGTCACCCGGGGCTACGACAAGATCCTGTGGCACTACAACCAACTGGCCCGCAACCAATACTGAGCGACTGGCTGCGGGCCAGCAGGGCTTGCGACTCAGCTCAGTGTTTCTTCAGCAGCAGGTAGGACTGGTGCAGGTCCGAGGCCCAGCCATCGATGACGTTCTTCACATCGGCCGGCTGCATCACCTGGGTATCGTTGGCCAGGGATTTGCCATTGCCCTTGCGCACCACCTCGGCCACCACCTGGTGATTGCCACCGTCGAGAAACGCCGCTTCGGTGCCCAGGGTGGTTTGCTGGTCGCGAATGCCGGTGGCGGTGCTCACCGCCGCGGCCACCAGGGCCACCGGGATGATTTCATAGGGTTGCAGGCTTTCGGTCTTGCTGCTCACCGCGGTAATCGCCGCCCGCACCACTATCACCCCGGGCCCCGGGCCTTGCGCCAAGGGCATGGATTTGCTCAGTTCACGCTTGAGGGCCTCGTCGTAGTAGCGGGTGATGCCGGTCAGGGTGCCCTGGGGGATCTTCACCGTCGGTTGCGGCTGCGGATAGAACTGGGTGGGTTCGATATACACGCTGGTGTAGCGATCCAGCTTGAGCTTGGGATCGATCCAGCGCATCACCGGCACCCCGGAGGGCGACTTGGCTTCCTTGAGCTGGCTGTAATCCTGGAGAAACCCGGAGTATTCCTCCGGCTGGGTCACCTTGCTGGCGCAGCCCAGCATCCCGAATGCGGCCAGGCACAGCGTACCGAGGGTCAGTGCTAGCTTCATATGTAACTCCTTTAGGCGAGGCAGCCAGAAACTGGCTGAAGGAGTTACAGGTATAGCCAAAAGGCCGGGACAAGGGGTTAATGCCAATCAATTAATGGCAGCGCTGTACTTGTGGCGAGGGAGCTTGCTCCCTCGCCACAATTTATTTTTGCTCGCCTTAACCTGCCGTAGGAGCTGGCTTGCCAGCGAAGGCGCCCGCCAGAGCGATGCATGACTCAGGGGCCTGTTCGCCGGCAAGCCGGCTCCTACGTTACGGTGGGTGGTATGGGATGCCTAGCGCCGACGGAACAGCGGCCGCGGTTCGATCACCGAGCGGCCATAGAGCACGCTCATTCCCGCCAGGCCCTTGAGGGCGTCCTGGGCGCACTTGTCCTCGCGGATGGCGAAGCTGTCGAAGCCGCACTGGCGCATATGGCTCAACTGGTCGCGCAGCACATCGCCAATCGCCCGCAACTCGCCCATCCAGCCCAGGCGGGTGCGCAGCAGGTAGGCCTGGCTGTAGCCCCGGCCATCGCGAAAGCTGGGAAAGTCCACCGCCACCAGAGGCACCAGCTTGAGCCAGGGCTTGAGGCTTTCCACTTCATCGTCCGGGCCAATCCATACGCTGTCGCGGGCCGGATAATGCTCGATGCGGCGCATTAGCCAACGGGCCAGGGGCAGAATCAGCGGCCCCTCTGGCAAGGGGTCGTCGACCCCGCGCACCAGGTTCCAGGCATCGTCTTCCACCAACTGGGCCTCGCCCTCGTGCAAACGCAGCAGGTTGTTCATGCCAGCACCTCCGCGACCTTGGGGTAGACCTTTTCCTTGAACGGCTCCAGGCCGATGCGCTGCAGGGTATGCACGAAGGCCTCGTCGCTTTCGCGGTAACGCACGAAGGTGCCGATGATGCGCTCGATCACCTGGGGAATTTCCTCGGCGCTGAAAGACGGGCCTATCACCTTGCCCAGGGCGCTGTCCTTGCCCTGGGCGCCGCCCAGGGTCACCTGGAACCACTCCTCGCCGCTCTTGTCGACCCCGAGGATGCCGATATTGCCGATGTGGTGGTGGCCGCAGGCATTCATGCAGCCGGAGATATTCAGGCTGATGTCCCCCAGGTCGTGGAGGAAGTCCAGGTTGTCGAAGCGCTCCTGGATGGCCAGGGCGATAGGGATCGAGCGGGCATTGGCCAGGGCGCAGAAGTCGCCGCCCGGGCAGGCGATGATATCGGTCAACAGCCCGGCGTTGGCATTGCCCAGCCCCGCCTCGCAGGCCAGGGACCAGAGCTCGAACAGCTGCGCCTTGGGCACATCCGGCAGCACGATATTCTGCTCGTGGGCGATGCGGATCTCGCCAAAACCGAACTGCTCGGCCCAGTCGGCCACCGCCTCCATCTGCACTCCGGTGACATCCCCGGGCGGTGAAGCTGGCCCGGGTTTGGTGGACAGCACCACGCTGGTGTAGCCCGGCACCTTGTGCGGCTGCACATTACGCGCCACCCAACGGGCGAAGGCCGGGTACTCGGCCAGGCGGCTGCCGTGCTCCAGGTCGATATCGCCCTGGCGCTCGTAGATCGGCGGCACGAAGGCACTGGCGACCCGTTGGTATTCGTCCTCGGTGAGCTGCGCCGGGCCGTCCTTGAGGTGCTGCCACTCCTCCTCCACTTCCTTGGCGAAAGCCTCGATGCCCAAGGCCTTGACCAGGATCTTGATCCGCGCCTTGTACTTGTTGTCGCGCCGGCCATGGCGGTTGTAGACCCGCAGCACCGCCTCGACATAGGACAGCAGGTGCTGCCAGGGCAGGCCCTCGCGGATCTGCTGGCTGAGGATCGGGGTACGCCCCAGGCCGCCGCCCACCATCACCCGCAGCAGCATCTGGCCGTCGGCGGCGCGGTACAGATAAAGGCCGATGTCGTGCATCATGATCGCCGCGCGGTCCTGCTCGGCCGAGCAGATGGCGATCTTGAACTTGCGCGGCAGGAACAGGAATTCCGGGTTGATGGTGGACCACTGGCGCAGGATCTCGGCCAGGGGCCGCGGGTCGATGCACTCGTCGGCGGCCACCCCGGCAAAGGCTTCGGTGGTGATATTGCGCACGCAGTTGCCGGAGGTCTGGATGGCATGCATCTCCACCTCGGCCAGACGCTGCAGAATGTCCGGCACCTGGGCCAGTTCGATCCAGTTGAACTGCAGGTTCTGCCGGGTGGTGAAGTGGCCGTAGCCGCGGTCGAAGTCGCGAGCGATGCTGGCCAGGGTGCGCATCTGCCGCGAGCTCAGGGTGCCGTAGGGAATCGCCACCCGCAGCATATAAGCGTGCTTCTGCATATACAGGCCGTTCTGCAGGCGCAGGGGCAAGAACTCCTCCTCGCTCAGCTGGCCACCCATAAAGCGCCCGACCTGGTCGCGAAACTGCGCCACCCGCTCGAACACCAGGGCCCGGTCATAGTCGTCATATTGGTACATGTGCTACCTCATCAGAAACGGTCGTGCTCTACGGCGCGTGCGGTGAGGGGCGACTATGCGCTTGCAGCGCAGAGCGTTCCAGATTCAGGTCAAAACTAAAAAACCATATCAGCGGTGACCATAGCGCCGTGGGCATGAGGCGAATCTGATCCGTATTTATGCTGTTTTTCTGAGTCTGTTTTGTTTCCTCGTCGATTCCTACAGTGCTCCCCGTGCCAGACCGGGTGGCCTGGCAAGACTTTGCAACCGTGGAAGCATTGACCATGAACTCAGCAACAATCGGACAGGCCTACAACTACAAGGTGGTTCGCCAATTCGTCGTCGCAACAGTGGTATGGGGTGTGATCGGCATGGCCATGGGGGTGTGGATCGCCTCGCAGCTGGTCTGGCCGGAACTCAACCTCGACCTGCCCTGGACCACCTTCGGCCGCCTGCGGCCGTTGCACACCAGCCTGGTGATCTTCGGCTTCGCCGGCAGCGCCCAGTTCGCCGCCAGCTACTACGCAGTACAGCGTACCTGCCAGGTGCGGCTGTACTCCGACAGCCTGGCGGCCTTCACCTTCTGGGGCTGGCAGGCGGTGATAGTGATCATGCTCATCACCCTGCCCCTGGGCTACACCACCACCAAGGAATACGCCGAGATCGAATTCGCCGGCGCGGTGTGGATGGCGGTGGTCTGGGTGGCCTATGGGATTGTCTTCTTCACCACCGTGGTGCGGCGCAAGGCTAAGCATATCTATGTCGGCAACTGGTTCTTCGGCGCCTTCATCCTGGTGATCGCCATGCTCCATGTGGTCAACCACCTGTCGATCCCGGTGGACTGGTTCAAGTCCTACCCGGTGTATTCCGGGGCCACCGACGCCATGGTGCAGTGGTGGTACGGGCACAACGCCGTGGGCTTCTTCCTGACCACCGGCTTCCTGGGGATGATGTACTACTTCGTGCCCAAGCAAGTGGGGCGCCCGGTGTACTCCTATCGCCTGTCGATCGTGCACTTCTGGGCGCTGATCACCCTGTACATCTGGGCCGGCCCGCACCACCTGCACTACACCGCCCTGCCGGACTGGGCACAGTCGCTGGGCATGGCCATGTCGCTGATCCTCCTGGCGCCCAGCTGGGGCGGCATGATCAACGGCATGATGACCCTCTCCGGGGCCTGGCATAAATTGCGCACCGACCCGATCCTGCGCTTTTTGGTGCTGTCCCTGGCGTTCTACGGCATGTCGACCTTCGAAGGCCCGATGATGGCCATCAAGACCGTCAACGCCCTGTCCCACTACACCGACTGGACCATCGGCCACGTACACGCCGGGGCCCTGGGCTGGGTGGCAATGATCACCTTCGGCGCCATCTACCACATGGTGCCCAAGGTCTTCGGCCGCGAGCAGATGTACAGCATCGGCCTGATCAACACCCACTTCTGGCTGGCCACCATCGGCACTGTGCTGTACATCGCCTCGATGTGGGTCAACGGCATCACCCAGGGCCTGATGTGGCGCGCGGTGAACGAAGACGGCACCCTCACCTACTCCTTTGTCGAGGCCCTGCTGGCCAGCCATCCGGGGTTCGTGGTGCGCTTTGCCGGTGGCGTGTTCTTCCTCAGCGGCATGCTGCTGATGGCCTACAACACCTGGCGCACGGTGCGCGTGGCGGATGAAAAACTCGCCCTGAGCGATGCGCAAATCGCCTGACCCCACCCTTGCACGCCGGTCCCAGTGACCGGCGTTCTACTTTCAGGAAGGCGCATGCCCCATGGAAATTCTGTTCAACCTGCTGGGGGTGGCGTTTCTCTACCTCTGCGTCGAGTACTGCCTGCGTCACCAGAGCGCCAAGAGCCTGGATGATGCCAGCCTGATCCCCTTCGCCGACGACCCGGAGGTGGCCCAGCGCGTGGAGCAGGCCACCGGCAAGAAGGTCAACGCCGTGGCCCCGGAGGAAGCCAAGCCGGGCTGGATCAACCTGGAAATGTAGGTGCCGGCTTGCCAGATTGGCGCAAGGCTAGCGGCCGCCTTCTACGGGATCAGGAAGCGTTGGCGGTAGCTGCGGGGGGTCATGCCGAGGGATTTGCGCAGGGCGCTGCCCAGGTGCGACTGATGGGCAAAACCGCAATCCTGGGCAATCGCCGCCAGCGGCAGGTCGCCCTGCTCCAGCAGGCGCCGGGCAGCCTGCACGCGCACCTCGGTGATCCAGGCATGTGGCGTGATGCCCAGCGCCCGGCGAAAGTCCCGCAGCAGGCGCAATTCGTTATGGCCATAGGTGACGGCCAGGTGCGCCAGGGACAGCGGCTCTGCGTACTGCTCGGCAATCTGCTGCAACACCAGGCCCAACCGCGGCAATGAGGCTACAGCAGCGGCCGGCTTCTGCGGCAGGCCGACAAAGGCCAGGGCGCATTGTTCCAGGGCCAGCTCATCGCGCACCGACGCCAGCAGCAGGCGGCGCATTTCACCGCCCAGGGCCAGGGCCAGTGCATGCCCGGGGCATTGCAGGCGCCGCGCGCCGGCAAGCAAGGGCGCCTCGCCCTGCCAGCGTGCCAGCAGGTACTCGCCGCCCGTGGCAGATTCGGAAAATACCTCGATGCCCTTGGGCGTCAGCGCCAGGGTGCCGGGCCAGGTGTCGAAATCCTCACGACGATCGGAGTCGATGGCATGCACCCCGCGCTGGCGCTCCAGGGTCACCCCCAGGGTTTGCCACTGCAGCGGATCGCGGGCGCTGTAGGCCGTGGCCGGCAACAGTTGCAGCACCAGGCGGCCGTCCAGCAGGCGATGTTCGAGCACTCCGGGCATATGAAATTTCCTGATAGATCGCCACCCGTGGCAGCGTGAAACTGGGGGCTCACTCAACAGCACCACAGAGGAGTTGCCCATGCGCACCATCGGCCTGCTTGGCGGCATGAGCTGGGAATCCAGCGCCGAATACTATCGCCTGATCAATCAGCAAGTGCGCGACCGCCTGGGGCCGCTGCGCTCGGCGCGGTTGCTAATGTACAGCCTCGACTTCGGCCCTGTCGAACAGGCCCAGCATGCCGGGCGCTGGGACGATGCCGCGGCGATCCTGGTGGATGGCGCCCGCCGTTTGCAGGCCGGCGGTGCCGACTGCGTGCTGCTCTGTACCAACACCATGCACAAGGTGGCGGAGCAGATTCAGGCCGCCATCGACGTGCCCTTCGTGCATATCGCCGACGCCACCGCCCAGGCCGCGCTGGACGCCGGCACCCTGCGGGTGGGCCTGCTGGGCACCGCCTTTAGCATGGAGCAGGACTTCCTCAAGAGCCGCCTGGCCGGCCATGGCCTGCAGGTGCTGGTGCCCGACGCCGAACAGCGCCAGCAGGTGCACCGGATCATCTATGAGGAATTGTGCGTGGGCATCATCAGCGAGACGTCGCGCCGGGTGTATCAGCAGGTGATCGACTCGCTGCAGGCCCAGGGCGCCCAGGCGGTGATCCTCGGCTGCACCGAGATCGGCCTGCTGCTCAAGCCCGAGCACAGCCCCCTGCCCCTGCTCGACAGCACCGAACTGCATGCCCGGGCAGCGGTGGCCTTCGCCCTGGGGGACTGACCAGCGCCACTCGGGTGCAGCGGTTGAGGGGAAAGACTCAAGCCGGACGACGCAGGCGGGCCATGCTCAGCACATCGATAAATTGGCCGCCACGCACCGCGTAGTCACGCAGGCGGCCTTCGCTCTCGAAGCCGAATTTCTGATACAGGCCAATGGCTGACAGGTTGTCGGCATACACCGTGAGCTCCACCCGGTGCACGTTCATCCAGTTGTCCGCCACCTCCAGCACCGCCGCCAGCAGGCGGCTGCCAATGCCCTGGCGCTGCCACGCAGGCGACACCCCCATGCCGATACTGGCGCAATGGGCGCGACGCACCCGGGCCATCTGCTCCAGGCTGCAACTGCCGATCACCGCGCCCTGGTGCAGCGCCACCAGGGACACCAGGCGCTCGTTGTCAGCCCGCTGCAGCAGGCGCTGGCGCCACAGCTCGCGGGACTGGTAAGGCAGTTGCAGGGTCTGGGCCGCCACACTGGGTTCGCTGTACAGCAGGGTCAGGCCGTCGATATGGGCCTCGGTGGAACGCTCGATGATGATCCTGGGGTGCTCGCTGGCCATGGTGCAGTCGTCCTTGCTGGGTAAATGGCCATCGAGTGTAAAAGGATCAAGGCCGCCATGGCGAGGGGGCTGCGCGCGCCAGGCCGATCAATCGCCCTCAGACAAACCAGTCTTCACGCTCGGCGAAGGTGTGCAGAATCAGCTCCACCAACTGCTGCACCTCGCCTTCATGCTGCACCTGGGCATTCACCGCCAGCCAGGCACGGCGCTGCATGCTCTCGGCGAACAGCCCCGGCAAGGCGGTCAGGCCGCGGTCAAAGCGGCTGATGTACTGCGGCAGCAGGCCGATGCAGGCGCTGCAGCGGATCATCTCCAGCATCAGCTCGTAGGAATGCACCTGCACCACGCCGGCCAGGCGCTGTTCCACCAGGCTGTTCCAGGGCCGGAACGGCTCCACCTGCCGGTCGTGCTGCCACTGCACCAGCATGTAGTCGCTGAGGTCGTCGAGGCTGTCGGGGCGCGCCGCCACCCGCGAGTAACGCTTGGCGATATGCGGCAGGTAGTCCATGCGCGCCAGGGGCACAGGCTCGCGGGTGGCGAAGCTGGGGCCCGGCAGGGGCGAATCCTCGGCCGCCAGCCACAGCACCAGGTCGGCGCTCAGGGCCCGCAGCGACAAGTCGCTGTCGATGGAGATGATTTCCAGGCGGGCGCTGGCATTGCGTCGCAGCAAGGCGATCAGGTCACGGCCGAGGATGTCGTGGAGGATGGTTTCCGCCACCGCCACCCGAATCAGCGGCTGCTCGATCACCGGCAGGCGTCGCTGATGGGCCAGGGCAATCAGCTGTGCCTGCAATTGCAGGCCCTCGCGGCTCAGGCTCAGGACATTGCCCTGATAGCAGAACAGCGAACGCCGCAGCTGCTCTTCCAGCAGCGCCAGTTGCTTGCGCAGCAAGGTGGCCTTGATGTTCAGGCTGCGCGCGGCCTGCATAAAACAGCCGCAACGGGCGCTGACCAGGAAGTACTGGGCAACGTCCGGGTCTATCCCGGCGGCCAGGGCCAGCCAGGCTTCCCGGGGTTCCTGGGGCACGCTGTAGGGAACGACGCCCTGGAGAGGAGCTGGTTCGAGAAAAGACATTGGTGACTCCCTGTCGTATGGGTATTGCTTCCTTGTTGGCGAGCCCGTGGGCTCGCCTTTTGTTGCCGGTGAATGCGTCCGCGAACGCACCTCCATCGGTAGGAGCCGGCTTGCCGGCGAAAGGGGGCCGTGAGATCGCCTTCGCTGGCAAGCCAGCTCCTACGGGTGGCGATTGCCGTTGGAGCGCCATCAGTTCTGGGGTTGGTCCTCCAGTACCTGGTTGAGCGCCGCGCCATCGATGCTCAGGGTCGCGGTATTGAGCATGCCTTCCAGGTAGGCCTTGGCGATCTGCTCCTGACGCTGGGCCCGCAGGGCCTGGGTCAGGCGTTCCCGCAGCTCGTCGAGGCTGGCGCTGCGCGGTGGTTGCTGTTCGGTGAGTTTGAGCACATGGAAACCCGCCGCGCTCTGCACCACCTCCGACACCCCGCCGACCTTTAGCCGAGCCACCGCGGCGCGCACTTCTGGCACCAGTTGCTGCAAGGGCTGCAAGCCCGAGTCGCCCCCGCGCCGGGCGCTGTCCGGGTCCTGGGAATACTGCGCCGCCAGGGCAGCGAACTCACCCGGCGCAGCCTGGGCCTTGCGGCTCAGTTCCTGGGCCTGTTTGCGCACCGCCTCCAGGGCCTGCGGATCACCCACCGCAAGGAAGATCTGGCTGACCCGGTACAGCGCCGGGGTCACCCAGGCCGACTTGCCGCTGTCATAGGCCTGTTGCAGTTCCGCGACGCTGGGGTAGTCCGCCGGCACCTGGCTGACCGACTGCATATAGTCGCGAAAGACAATCTGCTCGGTGGCGACCCGGGTCTGGCGCTCCACTTCCGGACGCTGGCGCCAGCCCTGGGCATCGGCCTGCTCGAGCACGGTCTTTTCCGCCAGCCGCGAACGGATCCAGGTTTCCAGCGCCGCACGATTGCCCCGCAATTGCTCGCGAGCTTCCGGCGGCAGGCTGGCGAACAGGCCCTTGAGTTCCTCGGCCGCCACCTGCTGATTGCCCAGGCGCGCCACTGCCGGACCGGCCGCCGCGCCCTGTTGCAACACCGTCGGCGCCGGCTGCTGGGCAGCGACCGGGTCGTTGCCCGGCCGCAGGCTCAAGCCCAACGCCAGCCCCAGCAGGGCCAGGGCCCCGCCACCTAAGACCAGGGTTGGTTTCTTCACAGGCTCGACGCCTCTTCGCGCACCTGCGGCTCGCTGGCGGCGCCCTCGGTCTGGGCCTGGGCCTGCAACTGGGCTGCCTGCTGGCTGTATTCGCGCAGGTAGACGATGAACTCCTGCAGCAAGCGGTCCCAGAGTTCCAACTGGCTGCGCAAGTGGATATCACCGACCCCGGCGGCCACCACATCCATTTCCATCACCAGGAATTCGCCCTGCAGCGACAGCCTGGCGAACCGCCGCGAGGCGTTCCACAACTCCGCCAGCCCCGCCGGCAATTCGCCCTGCACCCGCAGCGCGCAGCTGTAGGTGAAGTCCACATAGTGGCCGGGCTCGGTGGCCGGATTACCGAAGCGCAGCGCATAACCGATGCCCTGGCTAGCGCTGAGCAATTGCACGATGCCGTTCTGTTCACTCTGGTTGACCCGGTACCCGGCGCCTTGCAGCAAGTCGGTGAGGCTGTCGATGGTCACGCTGTTGATCAGTGTCGCTTGAGTCATGGGTAGATCTTCCTGGTTGATCAGTGAGCGAGCGCCGTCTTCGGCGCGTCGAACTGGTTAGTGTAGAGCGCGTCGCCAAAACCCTGAGCCAATTCCTCGAACTTGACCCGGGCACTGCCGGCGAAGGGCTGGCGGATCTTCATCACCTCGGCCACATCGATTTTTTCGTAGGCCTCGAGGATCTGCTTGGCGACGCCGTACATCTGCTGATTCTTCACCGCGCATTGCTGCACTTGTGTGTCACGTTCGCTCAATTGCGCCTGCAGCTTGGCGCGCTCGGCCTCCTTGCCCCGGGCCAGCACCAGCAGCTCGTCATAGGCCTTCTTGAACTTGCCCAGTTGCTCGCCGTTGGCGGCCGCCTGGGCCTGGGCCTGGCTTTGCAGGTTCTGCTGCTGGCCCGCCAATTGCTCGGCCACGCCCCGGGCCTTGGCCAGTTCGGCGCTCAGTTGCTTGATCTGCGCCTGGGCCTCCCGGGCGCTGTTCTCGGCGGCCAGCCGCGCCGCCGCGGCCTGGGCCTGCTCGCTCTGCAGGGCTTGCAACTGCTGGGTGGTGCTGCGCAACTGGGTGCGCAGGCGCTCCTCCATGCCCTCGGCGCCGGCCACGCCACTGGCCAGCACACTCCAGGCCAGTAACAGGCCCTTGGCCCCTGCCCTTGCTCGGCTATTCATAACCTTCCTCCTGACGCTTAGAAGCGCGTGTTGAGTTCAAGCTGCATGACATCGACCTCGTAGCGCGGGCCGTAAACTTGCGAGGCGCTCATGTAGCGCGCCGTGGCGTAGATGTTCTTGTCGATGCCGTAGTTGCCGCCGACGAAGTAGCCCTTGGCGTTGGTGCCGCCCAGGTGGAACGAGGAATCGTTGAAGCCGTCGGGCAAGGCGTCGGGCTGGATGTACTTGTAGCCGGCCAGCAGGTTCCAGTCGCCGGCCTTCTTCATCTCCAGGGCATTGCCCAGGGTGAACTGCACCATCAAGGCATTGCCGCCGCTTTCGAACTCGCCGTTGCGGTTGATGTTGTTGACGATCTGGCCTTCGCTGCGCTTGAGCATCTCGCCCTTGTCGTAGGCCAGGTTGTGGATGTAGTTGGTCTGGCTGCGCAGGTGCAGGTCATCCGGCAGTTCGGTGTCCCAGGCCAGGTTCAGGTCCAGCACGTCGAACTTGGAGGCCAGGCCAACGAACTGCGGTTGCGGGGTCAGGCCCGGGGTGGCCGGGTTGGGGGTGATATTGCGCAGCAGGAACACGCTGTTGCCCTTCTGCATGAAGGCTACGCGGGAGCCGTCGCTGTCGCAGCCCGGGGCCCCGGCCCAGGGCGCACAGGGGCTGGAGCGCTGGCCTTCGATATCGTCGAAGCGGTAGTAGGCCAAGGCGCCTTTCAGGCTGTTGCTGCGGTTGATCTTCCAGTTGGCGCCGATCTGCCCGCCGAACAGCCACTTGGTGTCGCTCTCGTTCTTGTCGAAGCCGTTGCTGGTGGCGGTGTCGTTGGTGTACTCCACCGGGAAGGCGCCGAGGGTGCCGAACAGGCCCCAGTCGCTGTTGAGCTTGTGGTTGAAAATCGCCGCCACGCCGTCGAAGTTGAGGTCGTTGGAATACAGCATGTCGGTGGAATAGAACGGGTTGGCGAAACGCCCGCCGGTCAGGGTCAGGTCGGGGCTGGCCTTCCAGGTCAGGTAGCCCTGGTCGAGCCAGATGTCCTTCTTGCCGAAGCCGCCGCCCAGGGTCTGGGTGGTGGACACCGGGTTGTTGTCGGAACCTGTGCCGATGCGAATGCCGGCGGTCCATTCCGGCGAGATCACCGCCTTCATCCCCAGGCGCGCGCGCAGGCGGAACAGGTTGTCGCGGTCTTCACGGCTGTTGAGCAGCGGCGGCAGCTTGCTGTTGGTGTCCTTGTTGACGTCGTAGGGGCCGTTGTCGTTGAGCTTGGCGTAGTCCACCAGCTCGTTGCTGTTGTTGTCGGCGAAGAACCGCGACTCGCTGCGCAGGCGGATATCGCCATCGAAGCTGATGCGCGACACCCAGTCGGGGAAGGTGTTGGGCTGGGCCCAGTTCTCCTGCTTGGCGGTGGCCATGACCTCGGCCTTGACCTGGTCGCGGATCTGCTCGCGGACGATGGCCGGCACATACTGCACCCGCACATCGCCGGGCGCCGCGGCCGGGCCGCTGGCGGCCACCGCAGTGGCGGAGCGGGCCTGCTGGGCCTCCTTCTCGGCCTGGGCGATCAGGCCCTCGGCCTGTTCCTGCTTCAATACCCCTTGCTGCACCAACAGACGGATCAGGTTGATCGTGGCGTTCTCCGAGGGCGCGGGCGTTGCCGCCGCGGCCTGGCCGGCCAGGGTCAGGGCGACCATGCCGAGCGCCAGGGTCAATCGATTCAGGGTGGAAATCATCTGCACACAACTCCTGTAGAAACTGCAAATAGGGGTTCGATCACTCCGGGCGCCGGCCCTTGAGGGACAGGCGCACCGGCAAAGTCAGGGAAGCCGGCATGCGCTCCTTCAAGCGCGGCGTGGCCCGCAGCGCCGCCAGCACCTGCTGGTCGGTGTCGGCATTGCCGCTGGAGCCGACCAGCTCGGCGCGGGTCACCTGGCCGTCACCGCCCAGCCACACATCCACCTGCAGCGCATAGGCCTTCTTGCGCAGCTCCGGGTCTTCGCGCAGCGCCCGCTGGAAGGTCGCCGCCAGGTACTGCTTGTAGGTGCCGGTGCCCAGCCCGCCGCCACCGGCACCGGCCATGCCACCGCCCTTGCCGGCACCGACGTTGAAACCGTCGTTGCCGGACTGGGCCTCACCGTCCATCTGCATCGGGTTGGCCAGATCGTCCGCCGGCGAAGGCGGTGCCTCTTCCTCGGGCTTGACCTCCTCGGGGGTGGGCGTGGGCTCGGGTTCCGGCACCTTCTGCTCCACCGGTTCCGGCTCCTTGGGTTTTTCCGGCGGCGGCGGGGTTTCCGGTGGCGGCGGGGTTTCCGGTGGCGGCGGCAGCGGAATGATGGTCGGCACCTTGGGCGCCTCGCGGCGCACCCCGGCCATGTCATTGGCCCACTGCCACAGCAGCCAGGCCGCCACGCCGGCCGCCAGCAGGCCCAGGCCCCACTTCAACAAGCGCAGGGAGCGGGGCTTTTCCTGCACCGGCGGTAACTGGATCGGTTGTTGTGCGGTCATGACTCAGCCCTGGGGTTTGCCGGTGACCAGGCCCACCTGGGACAACTCCAGGCGGCGCAACAGGTCGAGGACTTCGATGACCTTCTGGTACTGCACCGTGGCATCGCCGCGGACGATGATCGGGAAGTCCGGGTTCTGCGCCTTCTCGATGCGCAGGCGTTCTTCCAGCTCGCCCAGGGTCACCGGGTAGGCATCGAGGAACACCTGGCCGCCGTCGTTCACCGAAATGGCCTTGGTCTTGGCCTCCGACAGGGACACCGAGGCACTGGCCTTGGGCAGGTGGATCTGGATGCCCGACACCTGGGCGGTGGCGGTGAGGATGAACATCACCAGCACCACCATCAGCACGTCCACCAGGGGCGTGATATTGATGCTGTCGACGGCGGCATCGTCTTCGTCGTCATGGGAGGCATTCACGGAAGCCATGCTGTTTCTCCTCAGGCCGGCACGGAGGCGTTGGAATGGCTGACCCGCCAGTGGGCGTTCTCGCTGTGCTGGCTTTCGCCGTGCAGCTCCGCCAGCCGGGTGATGAACTCGTCGACGAACACCCGCATATCGGCCCCCACTTCCTTGTTGCGGGTGATCAGGCGGTTGTAGCCAAACAGCGCCGGAATGGCCACGAACAGGCCCATGGCGGTGGCCAGCAGGGCCGCGGCCATGCCCGGGGCGATGGCGTTGATGTTCACGTCACCGGCCATGGCGGTGCCGAGGAACACCACCATGATCCCCAGCACCGTACCCAGCAGGCCGATATAGGGGCCACCGGCAATGGCGTTGGACAGGGTCGAGAGCTTGGCACTGAGCTGCTGGTTTTCCCGGGTGCGCACGCCGTCCATGGAACAGCGGATGGCCTCGATGGTGGCCGCCGACACCGACGAGGTATCGGCGCCCTGCTCGCGGCGGGTGCGAATTTCCTTCACCGCCACCAGGTACAGGCGCCACAGCGAGGAATGCTCCAGGCGCGCAGCCAGTGCTTGGTCGTCGGCGAACATTTCCAGGCGGGTGCCGACCCGGGTGAACTGCTCGCGAAACAGCCCGTTGGCGGCGCTGACCCGGCTGACCATGCGGTTCTTGCGCAGCATGATCACCCACGACTGGATCATCATCGCCACCAGCACCAGGATGATCACCCAGGCATCCACCGGCACCGCCTTGAGCAAGAAGCCCAGGCTGCCGAAACCGAAGCCCGACTGTTCTTCATCGACGCCATAGACCACCAGCTTGGATTCCGCGCCCTGGGCGCTGGCATCGGCCAGGATCAGTGCCGCCGCACGCGCCACCTTGGACAGGCGCAGCTCGTCCAGGGCCCCAGTGAACGGCAGGAAGTGGCTGGCCTCGGCCCCCGCCGCCGCCGGCAAATCGGCGCCAATCGCCAGTGGCGAATTGAAGCTGGGGATGGCCTGGGCCAGGCTCGCGGTTTCCCGGCCATTGACGTAGAGCGCCAGCCGGCTGCCCTCGCCGCTCAGGGCCAGGTGCTGCCATTGGCCGGGGTTCAGCGGCTGGGTGGAAGCGGCGCGCTGGCCGTCCACTTCAACGAAGGGCATGCCCTGGTTGACGCCGATCAGCAAGCTGCCGGCGCCTTCGCGACGGGCCAGGATCAGTTGCTCGCCGCTGGCCTGATCCAGGCGCACCCAGGCGCTGAAGGTGAAGGCGCCGCCGGCGTTGTGCTGCAGCGACGGGCTGGCGGGCAGCAACAGTGGCTGGCCGCTGAACTGCAGGGCCCGGCCAATCACCCCATCGATGGCCGCGCCGGTGGCGTTCTGCGCGGTGTTGCCGTAGGCGGTGGTGTCCTTGGCCGGGGTGCCGTTGCTGCCGCCGAAGTGGTAGACCGCGGTGTAGCTGGGGTCGAAGGTCAGCTGGCCATTGGCGGTGGCCGGGGCCTTCTGGTTGCCGTAGTACATCCAGATGTCCTGGCGCTGGCCGCCTTCCACCTTGGGCACATCGACCCAGATCAACGCCATGCCCATCAGCGGGTCGAAGCTTTCGATCTGGTGGTTGAGCAGGGTCTTGTCATCGGCGGCGACAAAGCGCAGGTCGGCACCGTCTTCCTTGACCCCGTCGAAGGTGAAGTTACCGGTGTGCAGGCGCACCAAGAGCGCGGTGCGGCCCAGCGCCTCGTTGATGCCGGCGCCTTGCGGGGTGGTGTCCACCGAGATCTGCTTGCGGTAATGCCAGTCGTCCTGCCACCAGGCTTGGGCCGTGGCCGGGAGCACGAAGCCCAGGCAGATCAACAGGCTCAGAAATAAGCGTTGCATGTGAAGGGTCTCCGTAAAGTCAGAACGTGGCTTGCACGCTGAAGTGCAGGCGCGGGTCGTATTTCTGGGTGTTGGGGCCGTCTTTCAGCGGGTAGCCCCAGTCGAGGCTGCCGGACAGCCATTTGCTCAAGCTGGCGCGGGTGCCCAGGCCAACGCTGGCCAGGCTGTACTGGTCTTCCTGTTCCGCCATGGGCTCGTGCAGGCGCAGGTGGGCGCCTTCGGCAAAGGCGTAGAAGCGCCACTCCTGCACATAACTGCCGAGGAACTTGGCCAGGGACGGCGTGCGCAGCTCCTGGGAAAACAGGTAGCCCTCGTCCCCGGTGCGCTCGGCGGCCAGGTAGCCGCGCACCGAGGTGGCGCCGCCGGCGGAGTACTGCTCGTTGGACACCAGCGGCCCCGAGGCCAGCTGGAAGCCGCCCTTGGACGCCGACTGCCAGTCGTTGGCGAAGGTGTAGGTGAAATTCAGGTCGCCCTTGAGCACCGAGAAACTGGCGCTGGCCTCGTCGCGCTTGTAGTGGAACTCCTCGGCGTCGCTGCCATAGCCGAAGAAGCGCCGAGTGCCGACGATCAGGTTCAGGCCCAGGCCCAGCTGGGATTGCTCGCTGTAGCGATAGCCGTTGTAGCCAAAGGTGATGGGGGCGTACTTGAGCGGGATCTGGTCGCTGCTGCGGCCAAAGCGCATCTCTTCGTCGAAGTCCTTGAAATCCACCCCCACCGACAGCGAGTTGGCCCAGTTGCCGGCGGCGGGCAAGGTGTAGATCGCCGACACCCCGTAGGAGTGGCCCTTGCCCAGCACATTGCTGCCGCCGATGGTGGCGATATTGCTGTCGGACTGGTAACCGGAGAACTGCAGGGCCCAGCGATCGCTCAGGGGCGCGGTGTAGGAACCGGACCAGACCTTGGCGTTGTCGCTGTCCTGGGGCGCGGTGAAATAGGTCAGGGAAATGCTGTGGCCCAGCTGCCAGAGGTTGTCGTAACCGAGGCTGACCACGGTGCGCAGCTTTTCGGTGTCGGCGCTGTAGTCGTTGTTCAGGCCAACGCTGGCGCGCCAGGGGTTCTGGTCTTCCACTTGCAGGTCCACATCCATGGTGCCGGGGCGCTGGCCCTCGCGCACCAGGGGCATCACCTGGCGCCCGGCGCCACGGTTGAGTCCGGCCAGCTGGCTTTGCACCGTGGCGAAATCCGGCACCTGGCCTTCCTTCAGCGCCGGCACCTGGTCGCGGATCTCCACCGGCGAATAGTGCTTGGCACCCACCACCCGCACCCGGCCCACGGTGGTTTCACTCACCTGCAGATAGACAATGCCGTCCTCGACCTTCTGCTCCGGCAACTCGACGAACACCGACTGGTAGCCGCGCTGCTGATAGACCTTCTGCAGCGCATCACGAGCGCCCTCGATATCGGCCAGGGCCTTCTGCGGGCCGAGGAAGGGGTACACCGCCTCCTCGATGGCCCGGGCATCGAGCACGGTATTGCCGCGCACGAAGTACTCGTTGACGTCCACCAAGCGCGCCGGCGCCGCGGCCTCGCTGGCCGCCTGCTCGCCCTCCTCGGCCTGCACCGCCGGCGCCAGCGCCGCCACCGCCAACCAGCCGCACAACGGCCACCAGCGCCCGCTACTGCCGGGTCGCCCTGATTTGCCCAGATGCTCCACACCGCCCCCTAGAAGTCTGAAAAGTGGCGCGCACGCGCGCATTGCCGTCGCCGTCTGCACAGCGTTTGGCCGAATCAATTGCTGGTCATCGAACTGTGTTCATGGCGCGCCAGCCAGGTATGCAGCAGCGCGAAATTCAGCGAGAACTCGGGCATCTGCAGCAGCGCGCCGCAGAACACTTCGCCGATGATTTTCTGGATCAACCGCACCGCCCGCGGGTTGTTCAACAGCGTGGCGATATCGCGACTGAAGACACTGAAGCTCCAGACCTTCTGGTTCAGGTCCAGGCCGACGAACCAGCGGAACAGCAGGTTGTAGCTGAGCTGCTCGTACAACTGCTGCTCGCTGGGCACCGAATACAGCAACTGCAACAGCAGGATGTGGATCACCGTGCGCGGCGCAATCAGCAGGCCCGGCTCGGCGTCCAGGGCCTTGAACAGCTCGCGGTGCTGCTCCAGCAACTCCTCGATCTGCGGGCGCAGCAGCACCAGCGAATGCCCCGGCGGGATATAGGCCGACACCTCCTTCAAGGCGCCCTGCCAGTCATCCTGGGACACAATCCAGACCCAGGGCGCGCCATAGCGATAGACCGACACCGGCTTCTTGCGCGCGGCCTCGACAATCTTCGACAGCCGTTGATCCAGCTCCTGCATGCCCACTTTCGAGTAGCGTTCCATAGTCCCCATAGCCTCACTCCCGGCGTCCCGCCTCGGCTTAGAAAAGTGGCCTGGCGGCCCCCTCCAGCGCGTTACATACCCAAGACGCGCGTGGCCATGTGCTACCGAACTTTTGTCATAAAAGCTTCATTCACAACGGGGGATGGTGGGCGTAAAGCCCTGGAGAAGACAGCGCGCAACGCAATGCCCTGGTAGGAGCCGGCTTGCCGGCGAAGAGGCCCGTAAGCCATGCACCGCCCCGGCCGACGCCTTCGCGGGCAAGCCCGCTCCTACAGGAAAAGGACGAGGCCGCCAGGCCAAAGTTTGCTCTGGCTCTGGCTTTGGCTTTGGTTTTGGTTTTGGTTTTGGTTTTTGCTGTTGATTTTGATCTTGAAGGCCCCGTCAACCACGATGGCCGCACGCAGGCATTGATCCGTGGGTAACCCGGCAGGACGCCGGGTTAGCCGCCCCAGGCCATGGATGGCCTGTGGCGGCGGCCCACGGATCAATGCCGGAGTGCGGGCATGCCGAGCCTCAGCGAGGCACCGAGTGGAGGGGCAAGCGTTTTTGGTTCCTTTTTACTGGGCCGGCACTCCGGGCGACTGTAAAAAGGGACTCGCCGTAAGGGCGAAACCATAAGTCGCAACACCCGCAGCAACGGATATGTCCCCCCCACCAAGAAAACTGGCCGGCTAAAAGGCCGCCAAGCCCAAGAAAGCATTCCTACAGAACTTGCAGAATCGCCTGACTATCCCCTCAAAACCTAACCCGCTATGGTCTCCACTCACCTACCAAGTGACAGGTTTGGCGACCTGGAATTAACCAACAAGCCACCCGATTCACAGCGCCTATCGCCCAGCAATCCCGCTGACGACAGCCCTCTGAACACGGCCAAACACAGGACAGCCTCAAAGGACGTCCTGTTCAATATTGGTTAATACGGAGCCTTACCCATGAGCCAACAATACATTCCCATCACCGGCATCGACTGCCTGGTCCCCTGCCTCTATATCGACAAGACCGCACCCTTGGATGTGCTGTATGCCAACGGCGCTGCCCGCTTGTTGGCAGTGACTCAATTGATGGAGAGCCTCTCTCGCACAGAGCTGAAGAATGTCGATGACAGCGACTTGAAACACATTTCCAATGTTGCCGCGATTCTGCTGCGCGATAGTTGCGACCTGTTGGGAGTGATGGGCTGGCGACTGCAAGCCTGATGTGTTGCGCTCCGCGCTGCTGGGTGGCGCGGAGCGATTTATAGGGTGGGGTATGTTCTATTGGGGGGAAGAAGTCATTTAAAGGTGGCGGCAATCGGCTGTGGATTCAACCGGTCATCGCCGCCCAGATAGATGGTCACATCCCGTGCAAATGACGGGTCAAGTCGAATGCAAATGAGTGGTTATTCCATGCAATTACGCACGGAATCTTCGAGTCTGGCGACATCGTGGATGAGTATGATGTCGGCGCTGATGCGATTTTGGCCCAGGTTGCTGCTTCAGACTGACCCACACGCTGCCTCCGAAATCACCCGCAAGGTAATCATTTCTTGAGTACTCGGGTGGGTCAATGAATTCCGGTAGCCTGCGTCAAAATCGCATCAGCGCCAACAGATGATCGCGTCTTCGAGTTTTGTAAAAGCTCAGACTCGATGTAACGGTTGTCGGGCCACCTGATTTTTGGCAACTATATAGCTCAGCTATTTGTTAATTCCTATGCCTTGCTTTCGTTTAGGTTTGCCTTGAAGTACGTCATAAAATCCTGTCCTTGAGCAAAGGCTTTTTCGATTTTCGCGCTTTGCTCATTAAGCGCCGGGCTTGGCTTGCTCCATTGTTCAGGTGGAAGAGGTTTAGACCACTCAGCAATGGATTCAGGTAGAGATTTCATGCCGAAACGATGGTCCCATTCTGCTACCCAATACGGAAAACGCCACCAAGTGATCAAATGTGTCAGGTACCACCAACCAACTCCTAAAGCGGAACGTTCGTTGTGCTGGTATTCCTCGTGCATGTCTTGTCGTTTTTTATCAAAGGTGTGGCGACCCTCGTAGGGTGCCTTGCCTGGGCAGAACTCTAGACCTTTTTCCATATAGATCCGTATGGCTTCCCACTTACCCAAGGCATGGGCAGGAGTCATCACGCCTTGTCTCACAAAATGCACTACGTCAGCTCTTGAATCGTCGAACGCCATACCAAATGTATAGGCGCTTGTTACGCCTACTCCAGTAACACCTGTACTGATCGAAAGCCAAGATACTGTCTCTTCCCATGGTTGAATGACGGGGAGATCAGAACCTTCGGGAAAGAAACAGACTTCGCGACGTTGGCGATTGAATCTAATTGGACGGGTGCGCGACTTCGCTCTGGTAGTGCTCAAGATAACGTAAATACCCAAGAGCGCAGCTATTCCTCCACCCCAAATACTAAAGGTCACACCGAAATCGAACATGCCTGCAGTTCTGTCCCAAAAGGACTCGGAAAATGGGGATCCCCAGGTAGTAGATCCTGCAAGCAAAGGCAAAATAATCAGGCATGAAAAAATAAACATCATCCCGAGCCCAATCATTGCCCTCGCTTGGAAAGCCTTGCCGAAATTACTACTGCCTACGTCGAGGAATGTGTCATTTACCTCAACAAAGCTTCCGCCCAAATCCATGGGGACGTTGCCCGTTGGTATCGGAAGCGGGGAGAAGAATAATGCCTCACCTGTCGCGAACTTACGTTTCTCACCAGCCACGGGCGGTATTTTTTTGAGATTTAGATCGTCGCTGGATCGCTCATTTATTGAAGACATTAGGTTTGCCCGGCTTGTTTTGATGATTCGAGCACAGTTAGCGTGTCGATGGTCATAATGAATGCTTAAGCAGTTGTATTTCGTGCGCTGAGAAACCCGGTTGTTGAAAATTCCTTCCCGCTTCCAACGTTAAGCATCTTAGTTTCAAACATTATTTCCTGAAGTTTTTTGGCTCCGAGGAGTGAATGGTATCGCAACTTTATGGCAAGACCGTGCTGAGCGTTAGCCTCATGCGCAAAAATTTCTAACCCCAGTTGGAGTGGCGCGTCTGGTGGACTCAGTAAATTGAGTTGATATAGCAAAGGTTCAGTCCAAGGCTCCCAGTGATTGCGCTGGAGATTGCTTGACCAATACGCGGCAAGGCCAAATCCAACATCATCCAGCTCTCGAATTGTCATATTTGGAATGCTAATCACTGCAGTAGGTCTGTTATTTATTTGTCTTAGACCGACCTGAGGGGTTGAAGTGATCTCTGCCAGTTGCATGCGATCTTCTTGGAATCCGCGATTTTGGTTCTTCTTCGCCCACATTACTTTCGCGTTTATTGGCGGTGATCTCACCTTTCTCCCACAGCAGTTGCGTAACGATGCCGTCCTGAATACGGTATTCGTGCATTACGGCTTCAGGCTTCTTGTCGACGACGACGTAGAGCCAGCCGTCACGCATCAATCGAATGCCTAGTGGGCGAGAAATGGTTTTGTACGGCATGGTCAGCGCGCTTGACAGGGCGAGTCGTTCAACGAGGCCGTAACGCAGTGGGATGAGAGGGCGAGGAAGTGGCCGCTGACCAGCAACGGTTGATCGCTCTTGCCTTCAGCCAGCTTGAAATCGCTGCGATGGCGTTCGAGGGCGCGTTTGGCCAAGTGCTTGCCGCGCTCGCGGTCGATGAAACGACCTGGGTAATCGTAGTCTTCGAGGTCGGGCAAGGCGTCGCCACGGTTTTCGCTTTCGAGTGTGAGGCGCGGTTTTTCGAAGTCGTAGTCGCGGCGGGTGGTGCGGCGGGTGCGGGTTTCCAGACGCAGGTCGAAGCGCTTGATCACCGGATTGCTGGCGACCATGCCGGAATCTTGCTGGAGTGCGCGATAAACGAGTCAGCCTGACCACCCACTGAAATGATCCAGCGCCTCGACGGCACCCGACTTCGCTACCACCCCGGCACCCATTGGCGCTACTCGAACCAGGGCTACCTGCTGATCGGCAACCTGATCGAACGCCTCACCGATCTCCCCCTGGCCGACGCCGTGAATCAACGCGCATTCACCCCGTTGGGTCTGTCCAAGGTCCGCTTCGCCCCCCCCCCCCCTGCAGAGCTGCAAACCACCCACCTTGGAGCAACCTCAAACTACGACCCCATCTGGGTCCATCACGGCTTGCTGATCGGCCCCATTTCCCAAGCCGCACTGTTCCTCGATCGACTCCTGCGCGGCGACCCTCTCCCCACCAGCCTGCCGCTGGAAATGCAGGACGCACGAATATTGGGCGGCCCGATGGCCGGGCATCCATGGTTTACCGCAGGCTATCCTTGGCCCGACAGCACAGGCCCCCTGCCCAACCCCCACGCCACCTCAACGACAAGCCATGCGCCGCCGGTACTGGCGAGTACGCCAGGCATTGGCCAATTGCTGCACAATCAAGGCCCACCACGGCGACACCTCAGGCTGGGGCGCCTTGCTGGCACTGAGCTTGCCCAGCTGGAATTTCACCACCGCCATATTGCCCAGCGAAGCCAGGGCCTTGTTCTTCCAGGTAATGGCCGGCAGCTGTGGCGCGTTGTCCCTGCCGGCCTGCCAGTCCCGGGGCAAGGCCGGGTCGATGGCCAGGGCGGTGCCGATGCCGACCATCTCCACCCCGCTGGCGATCACCTGCTCGGCAACCGGCCGCCGCCGAATGCCCCCGGTGACCATGATCGGCATCTTCGCCACCCCACGAATGTCGCGGGCAAACTCCAGGAAGTAGGCTTCCCGAGCCAGGGTACGGCCGTCCCGGGCCTCGCCCTGCATGGCCGGTACTTCGTAGCTGCCGCCGGAAATCTCCACCAGGTCCACCGCCAGCTCATTGAGCAGAAGCACCACCTGCTTGGCATCCTCGGCACTGAAGCCGCCGCGCTGGAAGTCCGCCGAGTTGAGCTTGACCGCCACCGCGAACTGCGGGGCCACCACCGCCCGTACCTCCTTGACGATATCCAGCAACAGGCGCGCGCGATTGTGCAGCGAACCGCCCCATTGATCCCTACGCTGGTTGCTCAAGGGCGACAGAAACTGGCTGAGCAGGTAGCCATGGGCGGCGTGGATCTCCACCCCACTAAAGCCGGCCTGCTCGGCCAGCCGCGCGGTATTGGCGAAACGCCGGACCACCTCCTCGATCACCTGGGCAGTCATGACCTGGGGCACGGCGAAATGCTTGGACATGCTGCCCAGCTCCAGGGCCACCGCCGACGGCGCCCAGGTGGCCTGGCCCAGATTGGCCTGCATCTGCCGGCCTGGGTGATTGATCTGCAACCAGAACTGCGCGCCTTGGGAGCGCCCGAGGGCGGCCCATTGGCGGAACTGCTCAAGGTGCCGCTCATCTTCCAGCACCACCCCGCCCGGGCCAGTCATGGCGCGGTTGTCGACCATCACATTGCCGCTGATGATCAGGCCGGCGCCACCCTCGGCCCAGGCCCGGTACAGGCGCAGCAGTTGCGGCGACGGCGCGTGCTCGGCGTCGGCCATGTTTTCTTCCATGGCGGCCTTGGCGATGCGGTTGGCAATGGTTGAACCATTGGGGAGAGTCAGGGGGCTGAACAGGTTCATGGGCGCTACCTCAAGTGGGGGTGAGCGGACGTTAACCTTGAAGTTGAGTTTAAGGTCAAGCCCCTGATTTCAGCTTGAGCACCCACGCCGCCACTTGATCTCCACGAAGCCTGCTCCGACCTCGCCATGTGCCGATCGAGGCGCCTTTTCTCAGCGCACTTGCCGACTCACCGGCCAAGCGTGGCGCCGGCCTTGCCCAAGGCGATCTCCCCCCGCAACCGTTCCAGCACCCGCTGGGTATTGTCCAGGCACGGCACGCCCTCGGGTTTGCCTTCGATACTGTCGATCACCAGCAGCAGCTGTTCCTTGTTGCGCGCCAGACGCTGTTGCAGCGCATCGATTTCCTCGACCTTGCGCTTGAGCCCGGAAACCAGTTCCTCGTGCTGCCATCCCTTGGAACCGAGCGGCAGCAAGTGGCGGATCTCCTCCAGGGAAAACCCCGTCGCCTGGGCACTGGTGATCAGCTCCAACACCCAGACCGCATCGTCTGCGTAATCCCGGTAGCCATTGGCCTTGCGCGCCACCGAGTGGATCAGCCCGCTGGCCTCGTAGAAACGGATGCGCGACGGGGCCAGGCCAGTGATCTTGGCCAGCTCTCCTATTCTCATGGGGGAGGCCTTTTTCGAAGTGAGTGGATCTTGCCGCGAACTTCAATCCTGCGGCAGCTTTGCAGCCAAGAGTGACGATACTGATCTACAACCTATGGCCAACGCAGCGGCGATTCTGCTGCGTGATAGTTATGATCTGTTGGGGATGATGGGCGGGCGCCTGCAGCCTATTGGATGGCAACGGTGGCAGTGCCATCCGTAGGCACACTGCAAATCCGGATGATCAATCCAAGAGGTTGGTCATTTCACCGACGGCTACCGTGGTGCAGCGGATGACTCCGCCAAAACCCCAGATGGAGACCAGTTCAGCAATAATCGATGAATCCTGCGAGCGTTTGAAATGGATTGATTCGAGCACGTTTTGGCGGTTGAAATCCTCCAGCGACAGTTCCTGGAGGTCACTGAATATCAGTTCAATGAGTAAGCTTTTGCAGCAAACGTATTCAAAATCTGCGGTACCCGCCCCCACTATTTCATGCTCACGATAGTGAATGCAGAGCTTGGCGACGGTAACCGAATGGGCCCGGTGAAGGGGCCGCGATAGCGAAAACGAAATGACTTCTGCGTCGTGAAACGATGGCCAGAAGCCAATGTGGCCAATCACGCGCCCTGCTCCATCTATCAACTCTTCTGCGGCATCCATGGCCGGCCTCGCAAATGATATCGTTGACGGATTTTAGTCAGATGCACCAGCAAAGTGGAGATAATCCACTAGCGACTACTGACTCGCCCCAGCCCGTTCCTCCCGTCTGCCATCAAGAGATAAAGAGCCGCTCATGCACTTTCACAACTTCCTCCTGGGCCATATCGAAGTTGAAGTGCAGGGACGTGCCTACGATCTGCACAACTTCTATAACGCCGATGCCATCCAATACGACGTCCTGAAAGGCACCCTGACCCTGACCTTCAACCGCCTGGAGCAAGACTGGGTGCCCGCCGAAGAGGCGCGCCAGATCATTCTCAGCTTCAGTCAGTTGAGCTACTTCTGCGCCGATGCCAGGGAATTGAACGCCTTTGAAAGCGATATGGGCTGCGTGCATGCCATAGGCGTGGTGGAAGCCGGAGCCGCCACCGAGACCTTCTACCTTTCGAACCAGTTTCCTGCGGACCATCACCTGGTGATTGAATTCACCTCGGGCCTGATCCTGCGCTTGCAGGCGCAAGAGGCGCAGTGCGCCTTGTTGTTCTGATGGACCAAGAGTATTAGCCGCAGATGCAATTCACCCCCGAACAACTGGCCCACAGAACCGGCACTTGCGCCATGGACAAGCAAGTGCGCAACTGGCTGCTGAGCCTGCCAGCGCCCGAGCGAGTCGACTTTATTAAACGCCTGTGGCCACTGAACTTCAGCCATGCACTGCAACTGCAGCAGGCCGCGCAGTTGTCGCGCCAGGAGAACCAGCAACTGTTGAGGCACTGGCTGAGTAGCGGCCACCACAACACCGCCCAGGAGCTGATCAAGCGCCTGGAGCCACTGTTGGGGGAAGAGACTTTCTGGCGCATCGCCGCGCAGGAAACCGTGACCACTGCCATGCGGGACTTTTTGAACTACCACGGCAAGGGCCGTCTGGAACGGCCTAAAAAGCACTGATGCGAGTACAAACTGCCACCGCCCCTGCAGTCCTTTATCCAAGAGCCCAGATCCGATGAACCAGCACCTCGCCCAATTGATTGCCGACTACCAGAACGCTGTCCGCAACGCCGTCGATCTGCTGCAACAAGCCGCCATCCCCCTGCCCACCAGCAACGCCGATTGGGCGGATATGAACATTGCCGAACAAGGAGAACTGGCCGGCGGTGTACGTTACTTCAAGCATGGCTACGGCTGCGCCGTTCACCTGCCGGCGGGGCCGGTGAGTTTCGACTTTGGCGAACAGGGCGAAATCGATGGTTTCAACCTGTCACGGCTGGCCGGCTTTGCCGGGGACAGGCTTGCGCAATATGGCTTCGACGACGAGCAGGCACTCAAGTTGAGTTTCGACAATGAAGTGGCGGCCGGCTCGCTGCTGTACTCGGGGTACATCCTTTATTACCTGGCGAGTGCCAGCCGGACCAATCAAAAAAGCGATTTTGCAACCTAATCAATGCTCTACATAAAACGCCTATAACTGGCGGATCAATGCGGATGCAGTTGCGGCTGCAACAATTTTCCCAGCTTGTTCAAGCTCACCGGAAAGAAAACAAACCTGGCCTCCTTTTCTGCTCACGCGCCCTCTTCCAATCAATGTCCCTATTTGCGCAGGCGCATAGAAACTGACATTCAGGTTCAACGTTGGCGCGAACTCACCTTTCTTGAGTGTTGAGGCAAGAGCGGGCCCCATGGTGTCATCCAGCATCGCGGCAAGAAAGCCGCCCTGTACGTTGCCCACGGGGTTTGTGAAAGCTGCGGTAGCCTCGAATGAAACTTCGATAGTTCCCTTATCGCCATCCACCTTCAATATTTTTATACCAAGGGTTTCGGCCGCCGGCGGAGCGGGTAAATGACCATCCTGTACCTGCCAGAAAAAAGCGTCCTTATCCATTGCATACTCCCCATATTCACGCCACTCATTGGAAAAGCGATCAGTCCTGAGTTACGTAGACACATTTTCAATGACTGCTTTTGGCCGAACTCTACCGTATCTGACCTTCAGCTATGGGTCGGAAACCGCCCTTCACAGCAGGCAACTCACGGCCAAAAGTAGTCAGTCGCTCTAGTCTACGATATCGGCAACTACCTGTTCGCCAGCAGCAAAAGCAGCCCCTTCAATGTGGTAGACCCTCGGCTCTTCCGAAAAATATTCCTCCAGGCCCATCATGAATATCCGATGGTCTTCACTCTCTTCGAAGCCCGGCGTGTGATCTTCAAGTGAAGCCCAGCGCACTATCAGGTTGAATCGCTCGGGGCTTTCAATCCCTTGCGCGAGCAAGTGGCCGCCGTAACCCTTTGCACGGGTGAGCAAGGGAGCGACCTTGGCAAATGCATGCCTGAAACTTTCAATGCGTTCTTTGTGGACGGGGAGCAGAGCGATCTCATAAATCATGGCGTTCCTCTCATATGGCTTGAACGGTTAACAGTACGCACTTACGAAATGAGCGATGGCTCGACTGCAATCGCAATTTTTCCTTGAATGCCGTTGTTGGGGCTTTCCAACCGGGCATGGGCGAGCGCCATGTCTTCAAGCGAATAGACAGCGCCAACGTGTGGCCGCAGCTGACCGCGCTCTACCAATGTGCTCAGTTCATCAAGCTTGCCCCGGTTCTGTCTGGTGAAAACGAAGTGATAACTCGCGTTCTTGCCCCAGGCCTGAACAAGGTTCTGCGGCAGGGCAATGTCCACAATCGAGACCACGCGGCCGAGTTGAGCGAGCACGTCGGGGCTGCGCGTCAACGTGTTGCCGCCGATGGTGTCGAACACCACATCGACTCCGCGGCCATCCGTCTCCCGATTGATGACGTCGACGTAATCCTCCTTTTCGTAGTCGATGAGCACAGCGGCCCCCATGCCTCGTGCGAACTCGAAGTTTGCTTCGCGCACGGTCGTGAAGACCCGCGCTCCAATGGCCTTAGCCACCTGGATCGCGATATGACCTACGCCCCCCGCGCCGCCGTGGATTAGGATGCTTTCTCCCACTCTGAGCGCTGCACGCCCGGTCAGTGCTTCCCACACCGTCCCGCCAACCAGGGTCAGGCTTGCCGCTTCGAGATGGCTCAGCGATGGCGGTTTCTTCCCGATAATGCTTTCGGCCGCAACGTGGTATTCGGCATAACTGCCTGGCCCTTCAAATATCTGCGGGGTGTACCAGACTTCGTCTCCCGGAGCGAAGGACGTCACCCCCGGCCCGACTTCCTCGACAACCCCCGAGACATCGTGTCCGGTAATGGCCGGCAGTTGCACCAGGTCGGAATAGTCACCACGTCGAACCTGATAATCCAAGGGGTTGATGGAGGTTGCGTATACCCGCACCAGAACTTGTCCCGCGCCCGGCACGGGCTTGGGCACGTCGCAGAGTTCGAATGATTCCGGGCCGCCAAATGACTTGAGCATCAACGCTTTCATTCTGAATCCTCGTATCGATAAAAAGAGATATCGAGAAATCTAGATATCTCGTGGTAAAAAAAATTAGAGATCTGTCCCTATGATCTCGGCAAGCGCACTGATAGTGGCTTCATTGCGCTTGTAGTAGGTCCACTGACCGATGCGCCTGACCTCGACCAGGCCCACTCGTTGCAGCGTTGCAAGATAACCAGACACCGTTGACTGCGACAGCCCAATGCCTTCTTGAATACTACTTACGCAGACCCCCACCGTGAGAACGTCTCCTTCATCCTGCGGAGGGAAGTTCTTAACGGGGTCCTTCAAGCCTTTCAGGATTTCAAGGCGTATCGGGTTGGAGAGGGCTTTGAATATTTCGACTAATTCCATGAGCTGAGGATATCGAGATTTATCGATATGTCAATACGAGAGTCAAAAGAGGACGAAACAGGCAAGGTAATGATTTTCCCCGGGGGCTTTTGGGCGATAGGTTGAAGGCGTCGGTCGCCGATCCGACTGACCGCTTTGGGCCGTTCTCTGCTGGTCAAGTTCGATGCAAATGGGTGGGCAAGTCCGTGCAATTACCCCTATAGCCGCTGCTGGGGAAAAGACCTTCTGGCGCATCGTCTCGCAGAAGATGCTGACCGCACCTGCTCTCAAACCGCCACGCCCCAGAACGCAATCCTACAGAACTTGCAGAATCACCTGACTTGTCCCCCCAGGACCCACCGCCCATAGTCCCTATCGGCTCGCCAACCCGCGTTCCGAGCACCTCTCGCGTACCGAATCAAAGGACACCGAAATGCCCTTCTACACCCATACCGACTACGTCCTTGCCAGCGCCTGGTATGCAAGAAACCAAGGGGTAAAACGATGAGCACTGCCCACAACGAACTGCAAACCCTGATCGCAACGCTTGCTGAGCTCCACGGGGTGCTTGAGCGCCTGCGCGGTGAGTTTGTGCATGGCATCAAGACCCCGGCGGACTATGCACGTGCAACCCTGCTGCTCGATGAACTCACTGACGGGCGCGAACTGAGCAAGGTCGAGGAAAGAATTCTGCTGGAGCTCGAGGATAAGATGCTGGCCTACCAGCGCGACTCCGAGCAGTTTCGCCAAGCGAATGCCGCTTTTGTGGCCAGCTGCAGCCCTGTGCAGTTGCTCAAGGACCTGATGGAAACCCTCGGGCTCACGGGTTCGGACCTTCCTGAAATTGGCGATAAAACCGCCGTATCCAAGGTGCTCAGTGGCAATCGGCCCATCAGCCACAAGATGGCATACGCACTGGCGGAGCGGTTTTCGATGGAGCCCAGTGCTTTTGTGTCACCAGCCTCGGCAAAGGCTGCGCCCGGCAAAACCCTCAGCGCCAAGGCAAAAAAACCTCAGCTTGCAGCCGCTTCCCCAACACCCCCTAAATCCCGCGCCCTGCGCAAGCCTTCGACAACCCTGAGCCCAAACCGCTAACGTCCCAGGGATCACAGACCGTCAGATAAAGCCCCGGGGGCGTCACTACGCCTCCGCCATCGCCCCCTAACAACCGCGCAACATCACCGCCCCCCAAAAAGCTTTCCCGCCCAAAGCACGCCAAAAATACTTGTACATAAATATTATCTTGTACAATTTATCCATCATCCCGCACTCCACCTATCCCGCCGGACCCACCCCCCATGACCACCACCCACCGGCTATGCCTGGTCCTAGGCGACCAGCTCTCTCTCGACCTCGCCTCACTGCAAGGCCTGGACGCCGAGCGCGACTGCGTTTTGCTGGTGGAGGTGATGGAAGAAGCCAGCCATGTGCCCCACCATCCGCAGAAAATCGCCCTGGTCTTCAGTGCCATGCGCCATTTCGCCCAGGAACTGCAGCAGCGCGGTATCCGCGTGCACTATGTCGCGCTCGATGACCCGCGCAACACGGGCTCGGTGCCCGGCGAGCTGCAGCGCTGGCACTCACAACTGCAGCCCAGCGAACTGCACCTGACGGAATGCGGCGACTGGCGCCTGGAACAGTCGCTGAAGCAGTGCGGCCTGGCCATCCATTGGCATGCCGACTCGCGTTTTCTCTGTTCACGGGGCGAATTTTCCCGCTGGGCGCAGGGCAAAAAGCAACTGCGCATGGAGTTCTTCTACCGGGACATGCGCCGCAAGAGCGGCTTGCTACTCAATGGCGATGGCAGCCCGGTGGGCGGCGCCTGGAACTTCGATGCGGATAACCGCAAGGCCTTGCCCAAGGGCCTGAGGCCCCCTGCCCCGGCACGCTTTGCCGCGGATGCCATCACCCAAGAGGTACTGGCCCTGGTGGCCAAACACTTCCCCCACCATTACGGCCGCCTCGACAGCTTCGACTATCCCGTCACCCGCGCCGACGCCCAGTCCCTGTGGCAGTACTTCCTCGATTGGGGGCTGGCCGCCTTCGGCGACTATCAGGACGCCATGGCCAGCAACGAGCCCTTTGTGTTTCACGCCAGGATCAGCGCGGCGTTGAATATCGGCCTGCTGGATCTGCGGCAGCTGTGCAGCGATGTGGAAGCCGCCTATGGGTCAGGCACTGTGGCGTTGAATGCAGCCGAAGGCTTTATCCGCCAACTGATCGGCTGGCGGGAATATGTGCGCGGGGTCTATTGGCTGAAAATGCCGGACTACGCCCATGGCAATGTTTTCGGCAACAGCCGGTCGCTTCCGCCGTTCTACTGGAGCGGCGAAACCCGGATGAACTGCATGCGCCAGGCAATCGGCCAGAGCCTTGAGCATGCCTACGCCCACCATATCCAGCGGTTGATGGTGACCGGCAACTTCGCCCTGCTCGCAGGCATTGCCCCCAGTGAGATCTGCGCCTGGTACCTGGCGATCTATATGGACGCCTTCGACTGGGTCGAGCTGCCCAACACCCTGGGCATGGTGATGCACGCCGACGGTGGCTACCTGGGCTCCAAGCCCTATTGCGCCAGCGGCCAGTACATCAAGCGCATGTCCGACTACTGCACGGGCTGCGCCTACAAGGTCAGTGAAAGCACCAGCGAAGATGCCTGCCCCTTCAATGCGCTGTACTGGCATTTCCTGATGCGCCACGCGGACCTTCTGCGGGGCAATCAACGCCTGGCCCTTATCTACAAGAACCTGGCGCGCATGCCAGAGTCCAGGCAGCAGGCGCTTTGGCAACGTGGGCAGCACCTGCTCGCCACACTCGATGCCGGTCAGCCGTTGTGAAAAACACCGAGCTGGCAGTCAAAACCTGCGCCACCTGCGGCCTGCCCTTTACCTGGAGAAAGAAGTGGGCCCGCTGCTGGGAAGAGGTGCGCTATTGCTCTGAGCGCTGTCGGCGCAACAAAGCGGGCAAAGGCTGAAGCAACCGTCATGTCACTCTTGCCGAACCTCACCCCCTTCAGCGGCCCAGCAGACAACCGCCCAGCAATGGCCGATCAGGATCGTTTTCAACAAAGGTGACCAGCACTTCCATCCCCATGCTCAGCGGCTCGCCCGGGCAATCGCTGGCCATCTGTAGCCAGCAACTGCTCTTGTCATCAAAGCGCCCCTCACGATCCCAGGGGAACCTGACCTTGACCCGGCCCGCTTGCCGCTCCCGGTCCTCCAGGGCAATCACTATCGCGCTCTGGCTGCCAGGCACTTGGGGTTTTCTGTGAGTCAGGGGGGGACGGTAGAGCTGGCTCCAGGGGCGAACCTGGAAGCGGTTGCGGTAACCCTGATAGCCGTCATCTTCGGCGCCGCTGTTGCCAGCGCCAAGGCTTTCCCCCGGCACTTGCGGCTGCCGTCCTTCATGGCTGACCTGGGTCAGTAGCCACAGGTCGTTCCATTGCCGGTCCTGGTGCTCGCCGATGTCCAGCACATGACCGCTGGCCAACCCCGTCTGCTGGCTTTGCCCTTCAGCCTGATGGTAAGCCCCGTGGCTGCGCTGCATGGCGCACCGCCCGGGTTGCTCGATCCTGGGAAACGCCGCCTGCCGATCGGCGAACACCAGCACATGGCCTTGAGCGCTGTGGCGAAAGTGAAAATGAATGCCCTCCTCTTCGCACAGGCGCTGGATAAAGTGCAGGTCGGTTTCCTCGTACTGGGTGCAGCAGTCGCGCTCGGGGTAGCTGGCGGCCAGATCAAAGCGATAGGCCTCGCCCAGTATTCCGTGCTCTTCCAGAATCAGCGCGATGATCTTCGGCACCGAGAAGCCCTGGTAGATCCGCTGGTTGATGCGGTGGCGCAAGTAGGACAAGTGCGGAACCAGGGCCAGGTGGTAGCGCCCATTGGCACTCTGGGCGAGGTGATAGATACGCCCATGAACGCCATTGCCCTGGTTGTCGAAGGCCAGAAAAGCCTGTCGGTCGAAGAAGCTTTGAAGATCCAGGTCCGAACGCTGGCTCAGCAGTTCAATATTGAACAAGTAAGGCCGGTTGATCCCCTCCTCACCGGTAAAGGCGAGCACTTGGAAATCCTGCTCAAGGCCATCGATGGTCAACGCGAAGTGCACTTGATTGGCTGGGCTGAACATCCGCTGTTCCCTTCCTGCATGGAGCGTTGAATGGGCGCTGTGATCAACAGCGATATCAGAACGCCGGGCACACGCCGCCCGGGGCAATCACCTGTAGCCGCAAGGAACATCCTGCTCCGGGCATCTGAACGATGGGCCACCGCGGGCCACAGCTCATGCTGGGCACTGGGGTAACAGGCATTACCCCAGTGCTTCAACGCCGCCAATCAAGCTGGATCAAATACTGCTCTTGACCTTGGTCCAGACCCGCGTGCGGATACGTTCCAGCTTCAAGGGCAGCGGTTCGAGGGGAACCAGGCTGGCGACGGTGTTCTTGTCGGGGTAGATCCAGGGGTTGTCGCGCAAGGTGCGCTCGACAAACTCGGTGGCGTCTTTATTGGCGTTGGGGTACAGGGTGTGGTTCGAGGTCTTGGCGATCACTTCGGGCCGCATCATGTAGTTGAGAAACGCCATGGCTTCCTTGGGATGGGGAGCGTCCTTGAGCATCACCAGGTTTTCCGACCACACCAGCGCACCTTCGCGCGGCAGGCTGTAGGTAATCCGCCGGCCGGTGTTGTTCTTCTCATTGATGGCCTGTGCAGCCAGTGCGCCATTGGCCCAGCCCACTACTGCACAGATATTGCCGTCGGCCAGGTCGGTGTCGATTTTCGACGAGTCGAAATAGACGATGTAAGGCCGGATCTTCAACAGCAGGTCCTGGGCTTTCTGGTAATCGTCGGGGTTCTTGCTGTTGCTGGGCAGCCCGAGGTAATTCAGGGCAATGGAGATGATCTCGCTGGGAGAATCGAGCATGGCCACGCCGCAGGACTGCAGCTTGCTGATGTTCTCTTCCTTGAAGATCAGATCCCAGCTATTGACCGGGGCGTTATCGCCCAGGGCGGCCTTGACCTTGTCGACGTCATAGCCAATGCCGGTGGTGCCCCACAGGTAGGGCACGGCGTAGCGATTGCCCGGGTCGTTGACCGCCAGCTGGGCCAGCATAGCGGGATCGATATGGGCCAGGTTGCTCAGTTGCGCCCGGTCCAGGGGTTGCAGCACCCCGGCCTGGATCAGGCTGGGCAGCACGTTGGAGGTCACCACCACCACGTCATAGCCGGTGCGCCCGGCCATGACCTTGCTCTGCATCATGTCGGCGCTGTCGAAGGGGTCCATGTGAATCCGGGTGCCGGTTTCCTGCTGAAACTCCTTTGGGGTTTCCGGGGCCAGCAGCCCGAACCAGTTGTACAGGTACATCACCGGCTCTGCGGCGACCGCCGATGTGCTAATGCCCACCGCAAGCAGCGAGGCCGAAAAAATGGTTCGCAAGCGTGACTTTCTCATGCAACATCCCTGTCCAGACGATTGGCCCTCATGGCCGTCGTTAACTCTGACAGCGAATATACTGGGCGTCGCGCAATAGTAAATACCTACGAATACTTAGCCTCGAAGCCCCCATTCCTAACCCTAAAGGGGTAGACAATGCCGCTCGACCTGCAGAGCCTGGCCTGGCACCGTTCGATTGGAAAACTGATCATGCAGCTGAACCGCCCAGAGTTCTGGAGTTCGCTGATACGCACCTTGAATGAGTATGTGCAGATCGATAACTGGGTGGTGCTGGTGTTCAGCAATCGACACGTGCAAGTGGTCAGCCTGCCTGAAGTAGCGGATGCGGAAGAAGTCGATGCCTTTATGCATCACTATGTAAAGGGCCTGTATCTGCTGGACCCTTTCTATATAGCCAACCGGGAAAACCCGCAGAGCGGGTTCTTTCACTTGCTGGATATTGCCCCGGAGTACTTTCTGGAAACCGAGTACTACCAGCAGTATTTTGCCCAGTACATTTCGGTCGATGAGGCGCAATACAACGTCCAGCTCGACCCGGATCGCACCTTGTGCATGTCCATTGGCAGCGGCGCCCGCTTCAGCCAGGAGCAGATTACCCTGCTGGATATCGTCAAGCCCTGGGTCATGGCCTTGATGCATCAGCGCATGTCTTTCGAGAATGAAGTCGAACGCAACCTCAGCGTTCCCTCTGCATGGCCGGAAACGGTCAATCAGCTGGGCACGCAAATAACCACCCGGGAAAGCGATGTGCTCCGGTTGCTGCTCAGCGGTTTTTCCACCAAGGAAATAGCCGGCAAACTGTCCCTCTCGGCGGAAACCATCAAGGTTCACCGGCGCAACCTCTACGCCAAGCTCAATATCAAGTCGCAGTCCGAGCTCTTTGCCCGCTTCTTCATGCCCAAGCAGGATGTGCTGCCGGCCCGTTGAAGTTGCCGCTGCTGATCAGGCCGGCGCCGCTGTCGGCCTGGGCCTGGTCGGCATCCGCCATTTGCGCTTCCAAGGTCGAGGCTTTTTCAGGGGCATCCTGGAAGCTTCACTCGATGCTCAAGGCGCCCGACCCGGGCAGTTGCGTCACCAGGTCAGCCCCCAGCAGCTTCGCCGGTGTGTAGGCCCCTCCGCCGGGCCGCTCCTGCAACAGATGGCCAACCACGCTCAAGGCCGCATCAATCGTCAGGCTGTAGACATTCGCAGTGTGCACCCGCGCCACTTTGCGCTCGCCCCGCGGGTTGCGGGCTTCGCCCCAGACATAGGTGCCCTGGTCGGCGCGTCTTTGTAGATCCGGGCCCACCACCGTCTTGCCAATGCGCGCCTTGAGCCTTCGCTGCACCCAGGCCAGGCCCAGCAGCGGGCGGATCAGGTTGGCGAACCGGGCGCCGCGAATCATGGCCACGGAACCCGGTATAAACACTTCGATATTGGCGATGCCGGTGGTGTGATAGGCCGTGGACACATCCCCCCAGGGAATGGTCATGGCCAGTTTCTCTCCGGCGCCGAAGTCGATCCGGCGCACCTCATAGGCCAGCGGCACGCTGACAATCCGTCCGTCGCGGCGGACCTTGCCGCCCTGGGCCATGCCTTCCACCGAGGTCTTGGCGGTGCCCGGGGAAAAGCTCGAACGGGAATCGAAGCCCAGGGCCAGGTGGGTTGCATCGGGCAACGCCGCCTTGAGTGCCGCCGCCACACAGTCGGTGGGCACCACATCGAAACCCACGCCCGGGCAGATCACCACCCCCGCCGCTTGCGCACGGGCGTCCAGGGACTGGGCATGCTCGAACACGGCAATCTCCCCGGTGATGTCCAGGTAATGCGCCTGGGCGTGCAAGCAGGCCTCCATCATCGGCGCGGCGGTTGCCGAAAACGGCCCGGCGCAGTGCAGCACCAAGCCCAAGCCCTTGATCTGCGCCAGCAAGCGCAGCGGGTCATCCAGGCCGAAAACCCGGGCTTCAAGGCCCAGCTCCCGGGCCAGGGCTTCTACCTGGTCCCGGCTGCGCCCCGCCAGCACCGGTTTGAGCCCGCGCTTGGCGGCCTCACGAGCAATCAGTTCACCGGTGTAGCCGTTGGCGCCATAGATCATCCATGGCATCTGTGGGGTGTGTTGCTGACTCATGCGTTGCTCCTGAACCTATTGATGAAGTGCCACATTGCCTCGTCCAATCGGTGGCAGACGCTAGCGTTAAAGTCAGGTTGAGAGTCAAGCAGAAGCCTGTCGGCGTGGCGTTGATTTTCTACCTTGGCGGGTGTTGACCTTAAACTTAAGTTCAACGTTAAGGTGAATGTCGGCAGGCCCCGAACGCCTGCCCCGGCGGATTTCGCCGGGCATGGCGGCGCCAGCGATCAAGGCGCAGCGCACGCTCGGTGGAGTTCTCTGGTCGATGCCATCCAGCACCAGGAGAGAGACAGAGTGAAATTCGCAAGCGCCGTTCTTACCGCAGTGCTCTGCACCACCATGGCCAGCCATGCACTGGCGGCGACAGCTGAAATGCCCAGCCAGGCCGACAGCACAATGATCGATATCGCCGGTCACCCGGTGCCCGTGGTCAAGGGTGGCCTGTACGAGCGTTTTCGCTCCAACCCTCCTCTGTCGCTAGTAGCGCAACAGTTGCCGGGGGTTGACCTGAGCTGGTTCGAGGGGCTGGAGAAGCACAAGGTGGACATGGGCTTCGAGTCCTATTCGCCCAACTTCTACTACCAGAACAGCCGCGTAACCGCGGTCTACACCGCAGACCTGGAGCGGCTCCGGGCACTGATGCCGGCCGCAGTACTGGCCCACGTGCAGCCGCTGCAGGTGTGGCCGGGTCGCGGCCTGATCGCCTTCACCGCCTACACCTATGAGCACTGCGACAACGACGCCTACAACGAAGTGGCGGTGTCGATCATCACCAACAAGCCGGGCAAGGCCAACCTCGGGCCCTTCACCCTGGTGGGCCAGTCGCTGTCGGGGGACTTCTGGGGCTATGTGCTCAAGCTGCCGGTCAATACGGAGCTGGCGCGGGTGCGTGGCGTGGTCGGCTACAACCTGCCGAAATGGCTGACGGCAATTGACCGCAAGGAGGATGGGCTGTCGGTGGCCTATGAGATTGCCGACAGCCAGACCGGCAAGCTGGATGTGTCCTTCAGGGCCAGGAAACTCGGCGACCTGTCCAGCAGCGTCGATACCGTCACCAACAGCTTCACCAACCTCGATCACCAGGGCCAGCTGGCCTATGGCTATGCGGTTTCCCGCCAGCTCAGGCATGGTTCCAGCAGGGACGAAGATTTGGTAGTCCTGACCCTGGGCGATGGCAGCCTGTCGAACTTCCTGCGCTCCTTGCAGCTGGGGAAAATGCTCAAGTACGAATATGTGCCGCAGTTCCAGAGCGCGCTCTACGCCCCCAAGCCACTGGCCACCCTGCTGGGCGAGCGCTGATTCAACCAGCGGGAAAACCCCACGCACCTGTCAGGCCGGGGTCGCCTGACAGGCTGCAGCTCACTTGCCCGCCCGGGCACCAGCACGTTCGGCGGCCGCCATGCCCTCTTCACGCAGACGATTGATCAGCTGTTGCGCGTTGTCCGCACAGGCCATGCCCTCGGGCTTGCCCTCGATACCCTCGATGACCCGCAGCAACTGCGCCTTGTTCTGCACCAGCCGCTGTTGCAGGAGTTCGATTTCCTCCACCTTGCGCTTGAGCCCGTCGAGCATTTCCTCATGCCGCCAGCCATTGGCATTCATCGGCAGCAATTGGCGGATTTCCTCCAGGGAAAAACCGGCCGCCTGGGCCCCGGTGATAATCTCCAGAACCCACTCGGTGTCCGCGGCGTAATCCCGGTAACCGTTGGCTTTGCGCGCCACGGAGTTGATCAGCCCACTTGCCTCGTAGAAGCGGATGCGTGAAGGTGCCAAGCCGCTGATTTTCGCCAGTTCGCCTATTCTCATATTCCCCTCGGATAGCCATTGACCTTGAACCTGACTTTAAACCTAAAGTTATTTTCCGGCCAAGCGACGCAGACCTGTTGCCTAACGCGCAACGCCATCCTGTACAGGTTCGCTGCTTGCAAAACCCACTGCGCAGTGGATGATCTGCCTCGGCTGAGGCTTACTCATTCCCCTCAGCACCAACATGGAGTCAGTGGCGATTAATGAATATCCAATTTTGCGCAAATGAATTGCCGGGAAACCCATCTGCCGGCACCTGCGATGAATACCGCTTGAGTGCCATTTCCAGCCTGGACCAACTGCTGCAGGCCTATCACAAGATCGCTGCCGAGCACCCCGGGTTCAGGCCGCTGATCACCCTGGATGACCTGGCCCAGGCCCGCTACACCTCAGGCCATGCGCGCAATAACCTGGGCCTGGACGATGCCACGGAGCAGGAAATCGCCCGGCTACCCGCAGAGTGCTTCGAGGACGGTGAGTACCTGGGCTACCCCACCACCAAGGCCGAGTTCGAGATCTGCCTGCGCAACTTCACCGAGCTGGTGGCCACCAGCTCGTTCGCAGACGCTTGCGCACATGGCTTGAGCCTTGATCAACAGGCCCTGGAAGAGTGGCGCGAGTATCAACAGAACCCGGTGACACTGCTCGACCAGCCCCTCTCGGCACTGCTGGTTCCCGTCGAGCACGCCTGCCAGGCGCTCGCGGCCTTCCCCAACGGCTATTTCACCAGCGACCTGGGCCCTGCGCAGAACTATGGCGTGGCACGCCATTTTGCCCAGGCCCATGGCTATGAACTGCTGGGCATCGGCGCCTCGTACCTGGGCTTTTTCCGTGCAGAACCTGCCGATCTGTCTGTGGCCAACGCGGTGGCGGCAGACTTTTGTGCCCTCTACCACGTCGCCGATGAGCACCGCCAAGCCGTGATTTCAACCGTGGTCGAGGCAATCTGCAATCGCACCCACCTGTGGCTGCGCTACGTGGAGTGACGCCCGCAGGCGTCTTGGCATGGATGGAGACAACCTCAGTACCGGTCAGCCCTCAATCCGAAAAACCACAACACCGCCCGGCAAAAACCCGGATAATGCCCACCATTTTTTGCCTCGTCACACCGGTGCCCCCCATGGAAATCAAGGTCAACTTTCTCGACAACCTTCGACTTGAAGCCAAGTTCGACGACTTCACGGTGGTGGCCGACCAACCTATCCGCTACAAGGGCGACGGTTCGGCGCCGGGTCCGTTCGACTATTTCCTCGCCTCCTCGGCGCTGTGCGCGGCCTACTTCGTCAAGCTCTACTGCCAGACCCGGGACATTCCCACCGAGAATATCCGCCTGTCGCAGAACAACATCGTCGACCCGGAGAATCGCTACAACCAGATCTTCAAGATCCAGGTCGAGCTGCCGGCGGACATCTCCGAGAAAGACCGCCAGGGCATCCTGCGCTCCATCGACCGTTGCACGGTGAAGAAGGTGGTGCAGACCGGCCCCGAGTTCGTGATCGAGGAAGTCGACAACCTCGACGCCGACGCCCAGGCCCTACTGATGCCCCAGGCCGCCGCCGGCCAGGCGACCTATATCGCCGGCAAGGACCTGCCGCTGGAGCAGACCATCGCCAACATGTCGAAGATCCTCGCCGACCTGGGGATGAAGATCGAGATCGCCTCCTGGCGCAATATCGTGCCCAACGTCTGGTCGCTGCATATTCGCGACGCGCAGTCGCCGATGTGCTTCACCAATGGCAAGGGCTCGACCAAGGAAAGCGCCCTGGCCTCGGCCCTGGGCGAGTTCATCGAACGCCTGAACTGCAACTTCTTCTACAACGACCAGTTCTGGGGCGAAGAGATCGCCAACGCGCCGTTCGTGCATTACCCCGACGAGCGCTGGTTCCAGCCCGGGCGCAAGGATGAGCTGCCCAAGGAAATCCTCGACGCGCACTGCCTGGCCATCTACAACCCCGATGGCGAGCTGCGCGGCTCCCACCTGTTCGACACCAACTCGGGCAATACCCAGCGCGGTATCTGCTCCCTGCCCTACGTGCGCCAGTCCGATGGCGAGGTGGTGTACTTCCCCTCCAACCTGGTGGAGAACCTGTTCCTCAGCAACGGCATGAGCGCCGGCAACACCCTGGCCGAAGCCCAGGTGCAGTGCCTGTCGGAGATCTTCGAGCGCGCGGTCAAGCGCGAGATTCTCGAAGGCGAACTGGCCCTGCCGGACGTGCCCCAAGAGGTGCTGGCCAAGTACCCGGGCATTCTGGCTGGCATCCAGGGCCTGGAGGAACAAGGCTTCCCGGTGCTGGTCAAGGATGCGTCCCTGGGCGGTGAGTTCCCGGTGATGTGCGTAACCCTGATGAACCCGCGCACCGGCGGCGTGTTCGCCTCCTTCGGTGCCCACCCGAGCTTCGAAGTGGCGCTGGAGCGCAGCCTCACCGAGCTGCTCCAGGGTCGCAGCTTCGAAGGCCTCAACGACCTGCCGCAGCCGACCTTCGAGAGCCAGGCGCTGATGGAGCCGAACAACTTCGTCGAGCACTTCATCGACTCCAGCGGCGTGGTGTCGTGGCGCTTCTTCAGTGCCAAGGCGGATTTCGAATTCGTCGAGTGGGACTTCACCAGCCAGGTCGACGCCAGCGAGCGGGAACAGGCCAACACCGAGGAAGCCGCGACCCTGTTCGGCATCCTCGAAGGCCTGGGCAAGGAAGTCTATATGGCGGTGTACCAGCACCTGGGCGCCACCGCCTGCCGCATCCTGGTGCCGGACTACTCGGAAATCTACCCGGTGGACGACCTGATCTGGGACAACACCAACAAGGCGCTGTTCTTCCGCGAAGACATCCTCAACCTGCACAGCCTGGATGAAGATGCCCTGCAAGACCTGGTGCAGCGCCTGGAACAGAGCGAGCTGGACGACTACACCGACATCACCACACTGATCGGCATCGAGTTCGACGACAACACCGCCTGGGGCCAGCTGACCATCCTCGAATTGAAGCTGCTGATCCACGTGGCCCTGGGGCAGTTCGACCCGGCCAAGGAACTGGTGGAGATGTTCCTGCAATACAACGACAACACCGTCGAGCGCGGGCTGTTCTACCAGGCCCTGAACGCGGTGCTGGAGGTGGAGCTGGACGACGAACTGGCGCTGGCCGACTACGAGTTCAACTTCCGCCGTATGTTCGGCAACCAGCGCATGGACGCGGTGATCGGCTCGGTCAACGGCAGCGTGCGTTTCCATGGCCTGACCCCGACCAATATGCAGCTCGAAGGCCTGGACCGGCACCAGCGGCTGATCGACAGCTACAAGAAGCTGCATGCCGCGCGGGCGCGGATGAGCGCCGTCTCGGCCTGAGGCCGACAAAAGGCTGTTCGCTTGACAAAAAACGGCGCTTGCCTTGGATGGACAAGCGCCGTTTTTTTGGGCCCATTCAACAGCTCGACCTTGTGGCGAGGGAGCTCGCTCCCGCTGGGGTGCGCAGCGCCCCCATCTACAGCCTATGAGCCGCACCAGCAGGCTTTTCGAGGAGCGCCGGCCGAAAGGGCGGGAGCAAGCCCCCTCGCCACATGCTTCGTTCAGCGGCTTGAGTGAAGAGCATTGAGCTCAGGCCGGGGCCTGGCTCAGTTCCTCGGCCACCACCCGGTTGCGCCCCTGCTGCTTGGCCTGGTACAGCAACTGGTCGGCCTTCTCCAGGGCATCGGCCAGCGAAACGCCACCCGGGCGCCACAGGGTCACCCCCAGGGACACGGTGATATGGCCCACGGTCTCGATCTGTGCTGCCTCGATCGAGGCCCGCAGGCGTTCGGCGACATCGGCGGCGGCGCGCAGCGAACTGTTGGGCAGCAGCAACATGAACTCCTCGCCGCCGACCCGGCACGCCAGGTCGTCGCTGCGCAGGTTCTGCCGCATCAGGTTGGCGATCACCTGCAGCGTCACATCCCCCGCCGCATGGCCGTAGGTGTCGTTCACCCGTTTGAAATGGTCGATGTCCATGGAGACGATGGCGAAGGCCTTGTCGCTGTCGCGCCACAGCGTCAGGGTGTCCTGCATCGCCCGGCGGTTGGCCAGGCCGGTCAGGGCATCGCTTTGCGCCTGCTGGTTGAGCCGGCCGATCTTTTCCTGCAACAGGCTGGTGCCCAACAGCAGCGCGCGGCGAATCTGCCAGCTTTCCACATAGTGGGTGGCAATGGCGCTGATGCGCTGGTAGCTCTCGGGGCTGTCCAGCCGCTTGGCACTCTCGGCGAGCCGCGACAAGGGCACGGAAATCCGCGCCCCCAGCCACCACATCAGCAACAGCCCGAACAGCGCCAGCGGAATCATGCCGCGGATGATCTTGGACAGGGTCTCTTCCAGGCTGGCGTAGATATTGGCCAGCGGTTGCTGGGAAATCACCCCCCAGCGACTGCTGGGCACATAGGCGACGCCGGCCAGCATCTGCTCGCCATGGGCATCCTGCGCCTGCAGCGCCGTGCTGCTCTGGCTCAACGCGGCATCGACGATCGGGTCGGCGGCGACAACGCTGCCGATCCGTTCGGCATAGGGGTGGTAAAGCACCCGGCGCGTGCTGTCCACCAGGTAGACGTGTGCACCGTCTTGCCGCACCTGGCGATCCATCAGATCTTGCAGGGCATTTTTCTGCTCCAGGCGAATGCTCCCACCCACCAGGCCCAGGTACTGCCCTTGGGCATCGAACACCGGCTGGGAGACAAACACCACCAGGTGGCCGGTCAGGGATTTGAAGGCGTTGCTGATGATCGGCTGCTGCTGCTTGAGCGGCCCCTGGTTCCTGATCGGCTGACCATTGAGGCCCAGGCTCGCCGGGGCCGAAGCGATGATGGTGCCGCGCGCATCGGTGATCAGCACCGAGTTGAAGCTGTTGTCTTGCTCCAACAGGCGTTGCGCCTCGCCGGCCAGTTGCTGCGGGTCGTTGATGGCGCGAGCGATAATCAGCGAGGCGTATTGCAGCCGGGTCTGATCGGAGCTGAGCACCTGCTGCACCCCGCTGGCGATGCGCTCGGCGTACGCCTGGTTGGCTTGCAGGGCGTTATCGATCAGTTCCTGCTTCTGGATCTTGAACATCACCCAGAAGCTGTTGCCCAGGGTGGCCATCGCCGCCAGCAGGACAAAGGCCAGGATCAGGATACGCAGATTGAGCTTGGGCTGGGGCCGGTTGGGCATTTAACGGGGTCCGGGTGGGCAATCGGGCAGACGCTCAGTGCTGCACATGGCCCCTCAACCCGCGGCCCCGGCAACCTCGAATTGCGTCGAGCCGCGCAGTCTACCTGGCCTGGGGCCATTGGCAACCGTGAAAATGGCCAACGGCCAACCAGCCCAGGCCCGGCTGCCGGCGGGCATGAAAAAAGCACCTCGGGGGGGGTAATGCCGATCAGTTAAGCGCTAGAGCAAGCAAAAATGACCTGTGGCGAGGGAGCTGGCTCCCGCTGGGCTGCGTAGCGGCCCGGGACTCAGGCGGCGGTGTCTTGCCGGTGTATCGCGCGGTCTGGGTTTGGGCTTGCTGCGCAAGCCAGCGGGAGCAAGCTCCCTCGCCACAAGAGCGAAGCGTTCAGCGGCGGTAAGCCGCGCCGGTGTGTCGTTCAGGCAGCT